>VOPT01000047.1 GCA_009594865.1 Nitrospira sp. | reverse complement strand
GAGGGTGGGGAGAATTCAATGACCACATCTGGGGATTATTGAATGACCGCTGACACCCGGCACATCAGGCGGATCGGATAGCGACGGTCGTGCTCCTGGATCACCCGGTATCTCATCGCGACTCCTTCGCGAAGAACGCCGCCGCACGTCGTAAAAAATCCCGCTCCTGCGTCAACACGGCATGTTCACGTCGCCGCCGCACCAGTTCCGCCTGCTCGGCTCGGAGGGAGTGCCGGGTCTGCCCACGCCCCTCTGCCGCCTGCTGCTCCGCCCGCCACCGGTAGCGCAGATGGTCGGCAATGCCCAGATCCCGTGCCACCTGGGCGACCGGGTGGCCGGACTCTCGGCCCAAGCGCACCGCTTCTTCTTTCAACGCCTCCGGATACGACTGTCGTGTCTTCGTGCTCATCCTGTCCTCCGATTGCATCATTCTCCTCCTTCTGGAGGTGTCTGTGAAATCGGGGGAAGGTCAAGCGGCGGCTGAGCTGCGTCGTTGGGACTGATGAAGAAAGCCGTTCTCTCCTCACTGAGATGTCCGTGCAATTCTGGGTAGTCCGATTCCACGTCAACTCCGCGCACTCCACCTCGGCGAGATCCTGGTTCAATAGGTCGGTCGCTGTAAGCCGGGCTTCGATCCGGTGCCGCAAAAGATTCATCAATCTACTCTTGGATCGCTCAACTCGCTTTGTGCTGGGACGACCAACTGCTGTTCACTCGGCCTGTCCCTTCGCCACAAGGCGCTTGAATCACGACATCCCAAGGTTTATTCTGTCAAATCTTGAGCAACTCACTAGACAACTGCCTCGACTATGAAGTTTTCTAAAAAGAGTGAATACGGGCTCCGGGCACTGCTCGAGCTCTGCGAGACCTACGGGGGACGCGTGCTCCAGCGTCATGAGATTGCCGAACGGCAGAACATCCCCGTGGAATTCCTCGAACAGATTCTGCTCGCGCTCAAACGCGCCGGGCTGCTGGCGAGTCGGCGCGGCATTCGCGGCGGGTATTCGCTGATCAAATCGCCGGAAGACATCACGCTCGGGCAGGTCATCCGTATCCTGGACGGACCACTGGCGCCGATCAGCTGTGTCAGCAAAACCGCCTATCAAAAATGCTCAGACTGTCCCTACGCCGCCAAACCCTCCTGCCCGTTACAGCAGGCCATGGGGGAAGTGCGCGATGCCATTGCCAACATTCTCGACCATTACACCTTGAGTCGATTTGCCCATACCAAACTGGCGGAAGGATCTTGATGCGCACCATCGGCCGTACGATCACGACACTGACGCTCACCGTCATCGCAGCCTGGAGTCTGTTCACGTTCCCGGCCACACCGGGCCACGCCGCCGAGACCCGTGATTTGATTCTGGCCGCCTATAGCGTGCCGAAGGAAGCCTACGAGCGACACATCATTCCCGCCTTCCAACGGTATTGGAAACAGAAAACGGGGCAGGATGTCCGCGTGCGCAGCTCCTATGGAGCCTCCGGCGCCCAGGCGCGCGCCATCATCGGGGGATTTGATGCGGATGTCGCCGTGCTCTCGCTGGAAGGCGATGTCGATCAAATCACCAAAGCCGGCCTGATTACGCATGACTGGCGAAAAGCCCCGCACGGCGGCATGATCTCCGCCTCGGTCGTGGCGCTCGGCGTTCGGAAAGGCAATCCCAAAGGGGTGAAGGGCTGGGAAGATGCAGCGCGGCCTGGCATCGAAGTCTTGTACCCCAATCCCAAAACCTCCGGCGGCGCCATGTGGGATGTGATCGCGATTTATGGCGCAGGACTGAAACTGGCCGAACAACGGGCGGGAAAGCCGGTAGCTCCAGAGGCAGCAGCGACGCAGGCGATCGACCTGCTCACGCGTATTCAGCGCAACGTAAAGGTCATGGATAAAAGCGGCCGGGAATCGGTGACGACCTTCGAACGCGGCGTGGGCGATGTGATCGTGACCTATGAAAACGAATTATTGCCGCGTGTGAAGAGCGGACGTCCCTACGAACTCATCGTGCCGGCGGAAACGGTCTGGATCGAAAACCCGGCAGCCGTGGTTGATACGTATGCCGATCGGCATAAGGTCAGGGATCTCGCCGAAGCATTCGTCGCGTTTCTCCATGGCCCAGAGGCGCAGGCCGCGTTTATCGAACTGGGATTTCGACCATTGGATCGCGGCGCAGCAGCTCCTGCATCAGTTGCCTCCATGCCCCAACCGGCCCGCCTGTTCACCATTGCGGAGCTTGGTGGATGGGAATCCGTGAGCAACAAACTGTTCGGCGCACAGGGTGTGTGGACGAAGATTGTCGAAGACGTCTCAAAAAAATAGTCGCAGGATGCTGAACACGCCAGCCAGCGGTGGGAATGGTCGCATGCCAAACAGAGGCGGACGTAACCAAGAACAGGGAAAAGACGCATGACATCACACATGCTCTTGGGCCTGGCGCTGCGGTCCGCTGCGGTGGGGTACGTCCTGCTGCTGATCTTTCTTCCGCTGGCCACCCTCACGCAACAATCCATCGCGTCGGGATGGGACCGTTTCATTCAGGATTTATCAGCCCCTCAAGCGGCGGCCGCACTGTGGTTGACCATTGAGACGTCCGCGATTGCCACCGCCATCAATGCGGTCTTCGGCACCCTCTCGGCGCTCGTGCTCGTGCGTTATGAATTTCCCGGCCGCTGGCTCTTGAATGCGTTGGTCGATCTGCCCTTCGCTATCCCGACCCTGGTCGCCGGATTGATGATTGCCGCGATCTATGGCCCGACGAGCGTCCTCGGCACCTGGCTCCAACAAGGTGGCCTGACAGTGCTGTACAACCAGCCAGGCATCATTTTGGCCATGCTGTTTGTCACCATGCCGTTTACGATTCGCTCACTCCAGCCGGTGCTGATGGGACTGGAGCGCGATCAGGAAGAAGCGGCATTCACGCTCGGAGCGAGTCCCTGGACCACATTCTGGAAAGTGACCGTCCCGTCGGTTCTGCCCGGACTGCTGACCGGCGTGTTCCTCACCTTCGTGCGAGCGCTGGGCGAATTCGGCTCCATCGTCATCGTGGCGGGCAATATCCCGATGAAGACGCAGGTGGCGTCGGTATACGTCTATGGAGAAATCGAGAGCTACAACCCCCAGGCGGCGACCTCCGTCTCGGTGTTGATTCTCCTCATTTCGTTCGTGGTGCTGCTGCTGTTGGAACGGCTGACCCGGCGTCCCGGCGAACGGTTACCCAAACTGTTTCGCTGGTCGAACCGGCATGAACAACCAGGCCATGATTCGGCAGTGCCCACGGCTGCACATTGAAGATCGACCGGGTGTGAGATTGTGTTACGTGTAATGGGAGTGCGGGCATGCGCTGGCTGTTGATCGGGATCGTCTGGCTCTATTTTTTGGTCCTCCTGGTGGGCCCGATCCTCTACATGGCGAATCAGAGTTTCAGTGAGGGGCTGACGGCCTTCTGGACGGAGATCACGAGGCCGGAAGCGCTGCACGGGTTTACCCTCACCGCAGAAATCACGCTGATCGTCCTCGTGCTCAACCTGATCTTCGGCACGCTGACGGCGCTGGTGTTGGCCCGCCAACAGTTCTGGGGCCGCAGCCTGATCAGCGGGGTGATCGATTTGCCTTTCGCCGTGTCGCCCGTGATCGCCGGATTCATGCTGATCCTGCTCTTCGGCCCGGACACCATGCTGGGCGCGTGGTTCGGCCAAGCTCATATCAAGGTGCTCTTCGCGCTGCCCGCCATGATTCTTGCGACCCTGTTCGTCACGTTTCCCTTCATGGTGCGAGAACTCACGCCGCTGCTTCAGACACTGGGAACCGAAGAAGAAGAGGCGGCCCGAACACTAGGCGCTAACGAGTGGCAGGTCTTTGTGAAAGTTACCCTCCCTGCCTTGCGCTGGGGACTGGTCTATGGTGCCACCCTCACCGTCGCGCGGGCGATCGGCGAATTCGGCGCGGTCCTAGTCGTGTCCGGCAATATCCTGTTGCTGACGCAGACCGCGACCCTGCATATCTATCAAAGTTATGTCGATTTTAATTACGTGGCGGCCAATGCCGTGGCCTTGACTCTGCTCGCCGTCTCCTTCGCGATCCTCACCGTGCTGGAAATCGCCAAGGCCCGGGCTGAAACGACCGTCGCGGAAGCGGGAGCGCAGTAACCCAGTGAAGATTGAAGTACGTGGGCTCACCAAGAAGTTCGGTTCCGGCACAGCGGTCGGCAATGTCTCGTTCGTGGTGAACGAAGGCGAACTGCTCGGCTTGCTCGGGCCCAGCGGCAGCGGAAAGACCACGGTATTGCGGCTGATTGCCGGTTTGGAAGTCCCGACCTCAGGCGACATCTTCATTGATGGCAAACGAGTCAACGACCTCACCGTACAGGAACGCAACATCGGCTTCGTGTTCCAACATTACGCGCTCTTCAAACACTTGACGGTCTTCGACAACATCGCCTTCGGCCTCAAGATCAAAAAGTGGACCCGGCAGGATATCGAACAGCGGGTGCTGGAACTTCTTTTCTTGATGAGCCTGGATGGACTGGGTAGCCGCTACCCCCACCAGCTCTCCGGCGGACAACGGCAGCGTGTCGCCATCGCGCGGGCACTGGCGCCACGCCCCTCCGTGTTGTTGATGGATGAACCGTTCGGCGCGGTTGATGCGAAGGTCCGGCAGGAATTACGCGAGTGGCTCATCCGTCTGCATACGGATCTGAATGTGACCAGTCTCTTCGTGACTCACGACCAGGAAGAAGCGATGGAAGTCTCAGGCCGCATCATCGTCTTTTCTAAAGGCAAGCTGGAACAGGCGGGCACGCCCGCCGACGTCTACGAAGAGCCGGCCACGGAATTCGTCGCTCGTTTTATCGGCTCGATGAATATCGTGGAAGGTATCGTGCGGCGCAATCAGGTGCAGGTGGGCTCATTGGAATTCCCCGCTCCCGGATTTTCGGACGGCCAAAAGTTGCAGGTTGGATTTCGACCCTACTACGTCAAGGTGGCCGAAGATGCGACCCGCTACCGTCAGCAGGCCAAACTCCGCCACATTTACTTTCTTGGTGTCGCGTACCGGTTGGAAATTGAAACCGCGGACGGGCTGATTCTCCGCTCACGCATGAACAAAGAAGAGTTTCGCCGCTGCAATTTTGTCGTCGGGCAAGCCGTGTCGTTTGCCGTCACCCACTTCCGCATCCTGCCCCAAGAAGGCGCCGGGCCATCAAGCGAGGCCAAACCCGGCAGCCCCATCACGGTACCGCTGACGCCGTAAACGTTCCAGCTAATTCGGCTAGTAGAGCTCCCATTCAGGCTATAAGCTCCTCACCAGGTTCAACCCTTCAAGCGCGGTAGACACAAGGGACAGCATGGCAAGAAAAGCAGTGATCCTCCTTGTATCGATTGCAACTTTTCTCGGCGCCCTATCGTCATGCTCGCGAGCTTTCATTGTCAAAGCAGAGGGAAAATATGACGGCGCAATTTATTTTCGATTCTTCGATATTGGGGCGGCGACGCGTACAAAGCACAACGTCACCGAGCTGATCGTTCAACAGAGGATTGGAAACAATCAATGGGATCCAGCCTGGTCTCTCAATGGCGAGCGATCGATTGACGAAGTCGAGTACGGAAAGAACTACGACGGTCTTAACGAGACGACTCCAGCACGAGCCCTGTTAATGAAGGGAGAATATCGTGTGCATGTCAAGGACAGGCCCAGGTTCGACTCTCCTAGATACGGGTATGTTCAATTCACATTTAATGAGACTGGAGAACATAGTCATGTTGAACTCCCGGGACCCAAGCGAGATGGAAAAGCGGACGGGAGTTTCTGCGCAGATTCAGGAGTCTATCCCCAACTCCTCTTCGCACAACGAACCTACGAGCGCCTTTAAAGGGGCAACAATATCAGCACCCTATTGCGCCTTCCGGAGATGCAGCAACCCGCTGCCTGGGAAGGGCACGGTGAACATGCGTTCGCCTCCGCCGATCAGGACACCTTCCTGTTTCGCGCTTCCGGTTTCGAGTTCCATCCACTCCAAGGTGAAGGTGCCGCTCGCGCCGTTTAAATTCACGGTAACCGGTCGAGTCGCCTTTGCAGCGCCGGATTCAGCCGTCGCGCCGCCGGCAGGAATGTAGATCAAATACTCACCCCCCCGATCAGCGAGGCAATACCCGGTCGAAGCTAGCTCGCTTTGCGGAGTGACACGCTTCAAGTTCAGCCTGTCCGCCCACCGGCGCGTCTGCCCCATTGCCACCCGCGCGCGCTCATGCTGCGGCTCGTTCAACACCGGCTCCCCGATGGTCAACTCATGAACCGCGTCGAAGGGATCCATGTAGATGGGGCTGTACCCGCGCATGAAGCTTTCCCAGACATACTCCTGGTCGCCACCGATGCCGTGGATATGATCGGTGTCCAGTACCTGCACATGGTGTCCATCGGTCGTCGGGGGATTCCGCGCGTATTTGGTGTATCCGCCTGGTGAGATCCAGTCGGCTTCGCTTTCGAAGAGAGTGCGGTTTTCACCGCCGCCGAATTCTCCGAGTTGAAAAAAGGTCATGCCGACTGGATGCGCCATGAAACCTCGCTCACGCTCATACCGTTTGACGAAGCGAATGAAATGGTATTGCCAGCCGACCGACTCAGGGGTGGCCTCGTTCACTACTTCATACAGCACGTTGTCCAAATCATGCAGTGTCTCCAGCACCTGGCGCACATACGCTTCTTGGATCTCCAGCACCTGCGGTCCTGGCGATCGATGCACTTCCAAGCCCAGCCCGTCGCCGTTGGCGTCGCCGTCGATGCCGTTCACATTATTCTCGCCGTTCAGCGGATGCGCCTTCCATCCTCCCGGCGTCACCACACTGAACCCTTGAAAGAACATGACGGAGACATAGATGCCGCGCTGCCCCGCTTGCTTCACCCGCGCTCGAAGCCGCTCGAAGTAATCCGGGTTGAAGCGTGACAGATCCAATCGTGGCCCACCGTCTAAGGCGAGGCCAGGCCCGGTCCGCAGATACGGCAGCGGTGCGATATCCTTTTCATTGGGGGGAGGATTCATGAGCCACCCGCCGTCTGAATGGATCGATTCAGTGACCCACATGCGGATGAAATTATGATGCAGCGTGGTCAGACGATCGAGATAGGCCGGATAGTCGAACACCTGCGTGACATCCTGAAAGTTTTCCCAGGTGTGGGACCCGGTCACGTAGACGATCCGGTTGTCCGCATCGGCGAAATACCGTGGATTGTCAGGAGACTGTCGTAGTGGCCCGTGAGTGGGCAACTGCTGCGGGGAATCCCCGGCCCGACCTTCCACTTGGCCGGCGCCGCACAGTAACAGGGCAGTCACGATACACTGCAGTATGTTTAAGTAACGCACCATCGTCCTCCACCGGCATCGCATCTTACGCATCGGAAATTCACGCCGCAGCGATGAACGAGTCTCATAACGTTGCATGATGAGCGCTGACTCATCGAGAGTCCATGCGAGAGGCGTTAGTGGTACGTGATCCGGCGCTCACGGATATGCGCTTGTTTGATCCGGGGTTCACTGTCGCGTAGTTCCCACCACTCAAACGTCTCTGTAATCCAGTTTCCCGCCGTATCGTATACATACCGGTAGGTCTTGCGGTCAGTGAGCCGACCGGCGGCATCATAGCTACGTTCATCGATCTGACTACCACGGTCATCATAGAGAAACTCCGAATGCCCTTGCCTCCGTCCTCGCAGGTCCGACACGATTTTTTGCTGCACGTGCCCGCGTTCGTCGTAGCTGATCGCCACATCATGTCCCACATCGAATCGATCCGTCGTGACGATCTGATGCCCCGCCGCGTCATATCGATAATTCCGCTCGAATCGCTCCCGTGTCAGGCGCCCAGCGGCATCATAGGCGTACAGGTTCCGGTTCACGACCTGCACCGCATTGTAATGAAGGCCTCGCCTGAGTCGCCGAGACTCGTCATAGTCATAGAGGGACACATTCTCGAATGTCCCATCGCCCCATGCCGACAACTCGGCCGACCGATTGCCCTGCGCATCATAGACCACACGGGTTTCTTTCACGAGTTCGCCCCGTGCATCGCGGATTACTTCGGCGACACGTCTTCCATCCTGGTTGTAAACATACGTAAATCGCAGCGGCCATAGGCCTTGGGACGTGTCTTTCCCGCCCTGAACCCGTTCGAGAATAAGCCCCTGCGGATCGTAGTAATCGGTTTGCGCCAGGAGACTGTCTAAAGTTTCAACGGACCGAACGGTTCCGATCAAGCCGTCTTCCTCTCTAGCCGTGAGTTGGGCAGAAAGGACAGGCAGTGGCAGGCTCGCCATGTCGAGGGTGAATAGGCAGAGAACCAGCATGAGCGGAGAAAGCACCGCCCGATTCCATTGCCACCGGACCTCGAATGAATCCGAGACAACGCGCAGCAGGGATCGGGCGTATAGGACTGTCGGCTTCCTAGTCGACGGACGCCAAGGAGCCGAGAATATGGTATCCCCCATCGACGTAGATCACCTCTCCGGTGATGCCGCGGCCCAACGGGCTCACGAGGAACAGCGCCGTATCGCCGACTTCGCCCTGCTCGGTCGCCCGCCGCAGCGGCGCGAATGCACGATGGTGGTCGACCATTTTGCTGATGCCGGATACCCCACGCGCTGCCAGCGTTTTGATCGGTCCGGCGGACACGGCATTCACCCGGATATTCCTCGGTCCGAGATCGTGGGCCAGATAGCGCACCGTCGCTTCAAGAGCGGCTTTGGCGACGCCCATGACATTGTAGTGCGGCACAACCCGCTCACTGCCGAGATAGGTCAGCGTGACGACTGAACCGCCTTCCGTCATTAATGGCATCGCCGCCCTGGTGACCGCGACGAGGGAATAAGCGCTCACATCGAGGGCCGTCGCAAATCCCTGGCGGGTGGTGTTCACAAATTCTCCGGTGAGTTCTTCGCGCGGCGCAAAGGCAAGTGAATGGACGACAAAATCCAACCGGCCGAGTTTCTCCGAAGCCTGTTTCATCATCGCGGCGATCTGACTATCATCTCCGACATCACACACGCAGGCCGATGCGCCCGGCAGGGTCTGGACCAATTCTTCGACGTTTTCGCGCAACCGTTCGTTCTGATAACTGAACAGCATCTGCGCGCCTTCCCGCGCGGCAGCCTGCGCGATGGCCCAGGCGATACTGTGCTTATTGGCCACACCGATGATCAATCCCTTTTTACCTTCTAGCAACATACCGGCTTATGCTCCTTCAATGAGATGTCACCTGATTGGGCGCTGAACATACCATGATTCGCCCCCGGAGTGAATGACCTTCAGGCCATCCAACTGCGCCGTGCAGCGCTCTTCTACATACGTTCCCCCGTCCTTTCAGTCTTTCCTTTACCTCACGAAAGGTGGCGTCCGGATGGCCATAGATTGCGCGCATCGAACGAGCATCTTCTGAGGTGCGCGTTCTGCGAGCATATGGCTCCCCGGCCCTCCCAGCTCTTTTACTCTACCTCCCCCGTCCCCATGAGCGTGGCTGTAATCCCTTTCAACTGCGCGCGTCCAACGAGGGCCTTCTCAGGCCGCGCGTTGCGCGAGCAAGAAAGGGATTGCAGCCACGCTCACAGCTTCTTTCGCACCTCTTTCCAATCCTTCGCACCCTTGGCTTTGCGTGGCAGTTCGCCTTTGGGCAATTCCGGGACCACCACGACCTCCATGCGATGCTGCAGGAGCATGTCTGCAAAGCCTCTCGTGCTACCGATGCCGGATTTCATGGTCGTCCACCCGTCACTTTTCAACGCATCAAGGGTCGCATTCAGCCCTCCTGGCGTCGGCGTCGCCACGAACCCGGTAGGGAACTGATGCGCCCCCAGCCAGCGACGCACCTGTGCACTCGAGGCATGACCCATCGGACCCTGTTCGTGACTCCAGACATAGACCACGTTGTAATAGTACTGCGTCAGCCGAGACAATTCCTCGGCGGCCTCTGGAACCGGCATGGGTCCCGCGTCATCCGTTGTGTCCATCACCGGGGACTGTGCCGGAACTGCCGAAGCGGGAGCCGGTTGAATGAGCGCGTCTACTTCGACCACCACAATCGGACGCCGGCGTTCCCACACACACAAGGTTGCGTCAACTTTCTCCGCTGCAACGGGAGCGTCCGGATCGACCGACACGCTGATCACATTGGTGCCCCGCATTTTTGCCAGATAATCGAATGAGACCTGTCCGCGCTCATCGGTGTTGCCCGTGGCGACTTCCTTGCCGTCGATCTGCAGATGCAGCACCACACCGCTCGACGACGGGCCTGCCGTCGTTACCGCAACCTGCGCTTCGATACGAACCGAATGATTCGGCAACGTCAGGGCATCGCGCACGATCAACGTACCGGGGACCTTGCCGGCGGCTTCGGCAGTCGTCGCGATCCCGATACCGGCCACAAGAATCAAAGCCAATGTGCGTAATGCCGGACGAACACCTGTTGCCATGATACGGTTGGCTTTCTCTGCTGAACACCACATGCGTGATTAAGAAAACAGTCCGCGGTCGCGGCTGACGGTGAGATAGGTATCCCCCATACAGAACAACACAAGGCCGAGCAACGGCACGAGGGCGAACGACAACCAGCTCATCCACACGATGAGCAGCAGCAAGCCTGCTGCAAGGAGCGGCCCGCCGCGCTTTTCACCGATATAGAGATGACCGAGCCCTGGCACGAGAGACAAGGCCGCGGCGCGGAGAGCATGGGATGGTTTTTCCAGCGGGTCCATAGGAGCTACAGAGGAGTGAACGACGCACTCGCCGCAACGGAACCGAGGCTAGGCCTTCAGTGCCGCCAAGACCTCTTCGACATGACCGGGCACCTTGACCTTCCTAAAGGAAGCCTTGATTCGACCGGTTGCATCGATCACAAAGGTGCTGCGTTCAATGCCCATGTATTTGCGGCCGTACATGCTTTTTTCTTTGTAGACTTCGTAGGCCGTGCTCACCGCCGCATCTTCATCGCTCAGCAGCGCAAACGGTAATCCATACTTGGCGATAAATTTCTGGTGAGAAGCCTTGCCGTCCTTGCTGACCCCAATCACTACCGCTCCGGTCTTCTTGATTGCCCCCAGCGAATCGCGAAAATCGCAGGCCTCTTTCGTGCAACCGGAGGTATCGTCTTTGGGATAAAAATAGAGCACGACCTGCTTGCCCTTCAAACTCTTGAGCGTCACAAGGGTGCCGTCCTGATCCGGAAGGGAAAACTCCGGCGCCTTCGCCCCGACTTCTACTCCAGCTGCCATATCGCGTCGTTCTCCTTCAAAATTGCCGTCGCCGTTAGCGCGGGCCGCTGCCGATTGTGGGCCTTCTCGTCCCGTAGGCATGTTCCCTCGCCGGGCCCTTGGGGGCTTCCGGATTCCCGAACGGACGCAATGCCGGAGAGTCCCAGATAACTTTATCGCCGGGAGCCAGATTTGCCGCCTCGATGAATTCCTGGCGGGCCTGATCGGTTTGTCCCAACGCGTTCAGCGCCAACCCGTAATTGTAATGCGCTTGCCCGGAATCCGGCACGGCTTTGATCAGCTGTCCGAACAGATCTTTGGCTTCAGCCATCTGGCCGGCCAGAAAGGCCTGCCTCCCTTGGTTGTTCAGCGCGTTCGCATCGGCCTTCACTCCGTAAGCCAGTTCGAGAGGCACGAGCGGTTTGGGCTTCTCATGGGCACAGGCCGAAACGGACAGCACCACCAGTGACAGGGCTATCCAGAGACTGACTCTCATCGATGCCACCTCATTGATATCATTCGCCAGCAGAGTTACGGCTTGGCGCGTTTTCTCTGTTCTTCTTCGGACGTTTTGCGATACATCACGTCCCATTCGGGACTGCCTTCCACGATCTGTTTCGTGTAGGACGCCAGTTTGGCACGCACTTTTTTATCAATCTCCGCGTCCAGGGCGAGTTCAGCAGCGACCACGCGTTTGACCTCTCGCAACACCTTGCCATCATCCTCAGTCAGCCTGCACTGCGGGCTTTTCTTTAACGCGCCGAGTATCAAATGGGCCAGGTGGCTGGCTTTGTCATCACTGATCACGGTTAGGGCTCCCGTCGCGAGTGGCGCCGCCACTCATAAGATGATCCCGCGCTCACGCACCAGTTTCTGTTTGATCATCGTGAACATCTTCTGATAGTCGACCTGGCCTTGCTCGATCTGCCGTTCATAGGGCTGCATCATCCGGCGCACTTCGGCATTGAGGCGATCTTCCACCATGAGCTCCTCTGTCATCGTGTGTTCCAACGACTCGCGGAGCGCCTTTCGATCTCCGGTCACCTCGAGGAAGCTCAACTCGTGCAATCGAGTGAGCACCGAATCCGCCATATGATGCACCCGCTCTTTCGCCAATCTCATGGCCCTTACTCCTCGGTCGAATGTTCCGTCGAACTTCTACCCGACCGGTTGCGCCGGCTCGATGCGCTCCACCCGAATCGTACTGGCGTTCATAGCCTGCCGCAATGTCGCCGCATCACCCAACACCCGTCCCACGACGTTCACCCGATCGGCAGGCACAGGGTCCGCCCCCATGCTCATCGGCGTGCGTCCAAAGAAGATCGCCAAGACCTGGCCGGCTCCCCAGAAGGCCACGTCGCCGATTTTGACTTGCGTCGTCGCCGTTTCGCGATGATCTTTCACGCCGGGAATTTTAAAATAGAACTCTTCGCCCCAGACATTCAACGGTCCCTCCGCCGGCAAGGCCTGATAGAGTTCCTCGGCGGTTTTTGTTCCCTTCAGTTCGGCCTCCAATTGAATGCCGCCGACCTTGATTCGAATGCGTTTCATCGTCCCGTTCGTGGTCATGATCCCTCATCTGCGCCGTAATACGCTGCGCCGCACCATAATGACGAAACTCCGCACCAGTCGCGGACTCTAACTTGTTTATCCCTTGAAATCAAGGTTACAATCCTGCCCGGCCGATTCCTGGCCACCCCTATGCTGACATCCACGTTTGTCCATTTGAACGGTATCGGGCCGGCAACTGAGCGGCGCCTGTGGGAAGACGGCATCGCCGATTGGGCGACCTTCCGGCGGGAGTCGCAATTGACCGGCATCGCGCCGGCGCGTAAAGCCGCCTATGACGCAGAGCTGGCCCTCGCGCAGGACCACCTCGACCTCCATAACCCTCGCTATTTCGCAGACTGTCTCCACACCCGCGACCATTGGCGCTTGTTTCAGACCTTCGGTGCACGCGCGCTTTATCTCGACATTGAAACCACAGGACTCTCGGCCCGCGAGGGGCAGGTGACCATCGTCGGGCTTCATCGCCGGGGGCGGATGCGCACCTTGATCCATGGCCAGGATCTCACCCAGGAAACCATTCAAGAGGAACTCGACCAAGCCGACCTCCTCATCACATTTTTCGGGACGGTCTTCGACATGCCGTATCTGCAAACCTGCTTTACCGGCTTGCGCCTGTCGATCCCCCATTTCGATCTCTGCTTTGCGGCCCGACGCGTCGGCTTGCAAGGCGGGTTGAAGTCTATCGAACGGGAGCTAGAGATCGCACGGGATTCAGATCTGCTCCAGCTGGATGGATTGGAAGCGGTTCGATTGTGGCACCGCTACCGCGCGGGCCACGACGCCGCCCTGGAGCAACTCGTTCGGTATAACGCCGCCGACACCCAAAACCTGGAGCCCCTCGCGACCTGCCTCTACGAGCGGCTGGCTTTGCGATACGGACCGCAGTCTCTTGGTCTGGTCGGATAACGTGAACACCGCGCCAGAGAGGTGGGACTGGATAGGATACGGGCACACAGACCGTGGACTGGTCCGCTCGACCAATCAGGATGCCTTCCTCGTCGATAACCGGCGCCGCCTGTGGGCTGTCGCCGATGGCATGGGAGGACATCCCGGCGGAGACGTGGCCAGCCGCATCGTCATGGATACGCTCGCCGACTTTTCACCAACCCTCCTTCACAGCTCCGAGAACCCCGACGAGGACTATACCGGGCAACAGTCCTTTCTCCTGACCACCATGGCAGAGCAGGCGCATGCGGCCGTCCGCGCGTATGCCGACCGTCACCCGTCCTTCTACGGGATGGGAACGACCCTGGTGATGGCCCATCTAATGACTCTGCCCGCCCCTCGACTCCTCGTGCTCAATGTCGGCGACAGCCGGGCCTATCTCGTCCGGGCGGGGCACACCACGCAGTTGACTCGCGACCACACCCTGGTTGACGACTCTGTGCGCGAGGGCCGCCTCACTCCTGAGCAAGCGGCCCGGCATCCGGACCGTCACATCCTGACTCGGGCGATCGGGCTTGGACCTGTCATCCAGAGCGATCTCTTTCCCGTCGATGTCTGCATCGGCGATGTGCTGTTGCTCTGTTCCGACGGACTCACCAACATGCTGCCGGACGAACGCATTCTGGAGATCGCCCTTTCGCATAGAGACAATCCCCCCCTCGCGGCTCAGGCCCTCGTTCAAGCGGCGCTCGATACCGGCGGCATCGATAATGTCACCGTCGTGGCCTGCGCCATGACCGGCCTGCCCGATCAGGCAAATATCCATTGACAGTGCCTCAAGGCACCAGGTAGCCTCAAATCAATGTGCCCGCTTCTATGAACCGACAACGGCATCACCATCGTCCATTCAGGCTTCTGGTCCGGGGATGGCTCCTGCTTAGCCCGCTCCTGGCAATAATATTGTGCGCTCCGGCGGCACGTGCCGAGGAGCCGCATGATCCGGAAGCCACCCTGCGCACGCTCGTTCGGGCAAATGCCGAGCGGGACCTCGCGACCATGTCGAAATATATGTCGCACGACGTGGATGCCATCGGCTATACGATCGATGGCCGCAAATATGTCGGATGGCCGGATCTGGCCGCCGATATGCGCAGCGAGTTTGATTCGGTGGTCAAGCTGGAAATCCCCATCACCGACCTACGCATGTGGAGGAACGGGGGTGTGGCCTGGTTCGCCATGGAATTAGACTATATTCGCTACAGCAACCCCGGCGATCTCACCCAACGCATGGTCCTTCCACTCCGGGAAACCGGTGTGTTGGAGCGACGGGACGGCCGATGGATCCTCGTGGCCTGGCATGAATCCACACGTCATCATGATAGCGCAACGGAACAGGCGGCCGCCGACCGTTTGGCGCTGCTGCACCGGGCCTCGGATATGCCGCCGGCGGTTCCGAACGCCGTCGACCTGAGCGGCGAATGGGAAGTCACGGAAATCGAAGACAATAAAAAGTACGTCGCCACACTGAACGCCCAGGGCAGCGGTCCCTACACCTGGCAAGAAGGACAATTTTCTACGACCAGCTTCAACGATCGACGTTGGCAAGGCACGTGGAAGCAAACGGGAAACGATCGCGAGGGTGCCTTTGAAGTCATTCTCTCGGAGGATGGCACGGAAGCCAAAGGCATCTGGTGGTATGTGCGTGTCGGCACCCGAGACAACATCCCGCCCCGGCAACATGGCGGCAGCTACCTGTGGAAACGACTCACCCCGGCTCCGACGGCTCCTTAACGGACGGGCGGTTACTCCCTACAGAGCTTCACACACACACTCATGGACGGCCGGTCTGCTACAACGAGGAGGGGGCTATGAATCGTGCGCTTCTATTGCTAATCATGTTATTGGGCGTCACGAATATGGTCTATGCTGGCGGCGGACACGATCATCACGCCATCCCAACCATGCCGAGTTTGGGTGAGACGAAACTCACTATCGAGGATCAGACCGTCACGCTCACCTTCGGCCCTGTCGATCTTCCGACCGGCCATGACGGCGATCTGGCATCCAGTATGCCGAAGAAGGTGTTCCAACTGCCCGAGGACACCTACATGATCGGGTACAAATCCGAAGTCTTTACCAAGGATGGCAAACCGCTCCCGAAGAATTATCTCCATCACATTCTCATGTTGAACAATGACAAACCCAGCGTCTCGTGCGATGGCGAACCCTTGTTTTTTGCCGGAGCCGGACTCGAAATGACCGAAGCGCGTTTCCCAGACGGATACGGAGTGAAGTTGGGCAAAGGCCAAAATCTGATGTCTGTGGTGGCCTTCTATCACAAGGCCCCTCCGACGAAAGATGTGATGGCTCGCTTCACGATGTACGTCGCACCCAAGGGCGCGAAGGTTCAGGAGATGGACGTCTACCAGGTGGGCGTGAACATTGTGTGCTACAGCAAATTCGCGCAACGGGGCCCGGACCAGACGGACGAAGGCATCGAAATCAAGCCGGGAGTCTCAGTCCTCTCCGCACCCCTGAAGTTCAACATGGATGGTTGCGTCAAGTTTGCCTATCCCCACGGACATGACGAGTTGCTCATGGTGGCGCTGGAGAATAAGACCGCAAACGAGACGCTCCTCCGCACTGTCCCCGAAGTCGATGCCGATGGTACGTTCAGGGACTTCCTGCCTCATCAGGTCTATCGGGACAGCAAAGGATTTCCCGTGACGAAACAGGATAACTACGAAATGGTCATGGTCCACCACCACCTGCTGCAAAACCCCAATATCCAACATGGCATGGGCAACTATCTGCTCTATATGACGCCTGGCGCTTGCCCGCAGGCATCGACCACTGCCTCGGCGCATTAGACGGAGCCTTTGGGTGCCCCCACAGTGTGGCCACTGTTGGGGACTCCACCCGATCAGACATCGGGACTAGCACAAGAGACGTACGAGATCCCGTTCCAATCCGAACACCTCCCCCGCCTCGGGTGCTCTCGGGCTTCATCAATTTTCCAATTTGTCTCTTCCTTCCCCTACCGAAGTGGAACCGCCCCCTCGGGCGGCGGACTGGGATTCTCAAGAACGTGTATGATATTGAACCACTCATGCAGACCAATCAGCTGGGGAAGGACAGATTTGTCTGCCTGAGAGGGAGATCATGTTCATCAACGTACGGTGGTGCATTCCCCGGGGCTCATACAGCCTCCGGGCTCGCTGAACGCGCCCCGGCGTGAAGACCATGAGCTCTTCCATGTCCTTGCCTGAACCTTCGCTGCAGATCCTCCTCATCAACGAGAATCCCGACGAAATCAAGTTGGTGACCACCAGCTTACGGAGCTTCTTCGTCGGTTGTCGCATCGAAGCCGGCTACTCATCCGACGATGCCCTTGCATTCAGCCGCCAGGGTGACTGGCACATCATTCTCATCGATCAGGATCTGAGGCCGGAACGAGGGCTCGATTTGCTGGCACGACTTCGTCGCAATGCCCCCTACGCCGCGATTCTGCTCCAGACCAACGACAGTGACTCACACACCGCGGTGCAAGCGCTCCAACACGGAGCTGACTTTTTGCTTTTCAAACGATCTCCCGGCTTTATCACAGAGCTCCTCTTTTCGGTGCAGGAAGCCCTCGAAAAACGCGACCTGCAAATGAAGCTCGACCACACATTTCAACGCCACCTGCGCGTGATCGAAACACTGAGCGATTTATTGTATGAGCTTGATGCAGAAGGTCGTTTTGTCTATGTAAGCCCGACGGTCACCGTGATGCTCGGATACACGGCGGAGGAACTTGCCGGCCGGCACTACTCGCTCTTACTTCCGCCTCAACAGGAATCAGCCGCGCGTTTCCGATTGAATGAACGCCGAGCCGGCAGTCGTTCAACGCGCCGAATGGAACTGACTCTATACCGGAAGCCCCCTCCAGATGTTCCGCCGGCACCCCTCATTGTGGAAGTCACGGCTAAAGGACTCTTCGACTCCACGAATCGGTATCTCGGAACGGTCGGATTGTTACGCGATCTATCTCAACAAAAGGCCCAACAGAACCGCCTGGCCGAACTGGAATCACGCCTTCAAGAAACCGATCGTCAACTCACCCTCTCACGTGAGGCGGCCCGTGTGTCTCGCCAGTTGCAGCAACCACTCACGTCCTTACTTCAGGACTCACAACGATTGCTGACCTCGATCCAAGACAGCCGGATCGAGCAACATGTTGAGACGATGGTCGCCCAGGCATCACAAGCGAGCCGGCTAGGACACCAGCTGGCCGAAGCAATCCATGCTCCCACGACAGAATTGGTGCCTCTTGACTTAGAGGACGTGCTTCAGACCGTTGCCCGGACGGCACAAGGTGAGACCCAAGCCCCACGGTTTCTGCTCACCACCCGCTTTGCAGGCAACCTTCCCGTCATCCTTGGTTCGCGTTCGGCCCTGGAAACCCTTGCTCACACCTTGCTCACCTATGCCTCCCAATCCGCATCCCGCAACATGACTCCCAGGCTCGTGTTGCAAACAGCAGCATTGGCCGTAGACAGTTCGGGAGCGCACCCGCAATACGTGGGATCGCCCTCGCAGCCGGTTCGTATCTATGCAAGCTTTACGATCCGGGGAAGTGCCGGCGCTCTGCGTCTGCCGCCGGAGAGTCAATCAACGCACGATCGTCCGGCGGAGAGTTTGTTTCACGCACATCGTATCGTTCAGGCGCATCGAGGCGCCATCGAAGTTGAACATACACCCGAAAGTGGCGTAGCCATCACCGTTCGCATTCCGGCTTCGGACGACTTCTCGCGGAGTGGATCACCGGAGCCACCGGCCTCGCCGCCCCCGTTCGATAGTCACACGCCAGCGAGATACATTCTCCATCAACACCCTGAACGTCGCAGATCAGAACGCAAGCCGTTTTCTCTGCCCGTCCAATTGTCGATCGGCGGCACGACTCTTCGCGGCCTATTACGCAATATGAGTACGGAAGGGGCGCTCCTGACTATCCGAGGAATGGAGGCTTCCATCCATCTGCAGCCGGCCTATGTCGTCATCAAGACACCGGTCAGTTTTCTTGAACTTCAGGGCGTGGTGCATGAGCGCTCCACCTCAACCGAATTATCTCTGCCAGCCATTAAGGATTTTGTGATTTCGTTTTCTCTGGCCATTGAACACGAGCGCAATATACTCCGGTCGCTGCTTGAAGGCCTGCAGGAGGGGTCTCCGCAGATCACCTTCGAAGGATTGATTCTCCCCCTGGAAACAACGAGCCATCGCCGTGATTCTCTTCCATCCTCGGCCATGCCGGAAGATCGGCGCGAAGCCATTCGACTGAGCATCTCCTGCCCCATACAGATGACGGAATCCGAAGCGGTCACGCCGCGTCCATTCGGCAGGATCATCAATCTCAATGTGAACGGGGCGTGCATCGAGGTACCTGCAGCTGCCGTCTTAACCGGACATTCGCAGCTCATCCGTCTCGACCTCATGGAATCGACCGCCATCGCGTCCGGCACCCCGCCATCACCTGGGATCGATCAACCATTGCCGGCACACATCGTCTGGAGACGTCCGGCGGAGATGATGTCGACACACCGTCCCGCAGCAACGGAAGAACAACGACATCGGATCGGTATACGCTTTGGCAGTTTGTCCTCCGCGCAAGAGCAGAAATTACGTAGCATCGTGGAAGCCGGGTTCCGCGGAGAGCAGAATCAGGCCGAATCCGAGTGGGACGCCCCTGTCCTCACCGAGTCACGCAACCTACGCAACCGTGAAGGCTATACGATCACGTTACGTCATGACTTTCCTACGCAAGGCGGCGGAGCGCACGAGCCGCTGGTACTCTTCTGCCCGGGATACGGCACAACGCAGCACGCCTACATTGCCTTGGCTTATATGCTGGCTGGGCGCGGATTTCATGTACTGCGATACGACCACAGCCGCCATATCGGCCTGAGCGATGGCGACCCCTCGCAGACCACGTTCACCTCCCTTGAAGACGACCTCGATACGGTGTTGAGCTTCGCCCAAGAACATTGGCCGGAACGGCCTCTCACTCTCGTGGCCCCGGACCTTCTCGGTCGAATCGCGTTACGAAGACGGGATTGGCACAGATGGATTCGTCGCCTCCTGCTTCTTAATCCGACACTCGATCTCGGACAGTGCCTGCAAAACCTGCATCAGCGGGATCTGTTACACGAGCATCTCAACGGCACGCGCCTGGGATTGGGGAATTTGTTCGGCATTCCGCTCGACATCGATCATTTTCTGGCTGACGCGGTTGCCGCACAGTATACGGATGTCACAGTCCTGCAGGATGAACTGACCCACTGTGGAACAGACGTGGTTCTTCTAACCGGTGGACAAGATGGCCCTGATGGCTCGATTCCCGCCCCTTCCCCGATCCTTGTCAATGATGTCCTCTCTCGGCTTGGCGCGAAAGGCAGGAAAGTGCTCTTACCATCGTCGACCCTGGCGGCAGGCCCTATTCCTCCACCGACTCTGCGTGCAAGCTGGCAACAGCTTGCACACCTCTGCCAAGCGGGACAGGCGCTTCATGAACCAGGACCCGTCATGCTTCGGCCGCTCTTACAGGCAACCTCCACCCGGGCCCGGTTCGAACGCGATCAGCTTCGCCACAAACAGGGCATCGGCACCGCAAGCAGCGAACGGCTCTGGACGGCACACACTGATCTCACCAGCGCCATGGATGAGCTGCCGTCACATTGGCATTCGATCGATCAGCTCTATCAACTCCTGCAACCGCTCGATGGAAACCTGGCGCTCCTGGACATCGGATGCGGCATGCATTCCTTCACCCGGTTACTCCTACTCAATCTGTCATACCGCCTGCGCGCACAAACCTGGCAGCATACTCAACCGCTCCGGTATGTCGGCCTCGACTTCTCCCCGGGCGCGCTGCATGCTGCGCGAGCCTCGACACAAGCGGCGTTACAACACCTCGACAAGTTGTTTTCCGGACGTATTTCTTCACCGACTCCCGTCACTCAGCAATGGATTCTCGGCCGCTCAGCAGAAACGCTGCCGTTTGCAGACCGCTCCTTTGATCGTGTGGTGGCGAATTTCTCGCTCAGTTTTGCACGGTCACCAATGCACATGTTGAGGGAACTCTTCCGCGTTCTTCGGCCCGGCGGAAAACTTATCTTGAAAGCTTTCACGCCGACCGCCGATTTGGCCCGCCTTTACAGACCGTCCTTACATGAACTCGGCATCGACGCGTTTTCGGGAGCGCCACGCTTGGCCTTGCACCGCATGGCACAGTGCTGTGTGGCGCTACGTACAGGACAACTGCACACGTTTGAAGAAGACAGCCTGACCACTCAGCTTTCGCGCGTCACACCCCTTACGCCACGGCTCGTTCGTACCTTCGCTGGACAGATTCTGCTCGCTGCCGCTGAAAAACCTGATTCCCCTAGCTGAAACAATAGGTCGCATATATACTTCACTCACTAGCATAAAATCTGCAGTGAGTCAGGCGACACCATGGCAAACAGGTGTCTGGCTCGATATTCCTTCCATGGGACTATGACGCTTCACCCCAACAGTCAGCACATGCCCGTCCTTCGAACATCCATGGACATCATCAGACTGCTTGGCGATTTTGCCGAGACGTTAGGATCCGCACGGGATGTGTCAGGTCTCGGGAATCCAATTGTGACGACTCTCTCGCACCACACTCGGCTGCCCGAAGCAGCATTATGGATTCGAGCATCAGCAGATGGACCGTATCGTCTCCTTGCATCCCATGGCCACAACGCTCCGTCTTCAGTACCGTCGATCTTGACCGCTGATCACCCGCTCGTGAAAGGTCTATCTGCCCAGCCATATGTGTTTCACGGTGGCCAAGATCCATCCTCGTCGGTTGGGTTTGCCATGACGGCGGTCCGCGCAACCCTGTGTCTTGCGCTACGAAACAAAGGACGACTCCTCGGCCTCTGCATCTTGGGTCCACTTAATACAAACAGCCACATCGACGAAGAAAGCATCACCATCGTTGAAACGATCGCGCGCATCGCCGCGAATAGCCTCGACCATCATCTCACGCAAGACGACTTCCGTCGCTCATCCACGCTGATGAGACGGACGGATCGACTCCGTTCCTTGGAAATCATGGCCGGCGGGTTTGCCCATGAAATCCGCAATCCACTCACATCGATCAAAACGTTCGTCCAGTTGGCCCCTCAACGACAGCAGGATCCGGTTTTCATCAAAGAGTTCAGTAAGCTGGCCATAGAGGACATTCATCGCATCGAACGCCTGCTGCATGAGATTCTCGACTATGCCAGTTACATGACCCCTCGGCCCACCGAGGTAGACGTGAACCACCTCGTCGCCTCCTGTATCGGGTTCATCTCATCGAGCGCTGCGCATCGGGGCATTCAAGTCCAGACGCACTTGTCACCTCAGCTCCCGCTGCTCTTGCTCGATCGTCAACAGATCAAACAAGTGTTGCTGAATTTGCTGCTGAATGCTCTGGATGCAATGCCCAGTGGCAACGGCATTATTCAGGTCCATACGCGTCTCGTGTCGGAGGGAGACCACCCGGCGCGGGTGCAATTGGAAGTCGAGGACGAAGGATGCGGAATCGCGCCCGATCATCTCGAACACATTTTCGATCCGTTTTTCAGCACCAAACATTCCAATAGCGTCAGTGAAGGAGCCGGACTCGGGCTCACCACAGCGCATCAAATTGTTCGTGAGCACGGCGGCACCCTCACCGTCGAAAGTCGCGTAGGAGCAGGCTCCACGTTTTCGGTCCATCTTCCAGTTCCCGAGACAGGCCCCACAGTGTCAGCAGCACGGGAGTAACATGAAAAAACGAGTACTACTTGTCGACGATGAGCCGCGTGTCCGAGCCTCGCTGAGAACGGTTTTGGAGCCGACGTATGAAATTGTGGAAGCGGCGGATGCCACCGAAGGCCTTCGGAGCTTTAAACACGATGCCCCTGACCTAGTGCTCCTCGACGTGATCCTGCCGGGAACGGATGGTCTGTCGGCACTGCAAACCATGCGTACCGAGAATCGAGCCATCCCCGTGATTATGCTAACCGGCACCAAAGCCGTGAAAACTGCCGTCGATGCCATGAAACTCGGAGCCGCCGACTATATCTCCAAACCCTTCGACGTCGAGGAACTCCAGATCGTCATCGAACGAACGCTGGGCAAGCAGGAACTCGAACACGAGGTCCGCCAATTGCGTGCGCAGGTGGTACAGCGTTATGCCTTCCACAATCTCATCGGTAAAAGCCCTGCCATGCAGGAAATCTACGCCAAAATCGAACAAGTGGCAGACAGCCGCACCACCGTGCTGGTGACCGGTGACAGTGGGACCGGAAAAGAACTGGTTGCCAAAGCGATTCACTACAACAGTGCCAGGCGGGAACGCCCGTTCGTCGCACTCAATTGCGCGGCCTTGCCGGAAACACTCATCGAAAGCGAATTGTTCGGCCATGAAAAGGGTTCATTCACGGATGCCACGGCACGCCGAGTGGGGCAGTTCGAATTGGCGCACACGGGCACACTGTTTCTCGATGAAATCGGCGATCTCAGTCCGGCCACGCAGGCGAAACTTTTGCGGGTGCTGCAGGAACGGGAATTCACGCGGGTCGGCGGGGTGCAATCCATCAAGGTCGATGTCCGGATCGTCGCGGCGACCAACAAAAACCTCGATGAGATGGTCAGAAAAAACCAGTTTCGCGAGGACTTGTATTACCGTATCAACGTCATTGCGCTCTACCTCCCGCCCTTGCGCGAACGGGGCGAAGACATTGCCCTGCTCGCCAAGCACTTTCTTTCCAAACGCATTGAGGAAGAGAAACGGCCGCCTCAGGAGTTCACGAAAGACGCGATCGAATTGATCTCACATTATCCGTGGCCGGGCAACGTGCGCGAGATGGAAAATATCATCGAACAAGCCTTCATCTGGTCGAAAGGCTCCACGGTGATCACGCCGGAGCACCTACCGAATATTCTCCGGACCGATACGCGATCATCGTCCCTTCGAGACGACACCCTCGCCGGACGATTATCCTTAGAGAAGGCCGTCATGGAATTCGAACGCGAAATTATTTTGGATGCACTCAAGCGGACGACATACGTACAAACACATGCGGCGACCATGCTGGGCATCAGCCGTCGCATGCTGAAGTATCGCATGGACACCCTGGGAATCAGCAGGCCTGACAGCGGCGGCGGCAATGCCGAGACGTCACTGCCTCAGGAATGACACACTCTGGCACAACAATTTCGGCATCTGTCTCACAGTTTTTACAGTAGGAGCTGCCGTGCCAAAATATCTTGTGGCCTGAAATAGATAGACCTGCTATATATTGATCGTTTTACGTCTACGTAGACGGTGTAGGTTTTGCGTTTCGTTTTCCCTGAATCTGGCAATACACCGGGAGCAGTCTGGATGGGAACTCAGGCATCAGCTGAACAGATGAGCACAAAACCGTCGGTCCTGGTCGTCGACGACGAAACAGGCCCTCGGGACGCGCTGAAAGTGATCCTTCGCCCCTTCTTCACCATTCACTCTGCCGACAACGCCAAATCCGCACTCCGGGTTCTGAAGGACCAGCACATCGATCTCATCACGTTGGACCAGAAATTACCCGACCGTCAAGGCATCGACCTCCTGCAGGATATCAAGCAGGACTACGCCGACATTGAAGTCATCATCATTACTGGCTACGGCAGTCTGAAGTCCGCGATGGAAGGCATCCGGCACGGCGCGGCAGGGTATCTTCTCAAGCCGTTCAATGTGACGGAGCTGATCACGCTGATCAATCAGACCCTGGAGAAGAAACAGCGACTCGACTACTTACGATCGTTTCTGAAAACGTCGACCGCCTTGTGGGGCACCGAAGAAGAAGTGGCGCACGCGTGGAAGGAGCTGCAATCGAAGTACTTCGCGATAGGCACTTCCTCCACTGAAGCGTTCGGAGGCCCAGGGGACGTCACCGCGCTCATTCCATTGTTATCCGACTTGCTTGAAGCGAAGGACCGCCAGCTCCTCAACCATTGCAGCCGCGTGAGTTTCTATGCATCGCTTCTCGCGAACCAACTGACGCTGCCGCTGCCCGACCAGAAGGCTTTGGCGCTGGGAGCGTTCCTGCATGATATCGGCAAGATCAGTCTCTCCAGCTACAAGTATTCAGCGGATGACGATGAGAACCTGAAAACCAACACCCATGGAAGAGAATGTTTCGAGGCAGGGGCCCGGATGCTGTTACCGCTTGGCTTCCAAGCAGAGGTCGGACAAATCGTGGCCTATCATCAGGAGCGCTTCGACGGTGTGGGCAATCCACACGGCCTGGAAGGCGCAGGCATCCCGCTGTTGGCACGAATCGTCGCCATCGCGCAGGCATTCGACAACCTGACGGTGGATATGCCGGGGCATCAACCGACATCCATCGATGAGGCCATTCGGCAAATTCTGCTGCAAGCCGAGACGCACTTCGATCCCAAGTTGACGGAGCTCTTTGCGCAGGTGGTGCGGGAATGCAAGTCTTCTCTGCCGGCGCTCGCGATTGCCAAGACCTCGCCGACCAGCTGATCTGGCGTTACCGCCGCTCCTTCGCGCTCGCAATCATTTCAGCCGCCGCCGCGCGCGCCTTCTTGGTCACCGTCACCCCGGCCAACATCCGCGCCACTTCTTCTTCCTGTTCATCGAGACTCAGCAAGCGAACTTGCGTCACCGTTCGATTCAGCCGCACCTGCTTTTCCACGAGATAATGCGCATGCGCCTGAGAGCCCACTTGAGGAAGGTGGGTGACGCATAACACCTGGTGGTGGCGACTGAGATTTCTGAGGCGCGCCCCCATCACGTCGGCGACGGCACCCCCGACACCGGCATCGACTTCGTCGAAAATCAGGACCGGCACTCGATCGCTCTCAGCCAGAATCGTTTTTAGTGCCAGCATGACCCGAGACAATTCTCCTCCCGAGGCCACCTTCGCCAGCGGTTTGAGCGGTTCTCCGGGATTCGCCGAAAACATAAAGCTCACCGTATCCTGCCCTGCCTGACCGAAGGGCGCATCACCGGTGAGCCGCGAGACCTCCACGCTGAAACGAGTTCGCTCCATCCGGAGGGCTCCCAGCTCCTTCATGACCTGAACCGTTATTTTTTTTGCCGCGTCAAGCCGGTTGCGAGACAGCCGCTCCGCCACATCGCGTAGGCTGCGCGCCCCCTGCTCGACCGCTTGAGTAAGGTCGTGCACGTGTGTCTCCGCATGATCCAATTGAGCCAGCTGCACGCGGAGGGAATCCTGCAAGGCCAGTACAGCGTCCAGCGAACCGCCATATTTTTTTACCAGTCGGTGAAGCCGGTCCAGCCGCTGCTCTATCTCCAGCAAGCGGCCCGGATTGGCCTCCACATCATCGCGATACCGGCGGACTTGTTCAGCGAGGTCCTTCAGCGGGACGACCGCGTCTTCAAGCGTGTTGGCCCACTCGATCGTCGTGGCGTCGATCGACTCCATTTTGGAAACCAGCTTCCGGGCACCCGCCAACAGACTCAAGACTCCTTGGTCGTCTGCATACAGCATGTCATGGAGTTGCTCAGAGAAATCTCGAAGTTGCTGGCTGTGCATCAACCGGGGACGTTCCTGCTCGAGTCGCACATTCTCGCCAGCCTCGAGGCCCGCATCCGTCAATTCCTGGAATTGAAACCGCAGGAGATCCTCCCGCTCTCGACGCTGGGCGATCTGCGCCGTGAGAGTCTCCAGGTCGGCCACCCGGTCCAGCCAATGCCGATAGGCAATCTGATAGTCCTGCCGGAGCGCGTGAAGGCCGCCGAACGCGTCCAGCGCGTCCATTTGAGCGGAAGACGACAACAGCGATTGCTGTTCGTGCTGCCCGTGGACGTCTACTAGTGCGCCGCCTAATTCTTCCAGCAGATGGACCGGGCAGAGGTTGCCGTTGAGATAGGTCCGGTTGCGGCCCGTGCGGGAAATCACGCGTCGAATGAGAATATCCGTCTCGCCGGCGCGCGCAAAGCCTTTGCTGTGCAATAACGCAAGGAGCGGATGGTCAGGCGCCAGTTGAAACGCCGCTTCGAGCTCCGCCTCTTCGGCCTGAGCACGAATGTGTTCGGCGGAAGCACGGCCTCCGACCAGCAGGGTGACGGCATCGATGAGGAGAGATTTTCCAGCGCCGGTTTCACCGGAAAACACAATGAAACCGGCGCCGAAGGTAACGGCCAGCTGCTCGATGACACCGAAATTCGAGATGCGCAGCTCGGTCAGCATGCCGCTGAGAGTCTGGCGCTAGGCGGCGCCGGAATGTTGAGCGAGGAGCGTATCGATGATCTCTTTAAACTGGCGTTTGGGACGCGCACCGACCAACCGTTCCACGGCCTGACCGTTCTTGAAGAACAAAATGGTCGGAATGCTCATCACTTGATAACGACCGGCGATTTCCGGGTTCTCATCGGTATTGAGTTTACGAACTTTCACTTTGCCGGCATATTCCGTCGCTAGTTCATCGACGATCGGAGCGACCATCTGACAGGGACCACACCACACGGCCCAAAAATCTACCATGACCAATTCGGATGCCTTCATGACATCCTCATCCCACGTTGCATCCGTCGCTTTCAACGCATCGCCTGCCACAATCCCCTCCTTCTCTACCCGCATCCTGCAGTCTGGTTCACGTCCTGAAGCGGCTTCAGGTACTGTTTGTCATCCTATAACATGGTTTTACGGAGAGTCAAATCACGGTCTCACCCATTGCCACTGAGGAGGCGCTCCTGACCACCAGTCATCCGGGCGTGCCCGTCGCCATGCCGTCTGCTCCTGCCACAACTGTGCAACGAGACGATCATCCAAGCGCGCAGCCATCGCCGCGGTCACATCTGCCTGTCGTTGTACGGCTTGCTGGATGACCTCTTTGGCAATCCGTGCGAGGACATCCGGTGGATCGAGCAAATCCTCGACCCGTCCCGTCGACAAATTCAGATAGAGCTGCTCGACCCGAACCCATTGATCGGTGTGCGCCAAGTGTTGCAGATAGCCGTCGAGCGCATGGTAGGCATAGGTCAGATAGACATAACTCCGCACGGAGGGCGCATCCCTCACTTCTGCCTGACAGGCCTCCAGCGCTTGACGATAATCTCCCGCCTTCAAAAACACCGCGGCCCTTTCGAGATGGGACATGCGTTCTGTGGCAGAAAGACCGGCTGGATACAGTTCCTGCACGGCGATTGCCAATACCAGAAGGCAGGTCGCCAGAACGGTGCGCCGGTTGAGTCGAACTCTAGATGCACACTTCGTTTCGGTCATGCTGGGCAATGCCACTGAGAGATGGAATTCAACCGGCCGTTTCGCTAATAACGCCCGAATGGCATCGATTGCACAGGGAGCGCGTTTTGGACACGGCCATAGGGACCACCAGGGGCGGCCCACGGCAACCCCCGATCTCCGACCAGCAACGGACCCAGGATAGTCCTCGCCACGATCGTGCCGAAGTTTTCCGTCCAGCCAATGCCCGTCATGCTGAACATGAAGGAATAACTCTGCCGATCCGGGAACTGCAAATAGTACAAGCCGAGCGACCAACACTTACACGGGTTTTGATACAGCGCCACCACATCGAATTCCGGACTGCGTCCGCCTTTCACATCGTAGTACCCCTTCGCCCCGACGGTCCACCCCCAGGGCGTCCGGAATCCGCCACCGGCCGTCGCGAACTGGATCTCCTTCGTGGGCGCATAGACTTCATTGAAGGAAATCGGATTCCAGATATCGCCGCGCCTGACCCGATTGCCGTCATGACTGAATCGTTGCCCGACCTCAACGTACCAGTAATTCGATTGCTGGACTCGAAGATCGGTATTCCACTGGCTGAACGTCCCGCGATACGGATCGAGAAACGCATCCACCGACAAATAGGAATTCGTCGGCGGGAGCATCTGTCCGGCCGTCACGTTCTTTCCGAGCGCTTCGTTGAGGCCGGGAGGACGAAAGAACTCCGGCGCCGTGTTGCCAATCACCGCACGCATCCAGACATCGGACATTTTACGTCCCTGCACGTCTACCGTCGCCGGCTGCAAGGGCTGCGTCAAGGAGCCCAGAAATGGCAATACACCGGGCGTAAATTCGCGCGCCCGCGTCTGCACCGCCCCCACGTGATAACTTTGCGCCACGGTCAGATCCAGCCAATTGAAACTCTTCCCATTGAGTTGTTGCTCCAACAACTTGGTCCGGAGCGCATAGGTCAGCAAATTTTTCTTGGGAATGTCGTCGATCTGATCGATCTGCGCAATCTGGCTTTGATCGCTCCCCGGCACATATTCATAGGTGACGCTGGGTTCAATCGTGTGGAGAAAACTCCCACCCTCTCCGCCGGTGTAGCGGCGGCTCAATTTTGATGTGGCATCCAGTGCGGCCCAAAACGTCTCACGATGCAAGGGACTGGCCTCTTGAATCCCGCGCGTATAATAGAGTTGCTTATATTTGAAGTGCGGCGTCAGGCCGATCACATGCCCGATGTCCGTCACATCGGCGGTGATCCCCGGCATGAAATCCATGCGATTCACCGCAAACCCCTGTTCGCGGTAGAAATTCACAAAGTTAGTATCAAGGTTCATGAGAAACGGCATGCCGAACGGCGACGTGTTCGGCAACACATACCCCACTTCGGGAAGGCGTTGAAACGTGTCGGGGCCGCCGGAGTTCAACGGCTGCAGATACTGACCCAGGAAATACGCGCTCCCGTAGGGAAGCCGCTGGGTCGCCAGCAACGTAGACTCACCGCTAGGGGAGGCCCGCTGCGAGCCGGAATTGCTCAGTTGTTGCAGATATTGCCGGTCCGACACGAAAGAGGCCTGCCCGCGCACCAGAAGCGTATCTGTCACCTGTTGGACATGCTGGCCGCTGATCATGCCGCGCAACCGCCGCTCATCCGAACTGGTCTGATTCACTCCCGACACATTCGGCAGTTGGGTTTGCTGCAGAAAACTCGCGAACCACTGGCCACTCGACCGCCGGTCGAGATAATAGCGGTAGGTAAAATCGCTGCCGTAACCAAGGTTGTTGTAGTACGACGGCGCGATCGTCAGATCCTGGCTGGGGTTGATCGCCCAGAAATATCCCTGCTGATAATGCAACCCGAACCGGTTGTCGTAGCCGGGCGTCGGAATGAGAAACCCGCTATGCCGCTGGCTGAGCGGATACGTCAGGGTCGGCACAGGGATGATGGGCGTATCGCGCGCACAGAGCCATGCCCGCTTCATGCCGATGCTTTCGCCCGCGTTCACATCGAGATCCTCGAACGTAAATCGCCAGGCCGGCACTTCACCGTCCTTCGCATCACAGTTAGTAAACGTGCCGTCCTTGATCCGGTAATGATCCTCCGACAACCTTCGAATACTCCGGCCGGTAAAAAACGAATTACTCGGCCGGATAAACATCGACCCGTTGGCAACCACGCCGCCTTCGGTGTTCACATTCAACTCCAGCCGTTCCGATTTGAGATCCGAACTCGCATCCCAGAAATGCACACGGCCCGTGGCCGTCAGCGTGCCGGGCAAGGCATTGATCGTCACATGGTCCGCAGTCAGCCGCAGCTTGCCTTGCGTCACCACCACGGACCCGTCCGCCTCATAGACCTCCCGCTCCTGGAGATGGTCGATGCGCTCAGCGGTGACCGTCAGAGGCTGGTTGGTCGGTGACAGGGTGGTGACGGTCGATTCCCCCCGCGCCCAGGGCGAGCAGACGAGAAGCAGACCGAGAAGCATAGAAAGGGACAGGGCGAACGGAAACCGGCTGATCAGGCGCGGCCACGTTGAAAACGGATAACGGTCTGGCCCCATCTCAACCACGAACAGGTGAGAGGGAGTCCCCTCGAAGAAGGGCCTTGATCTCGCCGACCAGCATCAAGGAGCCCGTGACACAAATCAGATCGGACGCAGCGGCTGCCTGCTTGGCCATGGCCAAGGCATCCGACGGAGTCGGCGCGACCTGCGCGAAAGGTGCGTCCTGTTCCAGTAACAGACGGAGTTCCGCCCCGGTCGCGGCGCGAGGAAGATCCGCTTGGGTCAGGATCAGCGCATCGACCAGCGGCAGGAGCGGTGCAAGAAATTCGCGCGGATGCTTATCACGCATCATTCCCACAATCAGGCTGACTCGCGCCGCAGGCCTGGCCCGTCGCCACCCGGCCAGATACTCGGCAAGGACCGCGGCAGCCGCAGGATTGTGCGCCCCATCGACCATCACCGTCGGCTCCTGGCCGACAATTTCCAACCGCCCTTCCCAGGCAACCTGCTGCAGTCCTGCACGGACCGCCGTCTCCGTCACTGCGACGCCGCGCTCACGCGCCAGTTCGATCAGAGCCAGGGAGCAGGCGAGATTATCGAGTTGAAATTGGCCTTGTAAGGGACAGCTCAGATGCTCAGCCTGCAGCGCGAAGCCGGTGTACCGGCAGTCGGCCGGTGAAGATCCTTCACAACGGAAGTCCCGATCAAGACGAAAGACCGGAGCGCCTACGGTGGCTGCGCGGGCTTCGATCACTCGACGAGCCGGTTCGCCGATGCGGCCCAGCACCACCGGCACGGCTGGCTTGATAATGCCCGCCTTTTCCATCGCAATCGCTTCTATCGTCGATCCCAGATAGGCTTCATGATCGAGGCCGATCGTCGTGATGGCGGTGGCCAATGGCTCCACGACATTCGTGGCGTCGAACCGACCTCCCAAGCCGACCTCGAGCACAACGACATCCACCTGACACGCCGCAAAATAGTGGAACGCGAGCGCCGTGGTGAACTCAAAAAATGTCGGGGACAGATCCGGCACGGAGGCCGCGCGCAATATTTCGACCCCGTCGATCACGCGCGACTCGGGAATCATCTCGCCGTTGACGCGAATGCGCTCGCGAAAGTCGATCAGGTGCGGCGAGGTATAGAGCCCCACCCGATGGCCGGACGCCTGCAGAATCGACGCAGCCATCGCCGCAGTCGAGCCCTTCCCGTTCGTGCCGCCGATGTGCACCACGGGGTATCGACGATGCGGATCGCCCACCCGCCCGAGCAGGGCGCGAATCGTGTCGAGCCCCAACTTAATCCCGTGCTGTTGCAAGCCATACAGAAATTGCACGGTGGAGGGATACGTCATCCTGGTCACGAGAGACTCACCTAGCATGTTGACATCGAGGCTTCCAGCAGGATGCGCCTACAGATCGTCCGGCAAGACCGCGGCCAGCAGGGAGGCACGGCGTACAGAATTGGCACATCGAGCCGCCGCGCACCATACGCACGTCAACGGCAGAATGTTTCCGCATCCTGCTAAAAATGACCGACCAATGTGCTGACGGCCTCTTTCAACTGCTTTCGCTCGACAATCATGTCGATCATGCCATGATCGAGCAAAAACTCCGCTCGCTGAAACTGATCGGGTAATTGTTGTTTAATCGTCTGCTCAATGACACGGGGGCCCGCAAACCCAATCAGCGCCTTCGGCTCGGCAATAATCACGTCGCCGAGCATGGCGATACTGGCCGTCACGCCGCCGAACGTCGGATCCGCCAGGATCGAGATGAAAGGCAGTTTGGCTTCGCCCAATTTCGCGACCGCCGCCGACGTTTTCGCCATTTGCATCAGCGACAGGATCCCCTCCTGCATGCGGGCGCCGCCGGAGGCGGTGACGAGGATCAAGGGTATGCGCAAGTCCAGGGCACGATCCACCGCGCGACAGATCTTTTCCCCCACCACGGAGCCCATGCTGCCGCCCATAAATCCGAAATCGAACACACACAGCGCGATTTTTCGCCCATTGATGACGCCCTGGCCGATGACCATGGCATCCTTTCGGCCCGTCTTTTCCTGCTGCGCCTTGATCCGGTCTTTATAGGTGCGGGTATCCTGAAACTGCAGCGGGTCCTGCGGCTCGAGCTCGGGGTCCCATTCTTTGAAGGTGCCGAGATCGACCAAAAGATTGATGCGTTCAATGACCGAGATAGGAAAGTGATAGTCGCACTTCGGGCAGACCTTGTTGTTGCGGTCCACTTCCTTGCGGTAGACGATCTCCCGGCAATGATTACACTTCAGCCACATCCCCTCCGCTGTTTTCGAGCGTTTGGGAGGCTCCGCTTCCTCGGTTTTTCCTTTTTTAAACCAAGCCATCTGTGCTCACCTATAGTACAAGGGTTTGGCCCTCTTCAAGCGCGGTCAAATGACGAATGCCGAGTCGTCCCAGCTCCTGCCGGATCTGCTCTCGAAACCGCGGTTTCAAATGGTACGCATACACGGGCAAGTCCGGTCTCGCGATTTTGGCGAACTCGTGGGCCAACAATGCCGGCGTGAGGTGTTTCGCCACTCGCGCCAATTCGGCCATCTCGTCGGGAAACGAACTTTCAATAAAGGCAGCCTGCAACCCGTCCACCTCTCCGGCCGCCTGCCAGAGTGCTTCCGTCTGATAGGTGTCGCCGCTAAACAGCACTGTCCGGGACGCCTCACGGAGGAGAAAGCCCACTGTCGGCACCACATGGTTCACCGGAATCGGCGTCACCCCCAATCCGCACAGCAGTGTCTCCTGTCCGGAAAACAGTTCGCGGGACACGAATAGGGGCCTGGCTGGATCGGGCAACCGGAAAAAATCCGGGTAGACCGTGCCATTAAAAATATGTCTGCGCAACCCGTCCAAGACTTCGGGTATCGCCGCGATGACGACCGGCTCATCAATCTCGCCGACCAGGTTATCCGCCAAGGTCGGCAGCTCACGAATATGATCAAAATGCGTGTGCGTCAGCAGCACCACCCGGATCCGTCGTTGCTCGTCCAGGTACAGCCTGGATCCGACCGTTCCGGCATCCACCAGCAAGTGCTCGTTGACCAGAAAGCCGCAGGTCCCGCACTGAATGGGACCATTGTCGCCGGACACGAGCTGCCCAGATCCGTGGCAACCCAACACACGCACCTTCATGGCCGTGGCTTTCCGGACCTGCCCCGGCGGATCGGCATTCCCTCACGATATGGTGGACGGGTGCTCCGCACTGGGCGGCAGAATAACACACCTCTCCAAAAGGCGCACACAGATTTGCACGGGCTCAGTCCGCTACCACAGCTCGTCATGAGAGAAGAGACATGCCTGCGGGAGGCGGCGGGACTGTTCACGAACCCGGGGACTAGGACCAGCCACCACCGAGCCCGATTCGCACCATCATCAACACACCCAAGCCGAGGCTGGCGACACAGGCCAGTCCCTGCACCAGCCGATAGGCTCGAGGGCCGACGGTGACGGAATACACCACTGGCAGACTGAGCACCGCCCCGACTCCCACCATGCCGAGGATGGATCCGATCCCGAACACGACGATATAGCCGATGCCCTGCGCGATGCCGGTCACTGTCGAGAGCACCACCAACATCAACGCCGCCGATCCGGCCAACCCATGTGCCATCCCGATCAGCAACGGCCGCAGCGATCCCCGATACCAGTGCCCATGCGTGTGATCCGCCTGCAGATGGTGGCTATGCAAATGCACGTGCGGCCGTCCATCATGCTCATGCGCGTGGAGATGCCACTGCTCACGATAGATCCGTCGGGCCAGCGAAAGGCCCAGCGCCACCAGCATCCCCCCGACGGCAAACTCGAACAGATTCGCCATGGATTCAGGAATCGTCAGGTTCAAGGCCAGCAGGAGAGTCCCGACGCACAGCAGCATCAGCGTGTGGCCAAGACCCCAGAAAAACCCGATCGAGGTGGACGCCTGAATGGTGGGCCGTTCAGCCAGCACAGTGGACAGGGCGGCAAGGTGATCCGCATCCAGAGCATGACGAAGCCCTAGCACGAAGCCAAGACTCAAGATGGTCAGGGTATGAGGATCAAACATTGACTGCTCCAGGAGAGGTACATCGGCCGATCCGGCAGCGGGAGCAGCACACACCGGCGGTCATCCCCCCCGCGCGTGCATTTCCAGGTGGGGATCTTCACGGAGTCGATTGATCTCGATGAGGCGTTGTTCACGTAACCCGAGCACTTCCAACGCCTTGCGCTCTTCAGCGCCACGATCGGCCCGTCCTTCCCAGGCGGCGAGGATCAATGCTTTCAATTCGTCGCGGGTGCGGCCTTGCCGGAGCGGCGCACGGAGATCCAACCCGTCTTTCGCATAGAGGCAGAGATACCACATCCCGTCGGCCGTCAACCGGCTGCGATCGCAGGAACGGCAAAAGGGCGTGGTCGTTGAGGGAATGATGCCGAAGGTGGTGCCGTCCGGGAGCACAAACCGCTCCGCCGGCGCGACGCTGTTCTCGATGACCGGCTTGACGTCGCCGTAGTGGCGGCCGATCAGGTCGAGCATCTCCGCCCGCGACAACACTTGCTTCATGGACCAATCCGTGGCGCCGCCGACATCCATATATTCGATGAACCGCACCTCACCACCGACCGTTTTGCCATATTCGATGAGGTCGATGAGTTCATCGTCGTTGTAGCCCTTAATGATGACCGTGTCGAACTTCAACGAGGGAAACCCGGCATGCACGACAGCCTTGATGCCATCGAACACCTGGTGATGGAGATCCCGTTTGGTCAGCGTACGGAACCGGTCCGCACGGAGGGTATCGAGACTGATGGTCACGCGATTCAGTCCGGCGAACGAGAGATCGGCGGCCTGATCGGCCATGAGCACGCCGTTGCTGGTGAGGGCAATCTCGGTAATCCGGCGATTTTCCGAGAGCTGCCTGACAAATCGCGGTAAGTCCCGACGCAACAGCGGCTCCCCACCCGTCAGGCGAACCTTGTCGACTCCCAGCTCGGTAAAGACGGCGGTGAGCTCCGCCATTTCCTCGAAGGTCAGAATGGTATCGCGGGGCAACCAGGCATAATCATCCTCGGGCATGCAGTATTTGCACCGAAGATTACAGCGGTCGGTCACCGAGAGCCGCAGACTTCGAAGCGGCCGCCCCAGGCGGTCGTAGATGGTCGGGACTGGTGTATCGAGCGTGCGCTGATCCATCGAGACACGAAGGCGCGGGCCTCTCCTCTCACGACATGCCCGGTCGGGCTACGGATGCTCCTCGACCCACACTTCTCCCTCGGTCGTGTGCTCGAGTTTCCAAATCGGCGTAATTTGCTTCAATTCATCAATGGCCCACTTACAGGCCTGAAAGGCTTCGGCGCGATGTTCGGCACCGGCGATGATCAACACAATATTGTCGCCGATCGCGATCTCGCCGTACCGGTGCAGGATCAACAATTCGATCACGCCGAAATCTTTCAGCGCGCGCTCGCGGATTTCCCGCAGCTTCTTCTGCGCCATGCCCTCGTAATGCTCGAAGGTAATGCCGTCGACATCCTTGCCCTTCGAACGGTCCCGGGCCGTCCCCAGAAAAATCGCAATGCCGCCGATGCGTTTGGAACGCGCGCGCACACGACGGAGCTCTTCGTCAATCGAGAAATCCTCCCGCTGCACCCGAACCAGCATCGCCTCGTCGCCGGTAACGGGCTGGTCGGCTTTCGTGACCTGTTCAAGACTCATCGGTCGCTCCTATTGATTTCCACCGGCAAACGGCGGCAGCAAAGCAATTTCGTCGCCGTCGTGCACTTCCAGATCCTCATGCGCGATATCCTGATTGACCGACACGAGTACTTTTTTCTTCTGCAGCAATTCACCGATCTTCGGGTAGGCCGCATCGATCACAGCGACCAAGTCCTTCACCCGCTTGCCGTCATGCAGCGCCAGGGACAGGGTGCCCTGGTTCCCCGCCAACATTTTTGTCATGCCGAAGAGTCGAACCGTTACCATCTCACGCTCCATCTGCCCCAGCCCACGGGTCAATCATGAGACAGGAAGCGGACGTTGATAGGTACCGGATTTGCCGCCCGACTTCGTCAACAGACAGATGTCGCCGAAACTCATGCCTCGGTCTACCGCCTTGCACATATCGTAAATCGTCAATGCGGCCACCGAGGCGGCCGTCATCGCTTCCATTTCAACGCCGGTCGGTCCCGTCGTCTTGGCCGTCGCACTGATCACAATCGAGCACCGTCCCTCACGGTCCGGCCGATTGATTTCCTGGAACGAAATATCGACGCTCGTCAGCAAAATGGGATGGCACATGGGAATCAGATCCGGGGTCTTCTTCGCCCCCATGACGCCTGCCACTTGGGCGACAGACAACACATCGCCCTTGGCGATCTTACCTTGTTGAATTTTTTCGAGGGTTTCCGGTTGAAGGAAGACGATGGCCTGCGCGGTGGCGAGCCGCTCAGTCGAGGCCTTCGCCCCGACATCGACCATCCGCGCCCGCCCCGATTCGTTGAAATGCGTAAACTCGGCCATTCTCTATGCCAAATCAGCTGGTTGTCGCATCAAAACCGCCGAATTATAGGAGCCGGGGAAAATGGGAGTCAAGCCACGGTCAGCGATCCACCATCAGCCCGGACAACCGAATCGCACCGTTCAATCCACACGGCCGGCGCCAATCAGATGCCGTGCAAATGCCGCCGACAATCGAGTAGAGTGGTCCCTCACCTGAGAAGGTAGCTGAGGCTGTTGGAGGACCCATGTCGACCTTGAGACGACCGGAGTTAGAAAAAGACAATCCCGTGGCCCCGCAGATCTATGTCGGGCCGAGAAGAAAGCGGGCCTTGGCGCGAATGACCGCCGCCACGCCCACCCAGGCCTCGCCTGGCATCGAAGCGGCATTGCAGAACCTGGTGGATGTGGCGGAAGCGTTCGCGCATAGCCTCCCGCCGACACAGGAGACGGATCGCGAGCGGCAGGCAGTGATGGAGGCCATCTCCCAGGCGCAGACCTTTCTGCCGATCGAACTCAGTCCGCCGACTCCAGATCGGCCGACCTCACCCCCGCGATAATCCAGGAGCTCCAGACGGACCATGGGATGGTCAAAAAGCCCGTCCAGCGCGGCCGCAGCAAGCGAGGGAGCTCAACGTACCCTTGCGGTACGTTGAGCTTCGGAGCGACGCGAGAACAACGCTGGCGGACTTTTTCACCATCCCGTTAAGCAGGCTGCTGAATCGCGGACAGCAGCCACGAGCCGTTTCCGAACCGCATGAACGTCCACACCTCGGTCGTCTTGGTCGGCTGTTGGTCGTTGCCCTCGACGAGATACCCGGCCTCACCCGGTTGCTTCGTGAGCGAGACCGTGTAATCTCGGGCCGTCCAACTCAAGTTCACGGTCGCATATTGCGTCGCGCCCTCACTCCACGACTCCAGCACCTCCGCCCGGCCCAGCTCGACATCGTCCACACGATTGGCCACCCCCTCGCTGGCCTGTTCAGCCAGGCCGGTGCTGAAATACTCCAACATCTCCGGCGTCACCAGGCGGCGTAAACCCGCCAGGTCTTGGCGGCTCCACGCAGCTTGAATGTCGGTCAGCGCCTGTTGGAACGCCGCCTTGTCCGTCGAGGTGATTTCGTCTTCAACGACCGCCGCCCCGAATCCTGCGCGTGATGATTCGGCCAGCAGCGAGCCGCTCGCGGCACTCGTTCGAGAAAGTCCGGAAAAATTCGGCGCCGGGATGCGCCGTGAGCGCATGTACCACCACAGGGCCCCACCGCCCATGACCATCAGCAACAGCAACATGCCGTTTGAGCCTGAGCCGCCGGCAGCCTGTTCGCCTTCAGCCCCGTCCGTCGTGCGCGCGCTCGTGTCCGTTGCGCCAAAAATCATATGCCCCAACCAGGTTCCTGCAAGACCTCCGGCGATGCCGGCCAGGAGCGGATTGCGTTGAAACCAGGAGGGCTGCGCAGCGGGCGCGGGCCTGGACGCCGTCGAGGGATTGCCGGCCATCGAAGGCGGCGGGGTGGCGGAAGGCCTGGCCGTCGTCGATTGCTCAATCGGCTTGGCCCCGTTGTCTTGATACGTCCGCGATCCGCGACTGCCCATGCTGCCCGAGGAACTGCCGCCGCGCGACCCGCTAGAGAAGCCTCCCCCTCCTCCGCGCGCCTTCGCGAACGACAGAGTCGGCACACCGACCAGAGCGAACACCAGACACGCGGCCATGAGTTTCGTTGTATTCAACTTGAAGTCCTTTCTTTTGACGTTCAAAGCCGTCTGAACCGTGTCTCATCCTACCAGCAATGCCAGTCGAAAACCTAACATTCGTCCGGCGCTCCCTCATGATGCGGGAAAAGCCTACCAGCGGCGTTTTTGCAGGACGGCCTGCTATGCCGCCTACATAGCGGGTTGCTTCCCGGAGAGAAGCCTGACAGCATTGCTTCCATGCGGTCACCATGACACTCATCCAAGATCGTGTAGAAAGAAGGAGTCGTCGTGAAACAGGGCTATCGCTTGATCGTCGTGGATAAAGACGGGGTGCTGGTGTCGGAATTTCAACTGACCGAACAGGCGCTGGCTCAACCGGAGGCGTTCGTGGCGGCGCTCAAAGAATCGGTCGAGGAGATCGAAGAGGCGGAGCCGTGAGGGACGAAGCCTTCTTTTTAAGGAACGTCTGATTAATTCACGTTTGCCCCGAGCAATTTATTCTTGGGATGGTTCAGCAGGCTATCAGGCTATTTGGTGGGCATCTGGTGGTCCGGGAGCGTCTACGTCGGGATACATCCACCGTCCGACAGCCCACTGCCCCCCGGCGGACATGCGCGTTCTATGTCCCCGCCAACAGGCGCCGCCTCGCCACATACAAATTCGCCAAGCCGCAGGTGCCCCAGAGCCAATTGGTATTCTTCGCCAGCCCGCGGTACCGCACCTTGGACCACTCAAAGATCCGCTTGATCACCAAGAACACATGTTCGACTTTCGCGCGGACCTTCGACTTGGTGCGATTGCGGCCGCGCTCCGTCTCGCTCAGGGGCCGGTGGCGATGGGCTTTGGCCTGGATGAAGCTCTTGGCCTCGGGGGCGTGTTGCTGAATCACATCGCGTTGTCCGCTGTAGGCGGCATCGCCCCAGACTCGCGTCTCCTGACCGTGCAACAGATCCGGCAACATCTGGCTGTCATGCACATTGGCCGCCGTGGCCGCCACCGAATGAATCAGCTTGGTGCGGCTATCCACGCCAATATGGGCCTTCATGCCGAAGTACCACTGGTTCCCCTTCTTCGTCTGATGCATCTCTGGATCCCGCTCCTTGGTGCGATTCTTCGTCGAACTGGGGGCACTGATGATGGTGGCATCCACGATGGTGCCCCGGCTGACCGTCAAGCCCTGCGCAGCCAGATAGGTCCCGATCCGCGCAAAGAGCTGTTCGCCCAACTGGTGGGCCTCCAAGAGATGCCGAAATTTGCAGATCGTGGTTTCATCAGGCACCGGTTCGCGGCCCAGATCAATCCCGACAAACTGCCGCATGGCGCGCGAGTCGTACAG
>VOPT01000013.1 GCA_009594865.1 Nitrospira sp. | reverse complement strand
CGAGGACTTTGCGCCCTGGATCAATGAGGACGACGCGCGCAAAAAAGGGCTTTCTCCGGCTGACTATGCGGCGCAGCAAGCGGCCCTATGGCAGACAGGGTTAGGCGAATGGGGGCAGAGCGGCGAGCGGATTCAAAAATTGCGCGATGCGGCGGACGTGGTCATCTATACACCCGGTAGTAACGCCGGCCTGCCGGTGTCGATTCTGAAATCCTTTGCCGCTCCGTCACCCGAGATGCTCGATGATGCGGAACTCTTGCGCGAACGGATCGCCACGACCGTGACGAGTGTGTTGGGCCTCATTGGCCTGCAGGCTGATCCGATCAAGAGCCGCGAGCACATTTTATTGGCATCCATTCTGGACAGTGCCTGGCGGGCGGGGCGCGATCTGGACCTGGCGGCCCTGATCCATCAGATTCAAACGCCACCGATGACCAAAGTCGGCGTGCTGGATGTGGAATCGTTCTTCCCTTCAAAAGAACGGTTTGCCCTGGCCATGCAGTTGAACAATCTGCTGGCCGCGCCGGGTTTTACCGCCTGGATGGAAGGCGAGGCGCTGGATGTCGGGCAGATGTTGTATGGCCCCTCGGGGAAGCCTCGGATTGCGATTTTTTCGATTGCGCATTTGAACGACGCCGAGCGGATGTTTTTTGTCTCGCTGTTGCTCAACCAGACATTGGGGTGGGTCCGGTCTCAATCGGGCACCACCAGCCTGCGCGCGATCCTCTATATGGACGAAATTTTCGGCTACTTTCCTCCGGTCGCGAACCCGCCGTCCAAGGCGCCGCTCTTGACGCTCTTGAAGCAGGCGCGCGCGTTCGGGCTGGGCGTCGTGCTGGCGACGCAAAATCCGGTCGATCTCGATTACAAGGGGCTGGCCAATACCGGCACCTGGTTCATCGGTCGCTTGCAAACGGAGCGCGACAAGGCACGGGTGATCGAAGGCTTGGAAGGCGCGGCGGCCAGCAGCGGGAAGAGGTTCGATCGTCAGCAGATGGAGCAGATCCTGGCCGGGCTCGGAAACCGGGTCTTTCTGTTGAATAATGTGCATGAGGATGCGCCGGAAGTGTTTCAAACCCGATGGACCTTGTCGTATCTGCGCGGGCCGCTCACACGGACGCAGATCAAACAGCTGATGGATCCGGTGAAGCGACCGCTCCCCTCTCCCACTCGCCGGCAGGATGAACCGGGCGTTGCTGCCGCTTCGGGATTGACGAGTGCCGCGTCGCGCACGACGGCCTCCCGGCCCATGCTGCCCCCCGATGTGCCGCAATACTTTATCCCGCTCCGCGGCATGCAACCAGGCGGCGCATCGCTCATCTATCAGCCGATGGTCCTGGGCGTGGCGCAGGTACGGTTTGTCGAGAACAAAGCGGCGGTCGAGGCGACCAATGACGTCACTCGCCTGGCCGCTATCAGCAGCGGCGTCGTTCCGGTGGAGTGGGAACAGTCCACGGCCGCGGAGGTGCAGGTTTCGGATCTTGAACGCGAACCGGCCCCCGGTGCGGAGTTTGCGGCGCTGCCTGCTGCGGCGAGCAAGGGCAAGCAATACGACAGCTGGAAGAACGATCTGTCCGGCTGGTTGTTTCGCACGCAAAAGCTGGAGCTCTGGCGAAGTCCCACCACGAACATGCTGTCGAAGCCCGGCGAGTCGGAACGCGACTTTCGCGTCCGGTTACAGCAGGTCGGTCGGGAGGAACGTGACAGGCTCAGCGAGGAGCTGCGGAAAAAATATGCGCCCAAGATCACGACCCTACGGGATCGGGTCCGGCGCGCCGAGCAAGCCCGCGAGAAGCAGCAGAACGAATCCCGATCCAGTCAGGTGCAAGCCGTCATTTCCGTGGGCGCGTCGATTCTGGGCGCGTTTCTCGGCCGCAAGACTCTCAGCGCCACCAACATCGGCCGTGCCACGACGGCGATTCGCAGCGCGGGCCGTGTGATGAAGGAATCGCAAGAAGTCGGTCATGCGGAAGACAATGTCGCCACGCTTCAGCAACAGCTGGCGGACCTTGAGACGCAATTCAAGTCGGAACGTGACGCCCAGATGGCGGCGACGGATCCCTTGACGGAAAGGCTCGACCCGATTTCGCTGAAGCCCAGCAAATCGAATATCGTCGTCAAACTGGTGGCATTGGCCTGGGTGCCTACCTGGCGCGCGGCCGATGGCACCGCTGTTCCTGCGTGGTTATAGCCGAACTTCACGTGCCTGACACCTACTGGAAGCCCCCTACCCTGGGCCAGGGCATTCCATATGGCCCTAGTCCATCCTGGGGATTTGTGATATGACTCGGCCCGGTTTGTAACTCCGACCAGTTCATTCTCTCGCGCGTGGGAGCGCACGCATGGGGACGCATACGCTGCCATCCGATGAAACCGCGCGTCTAGGGGCGCTGTGGCGCTACCGCATTCTCGATTCTCCTCCGGAAGCCGATTTCGACGAGCTCGTGCAACTGGCCGCCTCGATCTTTAAGGCCCCGATTGCCGCCATCACCTTCATCGACCGAGACCGGCAGTGGGTCAAAGCGGCCCACGGTCTCGACATCAGCCACAGCGACCGCGCGTGCGGACTGTGCTCCTTCACCATTCAAGGCGCGGATCCGGTGGTCGTGGAGGATGCCTCCGTCGATGCGCGCTTCTTGGCCCATGCCTTGGTCCGTGCCTCCCCGCATGTCAGGTTTTATTGTGGCGCGCCCATTGTGACGCACGAGGGGCATGCCGTGGGAACGATTGCCGTGATGGATTCGATTCCCCGGGCGGTGACCGAAGAAGACGGCCCGACTATTCGACGATTGGCGCGTCAGACCGCGGCCCTCTTGGAGCTGCGAAGGCTGAGGTCCGAGCGATCATCCGCCGAAGCGATGTCCATCGCTGACCAGGTGGCCACCCTCACCGAGGCGGCGTTCGTTCTCGATTGCGGCGGCGGAATCCTTCAGGTCAATCGAGCGGCAGAGGACCTTCTGGGCGCGCCGGCCTCCGCCCTCGTGGGGCGGTCGCTGCATGAGTGGTTGCACCGTCATGGCCAGGGAGGGTGCGAAGGTGAGGCCGGATCGTGCGAGCTTGCGCAGGCCTGCCTGCGCGGCACCACGTTGCTTGCGCAAGACGATAGGTTTGTGAGCGCCAATGGCTCCCTCCTGCGGGTGCGCTGGAATCATGTGCCACGCTCGTCCCATGGAGACTGGATCGGCGGGATCCTATCGGTGCGGGATCTTACGGCGCAGAAGCGAAATGAAGAGGTATTGCGCCTGATGGCTCCGATCACCAGGCTCACAGGCACGGCCTTCCTTCAGGAGCTCGTGGAGACCTTGGCGCAGACAATTGGGGCGGACTACGGATTCTGTCTCAGGGTGCTGCCGGGAGACCGGCGCGGGGCGTCGGTGGTGGGGTGGGGGCCGAAGGGGCCTCTTGAGCCGATCGACTATGACCTCGCAGGGACACCGTGCGAGCAGGTGCTCCGCGAAGAATTTTGTCACTACGCGTCCGGCGTGCAGGCCTTGTTCCCCCGAGACGAGGCGCTGCGCGACCTGTCGATCGAGTCGTACATGGCTCTGACACTGCCCTCGCCCACGGGGGTGCCCGTCGGGTGGATCGCCATGCTTGCCCGGACTCCGTTGCCGGATGCCGAACGGGCAGAAGCCCTGCTGCGTGTGGCCGCCGGTCGTGCCGGCAGCGAATTGGGGCGCCATCTCGCGGAGCAACAGCTCGCGGAGAGCGAAGAGCGGTATGCCCTGGCGCTACGCGGGTCCTCCGACGGCATCTGGGACTGGAACGTGCTCACCGGCCAAGCCGTGCTGTCCGCTCGCTGGAAGGCGATGCTGGGATTTGCCGAGGACGAATTGCCGGATCATGAGTCCTCATTCTTCAACCGGCTGCATCCCGACGACTTGCCGCGGGTGAAGGCCGAGATCCACAGACATTTTTCCCGCCGCACCCCGTATGACGTGCAATGCCGGGCCTTGCACAAGGACGGAACCTACCGGTGGGTTCAGACACGCGCCCAGGCGTTATGGGATGAGCAGGGGCGCGCCTATCGCATGGTCGGCGCGACCACCGATATTACGGAGCGCAAGCAGGCCGAAGATGGGGCGCGACGCTGGCAACAGGTGTTCAATCAGGCACAACTCGGTCTGGCCCATGCGGATCTGGCGACCAATACCTTTCTGGCCGTGAACCCTGCCTTTGCCCGTCAATGCGGGTATGCCGTGGAGGAATTGATCGGCCAACCGGTCTTTTCGATCTATCCTCCTGAGGAACATGCCGCTCTGGCGGAGCGCATCGAGCGTATTGATGACACAGGCGGCCTGACGTTCGAGTCCATCCACCGGCGCAAGGATGGCAGCCTCTTCCCGGTGCTGGTCGAGGTCATGCTCATCAGGGACGCCAACGGAGTGCCGGTCTCACGCGTCGCCTATGTAAAGGACATCACCGAAAGCAAGCAGGCCGAACAGGATCGGCGAGCCAGCGAAGAACGCTTCCGCGCCGCCTACCGCAATGCCACGGTGGGGATGTCCATCGCGGACGTGGGTGGCCGCATTCAGGAGGTCAACCAGGCGTTCTGCAAGCTTCTGGGCTATTCAGAGCAGGAGCTCCTAGCCCGCACGTTTCAATCGATCACTCATCCGGACGATCTTGGACAGAATCTCGAACGCCTGCAGACGTTACTGGCTGGAAAACGCGTCTGTGATGTATTTGAGAAGCGGTACATCCGGAAAGACGGCTGCGTCGTGTGGGCTCAGGTCGGTGTGTCCGTGATTCGCGATGAGAACGGTGCGCCGCGGTATACGCTTGCGATGGTCCAGGACATTACCGAACGGAAGCGGACGGAGGAGGAGCTACAGCTGGCCAAATACACGGTCGATCACGCGACGGAGGCCATTTACTGGGTGGGCGTCGGCGCAGAATTACTTGATGTGAACGATTCAGCCTGTTCCATGTTGGGCTACTCCAAAGAAGAATTTCGCCGGATGAAAGTCCATGACATCAATCCGTACTTCCAGCCTGATTCCTGGTCGAGTTTCTGGGAGGAGACGAGACAGAAGGGCCGGGCATCGTTTGAAAGTTGTCATCGCGCCAAAGACGGCCGTCTGATCCCGATCGATGTCAGTGTGAATGTTATCCGCTACAACGAGGTCGAATGTCACATGGCGTTTGTACGGGATATCACCGAACGTACACGAGCCGATCGAGCGTTGAGGAGGATGCAAGAAAAGCTGAAACAGGCGCTGCGGGCTTCCAGCACGGGACTCTGGGATTGGAATACCGAAACCAATGAGGTGTTTTTCTCAGACGAATGGGCAGCGCAGCTTGGCTACGATAGTCATGAAATTGCCGGACGGTTTGAAGAATGGGAATCACGGCTGCACCCTGACGACCATGACCGGGCGTTGGCGCATGTGCAGCACTACTTTCATAATCCAGTGGGGGTCTACGAACAGGAATTTCGCATGCGGCGGAAGGACGGCTCCTATTGCTGGATCGTCGCACGCGCATCGTTTGTCGAGGACGCGGATGGGAGAAAGGTCCGGCTGCTCGGGTCACATGCCGATATCACCGAACGCAAATCCGCGGAGCGCGCGCTGCGGGCCAGTGAAGAGCGGTTCCACCTTGCCATCGAGGCCACCAACGAGGGCATGTGGGACTGGGATATGCAGACGAATGACGTGTACTACAGCCCGCAGTGCATTCGATTACTCGAGTATCAGCCCGACGAGATCACGCCTACCCGCGCCTTTTTTGAGGCGCTGGTCCATCCTGACGATGTCGCACGCACCGCAGAAATTGTGCAGGCCCATGTGGACGGCCACACTCCCGTGCAGGAAATGGAAGTGCGGCTGCGACAGCAATCCGGCGCCTTTCGCTGGTATCTCAATCGCGGGAAAGTGGTTGCCAGGGAGCCGGATGGCCGTCCATTGCGCATGGTGGGGACCATCACCGATATCAGCGAGCGCAAGCAGTCCGAGCGGGAACGTGACGAAGCGCTCAGCAATCTTCAGGCGATTATGGAGACCGTCCCTGACGTGATTTTTGCGTTGGACCTGGAGGGGCGGGTCGCCAAATGGAACCTGCGACTGGAAACGGTCACTGGCTATACGCGGGAGGAATTACAAGGCAAGCCGGCGCTTGACATGGTGCCTGCCGAAGAAGCGGAACGAACGGCTGCCGCCATCCGGGAGGCCTACGAGCAGGGGTATGCGGAGCTGGAAGGCCATCTCCTGGCAAAAGACGGCCGAACCATGCTCTACCATTGGACCGGCGCTCCCTATCGGGATTTGCAGGGGCGGGTCATCGGTGTCACCGGCGTGGGACGAGACATCACCGAGCGCAAGAAGGTCGAGCAAATGCTCGCCTCGGAAACACGCGTGTTGGAGATGATGGGATCGGATGCGCCGTTGTCGGCGGTCCTGGCAGAAATTTGCCTCATGATGGAGGGATTGTTGGACGGCGTGCTGTGCTCCGTCCTGTTGCTGGAGGACGATGAAGCCCACTTGCGCCATGGCGCGGGACCCAACCTCCCCGAGTCCTATGTCCAGGCGTTGGATGGGATCGCCATCGGTCCCGCGTGCGGATCGTGCGGCACGGCCGCATTCACCGGCCGGCAAGTGGTGGTGAGGGATATCGCGAGCCATCCGTTCTGGGAGGACTTTCGCGACCTCGCCCTGGCGCATGGCCTTCGGGCCTGTTGGTCGACTCCGATCGTCTCGGCGCAAGGCAAGGTTCTGGGCACCTTCGCTATCTATAACCAGACTCCCCGCCAGCCGACTGAAGAAGCGCCCATCGTCGCGCGCGCCTCGCATCTCGCCTGCCTCGCCATTGAACGGAAGCGCACGGAGAGCGCGCTGCGCCTTACCCAGTTCTCGATTCAGCAGGCGGTGGACGCCGTCTTTCTGGTGAGTGCCGGGGCGCGTATTCTGGATGTCAATGAAGCGGCCTGCGAGATGTTGGGGTACACCCGCGACGAGCTTTTGTCCAAGATGGTGCACGACCTCGATACGAATTTCCCGCGTGAGAACTGGCAGACCCGGTGGCAGCATTTGAAAGTGAGGAAATTCTTCTCGTATGAGTCCCGGCATCAGAAAAAAGACGGGACCGTGATCCAGACCGACACGACCATCAATTTTCTGGTTCACGAGGGCGGGGAATACGCCTGCGCGTTCATGCGCGATATCACCGACCGGAAGCGGGCGGAGGCGCAGTTGCATTTGACGCAATTCGCCATCGAGCGGGCGGGAGACATGGTGTTCTGGGTGGACGAGTCGGCGCGCCTGTTGCTCGTGAACGCGGCGGCCTGCGAACGGACGGGCTACACCAAAGACGAATTGCTTCGAATGGGCGTGCCGGATATCGATCCCCACTATCAGATGGAGGTATGGGCGCGCCACTGGCAGGAGCTTCGGGAGACCGGCTGGCAGCGCCTGGAAACGCAGCATCGATCGAAATCCGGCGAAGTGTATCCCGTGGAGGTTGTGGCCAACTTCGTGGTCTTCGAAGGGCGGGAGTATAACTTCGCCACGGTTCGCGACATCTCGGAGCGCAAGCGCACGGAACTGCGGCTCCGATTCAGCGAGGAGCGGTTTCGTCTCGTGGCCCAGGCCACCAACGATGTGTTATGGGACTGGGATCTCGTGACGAATGAACACTGGTGGAGTCCTAACGCTTGCGAGAAGTTCGGCTATGATGCCAAACGTGAACCGAGTATCGATGCCTGGACGGTGCGGTTACATCCCGAAGATCGGGCGCCGATTCTGGCCATGGTGCGGCAGGCCATCGGGTCGGAGGCACAGACCCTTGCGGCAGAATATCGGTTCCTGCTAGGCGACGGCACCTATGGCTATTTCCTGGATCGGGCCCATATCGTTAGGAATGAAGAGGGAACCGCCGTACGATTGATCGGCGCCATGATCGATGTGACGGCGCCCAAACGTGCCTATGCGTCGCTCGAAGAAGCCTATCGACGGTTTCAAGCCATGTCGCAGGAACTGCAACTGGTCGAATCCAACGAACGCCGCCGTCTCTCGCGCGAGTTGCATGACGAATTGGGACAGTTGCTGACCTCGCTCAAATTTGATTTGGCCTCGGTGAAGCGGATCGTGGCCGGGCGGCCCAAGGGCCTGGGCCCTCGAAGCCAGGAACGCTTGACCCGCGCCTTGGAAACGACGGATCTGCTGTTTGTCCGCCTGCGTCAGATCGTCCGTGCCCTCCGGCCGCCGGTCTTGGAAGAGTTAGGATTGAAGGCCGGGTTAGAGGCGCTGATTGCGGACGTGCAGGCACGTACCGGGCTGTGCTGCTCGCTCGTGTTTGAGCAGACGGAGCGCCGACCATCACGCGGGTCCACGCTGGAAACCGCGTTATACCGCATTGTTCAAGAATTGCTGACCAACGTGATTCGCCATGCGCGCGCGACAAACGTCGCCATCGTCATTACAGCGAGCCGGCAGGAGTGGCGGATGACGGTGAAGGATGACGGCATCGGTTTCGATGTGGCGGGATTGACTCCGACGGGAGGCTTCGGCTTGCGAGGTATACGGGAGCGGGTGGAAATACTGGGTGGGCACGTCGAGATCCTCTCCGGTTCGGAGGCGGGAACCTTGGTGCAGGTGGTCATTCCGGTCGGTTCGGAACCGGATCCTGCGCGTGTCACAAATCGTGAAGCGACGGACTGGCGTCGACGGCGGAGGAAAGCAGGTGATGAATAAATGCCGGTGTCTGATTGCCGATGACCATCCGGTCGTCCGCAGAGGGGTGCGCGATTTACTCGAGGATGAACAGCTGTGTTCAGACATTCTGGAGGCCGAGACCGGCGAGGAGGCGCTCGAGGCGATACGTCGTCAGCCCTGGGACATGATGATTCTCGACATTGCCCTGCCCGACAAGCACGGGCTGGATGTCTTGAAGGAGGCCAAGCTCTTGCAACCCCGGTTGCCCGTGTTGATGTTGAGCCTCTATCCGGAAAAAGAATTTGCGATGCGGGCGATCCGGGCGGGGGCCTCCGGCTATCTCACCAAGCAAAGCGCGCCCGCTGAGTTACTGGCGGCGGTGAACCGCGTGCTGCAAGGCGGCCGCTATATCACCTCGGCCCTCGCCGAACAGCTGGCCCAGGCCTTTGAAACCGGTACGGCAGAGGTTCGCCATGCGCGGCTCTCGGATCGTGAGCTGCAAGTCCTTCGGTTGCTGGGGCAGGGCAAATCGGTGTCAGTCATTGGGGGAGAACTCTGTCTCAGCGTGAAAACCATCAGCACCTACCGTGCGCGGATCCTGGAAAAGCTGTCCTGCGAAAGTACCGGCGAGCTGATCCGATATGCCATCGAGGCTCGATTGATCGATTAGCCGGGTCGGCTTTCCCCCTCCCTTCGGCCCTTAGCATGTCCACTGAGCAGGCGTCAGTCGAATACTGACGCGTAAATCCACCTCCTGCCTATATTCCTACAGCCTCAATCTGCCGAAACTACAACCCTCGACAAGCTCGCAGTGGCGGAGCGATGGGGGGGACATGGAACGGCAGTCTTTCTATCGGATGGTGTTGATCGATGACAGTCGGATGGTGCGTCTCGGCATCCGCGAACAGCTGCTCACGGCGACGGATTTGCGGGTGGTGGGAGAAGCGATGTCGGGGGAGGAAGGGATTGACGTGGTGGAGCAGCTGAATCCCGACCTGGTGTTATTGGATAGCCGTCTACCGGATCTCTCGGGCGTGGAGACCTGCCGGCAATTGATCGCTCGCGACCCTGCCCGGCGGGTGCTCATGCTGAGCATTCAGGACGACCCGACTGTGGTTCAGGAGGCCATTGTCGCAGGGGCGCGCGGGTATCTGCTCAAGGATGCGCCGGTGGATACGTGGCTCGATGCGATTCGCAGAGTGGCCTCCGGTGATGTCGTGTTCCAGCCGCACTTGCTCGGCATGGTGCTGAGGGAAGTGCACGACATGGGCAATGGCCTTTCGTCCAAGTCCTTGGTCGCCCTGTCTCCGCAGGAGTACCGGTTGTTGCCTTTGGTCGCGGAAGGCAAAACGAACAAGGAAATCGCCTCCGCCCTCGACCTCTCCGATAAGACCGTGAAGAATTACCTCGCGAACATTTTTTCCAAACTGGGAATTAGCAGACGGACGCAGGCCGCGACACTCTACGCCAGGGCTCTGCCGATCCGGTCCATGTCGTCCGGCCACTATGTGTGACAGCGGGGAGGGCCTGCATGCCGTTGGTCTTGATCGCGGATGACAACCAGCAGATTTGCGGGTGGTTACGGGCGATTCTGGAGGCAGAAGGGCATCGTGTGCTCGAGGCTGCGGACGGCAAGGAGGCGATGGCGACCATCGAACGTGAAGCGCCGGATCTGATGATTCTGGATATGTATTTGCCGGTGCAGGATGGGCTGGAAACCATCTTGCTGCTGCACAATTCGCCGTCGCGCATCAAAATCCTGGCCATCTCCGGTCAGCCGCTGCCAGGATACGATATCCTCAAGATTGCCACGGCCTTCGGCGCGCATGGAGCATTGGAGAAACCGTTCAGCCGCGATGCGTTACTGCAACAGGTGCAGAATCTGGTCTCGCCGGCTCAACAGCCTTCTGTCTGATCGCCCCGCTCCCCCTCCCTGGCCCTACAAAAGCTCGCGAATCATCTGAAAGCGCATCGGGTCCGAACGGTCCCGCGTAAATCCCAACTGTTCATAAAACCGCAGCCATCCGATGTTGCGTATCGATGTGCCGGCCCAGGCCGCATCGTCCTGGCCTAAATCGACAATCAGCTGATGACCGCCATAGGCGCCCATCAGTTCGTCAATGGCCGTGCCGAATAGACGATGCCCCAAGCCCAGCCCCCGGTAGGCGGGACGAACCCAGCCATACAAGGCGAGCCGGTGTCCGGTCACCGAGAGTCGTGTCGCGGCGACGACCGCTAGAATTTCACCGGAGCCGACCGGTCCAGCCTCGGAGTCGATGGCCGGCAAACGCATCTGCCAGGCCGCCAGCGGCGGTGGCGGGCCGTCGGTCACCTCCGCCAGCGGTAACGGCCGCTTCAGCGCGTTCATGAACGTCTCCGCATAGTCGGGCACCGACGCCCATTCGATCAACAACTCCCGGAACAAGGAGGTAAGGTCGCCGGCCTGTTCCAGCGGTTGCAGCACCGCGACTTGGTCTATCGAGAGGTTGAAGTGCTGGCCCGCAAAACGAACGAAGGGTTGGCTATACACGCTGCACACGGTGGGCCAGAACATCCGGAACGTGGCCGAGGAGGTCCAGCGTCGAAACAGGTTCATCCATCCGCGATTGAGCGCATGGCCGTGGAACTCTTCCAGCTTCACGGCGAGATAGACCTGCTCCATGAGTTGGATTTGCAGATTGCACGTATGCAGCGCGGCGCGAGGATTGAGCGCGATGCTACCGGGATCCAGGCCGAAGACGGAACAGAGCTCCGGATAGATCTCCAGGTCGTAACGCAGCAGGTCCGGATCGTCCCGCAAGAGCCGCTCCAGGTCTTTCAGATCGTCCGTTTCGCCGAGGAAAGACTCCTGCATGCCCGGCGGGGTCGTCACCCAATGCGAACGCAGGGCATGACAGAGGCGTGAAAAGTCCTGCTCCGTGCGATGCAGCGCCGGGCGGAGGACTTCTTGCGCCACATGTTCGCCCAGGCGGCGATAGGATTCGAATTGGGCTTCATCGAAGAACTGATCGGAAGTCGGTTCGTGGGGAAATGCGGAATGGCGAGCCGCATAATCCTGCACGTCCGACGGCTCATTGCCCGTCAGCGACGGTTTCAGATAGATCAATGTGCCGGCCGTGGCGTTGTCATCGACGTTGTCGTAGCGGATCGTGCCGATGGCATGGTGCCGATTGCTCGTCTTCGCGCCCTCCGCCCGCTTGATCTGGTCCAGATTCAGTTCGATGTCGATCCCGAGGTCGATTCTGATCTTGCGGATGGCATTGCCCAGATCCTCGAACGTCAAGCGAGGGTCGCACCCGGCATCCACCACGAGAATACAATGACAGCGGCGCAGCACCATTTCATACAAGCCGAGATTCTCGAAATGCCCGCCGTCCGAAAGATAGACATAGGGGTGGCAGGAGTCGGTGAGGCCGAAGGTTTCAGCCAGCAGGGGCTGTATGGAAACCGAGGGCGACGCACGCCGATAGGTGTCTGCGCCGGCACGCCCCGGATTGCCCAGCCACCAGCCCAAACGAACGTTGAACAGCGCCAGCAGGAACGTCACCGCGGATGATGAATGGTAGCCCATGTTGGGACTGGCCGCCGCGCCGGAAATGGCCAACGCCGTGCCCAGCGAAAGCCCCTGATCCAGATACCGGTTCGCGCCATATTCTTCGGAGCGGCGATAGCCTAAATTCCAGCTCCCGCTATGGAGGGCGCTGATGGTGAAGGATTGGGCCTTGCGTTGTTGCCAGGCGAGGTTGTCCCCTTTCACCAGGTTCAGGGCAATGTTGATGAGATGGAGCGGGCGCGCCGCTTGCCGATGCAATCGGTTCACAAACAGCCTGGTGAACCAGGTTGCAGCCTGTCGGCCCGCGGCGGTATTCGGCAGCTCCAGGGCGGCCATCTTCGTGCGACAGGCCGGCCCGAGGCGTAACCTATCGGCAACAGGTCCGAGCCGGTTGTGCGCCACGGCATCGGACAATTCTTGGGAGAGCCGCGCGGTGAGCGCATCCAGCTGGGCCGGTGACGAGGAGGGGCGCGCGTGGAACGCGTCCAGTAACGCGCAGGTGTCCGGCGCGAATTCCTTCTCGAACATCCAGCGTGCGAGACGCACGTCGTCAAATCGCACATCGCCCATGGCGGGGTTGTCCAGATTGTCGAACCCGGTGAAGGGGTTGAAGGTTCGTTCGCGCTCAGGCTGCCGACGGGAGGCTCCGAGATAGGCCCGGATGAGCCGGTTGCGGTACATCGCGTGCAAGGAGAAACGATTGATGTTGATCAGCCCGGACATTAGCAATCCCAGCAGGGCCACCGTCACCGTGAAGCGGAACAACATCCAGATCGGGGTGTGGTGGAGCACCTGTTCGTGGCCCCAAGGATCCGGCCAGCCGGTGTCTGCGAGCGCCTGCGGATCCGTGAGATCGCTGAGGTGTCTCCCATACTGGTGAGCGAGGAGGTCCAATTGCCAACTGGTGCCCAACGAGAGCGCAATGAAGACGCAGAGCATGAAGATCGGCGCGGCGGCTTTGACGGCCATATCCGACAGGATCGTCATTTGCGACCGTTCTTCCTGTTCTTGCGCCGTCGTTTTGGAACTGAACCCGAGCACGAGCGTCAGGAGCCCGGAGAGGCCGCCGACCGAGGCGGCGACTTGTGGCGTCATCCAATAGATCAGACCGGGCCCGAAAATGACGATGGCGCAGAGGCCCGTCCACATGACCATGACGATCAGCACCCAGGAACCGGTGCGGCCCCACCACTCGCGGTCCTGTTCCTCGGTGAACCGGCTGGCGAGGCCGATAAAGATCGTCGCGGTGAGCAGAAAGATCGTCAGAACGCCGGGTACCGCCAGTGTGGCGAACCATTCCGTGTGAGAGGCCATGCTGGCCAGGCCGAAGGTGTTGATGAGCGAGGCCCGGAGCAGCCATCCGCCCAATGCACCGGTCGCCGCGACGGCCAGGGTTTCCCAGAAAAGCCACCGGCTGAACGTCTTGAATCGTTTGAGCGCCACGGCCGAAAAGAGCCAGCTGCCCGTATGAATCAAGGCGCCGCCGAGGCTGGCTTGACTCACGGTGAATTGATCGGGCGTGCCGCCGCCGTTACGCAACCAGGCCCAGGCGGTGGTGAGGCAGACGACTGAGATGATCAACGGACAGAGGCAGGCGATCAGAAACCAGCGCTGGCTTTCGAGTGTTTGCCACCAGGTATCGCGGCGGTACTCCCGGAGCGTGGGACGGCAGAGGTGGAGATAGATCAACGCCATGACGGCGAGGCCGATGCCTATGACCAGGAGCAAGGAGGCGGATATCGGCGGTGGTGAGGTCTCTGTGGCATTGAGCTGGGCGAGGGCGATGATCCAGCGCGGCGCGAGCAGCGGCATCATCAGCAAGGGAAGCAGGACCATCCAGTTCAGATGGAGGTTCCGCAAATAGATGCCGAGTAGGGTCCAGGAGTCGGCGGAGAAGAACCCCAGGTGCGGGCTCAGATAGTTGCTGTAGTTCCGGAGCCAGCGGACCGGGAGCGACGCGTCCTCCGAACCGGCCTTGGAGGTTCTGTTCAGGTCCTCGATGACGCCTGTCAGGCCGCGCGGGTGGCGATGAATCCAGGCGGTGAGCCAGCTGCCGATATATCCGCCGCCGGACACGGTAGACAGGTAGTCGAATTTGTCCAATAACTGCAGGCGCGCCAGGGATTGCAGGACGCCCAGGCTGAAGGTGGCGCTTCGGATGCCGCCCCCGGACAGGCACAGGCCTGCGCGCTTCGGATGGCACGCGTGAATGTGGCGGTGGAGTTCGTCGAGATACCGCCTGTCCGACCCTTCGGTGGGCGTGGCTGCTTGGAGGATCTTGAGGGGATGGGCTTCAGGGAAGGGGCCATGCAGCAGTTCCGTTTCTTCTCCCAGAATGTTGGCGAGTGTCAGATAGGTATCTTTCTGCGGAGCGGGAGTAGTCATCAGGACTCCATGGCGGTGATCGACGATCGGCCCAGAGAGGCCGGCACGAGCCTGTTCAGATTAAGGAAAGGCAAGGCACATGCCCCGGAGGCGGAGACGCGGGTCGTCATGCGAGGCAACAGGACAGTGCCGCCAATGGCGAGGGAACACCGAAGGAGCGGAGGGACGGGATCTGCCGACATGGGTGAGCGCTTATCGGAATAGATACCACCCGTATCTCAATCGATACGACGGAACGGGACCCAGCCCGGTCGTTCCCGCGGCGCCGTTAGTGTTTCCGGTCCCGCTGCATCAGTTTGTCGGTATAGGCCAGAAAGATAGCCGAACCGAGGAAGGTCATGTGAATGAAAATCTTCCACTTGATGTGTTCGGGGTTTTCGTTGGTCACATCCACAAAGGCCTTGAGGAGGTGAATGCTGGAAATACCGACCAACGAGGCAGCCAGCTTGATCTTGATGGTGCCGGGGTCCACATGGGTGAGCCATTCCGGGCGGTCCGGGTGGGTCTCCAGGTCGAGTTTACTGACGAAGGTGGCGTAGCCGCCGATGATGACCATGGTCAAGAGGTTGGCCACCATGGTGACGTCGATCAGTGACAGCACGCCCAGCATGAACAGGGTTTCGCTCTCCTCGCGGAAATGGACGATCATGTGCCACAGCTCCGTCAGGAACTTGGCGGCATAGAGGAGTTCGGCGACAATCAGTCCGCCATAGAGCGGAGCCTGAATCCATCGGCTGCCGAAGATCAGGATTTCGAAGAGCTGCTCGACGCGATGGGCTGCGGTAGACGGTGCGGACGGGGTCTGAGCTGGAGACGGATGACTCACGCGTGTACGGACCCTCCTTGTTGAGGGCGTATCCTAGTGGGCGCGGGGGGTTCTGTCAATCATGAGCGCGATTGCGGCGTGCAGAGGAAGAACGAGATCGGCGAGCCGGGCCGAGGGCCCGTGCCCGCGTGCGATCGGGAGGGAAACGATCTCCGCCGACTAGGTGTCTGCAGGCGTGTCGTGGCCGGTGGAGGACTTCCGGTCTTGCGGCTTGGCATCGGGCAGCCAGTGCGCGACCTTCGCGCGCAGCTCCTCGACGATGATCGGTTTGCTGATGAAATCGTCCATGCCGGCCGAGAGGCAGGCTTCGCGGTCACCGGCCATCGCATTGGCGGTCATGGCGATGATGGGAAGATGCGCGCCCGGTGGCTCCTGGGAGCGAATCAACCGGGTGGTTTCGAATCCGTCGAGTTCCGGCATTTGGCAGTCCATGAACACCAGTGGGTAGGGATGCCGGCAGATGGCGGCCAACGCCTCCATGCCGGTTCCTGCGAGGTCCACCCGACACCCGAGCTTTTCCAGCATCTTCACGGCCACGCGCTGATTGATGGGGTTGTCGTCCACCACCAGCACACGCTGGATGGTAGGGGCTGTCGTTTCGGACAGGCTGTGCCGCGTAATCAGCGGCTCCTGGTCCTCCTCGCCGCCCTCGCGTCCGAGGGCGAGACGAAGGCAGTCTGCCAGGTGGCGTTCGCGGATGGGTTTGGTGAGGTAGGCGGCCGCGCCCACCTCTTTCGCCAGTATGCTGTCCCCACGTTGTCCCGAGGCCGTGAGCAGGATGACGTGGGTCTTGGAGATTGCGGGATCGTCTTTAATCAAGCGGCACAGTTCAAGGCCGCTCATCTCCGGCATGTGCACATCGACGATGGCGATGTCGAAGGGCGTGCCCTCCTCGGCGGCACGCTGTAAGAGGGCCAATGCCGACGGTCCATCCACGGCACTCTTGTGCTGCATGTTCCAGGCGGAGACATGGTACTGGAGCAAACTCCGATTGGTGGCATTATCGTCCACCAGGCAGACTCGATACCCGCTGAGAGTCTTTACGGACAAGGGAGGGGCGACGGGGGCCTCGCCCTCCTTTTGCGTGGCGAGCTTCACCGTGAACGAGATGCAGGTCCCCATGCCGGGCATCGACTGCAGCTCGATACTCCCGCCCATCAGTTCCACCAAGCGTTTACAGATGGACAGACCGAGTCCGGTCCCGCCGTATTTCCGGGCCGTCGAACTGTCGGCTTGCGTAAAGGCCTGGAACATTTTCGATTGGGCTTCCGGGGTGAGGCCGATCCCGGTATCGATGATCTCGAAGCGTAAGGTGACGGAGCCGGAGTGTTCGTCCGACCGCAGGACCTGGACCAAGACTTCGCCCTTTTCGGTAAACTTGATGGCATTGCCGACCAGGTTGGTGACAATTTGTCGAATCCGTCCAGGATCGCCGATGACGGTGCGGGGAGTCTGGGCATCGATGAGCCCGACGAGTTCCAACTGCCGCGCTTGGGCGGTGGGGGCCAGGAGATCCAAGGTATCTTCGATGGTCATGCGGAGGTCGAAGGGGATCTGTTCAATGGAGAATTTGCCCGCCTCGATTTTGGAGTAGTCCAAAATATCGTTGATGATGCGGAGCAGCGATTCGCCGGAATGCTTCAGCGTCTCGAGATACCCCCGTTGTTCCAGATTCAACTCGGTGTCGAGCAAGAGGGTCGTCATGCCGATGACCCCGTTCATGGGGGTACGGATTTCATGGCTCATCGTGGCCAGGAAGTCGGTCTTCGCCTGGCCGGCCTGGACCGCCTGATCGCGGGCCTCGGACAGTTCCCAGTTTTTCCATTCGAGATCCTGCGACGCCTGAGAGAGGGCGGTATCCGCACGTTTGCGCAGGGTAATGTCGACAATCGAGGCCAGGGCGAGTTTGCCGGTCGGGGTGTCGATCGGATTGAGGCCCAGCTCGACGGGAAACTCGGTGCCGTTCTTGTGCAGGCCGAACAATTCCCGCCCGGCCCCCATGACCCGCGACGTCGGGGCGGCGAAATAGCCGGCACGATGCGTCGGATGGTCGGGACGAAAGCGTTCGGGAATCAACATTTCGACTGGCTGCCCCAGCATTTCGTCCCGCGTGTACCCGAACATGGTCTCGACCTGTTTGTTCACCATCGTGATCGTGCCTTGCGGGTTGATCATCAACATGCCGTTCGGGGCGGATTCCACGACCTGCTGAAACTGCGCCTCGGCCTGCTTGCGAGCGGTCACATCGCGGACGATGCCGGTGAATTTCCTGGTGCCGTCGACGAGCATTTCGCTGACAGCCAATTCGAGCGGGAAGATGGTGTTGTCACTGCGCAGGCCCAGCACTTCGCGGCCGACGCCGATGACCTTCCTCTGGCCCGTCGACAGGTAATTGAGCAGGTATTGGTCATGCTCGGAATGGTAAGGGTCGGGCATGAGGATCTTGACGTTTTGGCCCAGGAGTTGATCGGGGCGGTACCCGAAGATGCGTGTGACGGCCGGGTTCACGGATTCGATGATCCCCCGTTCGTTGATCACGACGATCCCGTCCACCGCCGTATCGACGATCGCGCGTAGCCTCGCCTCGCTCTGAAGCATGGCGGATTCAGCCTGCTTCAGGTCCGAGACGTTGATGTGCATGACGACCGCACCGTACCGTCCGTGCCCTTGCATGGGGGTGACGATGACGCGGAACCAGCGGCGCAGGAACGCGCTGGAGCTTTCGTATTCGTACGAGAAGGCGCGAATGGTGCCGTCCAGAATATGCCGGATGCCCTCCGCCACTTGCATCGCATCCCGGTCGGTTCCGGCGCTGTCGCACACCTGCAGGTAATTGAGGCCCACACCATAGGCTTCCGCGGTCAGGCCGTTGGCGGCTCCGAACCGCTCCCAGGCTTCATTGACGGCCAGGATCGTTCCGTCGGCGGCGAGCACGGCGATATTGGCCGGCAGGACATGGAGGATGCTGGGGTCCAGTAACGGTTCGTGCCGATGTCTGAGGCGCAGAGGATGGACAGACATGATCGTGCGTCCTTTTATCCGGTCGTGCCGGTGTTATCTGCGTGATTGCCGAGCCAGGTCTCCAGGATGGTTTGAAGGTCTTTCGGCCGGACCGGTTTGGCGACATAGTCGTCCATTCCTGCGGCCAGACAGCGTTCGCGGTCTCCCTGCATGGCATTGGCCGTCATCGCGACGATGGGGGTATGGGCGGATGTGCCTTCCATTTTGCGGATCAGCGCGGTCGCTTCGAACCCATCGACTTCGGGCATTTGGCAATCCATGAAAATCAGCGGGTAACGCATGCGCTCGTGGGCCGCCACGGCTTCCTGGCCGTTACCGGCCACGTCGACGCGGTAGCCGAGTTTCTCCAGCATCTTGCAGGCCACCTTCTGGTTCACGGGATTGTCCTCCGCGAGGAGTAATCGAGTGGTGGCCGTCGTCGAAGACTGGCCTAACATATGACGGGTAATCAGTGGCGGTGTGCCGGTGGCCGACGCGTCCGGTGCGGCGTTGGCCTGAGCGACATCCAGCGCCTGCCAGAGACAGTCGAGCAACTGGGTTTGCCGCAACGGCTTGGTGAGATAGGCGCTGATGCCGAGCGCGCGCGCGGTGTGACCATCTCCCCGCCGGCCGACCGTGGTCAGAATCACCAGCTGCATGGCGCTGGTGGCGGAATGCTCCTTCAGTAACCGGGCCGTTTCAAATCCATCTTTGTCTGGCAGGTGCAGCTCGATCAACGCGAGATCGAAGGGGTTCTGCATGGCGGCGGCTGCTTGCGCCAGATCCACGGCTTCCCCTGCGTTTCTGGCGCCGCTGCACACCAGGCCTTTGGCCGTCAGATCTTGCTGCACGACCTGCCGGACCCGGTTGTTGGGATCGACGATGAGGATGCGCCGCTTGCGGAGTCGCTCCCAGGACAGCGTCGAAGGCACAGGGTTGAGAGCGGCTTCGGGAAGGTGGACGGTGAACCAGAAGGTGCTACCTTCTCCGGGCCGGCTCTCGATGCCGATGCGTCCCTGCATTTGTTGGACGAGACGTTGGCAAATGGCGAGCCCGAGACCCGTCCCTCCGAAGCGGCGGGTGGTGGAACTGTCGACTTGGATGAAGGCCTGGAACAATTTTTTTTGCCCCTCATCCGAAATGCCGATGCCTGTATCGGTGATGGCGAAGCGCAGGTGGTTCGGGCTGTCTCCTGTGTCTCGAGTGACGTGGACAAAGACTTCGCCTGTCGCCGTGAACTTGATGGCATTGTTCACGAGGTTGAGGAGGATTTGTCGCAGCCGGCCCGGATCGCCCTGGACGCCGGCGGGAACGGCGGCATCGACCAACACGATCAATTCGAGGCCCTTGCTCTGGGCTTGTTCGGCCATGAGCTCAATCGTGTCATCGACCGCCATGCGAAGATCGAACGCGACCCGTTCGAAGTGGAGTTTGCCGGCCTCGATCTTCGAGAAGTCGAGAATGTCGTTGACGATCGTCAGCAGGGCGTCACTGGAACGGCGGACAGTGTCGGCGAAGTCATGCTGTTCCTCGGTGAGCGCGGTATCCAGCAAGAGGCCCGTCATCCCGATGATCGCATTCATCGGGGTTCGGATTTCATGACTCATGGTGGCAAGGAAATCGGCTTTGAGCTGGGCGGCTTGCAACGCGGCGTCTCTGGCCTGCTCCAGCTCGACGTTTTTCCGTACGAGTTCACGGGCCGCATCTGTTAGGGCGGCTTCCGCAGCCTTCCGTTGGGTGATGTCTTTGCCGATGGCCAGGAAGCCGGTCACGACGCCGTCGTGGTTCGTGAGGGCCGTAATCGTGACCAGCACGGTGAGGCAGCGCCCATCTTTTCGCCGGTAGGTCCATTCCTGTTCGTCGAAGCCGCCCAGTCGAGCCTGTTGAGTCAACGCTGCCAACTCGTGGATGGGTGCGGCGTAGAGCTCGCTCATGTCATGGGTATGCGTGTCGAGTTCTTTCGGCAGGTGCAGAGTGGCGAGCATCGGTTGCCCGATCATCTCTGCGGCGGTATAGCCGAGCATGGCTTCCGCGCCGGCATTGAAGGTCGTCATCGTCCCTTCGGTGTTGATGGCGATGATGGACACTTTCGTAGCGCTGGCCAGGATGGTTTCCAGCTGCAGGTTGGTCGCGAGCAAGGCGCGTTCGAGCTCCTTGCTCGCGCGAATATCGGTCAAGATGACTTGAATCGCGGGATTCCCTTCGAACCTGATGGCGGCGGCGGCCACCTCCACGTCGATGGGGACGCCATCGAGTCCCATGAAACGTTCCTCTGCCGGTGGGACGCGTCCATTGGTCGATTGGATGAGGGCAATCCGCTGCTGCGCCTTGGCGCGGGAATCAGGGTGGATGAAATCCATCACGGGTTTGCCGAGGAGCTGCGAGGGACCGATGGCCCCGAAGAGTTTCAGGCAGGCCTGATTGGCAAACACAATCGTGTTGTTGTAGTCGACGAAAATGGCATGGGGGGACAGTTCCACCAGGGCGCGGTGCCGTTGCTCGCTGGAACGGAGTTGCGCTTCCAGTTCCTTAGATTCGGTGATGTCCTGGGCAATTCCCGCAATCCGATAGGTCTTTCCCGCACCGTCCTTAATGGCGAAGCTGCGGTCCCTGATCCAGCGTTCGCGTCCCGTCGGGGTGATGATCCGGTATTCCTCATCGTAGGGCAAATGCGCCTGACAGGCCGCTGCCACGGACACCCGCTGTTGATCTTCCGGATGGATGTGTTCGAGCCAGAACAGCGGATTGGTCTTCAGACTCTCGCGGGGACTTTCCCAGATGGTCTCGAACGCCGGACTGATGTAGAGCACCTCGCTTTTGTCCGGGGTGGTGAGCCAGAAGACGGCATCGATCGATTCCGCCAATTGACGGAACCGTTCCTCACTTTCGCGGAGGGTTTCTTCCATCCGCTTCCGATCGGAAATATCTCGAATCATGCCCGTATATTTTTTCGACGTGCCGATTTGCATTTCGCTGACGGACAGATGGATATCGAGCAGGGTGCCGTCTTTTCGCAGGCCGAGCACATCGCGTCCGCTGCCGATGATCACCCGTTTGCCGGTGAGCAGATAATTGGCGAGATACTGCGGGTGGTTGTCGCGATAGGGCTGGGGCATAAGCATCGAAATGTTCTGCCCGATCAATTCGTGCGGCTCATAGCCCAGCAGGTGCAACAGGGCCGCATTCGCGCTCTCGATTCGCCCTCGTTCATCGATGACGACAATGCCTTCAATCGCGCTGTCGAAAATCGAGCGCATGCGCGTTTCGCTCTCCTGCCACGCCGCTTCGGCTCGTTTGTGCGCGGTAATGTCGTGCACGCTTCCGGTCATGGAGATGGGGGAGCCGTCAGGTTTGCGACAGACGATGCCGCGGCAGTTGATGTGGCGCACTTCCCCGCTCGGGCGGAGAATCCGGCAATCGATGTGATAGGGGAAATCGTAATTGATGGCCGCGTCAATCGCCTGCTGGACACGCGCGCTATCATCCGGGTGCAAGGCGGAGAGGAAGATGGCATATGTCGGCTTGATGGCCCCGGGATCGAATCCGAATATCCGGCATTGCTCGTCCGACCAGCGCTCTTCGCCCGTGGCGATGTCCCACTCCCAGAAGCCGAGATGGGCGAGTGTTTGCGCCTCATCCAGCGCCTGCTGTTTCGCCTGGAGATCCCGCTGGGCGAGAGCCTGGGCTGCCTCCAGTTCCTTGCGTGCGGAAATGTCGAGATGGATGCCGGCCGCTCGGACGGGATTGCCCGTGGCATCCCGCTCGACCACGCGCCCGCTGTCAAAGACCCAGCACCAGGTGCCGGACTTGGTTCGTAGGCGATGTTCGCTGGCATAGAGGGGCGTTTCGCCGCGAAGATGGGCCGACACCGACTCCCTCACAGCGGGCAGATCATCCGGATGAACGAGGTGTTCCCAGGTACGAACGTGTGGTTCGAGCTCTTCACGCCGGTAGCCGAGCATGGTCGCCCAGCGGTCGTTGAAGGTTACCTGCCCCGTGCCGATGTGCCAGTCCCAGGTGCCGGCTTCCGCGCCACGCACGACAAGATCCATGCGTTCCGCCTGGGCGGCCACCGTCTGTTCATGCACGGCGAGCAGTCGTTCAAGTTGCGCGATGCGCGATTCCAAATACTCTCTCGACCCCGATCCGTTTCGGGGCGGCTCGTTGCCGGGCGTGGCCGAGGAGTTGGGAAGAGGGCGCACGTTCACCGCATACGGGGCCAGCGCCGTCTGCGCGCAGAGCGCCAGCGGCTTGAAGAGCTCTGCGGTGCTTGCGGGGATGACGTCCCGGCTGAACAGAATGATCGAGAAGACTTGGCCATCGGGCAGCGGCGCCCCGAATCCCAGGACGGATTGAATCCCGAATTTCTGGACGAATCCCTCTTGCGCCGGCACATAGGGGCTTCCCACTGCCTCAGGCACGTGAAAGACGTTGAAGCCATGTTCGCCCGGATCCGTGAGCAGGCTCTGCTCCGGCCCGACGAGATGAGGCAATTCGACGCCTAATTGGCGGAACAACTGGCTGAACATCGGGAGCTTGTCCAGATCAGCGGCGGTGCCGAGGGGAATGACGCGGAAGCGGCTGGACAACGTGGGGTCATTCCAGCCGGGGACCAGGCCGGCACTGGCCAACAGGGTCAGGCAGGTGATGGATGGAGCGCTCGGGGTTTCGCCCAGTCGTTGATCCGCCAGGGCCTTGAGATCCGGGGGCAACAGCTCGTAGCGGCTGGTCTTAAACAGCCGGATCAAGGCGCAGGCCGGCTCTCCGGTCTGGGGCATGGTCAGGGATGTGTAGAGATGGCGAACGAGCCGGTCGGCAACTTCGTCGAAGGTCTGTGCCCCGGTGCCCAATTGCCGGAGGGCCGCTCCGCAGGCGATCAGGTCACGGAGTTGGAACGATCGTAAATGGTGCATGCGCCAGGTGATCCCGCAGAGGCGAGAGAGTCCGTCGGTACTCTGTCGGCGCTCGCGAGGGGGAACTTGAGCCTCGCACCTGTCGCGGTCAGGGGCCGCCTCGTCAGGGGATGGTTTTCAGGTAAAAGGCGGCGGCTTGAGACCTCCTGGTGAGGTGAAGTTTGGAATAGACATTGGCCAAGTAATTCTTGACGGTTTTGTCGCTAAGCCCCAGTTCGGCGGCAATTTCCTTATTGGTTTTGCCCTGTGCAATGAGGGGAAGGAGGCGCCGTTCCTGCGGCGACAGCAGGTGTCGGCCTCGCTCAGGTTCCCGATCGGCGACTTTGCGGAGATAGGCGAAGGTGTGACGAGTGACACCCGGGTCCAGGTAGGCCTGGCCTTTGATGATGCTGCGCAACGCATGGATGAGCGTCTCGGCTCCGGCGTCTTGCAAGATATACCCGTGCGCGCCGGTGGACACGGCCGACAGGAGAATCGTGTCGTTGAGGGTGTCGGCGAGGAATAGGAGCCTGGTTTCCGGAAGATGCGTCATGATCTCCCGGGCCGTCTCAATCCCGGCGCCGTCCTGCACTCGCAGATAGACAATGACAATGTCGGGCTTGTATTGGAGGACGAGCGGAAGCGCATCGGCTTGCGTGGAGGCTTCTCCGACCACGGTAAAGTCTGGGAAGGAGTTCAGCAGCGTCCGCATGCCGACTCGAACCAATTCCTGCGGGTTGATGACGAACACACGTGTTGGGGTAAAGGCTGTATCGTTCATATTGTTCTCTCACCTAAATGTGGATGGATGCCTGGTACTTCTTGTCTAAGCCTGCGCCCGTGGATGTGGGTTCCTGAGGGTTGAGAAGAGGCGCTCGGCCTTCGGTGTCCACCCTGCCGGCTGTGTAACAGAGGGAAGCGGCTGACGCGGCCTCGTGCAGCCCGGCGTAAACAGGCCGGGCCGCAGAGATCGTTGCCTGTGCGATGCGTGCTGGCATGTGTCTGCCGTCCCTCATCGTGTGAGCCTATGATACTCCTGCCAAATGGTGCAGCCCATATCCCGCGCTCGCCGCCCTTGATCCGGTCATTGCCACTTTGGCATCGATGCGGGACAGGGCCAGCACGATGTTTTTGCCGCCGAATCCAAAACTATTGATCAGGGCCCGGTCGATATGCGCGACTCGTCCTTCACCGGAGACATAGTCCAGATCGCAGGACGGGTCCGGCGTGGTCAGATTCAAGGTCGGCGGAATGAATTGATGTTCCATCGCCTTGGCCGTGCCGATGAGCTGGAAAGCGCCGCTGGCGGCGAAGGCATGCCCCAGTGAGGCTTTGAATGAACTGATAGGGACTCGATACGCGTGGGGCCCCAGCACCTGCTTCACGGTGTGGGTTTCCAGCGCATCCAGTTCCATGGTGCCGAGCCCGCAGGCGTTCACATAGTCGACCTCCTCCGGGAACCAGTGGGCGGTTGACAGTGCCAATCGGGCGGCTCGTTGCTGCTCCTGCCCCGTGGTCGCCGCCTTCACCATCGAATGGGCATCGCAGGTGAAGCCCCAGCCTTCGAGTTCGGCATACATTCTGGCGCCGCGCGCGCGGGCATGTTCGTACTCTTCCAGAATAAACGAGCCGGCGCCTTCGCCGAGCACCATTCCGCAACGGGTCTTGTCGAACGGTCGAGGGAGGTCTCTGATTGCACCCCGTTCATCCGGCGCCAGCGCCCGACCGGCGTTCATGGCCGCATACACGCTCGGGTGGAGTGGCGCTTCGGTTCCGCCTGCCACGACCAACGCGGCCTGGCCAGATTTGATCCATTCATACGCACGTCCGATCGCGTTGGCCGTAGACGAACAGCCGATGGAGTAGGTCTCGCAAGGGCCGTGGAGGCCCAGGACGATCGCGACTTCCGACGAGATGGCATTCGGAAAGGTCATGCCCATGGTGAAGGGGTTGACCCGTTCATAGGCCGTGATTTTGGCCGCGTCATGAAATTCAAAGGCTTCTTTCATGCCGCCGATGGAGGTGCCGATGCTGATGCCGATGGACCCGCGGTCTTCCTGTTCCAGATCGATGCCCGAATCGCGCGTCGCCATCATCGCGGAGGCCACGGCAAATTGGGTGGCCCGGCCCATGCGGCGCGCTTGCTTGCGATGCAGGAAATCTTCGGGATCGAAATCCCGCACCTCGGCGGCGAGGCAGGCCTGGAACGGTGAGGTGTCGAACGAGGTGATCGGACGAACGGCGCTTTCTCCCCGACTCAATAAATGCCAGAACACATCGACGGTCGAACCTAACGGAGAAACCACTCCCATTCCGGTGATGACGACTCGACGAGAGGTCTGTGGTGCCATGATGCCCTCCAGTGCTCGTAAGAGCATGAAAATGTTTGTCGTCAGTGGGTATGCCAGGTATGCATGTGTTCGCGATGCGCATCGGGCAACGCGGAGTCGGGATAAAACGTGGCGTAAAAGTCTTCGTCCAGATGATGGGTCTGGCACGCCACGATCGATTTGCAGGCGTCGGCATGCGCCGGGAACCGGCCGTACGTTGCGAGGACATATTCGGTGAACGCGATCGTCGCCTCGATGGCCCGGTCCGAGTGCTGCGGAACCTGCTGGGCCGTGTTGGGATGGACCCAGGGTTGTTCGTGCGGTTTCCTGAACGTGCCCTCAGGCCCGAATTTGCTGGCGACCAGCGTGGTCACGGCGTCCTTCATCGACGGCACGAACGGCGGCGTGGGACCTTCCCACACCTGCGGAATGCCGACGGGGTTCGCGCGCAATGGCTTCCCCGGCGGGACGACGAAGTGGAATCCGAGTCCCGGATAGATGTGCGGTTCCATCCCCAGGAGATGCCGGCCGCTTCCCACGCTTTGGATTCCGCCCCCGAGTCCAAGGGCTTGCTGCATGAGGGAGATATGTTCGCAGATGATGCCCTGCTCCTGAATAGCGGTCTCGCAAATTGCGGCGTCGAGTTCGCGCAAGCTGAACATGCGGCGGGCGTTCATATCGTCATGCAGATGCCCGCCCGCGCTTTTCCGGAAGGCATCGAGGCCGCAACCGGCGTGGCCGTTGTCCGTATCGACGATGAAATAGCCGGTCTCCTCGCTGAACATCATCAGCAGGAGATTCAGGTAGAGCAACGCGATATTGGTCACGGGCATGAAGAGGGTGGTGCCGGGACGATTCGTATACCATTGGTTGAACGGGAGCATGAACGGGGCTTCCCGGGGGATGTCCAGTCGGGAGGATTGAAGTTGGACGATGTCCAGATCCCAGGGGTGGTCCGGCCCGGCGGCGTCGGCGACAAAAAAGACCCCGTCATCGTTGGTGTAAAACAGCTGCGTGGTTTGTGCGGAGCAGGGGCTGGGGACCGTGCGGCTGCTGAAATTCATCAAGGCGTTGCCTTGTCCGACGCTGCCCCCAGGACGTCCGACAAATTGCATATCGCCGAGGTTGCGTCCTGAGCGGCCGATCGCCGCATAGATGAGATACCGTTCCTCCTCGCGGCTGAGCGGGACCGGTTCATGGCGACTCGTGTATTGCAGCGGACCGCCCGGCAGGGTCATGCCGCGGCCGAAGCGACGAGTCTTTCGCTGTTGTAGGAGATCGAGCAGAGTGAATGTTGCGTCCATTGCTGCAGGATGTGCGGCAAGCTGCTTCATAGGGCCTCTCCTTCCGGTTTTCCTGGGGCCATTCGGCCCTGGCCGGTCATGTCGGTGACAGTGGGATAAATGCCTGACAGGTCACGTTGAACGTGACTTGTATCTAGGCAGACTTTACGAGAGGCAGGATTCGGCGTCACCTACCCATCGGGGTAGGCGAACGGCTCCGTTCCCGGTCGGTCAGGAGGCGACGGACTGGGCGGCGCGCGGTTGGACATGCATGACGCGAGTTAGGTCGGGCGGTTGGAATCGGGCGGGAGACGATCGTCGCTGGGCGCCGAGGATGGAAGGCTGCGATGCGGGTCACCATTTTGCCAGTAGGCAATGGCGCTCCATCGGTTTTCGACGCCGATCTTCTGAAAAATATTCTTGAGATGAAATTTCACCGTGTTCAAACTGACCTTGAGAATGACGGAAATTTCCCAATTCGTTTTGCCTGCCGCCACCCAGCGTAAAATTTCCTCTTCCCGTTTACTGAGCGCCACCGCAGGTTGGGCCGGCCGAGCCGGGGGCCAGGATGATTTGCAGCGCATATAACTCAAGTGAAAATGCGGCGTCAGAATATCGAGGAGAAGTCGCAATTTGTCGGCCTGTTTGGCGTCAAAATTGCTGAAGGCAAAGTAGGAACAGGCGCCAAGGTCACCACGCACCCCTGCAGAAAGACAGGTTTTGATGCCGAAATCGAGCTTGAGCGACGTGATGTCTCTCGGCTCGTTGGTCACCGGTTCATCGGCGCTGGAGGTGACGGTTTGGCCTGAGGTCAGCAGACGATTGACGGCGGGATCCGCCGCGAGGCCCTGGCTTATATACAGTTGGCAGAATTCGCGAGGGTAGGTGGAATGTCCGAGTGCCGGATCGATTCCGTGAAGCAGATCGACTGCGCCGCATCCTGAAAATTCGTACGGCACGACGCGCTGCACGGCCGACACCAGCTGCCACACACCGTCGTTTCGGTCGACGGAGCGCGCGTTGTACATAATCTCGCCGAGGCGCTGAAACTCCTTTGCGGAAAACGCCGGCTGATTCATGCCAATTCTTTCCGGCGAAGGCGCCCTGGTGCCGCATGGAGAAGACACAACCAGAGGCGTTCAGAAAGTGAGCCGTGGTTCATGTTGAGACAGCTGAATGATCGTGAGAACGGCTGATTGTACTGCGACCAACGGAACCGTATCCAGGGTAAACAGTCCCTAATATAGAGTGCCTAAGGTCTGAATCGCAACGGGTGAAGATGCACGTATTATTCAGGCTGGAGGGAAAGGGGCCGGAGAGAAGAGCCGTTTATCGCTGAAGTTTCAAAGTCGGTCCCAGTGTCAGCCACTTGGTCGGACCAAGGGCAGCCATGTGCGGAAGGTGCGCGACATACCAGACCACCACGTCCTGTTCCTGAACGCCTTGGTTGTCTTCGTCATATCCCAGTTGGCCGCGGGCGCCAAACACCCAGGGGATGTCTTCATCCGCCTTGGCGCGGCGAATCGCCACATCATGATCGGCAAATGTATCCCGCTCGCCATCGTCCTTGAGCGGGGCATACCCGTCCCCGGGAAGGAGCCACACGCCGTGCCCCGTCGGCTGGTCGCGCACGAACCACACCCGCCGGGTCGAAGCATTTTTCACGTCATTTCGCTCATTGGTATATTTGGTCCAGCCTGGTCCCCAGCCTGTATCCGCGCCTCCGTGATCACGGACGAAGACTTGGTCCATACCGTTTCCATTCACGTCGAAATCGAACCGCCAATAGGGATGATGTACATGGTCCGTGTTGCAGGATAATCCGCGGCTTTGGACGACGGGACGCAGTTCACCATCTTCCGAAAAATGCCAGGATTGATAGATGTGGTATTCTCCGATGCGTGCATAGATGCCGAGTTCCAACCACTTGATTCCGTTGAGCGTTGAACGTTCCACGCAGACCTTGTTGTCGCCGCAGTTCACGATCGGCACCAGATCCACCCAGCGCAAGCGATCCTGGAAAGGCCCGCAGCGACCGCTGTCGGCGCGGGAGCCGAACCAGGTAAACGGATTCCACCAGACGCGTTCCTTCACATATTTCACCCGCAGAACCGGCATGCTGGCCTTGCCCAGAACCAATTCTCCATCGTAGGCCACATTCCGGATGGCCAGTCCGGTATTGTCTTTGATCTCGTAATCAAAGCTCCAGCGGCCCCAATCAATATGCTCCGACAAGGACTCGGCAAAACTGGGATCCGGTGGAGCCGCTACGAAACACAGCAGGAGGACACAGATCAGAACCGGCCGCATTGGCTCTCCTTTCGCGCCTTATCGTGGTGGTTCATCGCCGGCATCCAACACGCGGTCGTCCGTGAGATCCACCTGGGCCCAATACTTCGGGTCACCACCCACTCCCTGCGAAAACGTGATCCACATCACGCGATGGCCATACCCGGGATCGTTCTTGAAAAATCCGCGATCCGGCTGCATCAGAAGCCCATGGCCTTGTAGACCATTCACTTTGCCGGATAACCGGGCATCGGCCCGCGCCAACTCAATCCCGCGCTGCACATCTTGCGGTCCTTCGGGTGGCAGATACCCTTCGGTTCGTGACGCCTGGAGCACGGTCCCGTCTTTGAGGTTCACCTCGACGGCGACATTGTGGCTGTAACTGAAGTAGGTAAGCCTGGTGAAGCGCGCCTGTTGCCGGCAGCAACCCAATGTCATTTTGCTCGGCGACGACACCGGGTCCGCATCGATGAAGCCCCAGCGCGCGCCCAGGAGAGCCCTCACCCGGGGGTCGGCCTCCGCAGTCCTCCGCAGATCCGCAATCTCGGACGCGGAAAGGGAAGCCGTGGGGTTGGGGGAACGGGTCACAACGGCATCAGCGGTGCTCCCGGCCATCTTCGGTTTGATATGGCCTGGAGATTCGTCAGCCGTAAACTCCAGGGCATGTTTTGTGGGAACCTGCGCGGGGAGAGGTCGTTTCGGAATCGGGGTCTCAGGATCAGCGGGCCCGAAGGGGCCGCGGGAGGAGGCGTCGAGACTGCAGCCGACAGCCAGAAGCAGGAGCATCATGGAGGCGAAGTTCAGCATGATCAAGCGTGTCGCCATCGCGTTAGACCAGCGCCAGTTTTCCTGCCACACCCAATGCCAGCCGAGAAATCTGCACTCCTGCCTTGATGACGGCCGCGCGTTTTTTCCGGGACGCAGCGTCCAGTACCGCCTTGTTCATCAGGTCTTTGTAGGTGTCGATCTCGTCAGCCCCGAAGGGAACGATTTTAGCCACGGTTTCATTATTAAAGGTGTTGGCCAGTTGCAGGTAGAGATTGGAAATTTCAGCGGCGTAAATGCCGCGTCGTAAGGGATCGTTTTTGTAGAGCTCGAACTTTTTCCTCAAGGCCGCAACCGCTTCCAGAAGGGCGGTTTGGCGAATTTTCGTGTCGTCGTCCCGTCCGACGCTGAACTCCACCGCCCCTAATTGATCCACCAGCGCCTGTGCCTCCTCGCGCGCATGGTCCACGCTGGTGGCAAGTTGTTCGATATCGTTGGTGGCCGATTCGGCGGTTTCCATCAGCTGTTTGATGACATTGTCGTTGTCCCGGAGGAAGGTGACCACCCCGTCGATGCTGCGATTCATAGCGCCCTCCGTTACCGTCCGTCGTCCTTCTTGAGCCGATCCAGGAGTTCCACTAGGTCGGCAGTGAATCTCTGCGCACGATCCAACCCGCCGATGCGGAGGATGCGCGCACCGACGACTTCTTCCAGCGCATCGTTGACCGTTCGGGAATGATTGACCACGTTCATGATCTGTTCAGAGCGGTTCGGGGCCTGGTCCAGAATCGCCGTCACGAATTCGGGATCAACGGAGGCCAGCGCCGACTGTCCGGCAAAGCGTTGTACTGCAGCATGGAGGGTGGCGGTATGTTTCCAGGAGTCGTTGAGCGCGTTGGCGGTGTCGCGCAGCCCGCAAAAGTCCTCTTCAAATTGATCCCAGACCGCCTTCTCCAGTCCTTGCACGTCGGCCATGTAAATCAGGCTCATCAGGTAGGCCGCGGCATAGGCTGCCTCGCCTTTTTTGTTCGTCAGATTGCGGAACGACGCGAGGGCAAAACGGTGTTTGGTCTCCTGGATGTGAAGGGACATGAAACTCTGATGTAGTTCCGCGCGTGCCTGTTCGAGGAATTTAATGCGCTGTTCGGTCTCTTTTTGGAACAGATCGATATTGGTTTGTGCCGCATCGATCTTGGTGCCTTCCAGCTGAATGAGATCTCGGACCGAACGGCTATGAATCGAATGGCAGCCGGTGGCCATGAGCAACAGAATCGCGAGGGACAGCCACGTCACACTTCGTCTGACCATGGAAGGCTCCTTCCGCCAAACGGTGCCATGGCCGCTCATCGGCGCACCGTGCGCAACGCATCGGCCAGTGCTTGCACGTCGGCCCGGCTCGCGGTGACGTCGATGTCCAGATAGTGTTTGATCAAGCCGTTGATCCTTCGAAGCGCGTCGACATTGCTCCGGTACCGGTCGAATGCCGTGAGGTCGACGGCCTGAGGGTTTTTTGCATTCGCGGCGACGCGTTGTTCGACGCGTGCGATCAAGTCGGGCAATTGCTGGACGAGCGTGCCCATCTCTCCAGAGCCGGCAGCAAACAAGGGCTGACCGTTCGGTCCCCTCCGTTCAGGGAGTGCTTGTAAGCGAATCGTATTGATCAGGGTCAGCACGTCCGGTCCGAGGAGCGCGGCATCGTCCTCAGCCAGGGCGGCGTCCGGTACGTCGGCCATGTGAGGATTGGTCGTGGCCCATTGCAGTGCCAGATCGAGCTGGAGGCGGGTTTGGACGTACCGGTACCACTTCAGGTGGCGGGTGGTGACATTGCTCACGAGCTCACGATATTGCTGCATGAGGCGTTCATTCTCGGCGTAGGCCTGGTCTTTGGCCGCGAGCGCCTGTTTGATTTCCGGCGGGGTGGTGCAGGCCGCGAGCGTGGCGAAGACCAGCGCGCCGACGATACGTAACATCCTCATCGGGATGCCTCCTGGTAAGCGTCGTTCATTCGCATGATGCTGGTGAAAGGCAATCTACGTACCCGGCCCGCATCGGGGAGCGTTGCGCCAGCGTAGTCGTGAAATGCCCGAGGCGCAAGGGGAAAATGATGCGATCGAGACTCGTTACTCCCAGGCGCTGCTTTCTCAACCGTACCTATTCAGATACGACTGTATCGAACCGCATACAGAAGAGGATCGATATTTCAGGCCCGTGCGTGATCGCTGGTTAGGAAGGAATGAGGGTTTTGCGTAGGGCCGCGACGGTGATGGCATCGAGGCCTGCCGACCTGAGTTGCTCGTCAGTGGCCGACGCGATTTGCGGAAGGCTGCCGAATTGTTTCAGGAGTCGATTGCGTCGGATCTTGCCGATGCCTGGAATCTGGTCCAGTTCGGATGAGAGGAGGGCCTTACCCCGCAAGTTCCGGTGATAGGTCACGGCAAACCGGTGGGCCTCATCGCGAATTCGTTGCACCAGATGTGTGGCGGGTGAGGTCGGGCGCAAGACGATGGGATTTTTCCGGCCGGGCAGAAAGATCCGTTCCTCCTTCTCGCCGCGCGCTTTGGCCAAGCCCATAATCGGGATCTGCTCCTGCCCGACCTGTTTCAGCCCTTCGAGGGCAGCACTCAATTGACCCAGGCCGCCGTCGATCAGGATCAGATCGGGCCGGGTAAGATCCTCCGTGGCGCCATATCGGCGCATCACCGCTTCCTGCATGCTGGCAAAGTCGTTGGCGCCTTCCACCGTCTGAATACGGAATTTGCGGTAATCGGATTTCTTCGCCTGCCCGTCTTCCCAGACGACCAGGGAGGCGACCGATTGATTGCCCATGATGTTGGAAATATCGAATCCTTCGATGCGACGCGGCACGGTGTCGAGGCGAAGCAGGCGTTTCAGTTCGGCCGTCGCCTGCCGATCGAGGGCTTCGTTCCGCAGGTGGTCGGCGATGGCAGCGGCGGCATTTTCTTCCGCGAGCAGCACCAGTTGATGTTTCGCGCCTCGTTCCGGGGTGAGCAGGCGCACCGTATCGCCGCGCTTTTCACTCAGCCATTGTTCAATCAGCGGGGCGTCGACGAGGTCGGTCGGGACCAGGAGTTCCTTCGGCGGCTGCCCCTCCTTGTTATAAAACTGCTCAATGGCAGAACGGACGAGTTCTTCATCGGCGGAATCGGCGGATTGCGGCCAGAAGAAATCCTTCCGGCCGATCAGCAGCCCCCCGCGCACGAACAGCAGTTGAAGATCTGCTGCCGTGCCCTGCCGTGCGATCCCGATCACGTCCTGGTCTGCGGTGGTGACCTGGGTAATCCGCTGTTTCTCAAGCGTACGCTCGACGCTAAAGAGTCGATCTCGCAGGCGCGCGGCTTCCTCGTATTCCTCTCGTTCCGCCGCCGATTCCATATCCTGGCGCAGGCTGTCGAGGAGTTCGCGGTCCCGGCCTTCAAGAAACTGGCGGACTTGTTTGACGATCACATGATAGTCCTCGCGGGACTGATTGCCGGTGCAAGGCGCCATGCAGCGTTTGATTTCAAATTCGATGCAGGCCCGGTCGGCCCGGCCATCGATGTCGATGTCGCATGTGGCCAGTGGAAAGGCTTTCCGAATGACTTTCAACGTCTCACGCAGCGCCCCGGCCGGGGTATAGGGGCCGTAATAGAGCGCGCCGTCTTTTTGGACGCGCCGGACGATGGACAGGCGCGGGAACGGTTCTTTGATCGGCAATCGAAGGTAGGGATACTGCTTGTCATCGCGCAGGACGATATTAAAGCGCGGGCGGTGGCGCTTGATCAGATTGCTTTCGAGAATCAGCGCTTCCAGTTCGGACCGGGTGACGATGGTTTCAAGATCGGCCACTTCGCTGACGAGCAGGCTGGTTTTAGGGGTTTGATCGCTGCCCTTTTGGAAGTAGGAGCGGACCCGGTCTGCCAGCACGGCGGCCTTGCCGACATAAAGAATCTCTCTCTTCGCATTTCGAAAGAGATAGCAGCCCGGCTGTTCAGGCAGATGGCCGAGTTTGGATTGCAGTGTCTCGGATGAGTCAGCCATGGGGGGCAGCTTTCGGCCGTCAGCGCTAGAGAAGTTGCAGCCAGGTCGCGACCAATTCTAATGGCCGCGGTAAATCCTCTGCAACAGTGCTTCCAAGTTGAGGGCCGACCGCCGATGGCTTCTTAGCGAAGTCCTCGCACAAATGATGGACTCAAGCTGCCTCTGGCGACTTCCGCCACCGGGCCTTTCATCGTCAGGCTGAAATCCTTGTCGACCTGGATGTTAAGTGTCCCGCCCGGCATCTTCACCGTGACCGGCCCCTTCACGAGCCCGAGCTTCACGGCGGCGCTGGCTGCCGCGCAGGAGGACGAACCGGAGGCCTGGGTTTCCCCGGCACCCCGTTCCCAGATCAGAATGAATATTTCTTTTGGCCCCGTGGGCACGGCCAGTTGAACATTGGTGCGTTTGGGAAACAGCGGATGGTTTTCCAGGGCTGGTCCCAGCGTAAGCAGTTCTTCACGCGTCCAGGCTTGACCGGCTTCTTTGAACACCACGCAGTGCGGATTCCCGACGCTGACTCCCGTAAATTGCAACGACCGCCCTGCCGCCTCGATGGGAGCCTGGATCAATTCCTCGACGGACAGGGTGCAGGGAAGCGCGGCCGGTTGGAAAGTCGCCTGGCCCATCTCTACCGTGGCTGCCGCCGCATCTCCATGGCGATCGACATGCAGGGTGATCGAAACCAGACCGCCTTTTGTCTCGACCGTGAAGGCGCGTTTTTTCGTTTTGCCGGTGGCGTGCAGGTAGCGCGCGAAGATACGGAGCCCGTTGCCGGATTTCTCAGCTTCGCTGCCATCGGGGTTGTAAATGCGCAGACCGAAATCGGCCTTCTTCGAAGGGACTAGCGCGAGAATGCCGTCGCTCCCGAGTCCCCAATGGCGGTCGCAAATGCCGCGAATTTTGCCGGGGGTCAGGCTAAAGCTGAGCTCATTGGGGTCCATGACCACATAGTCGTTGCCGAGTCCGTGCCCGCGAAAAAACCCGTTCTTCATCTGCACTCTCCTTGTTCGTCGTTGGTCGCTCGTGAAACGTGAAGCGAACGCACAATACTTGGGCGGATTTGAATTCGTCAATGGGTTGGCGCAGGCCGTGGGGCGCGGAAGGGCCGGCGAGGGGGTGCACCTCGTTCGCTGGTGAAAGACCAGCGACGCGTCATGGAGGACGAACGAGGCGACTTACACGAGTGCCGTCCCGGGCGGGCGTTCGATGAGTTCCACTTCATAGCCGTCCGGCGCGTCGATAAAGAGAAAACGGCTGCCGGAGGACGTGCGCGTGGGACCGTCGGTAATCCGGATGCCGTTGGATTCCAGGCTCCGGATGGTTTCGTCCAGGTTTTCGACCTCGAAGGCCAGGTGGACCAGATCTTCCTGTACGGTCACCGGTCCGCTTGCGGGAAAGCTGCACAGCTCGATGAGTTCGTCGCTGTTGGGGACTTTGAGAAACGCCAAATGCGATCCACGCGGAGATGTTTTGCGTTCCAGGACCTCCAGTCCCAACACAGTCTGGTAGAAGCGGATGGTCTGATCCATGTCACTGACCCGCATGCGCGTGTGGAGGAGTTTGGTGACTTTCATGACCGATGTTCCTGTAGGGGCTGATCACTCACCATCGCGAAGTATTCCATCACGTCATTTCCTCGCCGGGCCGGCAGTTTTGCGCAAGAGAATTTCGGCGTACCCGGGGAGGAGAAAATTGGGCATGGGCCCGATTTCTTTGTAGCCCTGCTTGCGATAGAAGGCACGGGCCGCATCATTGAAGTCCGAGACGCAAGCAAACAGGTTCGGGGCCCGGGCAAAGGTCAGCGATTCGATGTGGGAGAGCAGGCTGCTGCCGAATCCACGACCGGTCGCGGAAGGGGCGATGCCCAATAATTCGAGATAATCCCCGAAGAGAAACTTTCTGCGCACGATGGCAATCCCCAGCACGGTCCCTTCTACGTCCAGAATGAAGGTGTCTCGCCCGGCCGGTAGCGGCACAAAGATACGCAGCCAGTCGGAGGCGGTAAACCCGAGGCGCTTCCAGGGATCGGAACCGGTCAGGATGGCGATCACGGCATCGCGATCCGCTTCACGCATGTCGCGGATTATGGTGCCGGCACGACGGTCGATTGGTTGCATCGCAACAGATCCGATACGGTCATGGGGGTGAGACCCTTGTCGGGCAAGAGGTGTCCGGCCAAAGCCTCCGTTACTTCACGGGTATGTTTCCCTTTTCCATTGGCATGCAGGACGATGACACTCCCAGGTTTGAGTCGCTTCTGCACACGGGTCAGGATCGCCTCGGCGCTCAATGCCGGGTCCGGGTCACCCGATTCAATATTCCATAGAATGAAGCGCAACCCCAGCGCCTTCACGGCGTCCACCGTGACGTCGTTATATTCGCCGTAGGGTGGCCGAAACAGCATTGCCGGGCGCCCGTATTTCGTCTTGAGAAGCCGCACGGGCCCCATGATTTCCTGTTGCTGCTCCTCCACGTCGTGCATCGGAAGGTGCGCATGCACGTCGCCGTGCGTGCCGATTTCGAAAAAAGGCACGGCCAAGAGCTGTTTCACCTCGGTCTCGTGTTTGGTCATCCAGCGACCGGACATGAAGAAGGTCGTGGGCACCTTGTGTTCAATGAGGTAGTCGATCAAATCGCGATCGAAACCGGAAGCGGTGCGAACGGGGCACAGATCATAGGTCAACGCCACGGCCGGGCATGAAGCAGGACCGGCTTTGATGACCTGTGCCGAACCGGGGGAGGCCTCCATGATGAGAGCCAAGCCGCACATCACCGCAACTCCGATACACCAGTCCTTCACACGCATGGCGCAGTATACCCGATGGCGCGGGTCCGCGATAGTTGACGCTTCATCCAGGTGGCTGCTACCGTGAAAGAATGCAAGGTCCAGATTGGAAAATCGGCCGTATGTTCGGCATTCCCATCCATGTGCATGCCTCCTGGCTGTTCGTGTTTTTCTTCATGACCTGGTCGCTGGCGACGGGGTATCTGCCGGACATGTTGCCCGGCTTGTCTGAACCCCGATATTGGGCGATGGGCGGCGTGTCAGCGTTGCTATTGTTCGCCTCGGTGTTGCTGCATGAGCTTGGCCATTCATTGGTAGCGCTCCGCTATCGCATCCCGATCGGGCAGATTACGCTGTTTATCTTCGGCGGAGTCGCGCAGATGCGAAAAGAGCCGCCCCATCCTCGGGCGGAATTCCTGATTGCGATCGCCGGCCCGCTGGTCAGTTTTATTCTGGCCGGCATGTCCCTGGGTGTCGTTGCGATCCTGGAATCGTTTCCCGCCGAGTCATCTCTGCATGGGTTGATGGCTTTGGGTACGTTACTCGGTATGGTGAATACGCAGTTGGGCCTGTTTAATCTCTTGCCGGGTTTCCCTCTGGACGGGGGCCGCGCCTTGCGGGCGGGACTGTGGGCCTGGAGTAAGGACTATTATCGTGCGACTAGCCAGGCGGCTCTCGTCGGCCTGTTGTTCGGGGTCACATTCGGGTTGTTTGGCGCGCTGCTCCTGTTCGGGGCGCTGTCAGGGACGGCATCGAGTGCGCTTGCAAGCAGTGGGGGGTGGATTGTGCTGCTGGGCGCCTTTCTCTTTACGGCGGCGCGCGGAAGCCGGAAGCAGGCGGTCATTCGCGCCTCGCTGGCATCGGTGCCGGTTCGCGAGCTCATGGTCCGGAATGTCGTAGCGTTGTCTCCGGAGCTCTCGTTGGAAGAAGCGGTGAACCAATACTTCTTGCCATACGGCTATGGGGGATTTCCGGTCGTGCATGAAGGCCGCCTGGTGGGAGTGGTGGCGGTCAGGGATGTTCAGACGGTCACAAATTCTCTTTGGGTTTTTCGCCGCGTGGCCGATATTATGCAGCCCTCCAGCGACGAGATGGTCATCTCACCGGACCATTCAGCCATGCAGGCATTGGAACAGATGATGGCGGTCGGGGCCGAACGACTCGTCGTCGTTCAGGACGGTCAATTGCTGGGACTGCTGACGCGCGCATCCATCGGACATTTTATCGAACAACGCCATCCCTCAGGCATGAGCGGTTCTTCCTCGTAGCGACCGGCTTCTTTCCCCCTACATCGCACATCCAAACGGTCTCGACTGTCGCCTGTGAGCGATCGAACGCGGAGTCATCACCCGGGGAGTGTCGCCGACTCATCGGCTATGGCAGGGTGCCGGCATTGGCACTCGTAGGTTACCACGGCTCCCAGCAGGACGAGCGCCGAGGAGTAGTACACCCACAGTAAGAGCAACACCACCTCAAGCAACGAACCATACAGTTGGGTATACACGGCCGCGTCTTCCAAATACGTGACGAAGAACACCTTGGCGGAGACCCAAAGGAGACTGAACACGGCGCCACCGATCGTCGCCTCCCGCCAGGTCGGCCGCTGGTGAGGAAGAAACCGGTATAAACAGGTGACGGAAGCGAACGCGAGCAGGAGCGGAAGGGTGTAGGTGAGCAGAAAGTCATGGGCGGCAATCGCCACCAGATTCATACCGAGAAAACGGGGCGCATAGGCCGTGAGGAGCTCGATAGCCTGGGTCGCCACGAAGGAGATGATGGTCAAAAATCCCAACATCCAGATCAACGCCACGGCCACCAGCGTCGAAATCAACGGGTGCCGCTTCGCGGCCGTGCCGAACACGGTGTTCATCGCATAGTCCAGCTCGTAGAACACCAGTGCGCTGAACCAGCCGAAGGCCAGGAACACGGCCCAACGCACCTCTTCCTGTTCCGCGACCCGGCGAATGTCCCTGGCGAGGCGTTCGCCCATGCTGGGAAGAAATCCTTTCAGGAAGCCGAGCAGGAACTGATAGCCGATCACGTCCTGGCTGACGATAAAACTGATGCCGTAGAGCAGCAGGAACACCATCGGAAAAAGGGAGAGGATTGAAAAAAACGCCAACGAGGCCGCTAGGCTGGGGCAGCCGCGCCGTCGAAATGTGTCGAAGACGTTAGAGAGAAACGGCAATTCAATCATGGTTTGCGCGCGCAGACTAGCATGAAGGGGAAAGCCTGGTATAGGTAATCAATTGGAGAGTGTCGTATACTCCCGCAGAAATAATCTTACAGGCGGTCGGTAGCCTCGATGGGACCTCGGCGAATTCTTATCATTGCGAATAAGAACTGGGAAGCCGCTGCGCTGATGACCGTTCTTTTGGATTCTAAAGCCTGCCCGCCTCGTTTTCCATGGCCGATCCGGTTTAATCATCCCCTGCCACCCACCAGTGATTGGCATCATTGGCACCCGCGAGGCGTCTTTCGCTTTGAATCGCTGTTTCAGGGGGTACGCCGTCACGTAGAGGTCGAGGTCTGGTGCATTCAGGATGCGATGAATCCTGCGGTATCTTCGTCGAGCACAAAGGAAAAGATCCGGATCTTGCCGAAGCTATTCGACGGGAACAGCGATGAGAGAGCGATGCCCGATTTGGTCGTCGCGTTCGGAACAGCTGGGTTCCCCGGCGAAAGAAGTCACAACGGATGTGTCGTCGTTGGAGCCCATGCGTTTATTCACGACCCGTTCAGGGATGGTCAGTCCGCGAACGATCACTATTGGCACCACGAAAGAACGGATTGCCTGCTTCTGCCACCGATGTTGTCCGTTGATCTGTTCAATGCTCGCCAAACGGTGTTCGGCGAATCGCTCTACTCCGAGGTAGAGGCTCGATTCATTGCCCCGCCGATGAATCCGGCAGCCGATCTGGCTCTGTTGGCGGACGGGGATTACACCGCCGTGGGGGTCGTCAATATTACAAACTATGACGACTATAAATGGGCTGATGAGAAGGCACTTCGCGCGTTTGAGTCCGCGAGCCTCTCCCCTGGTGAAAATGCGCGCATCGGTTCGCTGGAAACGACACATGGCATCATCAGGCTTCAGTCCGAAGCTCCCTTCATCTTCGTGTCGGGTATCACGGATCGCATCGGTCATTTTGATACGGATGTTGGGTCGCATCCCTATGCTCAGAATTTTGCCTGTGCGCACAATGCCGGGGTGGTGACGGCGTGGCTTATTCCTAGACTCGTCGAATTTCTGGTTACGCGGGGATCATGAAGGTCTGCATTCATCGTGGAACCCAGGAAGTCGGTGGGACCTGTATTGAGATCGAGGCTGAGAGGAAGCGTCTGGTGTTGGATGTTGGGCTCCCGCTCAATGTCGAACCTTCAATAAGGCATCTTCCAAAGGTAAAGGGGTTTCGAGAGCCAGATGAGGCCCTGGTCGCAGTGGTGCTCTCGCATCCGCACCAAGATCACTTTGGGTTATCCCGCTACCTTCAACCTGACGTGCAGATGATCATGGGGGCGGCTGCTGAAGGAATCCTCAAAGCCTCTGCGCTCTTTACGCCGACCGGCGCGACATTTAGACACGTTCTCCATCTTGAGCATGGCAAGAAGCTGGATGTGGGGCCGTTTACCATCACTCCGTATCTGAACGACCATTCTGCCTATGATGCCTATTCGCTGCTGATTGCTGCCGATGGGCAGCGGCTGTTTTATTCGGGAGATTTCCGTGGGCACGGTCGGAAATCGGCACTCTTTGAACAATTCTTGAAGCATCCTCCGTCAAATGTTGATGTGCTGCTCATGGAAGGAACGACCATCGGACGGTCCGGTTCTGAAGGCAAGTTCAAGACCGAGCAAGACCTCGAACAAGAGTTTGTGCGCAGATCCACAATACTAAGGGGATGGTGCATATTCCGCTGAATCCGGCCATCGATTCCGAGTGAATCCGGCCACCCGT
>VOPT01000073.1 GCA_009594865.1 Nitrospira sp. | reverse complement strand
CATGCAGGAAGGGAAGAAAGCTCCCGTACGATCCTGCACTGCGAAGGCTGCAGCCGGCATGGTGATCAGGACAGATGGTGATGACCTCTTCGCCGCCCGCAAGAAGGCCGTTGAAAAACATCTTTCGGTGCACCCGCTGGATTGCCCCGTCTGTGACGCGGACGGGCACTGCGAACTCCAGGACATGGCGTTTCAGCATGGCGTCACCAACCTGGCCAACGCCAAGCAAAAGTTCATTCCGGAAGACACGCGCAGCCTGGTGCTGGACTTCAATATGAACCGCTGCATCGCTTGCGCGGAATGCATCAATGTCTGCAAAGACGTGTTGATGATCGACGCGCTGCAGTTCATGAAGAAGGGCGGCTTCAATCAGGTTGTCGCCAAGGGAGACCAGCCCCTCGCGTGCGAATTCTGCGGAGATTGTCTGGCCGTGTGTCCAGTCGGCGCCATCACGAACAAGTACTCGAAATATCTCTACAAGCCGTGGCAGATGAAGAAGACCACGACGACGTGCAACTATTGTGGCGATGGCTGCCAAATGCACCTCGAGACAAAGGACACGGAAGTCGTTCGCGTCACGTCACCGCTCTCCTGGAAAAACAAATGGGGTGACCGGTCAGAAACCGCCAAGGGCCACGGCGGACTCTGTGTCCGAGGCCGATTCGGCTTTCAATATATCGACAGTCAGCAACGACTCCGGCAGCCTTTGGTCCGCACCGAGGACGTTCTCAAAGAAACGCCCTGGCTTGATGCCATGCAGACCGTCATCGACCGGTTGTCCGACATCCATCGCAAGCACGGCCCGGAATCGATTGCCGGACTCATCACAGCCCGCTGCACAAACGAAGAGCTGTACTTGTTTCAAAAACTGATGCGTGCCGGGCTCCGAACTAACCAACTCGACAGCAGCGCGCGCTACGGTCACCTAAATTACGTGCACGCCGTTCGGCATGCCGTCGGCATCGGCCGACCGCTCAATGATTGGGAAGACCTGACCAAAGCGAAGGCCGTCCTCGTCATTGGTTCCAATATTACGGAAACCAACCCATTGACCGCGGTCCGCATTAAAGAAGCCATCCGTGTCTATCACGCTCAAGTGATCGTCGTCGATTCCTCGAATACGAATATCGCCCAATTGGCCTCTCATCCACTCCTCGTGAAGCCTGGTACGGAAGCATTGCTGATCGATGGTCTCGTCAAATCCGTTATAGAACAGGACCTGATCGATGAAACGAGTACGGCACAACATCCGCAGGCATTTGCGGCCTTAAAGCAAGCCGTCGCTCAGGTGTCTTTGGAAGAAGTATCCCGGGTGACCGGGGTGTCCGTCGAACAGATCCGCGAGGTGGCAGCCATTTTTGCGGAAGCCCCGCGAGCCGTGGCCTTATGCGCGGAAGGTATCGTTCGCCGTCCCAACGGATACGAGAATGTCCTCAAGCTCATTGACCTGGCATGGGTCACCGGCAAGTTGGGACAACCAGGATCCGGTGTCACGACCGTGACCGAGGAGGTGAATGAACAAGGCGCCATTGACATGGGTGCTGCTCACGAATTCCTTCCGGGGCAGGCTCGTTTCGATGATCCCGGTGCTCGCGAACGGTTCGGGAAGGCTTGGGAAGTGACTCTTCCAGCCATCGGCACTGGCGCGAATCTGCTGGAGATTTTCACCCGCATTCAGAAGGGCCAAATCAAGGCGCTCTATGTCATCGGGGAAAACCCACTGGCAACCTTGCCGGCCTCCATGGATGTGAAAGGCGCCCTCCGCAAGCTGCAACTGCTGATCGTTCAGGACCCGTTTCTGACCGAAACGGGCCGTATGGCACATGTGGTACTCCCAGCGGCCACCTATGCGGAAAAAGATGGGACGTTTACCAATCTGGAAGGAAAAGTACTGCGTGTCCGCCAGGCGGTTGATCAAGTCGGCGAAAGCCTGCCGGACTGGCATATTATGACGGCCTTAGCCAACGGCCTCGGTTACGAATGGCCCTATCAGTCACCGCAGGATGTGCAAAACGAGATTATGAAGCTGCTCCCAGGGTATTACAACCTCGGTCAGCCGCGCCGTATTTCTCCCTCCGCTGAGGCATACCTCTCGAACGGCTATTCCAGCGAGGTTGTTACTCGATATCGCAGACGGCAGGCCATGGACGACAACTTACGCCCATTTACCCTCGTGATGGGACAAGTTCTCTACCATTCCGGAAAAATGTCCACGCAGGCGTCAGGGCTCATCAACATTGAGCCCAATAACGGGCGCATACGAATGAATCCGGCCGATGTGGAGAAACTCAGCCTGACCGAGCAATCCACTATCCGACTGACTTCGCAGCAAGCCTCTGTGCAAGCCGGAGTGAAAGCAGACCCCGATGTACAAGCCGGATCGTGTTTTTTTCCCGAACATTTTAATGAGCCTCCGATAAAAGATTTGATGACGACCGAAGTCGATGCTGTGACCGGGGTACCGTATTTCAAATCGACGCGTGTAACGATTGAAAAGGTCGGTGCGTAAGAGTAAGCTCGTTCGTCTTTTTGATGTCGTCAAAGGTGGTGGGAATGAGTGTCGGGGCCTTGACCAAAAAAGTTCTGCAGGCGGCGTTGTTCTATGAAATCTGGGACGCCATGAAGGTCACCTTCAAGCACATGTTCCATCGCCCCATTACGTTCCAATATCCACGTGAGCAGCGCACCATTCCAGACGGTCATCGAGGTGCGCTTGGCCTGCTTCGTTATAGCGATGGTCGTGATCGCTGCGTCGGATGCGACCTCTGTGAAGCGGCCTGCCCATCCCGCTGCATCAAGGTGATCAGCCAGGAAGATCCCGAACGACCGCTGCAGCGTTTTGCCAGCGAGTTTTACATCGACATCACCAAGTGCGTCTTTTGCGGATATTGCGTGGAAGCCTGCCCGGTCAACGCGCTGGCGATGACGAAAATGTATGAATACTCCACCCACGACAAGCGAACCCTCCTCTTCGACAAAAAACGGCTCTACGAGGTCGGCGAACGCCACCTTGAGGATGCGAAAAAGTATTTGTACACCCATAATCAAGAAAAGAATTCGGACGAAAGCCGGGAGTATCGTTATTACTTTCCACAGTCCGTCCTGAAGCCCACACAGTCACAACCCAAACATTTGAGTTGAATCGTACCGTTATGGCTTTCGTGTTTTTCGCGTATTTCGCAGTGGTCAGTATTGTCGCCGGCATTCTCACCGTCGCGTTGAAGAATCCTGTGCAATGCGGTTTGGCACTTCTCGCCCTGCTGCTCCACGTCTCAGGGCTCTTTGTCATGCTGAACGCCGAATTCCTGTGGGCCGTTCAGGTCATCGTCTATGCGGGCGCCATTCTGGTTCTCTATCTGTTTGTGCTCATGTTGCTGAACCTCAAAACCGACGACCGCTATTTCCATGCCAGGACGCCGTATCTCCTTGCGCCGGCTGTCATCGGGCTGATCTACCTGCTATTCCTCCTGGTACGTTCGCCGTTCAGTGGTTCCCGGGGTGATGCCTCGACGGCCGCCATCCTACTCAACGGAGACGCGCATGCGGTTGGTATCAAGATGTTTAGCGACTATTTGCTCCAATTCGAAATTATCGGTGTGTTCCTGACAGGCGCAATCGTCGGCGCAATTGTGTTGGCCAAAGCGCCAAGATCCATCGAGACGAGGCGGGACGCATGATTCCTTTATCCGCCTACGTTGCAGTCAGCGCCATCCTCTTTACCACCGGTCTACTCGGCGTCCTCATCCGACGCAATTTTATTATCGTGCTGATGTCCGTGGAAATTATGTTGAACGCGGCCACCATCAATTTGGTCGCCTTTTCTCATTATCTCGAGTCCATGCAGGGGCAGATCGTGGCGTTGTTTATCATCGCCATCGCAGCGGGAGAAGCGGCCATCGGGCTGGCCATCATTATTGTCGTGTTCCGCGGGAAGATCTCGACCAACGTGGACGAAATGAACCTATTGAAGTGGTAACGTGTCCGACTCCATTGACCTGATCGTAAAATTGATTCCTCTGTTTCCGCTGATGGCCGTTATTGTGAACGGCCTCTTCGGGCACCGTTATTCGCATGACTTGGCTCACCGCTTTGCATGGGGCTCGGTCCTCATGTCGTTTCTTTGCGTGCTCGCGGTCTTCACGGAAACGCTGCGAACCGGAACGGCTCGTGAAGTCATCGCCTATAAATGGATCTTCGGCGGCGATCTCACGATCAATCTCGCGTATCTCATCGACCCTCTGACCTGCATCATGCTGCTGGTGATCACGGGGGTTGGATTTCTCATCCATGTGTACTCCGTGGGATACATGCACGGCGAAGCCGGCTTCACGCGGTTTTTCGTGTACATGAACCTCTTCATGGTGTCGATGCTCCTCCTCGTCATGGGCAACAACTATGTAGTCCTGTTCATCGGGTGGGAAGGGGTCGGACTCTGCTCATACCTTTTGATCGGCTACTACTACGACAAGGTATCGGCAGCCAAAGCGGCAACGAAGGCGTTCGTCGTCAATCGCATCGGTGACGCGGGCTTTTTGCTGGCAATTTTCCTCGTGTTCGTGAACTTCCGCACGCTCGACTACACGCAGGTCATGCAAAATGCAGCGCAACTGTCGCCCGAAATGGCCACCGCGATCGCGCTGTGCCTCCTGGTGGGAGCGGTCGGAAAATCGGCCCAATTGCCACTTTACACCTGGCTGCCCGATGCGATGGAAGGCCCGACCCCCGTTAGCGCGCTCATCCATGCGGCCACGATGGTTACAGCCGGTGTCTACATGATTGTTCGCAATCATGCCATTTTCGACCTGGCACCGATGGCGATGACGACCGTTGCCTGGATCGGCGGATTGACGGCACTCTTCGCCGCCACCATCGGCTTGGTACAGACTGACATTAAGCGCGTCCTGGCCTATTCCACTGTGAGCCAGCTCGGCTATATGTTCCTTGGTTGCGGTCTCGGCGCCTACACAGCTGCCGTCTTCCATCTTATGACCCACGCCTTCTTCAAAGCCCTCCTGTTTTTATCGGCAGGGTCGGTCATCCATGCCCTGTCGGGGGAGCAGGATATCCGCAAGATGGGCGCATTGAAGTCGAAAATTCCCTGGACCCATACACTGTTCCTGATCGGCACGATCGCGATCGCGGGAATTCCGCCTCTGGCGGGGTTCTGGAGCAAAGACGAAATCATGGGCCATGCCTTCGTCCATCACCATTACCTGCTGTATGGCATGGCAGCGGTCGGTGCCTTCCTGACGTCCTTCTATATGTTCCGCCTGACGTACCTGACGTTCTATGGGACGTCCCGCCTCGATCATCATACGGCCGAGCATGTACACGAATCGCCAATGGTCATGATCGGGCCTCTCGTCGTGCTGGCCACGCTCTCCGTCATCGGCGGGTTTCCTGGCGTCCCGCCGGAAAACGGCTGGTTCCACCATTTCCTCCATTCCGTCGCCGGGGTGGCGGGTGAAGAACATGCGACCCCCCCGGCATTGATGTTTGGCTTGATGGGAACAGCCACCGTTATCGCGCTCCTTGGGTGGGGGCTTGCACACTATTTCTACAGTGGTCCATCAACCGCCGCGACGGCCCTTGTCGACCGCATGCCCGGCGCATACACCACCCTGCTGAACAAATACTATGTCGATGAGCTCTACGACACTCTGTTCGTGGAGCCTACCAAACAGTTGGGACGTCTCTGCGACTGGTTCGATCGCACTATTATTGACGGACTCGTCCGGGGCATCGACCGAGGCACAGACCTCAGCGCTGCGGCCATCACCTGGACGGAAAAACACGTGGTGTATGCGGGACTCAATATTATCGGCTATGGGAATCATCTGCTGGCACGCTCCTGGCGCCGCCTGCAAACCGGCATGGTCCATCAGTATGCGGCCATTATCGTGGCGGGACTCTTCATTCTCGTCCATCTCATCCTGTTGATCTGGACCGGGGGCGGTTCAGCCGGGTATTCAGCGCGCTGACGCGGCAGATTTTTTGGATTTACAATGCTTGAAGAGTTCAGTTTCGGCTTCCCCATCCTCTCGTACCTGATCTTCCTCCCCCTAGTCGGGGCGGCGGTGCTCTGGCTGATCGACGACGAGGATCTTCTCAAATCCACGACATTGGGCATCACCCTCGTCGAATTGGCACTGGCCTGCCTCGTCCTGGTGCGCTTTGTTCCTGATTCCGCGGCCATGCAGTTCGCCGAACACGCCCGCTGGATGCCCGCGCTTGGCATCGGCTATCACCTGGCCGTCGACGGGATCAGCGTGCTCTTCGTGGGCCTGACGGCCTTCCTCACCGTCTTGGTGGTCATCTACTCGTGGGACACGATTCGGAACCAGGTACGCCTCTATTTCATGGCTCTCCTGGCCCTCGAAACCACCACGATCGGCATCTTTGTCTCTATCGACCTCATTCTTTTCTTCGTGTTCTGGGAGCTCATGCTCATTCCCAGCTACTTCCTCATCAAGCTCTGGGGTGGAGGAGCCGATCGCCATTACGCCGCCCTGAAGTATGTTCTGTATACACTGCTAGGCAGCGTATTCATGTTGGTGGGCATCGCCCTGCTTGATATCAACTATCACCAGTGGGCCGTGACCCATCATCTGGATCACGTGTACTCATTCGACCTGTTGGAGTTGCTCTCCGTCCCGATTCCACTGTCCCAGCAAGTTTTGATCTTTTGGCTCATGTTCATGGGATTTGCGTTCAAGGCGCCGGTATTCCCATTCCACACATGGCTGCCTGATGCTCTCGTCGAAGGGCCGATCGGAATGGCCGTCATGTTGGCCGGCATGAAATTGGGCACCTATGGGTTCCTCCGCTTCACCTTCCCGTTGGTGCCCGATGCATCAAAGAGCGAAGGAGTCGTCGCCATCGTCATGGTATTGGCGCTATCCGCCATTCTCTATGGCGCAGTCGTGGCACTCGTACAATCGGATTTCAAACGGCTCCTGGCATTTAGCAGCATCAGCCACCTCGGGTTTGTGGTGGTGGGATTGTTTGCCTTGAACTTTCAAGGGTTGCAGGGCAGCCTGCTGACGATGATTAATCTCGGATTCAGTACGGCCGGACTCTTTTTCATGGCCGGGTTCCTGACAACCAGGCAACAGAGCTCGCACCTATCCTCCTTCGGAGGATTTGCCAAGCAGACTCCGCTCCTGGCGACGTTCCTCCTGTTGATCGGCATGGCCTCCATCGGACTGCCGGGAACCAACGGCTTCGTCGGTGAGTTTTTGATTCTTTTGGGCGCCTTCAAAGCGAAATGGTGGTTCGGGGCTGTCGCGGTACTCGGCGTGATCTTCGGAGCCGCGTATTTTCTCTGGTATTACGAACGGGCCATGCTGGGCCCCCTTAGTAAAAACGTATCGGCGGCGGTCAAGGATCTCCATATGCGGGAGGTCACCATTGCGCTCTCGCTGTCCATTATGATTTTGTGGATCGGCCTCTATCCCTCGCCATTCCTGAGAATGATGAATGGCTCAATTCAAGCCCTGGTCGACCGGCTTGATCGTGCGAAAGTGGCCTCCGTAGAAACCGTTATCCACGTGCCGGCGAAGTAGGATCATGGCTGAATACACGCTGCTCATCATTTTATTTGCTCCCTTCCTCGGGGCCTTGGCCTTAATTTTTGTCTCCAATCGCCAAGTCTCGCTCGTACGAGGGATTGCAGCCGGATCTGCCTTTGTCTCATTGGCCGCCTCCGTCTATCTTTTTTATGCCTATGATTCAGTGAAAGGCGGCTATCAATTCATCCAGCGCATTGAGTGGTCTCGCCAGCTGGGCATTTCACTCCATCTCGGCGTAGATGGCATCGGCACGCCGCTGGTGCTTGCCTCAGGCATTCTGTTATTCGCCGGCATCTTCGTCTCCTGGCACATCAAAGACCGCATGAAAGAGTTCTATATCTGGATCCTGATTCTCGCCGCGGCGACAATCGGCGTCTTCATGTCGCTCGACCTCTTCTTCCTGTACTTCTTTTATGAAATGTCCGTTATCCCAATGTATCTGCTGTTGGGCATGTGGGGCAGCCATACCAAGAAGTACCTCGAAATGACGGATCCCGAAGGCATGAAACAACGCGACTCCGTCGGCTTCATTTTCAACTTCGGCGCGAACAGCAAAGAATACGCGGCGATGAAGCTCGTCCTGTTTCTTTCTGCCTTTGCCGTAGCCGCCTTGATGGGGATTCTGCTCATCTATAAGTTCTCCGGACTGAACACGTTCGATATCCTCATTCTGCGCGAAAAAGCCCATTTCTCCGGTCCGTTGGCCACGCTCATCTGGCTGTTGATCTTCTTCGGCTTCGCGTCCATCGCCCCGATTTGGCCGTTGCATTCCTGGTCTCCGGTTGGTCACGCCGCCGCACCGGCCGCCACCAGTATGTTGCATGCGGGCGTGCTGATGAAACTCGGCCACTTTTCCATTATCCGGGTCGCGTTCGAGATTCTTCCCGAGACGACCAGGGAATTGATGCCCATCGCCGCGGTGCTGTGCATTTTCAGCATCATTTATGGCGGCCTCGTGGCGTACTACGCGAAGGACACCAAATACGTCATCGGCTATTCAAGCTCCAGTCACATGGGTTACGTCTTCCTGGGCATGGCGGCCTTGGACTACATCAGCCTCAGCGGAGCCGTGATCTACATGTTCGCCCATGCCATGGCCACCGGCATGCTATTCGCCATGGCCGGCTGGGTCTACGATCAAACTCACACCCGGGACATTCCTTCTTTGGGAGGGCTCTCCAACCGGATGCCCTTTATCTCAGCGGCCTTTGTCATCGGCTGCATGGCTTCGATCGGAATGCCGGGGACCGTTAACTTCATCGCTGAAGTCATGATCATCGTCGGCAGCTGGAACAAATATCCATTCCAGGTTGTCGTGGCAGTGCTCGGCATCGTGTTAACCATGGCCTATCTCTTCAAGATGATGCGCGGCCTTTTCTACGGTTCGATGGCGGAAAAATATAGCCACTCGCATGATGCCGTGGCAGTGGTCGACCGTATGCCCCTGCTTATTATGATTACGGTCAGCATCAGCTTCGGAATTTTCCCCGGACATCTCTACTCCGTGGTCAGGTCAGGCGTCGACCCGCTGATCGCCCGCATCACCAAAGTGGTGCCGGTCGCGGAGCTTCCAACGAACATTCCACAAGCCAACTCGCCTACGATGCCCCTGCCTGCGCCCGGTGAGGCGATTGCGAAGGTGACCTCGCGATGACTTTCTCCCTGACGCTTTCAGCCAGCGATCTTCTCCTCCTGCTACCTGAGCTGTTTCTCACGCTCTGGCTGTGCGTCGTCCTGGCTGTAGATTTTTCGTTCAAGCGCATCGTACAGGAACAGTTAGCCTACCTGACCATTTTCGGCGTGATCATCACTCTGGCCTGTCTCGCATGGTTCGACATGACCGGCATCACCGGCACCCTGTTCGGGAAGATGTTCGTCGTGGATCGGATGGCGATCTTTTTCAAAGTCATGATCCTCCTGGCCACCATCCTGGTCATTCTCCTCTCGATCGACTATGTGCATCGATTCTCCCTCTTTCGAGGCGAGTATTATTTCCTCGTGGCGATGTCGGCGCTAGGCATGATGTTCATGGCCTCCGCCAACGACCTCTTATCACTCTTCGTCACACTGGAATTCGCGACGTTTGGCTTCTACGTGCTGGTCTCCTATCTCCGGGACGACATGGCCTCAAACGAGGCAGGTCTCAAGTTCTTTATCCTGGGGGTCTTCGCGGCAGGATTGCTGGCCTACGGTATCAGCCTCGTCTATGGCGAAACAGGCAAACTCGTCTTTTCAGATATGACCGGCGCAGCCCCGACGACGGGATTAGTCATCGGCTTTCTGCTGATCTTCGCGGCGTTAGGATTCAAGATTGGAGCCGTCCCGTTTCACTCCTGGATTCCGGATACGTATCACGGCGCACCGACACCTGTGACCGCCTTCCTCTCCATCGCCCCGAAAGTCGCAGCTTTCGCCATCCTGCTCCGGTTGTTCCTTGTGGCACTGGCGACATTCAAGCCTGCCTGGGCCTTGCTCATTGTCGCCGCCTCGATCCTGTCGATGACCTATGGCAACATCGTGGCGATCGCACAGCGAAACATTAAGCGTTTGCTGGCCTATTCAGGTATCGCCCAGGTCGGAAATGTGCTGATCGGCCTGGCCGCAGGCACCAAGATGGGCACCGACTCGATTCTGTTCTATCTCCTGACCTACCTCTTCGCCAATCTTGGAGCCTTCGCGGTCATCATGGCGATCAGCAATTCGGTCGGGAGTGATGAGATCGACGATTATCGCGGACTCAACCGGCGCTCGCCCTTTCTGGCATTTGCCATGTTAATTTTCCTCCTCTCACTGGCAGGCGTTCCTCCCCTCGCCGGCTTTATCGGAAAGCTGTATATTTTTGTCGCGGCGATCAAAGAAGGTCTCTACATTCTGATTACCGTCGGCCTCGTCAATATCGTCGTCTCGATGTACTACTACCTCATCGTCGTGAAAAAGATGTACATCAACGAACCGCTCGACTCCTCTCCCATCAAGACCACGGGTCCCTTGCGAGCGGTGATCTATGTCGGGTTGGCTGGAACGCTCGTGATCGGCATCTATCCACAACCGTTCCTCGATTGGGCTGTGGCAGCCACGCTCATGTTTTCCAATCTCATTGGACCTGCCGCCTCCGTGACTCCTCCGGTCACACCGTTCGGAGGCTGAAGACTCGGTCAGCGTCGAGGTTTTCAGCTTCCATCAATTCTCTTCGCCTCTCAATACCTTCTGGTACAATGGGCGTGCAGTCTCCCGATTGCGTCACAGTCTTTGACGCGCATTTCCCGGGCTCCCGTTTGCATATCTCGGAGCTTTCACTGTAGGCATGGACGAACCGAACCGCCACCAACCCGTCGACGTCGGGCTCGACTCCCCATTTCCTGCCGCCCCGCGGGCTGAACAGCGTCTGAGCGGAGCTTCGTTCTTCACGCCGCTGGTTCAGATATTTCAAAGGCGATCAATCGAACAGCGCGTCCTGGCCGGATTCGGACTCGTCTTTGCCGGCATCCTGGTTATTTCCGCCATCTCCTATCGCAACATGATCGTCCTCATTCGCAATGGTGACTTGGATAAACGGAGCCACGAGTTCATCCAGTTTCTCGGTGCAACCGGAGAAGCCATCGACGACGCGGAAAATGGCCATCGTCGGTTCCTCGTCACCGGAGACGAGAGCTATCTGGCCGCCTATCACACCTTGCGGGAACGCGCGCCCGAATATGTTCGCTATCTACGGGAACTGACTGATCCGGAGAGCACCCAACGCGCCCATGTAAGCGATCTGGAACAGTTGATCACTCAGCAATTGCAGGAGGAACGCGCCGCCATCGACCTACGCGCCAAGACTGGTTTTGACTCAGTGCGGGGAATGGCCCTCACGGGCGTCGCCAAAACGGCCCTCGAGTCAGCCAGGCGCCTGCAGGGCCAGATGGATCAGGAGGAGACGAAAGCACTCGCCCAACGAGTCATTGAATCGACCACGACCACCCGCTCCAGCATCATTCTATTGACCATCGGAGCGCTCCTGCTGTTCGTGCTCCTCGCGGCCGTGTACTACTTGATCCGGCATGACATTACTGAGCGACGCCGGATTGCCGACGAGCTCCACCGCCGGGGAGAACTTCTGGAAGCCGCCAATAAAGAGCTGGAGGCGTTCAGCTATTCCGTGTCGCACGACTTGCGCGCGCCGCTCCGGCACATTGACGGCTATGCCTCGCTCCTCGCAAAAGCCGGAGCGATCTCGCTTGATGACAAGGCGAAACGCTACTTGCAGACAATCTCTGAATCCGCCACCAGGATGGGACAACTCATCGACGATCTGTTGGTGTTTTCGCGCATGGGGCGGCAGGAAATGCTGCGCGGCACGGTCAATCTGAATCACTTAATCGCCGCCTTGCGGCACGATCTTCGACATGACTTGCAAGATCGCGCAATCTCATGGACAATCGCTGAACTCCCTGATGTGACCGGAGACGCGGCCATGTTGCGGCAGGTCTTTATGAATCTCATTGCGAACGCCATTAAATTTACCGGGACCAGGCAACAGGCCAAGATCGAAATCGGCAGTCTGGACAACGGGCCGGATGAAGCGGTGTTATTCGTACGCGATAATGGGGTAGGATTCGATATGCGTTACGCCAACAAGCTCTTTGGGGTGTTTCAACGGCTCCATCGAGCGGATGAGTTTGAAGGGACAGGCATTGGATTGGCCAATGTCAGACGCATTATTCATCGGCATGGGGGGAAAACCTGGGCGGAAGGTGCGCTTGGCGAAGGTGCCACCTTTTACGTCAGCCTCCCGAGAGTGAGGCTCTTGGCATGACCGCTTCGAAACCCATTTTGCTCGCCGAAGACAATCCGCGCGACGCCGAACTGGCGCTCGCGGCCATGGAAGAGCATCATCTGGCCGACAAGGTCATTCTCTGCCACGATGGCGCAGAAGTATTGGACTACCTCTATTGCCGAGGCCACTTCAAAACGCGGCTCCAAGGGAATCCTGCCGTGGTCCTGCTCGATTTGAAAATGCCGAAGGTCGATGGCCTTGAGGTCCTCCGTACGATCAAGAACGACGCGGCTCTCAGACCGATCCCCGTCGTGATGCTCACATCCTCCCGTGAAGAACGCGATTTGGCTGAAAGTTATGCACTTGGGGCCAACGCGTATGTCGTCAAGCCGGTGGAGTTCCATCAGTTTCTCAAAGCGGTCAAAGAGCTCGGCGTATTCTGGGGCATGATCAACGAACCGCCCCCCGAAAGAACCAGCCGGGCAGCCGGCCGGTCCACCTAACTCCGTCTCGATGCAGACGATGACTCAGCCTCTGCGATTCATCCATCTTGAGAGCAACCCGGCAGACGCGGAATTGATCGATTCCACGCTCCGAGAGGCCGGCATTCTGTGCCAACCCAAGCGCGTCCAGACGCGTGAGGAGTTTCTCGCAGCCCTCCGCCAGGAAGGCTTCAGCCTCATTCTCGCCGACACCACTGTACCAGGTTTTGACGGAGCCGCCGCGCTCGGCCTCGCCCGGACCCTGCATCCGGAGGTGCCGTTTCTCTTCGTCTCTGCGACGCAGGGCGAAGACCTCGCCATCGACATGATGCAACGCGGGGCGACCGACTATATTTTCAAGCAACGCCTGGGCAGGTTGGTGCCGTCCATTAAACGGACCCTACGCGAGCTTGACGAGCGCCTTGAACGCAAACGGGCCGAAGACGCGCTGCGCATGAGCGAAAAACAGTTCCGCCAGGCGCAGAAAATGGAAGCCGTCGGCCGCCTTGCAGGGGGACTGGCTCACGACTTCAACAATCTCCTCACAGTTATTATGGGGCACAGCCAGGTGCTCCTCGGAGAACTACCCGCCGGCAACCCGATTCGCGCGAAGGTTGAAGAGATGCAAAAGGCCGGAGAGCGGGCCGCGAGTTTAATTCGCCAACTCATGGCTTTCAGCCGCAAGCAGCCGGTAGAGCCGCAGGTGCTGCCGTTGAATTCCATCCTGGGCAATGTGGAGGGCATGCTCCGGCGCCTCATCGGCGAGGATATCCAACTGGTCATCCGCCCCGATCCCCATCACGGTCATGTCAAAGCCGATCCTGGCCAACTGGAACAAGTGCTCATGAACTTGGTCGTCAACGCCCGGGATGCGATGCCCAACGGGGGCTTGCTGGCCATTGAAACGTCGCAGACGGAACTCGCGCGTACCCCCATGCATCATCTCCACCCCTTGCCGCTGGGGCACTATGTCAAACTGACGGTCACCGATACCGGCTGTGGCATGGATGCCGAGGTCCTCGCGCATTTATTTGAGCCGTTTTTTACGACGAAAGAGGAACGCAAGGGTACGGGCCTCGGGCTATCGACCGTATTCGGGATCGTCACCACATGCGGGGGTGGCATCGATGTCTGGAGCCAGGTCGGACACGGCACCACCTTCGACCTGTACTTCCCGCGCGCAAACCCGCAGACGTCTGCCGCCCGTGCCGAAAAACCGCAAGGCCGGCCGCGCGAAGGATCGGAGACGATTCTCCTGGTCGAAGACGACGGCGGTGTGCGTGACTTGATCCGGTATGAATTGACGAAAACAGGATATCAAGTCATCGAAGCGAAGAATGGCGTGGAAGCCTGTTTGACCGCCACGCAACAAAGCTATCACGTCGATCTTCTGCTCACCGACGTGGTTATGCCCGGCATGAACGGCCGGGAACTGGCGCAACATCTCTCCGTCATCAAGCCGAACTTACGGGTCCTGTTCATGTCGGGGTACCTGGACGATATTTCCGTGAACAGCGGCATGGATCCCCATCGAACCACGTTTTTGCAGAAACCCTTCACCCCGGATCTTCTGCTGCGCACCGTACGCGCCTTACTCGACTCCTCCACCTCGGCAACGGGACAGCTCCCCCAACCGCATGCTCCGTCGGAGCACAGTTCGCGCAGTGCGCGCGCCTCCTGATGAGGTAATGCCACCAGCCGAATGATTTGACCCCTGTGGCCATCCTTTTTATACTGAGGCTGCGCAAGGCATTCCATGCCGCCTCTTTCACGACACCATGAACGCCCCCGGGTCTCGATGATCGACCATCACCGATACACACCCCAAGCCCTTCATCGATTGATCCTGATAGGCGCCTGCGTGCTCTCACTCAGTCATGAGGGAGCGTTTCAAGCGGCCACGGCATTAGCGCAACCGGTCCCCTGGGAACGATTAACCGCTGGCATGCACGTTGCGCTGTGGAACCCCCTGGAGGCTTGCCCCCAGGTTCCCTCGCTGCTCATGCTGCAGATCGATCCTGAGCGGTACCGCTTCTCCATTCACCAATTTCGCGATGAAGGGCTGCGGGCCCCCATCTCGATTCACGACTGGCAGCAACGGACCGATGCGTATGTCCTATTCAATGCGGGACTGTTTCGAGAGGACTATTCATACCTAGGTGTACTCTTGAAGGAAGGGCGTTCGCTCGGCACCAAGAAACACCATTCCTGGCAGGGGCTTTTCGCCGCAGAACCCACCGACGGAACGCTGAAAAAAGCGCGCGTGCTGGATCTTGCCTTCGAGGGATTTACCGAAGAGCGACCAGTATATCGAGAGGCCGCACAGTCGTTGATGTTATTCGACCGAACCGGAAAACTCCGGGTTCGGGATAGCGGGAAACGGGCCTTTCAAACCGTGGTAGCGGAGGACGGGCAGGGGTCCATTCTCGTGATCAAGACAGTGGATGTCGTGTCGCTCCACCACCTTGCCGACTGTTTACATCGGCAACTACCGACGCTTCAGCAGGCCATGGCCATGGATGGAGGCGCATCGTCCGATGTTGTCGCGAGTCCGGACCTGCTGCACGCGGTCCAGGAAACCACGTCGCAGGCCGGATGGCGATCGCTTCTGGCGGGCACGACAGGCGTACACATTCCGCTGCCGACGGTGATCGGTATCAGTCCACGCACGCCGGCGCGCGGCGCACCGGCTTCAGCCTCGTCACCCTCAACTCACGGGCGATGATCTATCGGCCAGGAGAGACGGGAAAGCCGGCCTCGGTCCAGGCATTCATGCTCCCCACCACATTGTAGACATGCGTGTAGCCGAGATCGGCCAGAGTCTCGGCGGCAATGTTGCTGCGATGACCGGATTGGCAGTAGACGACGATATGATCGTCCAACTTCGCCCCCAGCTCCCGATGGCGAGTTTTCATTTCGCGAAAATCAATGTTCAGATCGGTGCCCGGAATCATGCCGGAGGCATGCTCATCAGGGGAACGCACATCGACGAGCACAAAACCCTTGGCACTCGTCGACGAGGCCTTCATGAGACCGGCCCGCAACTGTTGCACGCTCAGCACATACGAGTGATACGCAACGGCCGATTGAGGACCATCGAGCAAAAGACCACACAGACAGAGCCCACACATGATAGACGTAAGGTATCGCATGGCGATCTCTCTCCTTTTGACGAGCCGGAATAGGGGCGTGACATATGCTGTATGATAAAAGCCCTATGAAAAGGTGGTCAAGCTGGACCGTCCTGACCGTCTCGCTCGTTCTGGCAAGCTGCGGCGAAGGCGCCCTCCTCGTGAAGGACAACGCCGGCGGAGGAGTGGTCGTGTATCCCTATCGAGCCGAACAGGGTACCCTGCTGTCGTCCTTCCGAAGGGAAGCCGTGCGTCTGATGGAACAGAAATGCCCGGGCGGGTATGCGATCGTGCGAGAAGGGGAAACGAAAGGTCGCCTTCGTCAGGCCAGTCCTGTTGCAGGATCAAGCGACGTGGTCGAGGAACGGCGGTGGGGCATTCAGTTCCAGTGCAAATAGTCAGAGAGAAATCGGACCGCCCTTCATCAAATCATCAATCGTCAGGAGACTCATGACTCGCACGCCCGTCTGCTCGACACGGGCGCGGCCCTCTTGCTCTTTTCGATCGACGATCACCAGCGCGTCTGTGACGTTCAACCCGGCTTCACGAGCCGCAGTAATCGCTTTCACCACAGATCCGCCGGACGTCAACACGTCATCCACGATTAGGGCGCGATCTCCGGTTTGCACGACTCCTTCTACTAATCGGCCGAGCCCATGGTCCTTTGCCTGCTTCCGCACAAAAAACGTGCGCCATTCGCGGCGAGGAGCAGCCGCATAGGCATAATCCGAGATGGACGTGGCGATCGAGATCGCCCCGATCTCCAGCCCGCCAAGGCAGTCAATATGGAGATCCCCGATCACCTCCAAGGCGTTCTTGGCGACCACGTGGCGGGCATGGGGAAACGCCATCAGCGTCCGGCAATCCACATAAAACGGACTGAGCAACCCCGAGGCCAGCTTAAAGCCGCCCTTCGGATCCCATTTGAACGACTGCGTCTTGTGAAACGCGGCGACAAGTTCGTCTTGCAGCATAATAGGTCTCGTGCTCCCTTGAAGGCCGGTTCATCAAGCCACCACGGCTGTGCCGGCTCGTCAACACGGTGGCTGATTCTACACCGGTCTGAACACAGATGGCATCAACGATTCACCACGACGACCTATCGCCCACACGCCTCTCCATGCGCCGCGTTCACAGGACCATCCAACCCGCTCAATCCCTCTTCAAGAGAATCGACGGACCTGTTCAGCCAAAGTCCCGGCGACCATGCCAAGATCAAACGGCCAGGCATACCGGAGTTCGACGCCAGGATACTGAGGCCGGAGATGTTCGAGAATTTCCGGGATCTCCACCTCCGAGTGAGAACCGCCAGGCGTAAACATCGTGGTCGCCACGGTAATATGGGTCGCGCCCTGCTTGGCGAGCTGCTCGACCGATTCTTCTAACGTCGGCGCACAAAACTCGTTATAGGCCACTGCGAACACTACATCACCCAGCTTCGCGCGTAGTTGCGCGGCCACCGCCTCAAGCCCTGCCTGATAGGGATCGGTCTCCGCATTCCTCGGCCATTGGCGGATCTTGGCGTCTAACTCCATCTCCTCTGCCGACGCCGGTTGCTTCGCCGCGCGCCGCTGCGCCTCAAGCCGCTTGAGTTTCGTCACCATGTCTTGAGGGCAGCCTCTGGGAATCCCGCCGTGCCCCACCAAAATTACGCCTTTCCGCACTGTTGCCATCGCGTCATTCCTCCAGTTAATGTCACACCCAGTGATCGTTACTTCGCCGCACCAGCCTCTAAGAATTCCTGTACATTGGTCTTGCCATACCGGCTCTCCGGCCACACCGTGCGAATAAACTTCGCCACGAGCGCCATCGTTTTTTTCACCGCAGGTGTTTTTTCCGGATCCGTCGCAGGCAGAAGCCGAACCGTCATGGTGGCCTCGTGTTGCTTCAACTGAATAAAAAAGCTCCGTGCCACCCCCTGTTCGATCACCACCGCATCGAGCAGCGCTTCCCTGCCACTCTTGGCCAGATAGAACTCCTGGACCTTGAGAATTTCCTGTTCAGCCCGCTGCAGGATCGGGACAAATTTTTGATAGAGCGCCTGAAGGTCACCGGCGCCTTCCACCACGACATGCGGCATGACGTCCTTTCTAGACGTGATTCCTGAGCATCAGCTCCTTCGGATGTGGATTGAGATACACCTGCTCGCGAATATACTGGACATCGAAGATCTGTACATAGTGCTTGATCAAGGTGAGCGGAACGATCAACGGCGTGAGTCCTTGATGGTAATCCTCGATCACGCCCAGCAGTTCCGCTTTTTCCTGCGCCTCGAGCCGCTCTTTGAAATGCCCGAGGATGTGCTGCAGCACATTGACATGCTTCCGCACCGTCGCCCGCACGGCCAACGCCTGCATGAAGAGTTCGCCATACTGAAGCACCAGATCTTTGGGGCGATACTCGTTCACCCGCGCGACCAAGCGACCCAGCTGGCGATAGTGCGGCGCGCTATGCGCCAGCAGCAGGTACTTATGATCGGTATGAAACCGCACCACCCCCTGCCTCGTCGCGCCGCTGTTCATGAGGTCCTGCCAGCGCCGGTAGCAGAACACCCGCGCGATAAAATTCTCCCGCAACAACGGATCGCAGAGCCGCCCTTCCTCTTCGACAGGGGTCAGCGGAAAGCGGCCTAGAAACGCCCGCGCGAACAGCCCCACGCCCTTACGCCCCGGCATACCGTGCTCGTTGTAGGTGCGAACGCGTTCCACTCCACAGCTGGGTGAATCTTTTTTGAACACAAAGCCGGATAGGTCCGATCCGGCCAAGTCATCCAGGCGCTTGGCCGCCATCACCTCCATGGCGCGTGTATGATCCTGCCCGTTCTTGATCGCGACCAACCGCGGCTGCTGTGGAGTGCCGATCAACCGCATCGCTTCTCGCGGCGTCCCGAGTCCGGCCTCAACCTCCGGACACACCGGCACCCACTCCACATAACGTCCCAATACGTCAGTCAAAAACGCATCCCGCTTGTGGCCGCCATCGAAACGAACTGCTTCGCCCAGCAAACACCGGCTGATGCCGAGACGGAGCGGTGCGGCCGTCATGTCGCCACCTTCTGTTTGCCAAGATCCAGATACTCCTGTCGGGCCTGCCGGTGATTCACAATGGGTTCGGGATAGTCCGACCCGATGCGGCATCCGACACGGATCTGTTCGTCTTGTGGCATGAGCTGCGGTTCATGAATCCATTTTGTCGCCACGGAAGCCAATTCAGGCACGTACCGACGCAGATACTGCCCGTCAGGATCGAACTTTTCACTTTGCAGCGTCGGGTTGAAGATGCGATACCCCTGCATCGCATCCGTTCCTGTGGACGCGCACCACTGCCAGTTGCCGTTGTTGGCCGCCACATCGCCATCCACGAGATGCTGCATGAAATACCGCTCGCCGCTCTGCCAATCGATTCGGAGATCTTTCACCAGGAACGAAGCCACCACCATGCGCACACGATTATGCATCCAGCCCGTCTGATTCAATTGGCGCATCCCGGCATCCACAATCGGATAGCCGGTACGACCTTCACACCAGGCGACAAATAGCTGATCACGCTCCGCGCCTGCAGGACGAGGAGCGGGAAGGCCTGGCTTGACCTTGAACGGCCCTTCAGCGACATGGGCGAAGGCCGTCAACACCTGCTGAAAAAATTCCCGCCAGACCAATTCGTCCATCCAGGTGAACACATCGGGGCGGGAGACCTGGCCGCCTTTCGCAAGCGTGTGTAACGCGGCATGCACCATCGTCCGCGCGGAGATCGTCCCGAAACGCAAATGAGGAGAAAGTTTCGACGTCCCGTCTTGCGCCGGAAGCTTTCGGCCGCTGACATAACTATGGACCGGCCCTTTTAGGAACCATTGCAGTCTGGCGCGTGCCGCCTGTTCGCCTGGTTCGATCCACATCGGTACCGACTCATACCCCAAGTCCTGCGCCGTGGGCCAAGCCGCCACCTTCACTGCTGGAGACGCCGAGGGAAACGAGGGTACCGGAAGCGGCGCCGGCGCGGCAGACCGCCATTGAGTCCACCAGCGGTCACAATACGCGCTATACCGTTGAAAGGGGTCACCGGTTAACCCTCGCACTTCTTCGGCTTCGAACACCACGTGGTCTTTGAAGGTTCGCACCAGACGCCCCTGCTGAGCCAAGCGCTGCTGCACCGTACGATCACGCGCGACCGCCGACGGTTCATAGTCTCGATTCCAATAGACAGCGTCAACGGCACATTCCTGCGCCGTGCGCAGCACCGTGTCAATCGGCTCACCCGTTCGCCAGACAAGGGTCAGACCCTTCGCCGCCAATGAGCCGCGCAAATCCTCGAGACAGCCCAACATGAACCCTATGCAGGCAGATCCGAACACGTGACGGCACAGCAATGGTTCGTCGAACACAAAGAGTGGCACGATCTCTTTGCATTCCTTGCAAGCAGCCGAGAGGGCCGGGTTGTCATGGAGCCGCAAGTCACGACGAAACCAGACCAACCCTCTCATAAGTGAACCTCGTGTGACGAAGAGGCCAGTCGCGTGTCAGGCGGCAGCGGATCGGCGAATAACGTCCGACGCCAGGCCACATAGCAGATAAAGAAGGCGGTCGTGGCCATAAATCCTGTGCGCAGTGGGTGGAACCCGAATTGCCATTGATTCATGAGTTCACTGATGAGCCCGAACCCTCCATAGGCCATGGCCAATCCCCAGGCCCATGGACGCAAGAATATAAACCCGTAACCGATCAAAAAGTGCGCGGCGGGAGAATGCAACTTCACCACATAGGCCAGCGGGCCGGCGATCGTCACGCCGAATAGTTTGAGGGCGTAGTGGGGGAACCATTCGATGATGAGCAGATCGAGTAACCCCACCAACACAAACAGCGCCCCGAATAATTTAATATCGATGCCGCGTTGATTCGTCTGCTGCAACATGGTTCCGCTCTCCTTCCCTCGACACGTCATGCTCTCGGCAGCCATCACGTCACTGCACCCAGGCATCGGGGAACGCCTGCCACCAGGTGGTGGGATGCGCCTGTCGCCACTGGGTCTGTTCCTGCCACAGGCGATCGGAGGCCGCCTTGTGCAACCGGACCGCCATTGCGGCGCTGACATCAGACTGTTGGCGGACGCTGGTTTGAATCATTTCTTTCGCCATGCGCGCGAGACCGCCCGGCGGATCAACGAGATCCTCCGTATGCCGGTATGCCAGGTTCACGTACAGATGCTCCACCGCCATCCAGCTTTCGTCCTTGGACAATTGTTCCAGGTACGCATCAATGGCCTGATACACATAGGTCAACCGAACATAGGCCTCGACCGAGGGTCGCTCTTGTATGGCCTGTTCACACATCTCCAGTGCACGCCGATAGTCCCCGGCCAGCAGGTACAGCCCCGTTCTTTCGACCCCCGATAGAGCCGAGCCCGGCGTGGGATGCGCCTGCGCGCCGGTGAGGAATGCTCCCGAGGCCATGAGAAGACATCCGAACAGGACAATCGTACGTTTCACACATCACCTATTTGGCAGGGCCGCCATGTGATCCCATTTGCCCTTTGTACAGCGTCTGACCGGCCACCCGCGTGACCGCCACTTCCCGCACGGCGCTGTCTGCTTTGATTCCCAACTTGACCACCGTTCCCGGTTCGCCCCTGACCATCAAGGCCACCTGTTCGTACGTCTTGCCCGTCACGACCGAACCGTCAACCGTCGTGATCTCATCCCCCGATTTGAGCCCGGCCTTCTCCGCCGGCCCATCCGGAAGCACTTGGGCGATATACAACACGGCCGTGTCGCCCACTCGCTCTGCGCCAACATGTAAGGAGACCCCAATGACGCCATCCGGTATGGTCACCTCCAGCCCGTACGATCCTCCCCCTGACCCGGACTTCTCATGGCCCTCCGCGGCCCAAGCGCCGCCGGTTCCATCGGGCCACTGGCTCAGACAGAGGCTCAAGCACCCGAGGGCTACCCATGTCGTCACATACGTGTGTGTTCGCATCTTGCTACCCCCTTCTTCACGATGACCGTTAAGAGGCCAACCCCACTAACACCAGCCCTCCTAAGAGGACGAGCGAATTTAAATAGAGCGACCGCTGATGCAACCGCTCCCAAGACGCTTGTACAACCGGATCCACAGAACCGAGGCGTTCCTGCTCCTTGAGTTGGTCCCTCATCGCATTACTCTGCGGAGTCAGTGGCGACCGGCAATAGGATTCCGCCAGGAAGATCATCAGCCAGATGGCACCTGCCGCCGACAGGGCAAGGCTGGCCCCACGAATGACCAGGAGAGCGGTTACTGACACCAGCCCCGCAACAGAGGCGCCCATTCCGAGAAGATAGTAGGCAGGAAACAATTGTCGCACGACTTTACCGAACTGCTCCGGTGCCAATTGCTTCGCCAGAACGGGAGCCACCACAAAGGACAACAGCACCACTTTGCCGACGAGTATCGCCGCAGCGAGGGCCTGTAGATACTGCATGATTGATTCAAAGAGATGGCTCATGGCCGGTTGTCTCTTGTCATGATCGCGCGCAAGGCCGGTTCCAGGGACGGATATTGAAAGGTATAGCCTCCGGCCTGTGCCTTCACTGGCCCGACACGTTGCCCCGTCGTCATTAACGTTCCCAATTCTCCCAATGCCAGACCTAAGGCCAGACCAGGAACCGGCAACCACGAGGGCCGGTGCAGGACCTTGCCGAGGATGCCGCAGAACGTCTTCATTGTCACCGACCCAGGCGCGACACCATTCAGGGGCCCGGAAAGATCCGGCGAGTGAATGGCCCATTGAATCAAGCCGATCAGGTCCGCACGATGAATCCAGGACACCCACTGCGTCCCTGGCATTACCGGTCCGCCCGCAAACAGGCGAAACGGCAGCATCATTTTTGGCAGTGCCCCGCCATTTCGTTCCAAGACCATTCCCGTTCGCAGGAGCACCACCCTGGTGCCGGATTGACCGGCCCGCAATGCTTCCGCTTCCCAGGCTGCGGACAACTGAGCGAGAAATCCCGCACCCATGGGGGATCGCTCATCTAAGACCCGATCATCTTGGGGACCGTAGTACCCGATGCCCGAGGCACTGATCAGCACAGGGAGCGGACGCGGCCTAGTTGCTATCGCATCCACCAGCAGTCTGGTGGCAAGCACACGGCTCTCGACGAGAATGCGCTTGCGGGCGCTTGTCCATCGTCCCTCCGCAATTGGCTCGCCCGCTAAGTTGACTATCGCGTCCGCCGGAGCGACGGCATCCTGCCACGGTCCGGCTGACCGCGCATCCCACTCCACATAACGTACCTTCGACTGAGTGGGGGAATGTGGCCTGCGGCTCAACACCACAATGTCATGACCCGCGCGCGACAATTCTTCCACCAGCGCATGGCCGATAAAGCCTGTCCCTCCAGTCACGACAATGTTCATCTGCTGTCCTCCCGTTCTGGCCGTAATCTATGACGGGTCGCGATCGGCTCCAGGCTCCGAATCTTCTTCATCAGTCTCCGCCTTGCGAGGAGACGTCTTGTTCGAACCGCTGCCATCGGAAATGCCGGTCACCCGCTGGCTGAACTTCCTCTCCTTGGTACCATACAGCAAATTGGGAGGGGGACTGTGCCGATTTTTAAGGATCACCGAATCGAGCACTTCACCGCACAGGGCACAATGCCAGGCCGTAATATCGATTTGGCCGGTATCATCGAGCAGATCAATATAATGTTGCGTCAGCAATAATCCTCCGCAACGGGGACAGACGTGGTTGCCCCTCGGGGGAGGTGTGAATGATTCTGGTGTCCCATGTGTTTCCATTGGAACCCCCGGCTTCGAGTAAGATGAACGCCTGCCTGCTTCGACTGATTACCTCGGCTGCACGGCGACAGTCGTGACCACTCGCGACGCTACCGAACACGAGACTGCTCCCGGCTCGATCTGCGCACCATGGCGTAAGCCGGGCGCCGCAGACGCACATAGAGCGCCGCACCGATACTCACCACGAAGGCCGCCATGCCTAAGATCATTTCCTGCGTCATACACTGCCTCCTTCATCCTGCTGATCGAAATGCCCGTTCGCGCATTCACTGGGGGTTCGCTGAGGGGACAGGTGCCTCCAAAGGAAGCACCCATCCACCTCAACGGGAGGCCGCGTGCGGAGTCGCGGTACCTCCTGTTTCGCCGCCGCGCTCGTCTCAACAACTGCCCCATGAACTCACCGCTCATCTGACCTTCTGCTCTGCTGCTGGTGCTTCCTAATGACCCTGCTCATCAAGGCTCCGCACACATCGAAACCCGGTTCCGTGAGTTTGCAGCGCGAACCCTCCCCGGCCGCGGGCCGTCGCCGTAATATCGGAATGCGGGCTGTGCCAGGACCCTCCTCGAATGACACGGACAATGCCCTTGTCTGGTCCCTGAGGATTTGTTGTCGGAGCATTCGCGTAATAATCCGGGTCATACCAATCCTGGACCCATTCCCGGGCATTCCCGGCCATGTCCTTGATGCCGTAGGGTGAATCACCGCCTGGCAAGGACCCCACCGCATGAAGGGTCTTGTCCTCGACCCACTCGCGGTCGTAGTTCGCTCGCTTCGGAGTCGGCGCGTCCTCCCCCCATGGGAAGGTCCGGCCATCGATGCCGCGCGCGGCCTTTTCCCACTCCGCTTCCGTCGGCAATCGTTTCTTGGCCCAGGCGCAATAGGCCTTGGCGTCGTACCATGTCACTTGCACCACCGGCAGTTGCTCGATGCCTTTGGCGGACACCAGCACGCCGGTGCCATAGGGATTGGGCGGACTTCGGTGGCCTGTGGTGGTGACGAATGTCATGTAGCGTTCATTCGTCACTTCCACCTCATCGATGGCGAAGGCATCGACCTGCACAGTACGCTGCGGCCACTCATCGGCCCGTCCTTTCGGACTCTGTGTGCCCATCAAAAACGGTCCGGCCGGAATGGTCACCATGAGAACCCGGTCCAGCTCTTTCACAGCCGGGGCCGCAAACACAGGGGAGAGCGCGAGCGCACAGCCGGCCGCCAACAGGCCCGCATATCCCCATCTGGTACGTCTCCTGGTCACACCTTGTGTCATTGCTTCTGCTCCTTGCTCCCTTCGATGGCCCGATCCGTGTGAGTCTTGATCTGCTCGACCAGCTTCTCCACCGCACCTGCATCCCCACGGTCGGCCGCTTCCTGCGCCTGGGTCACGAGGGTTCTCGCTTCATGCAAATGTTGTTCGATTTGTGCTTGCAGATCGGGTGACGCCACGGTTCCCCCCAGCGCCGCACGATGGTACACCTCCCAGGCATGGTCCACGCTGTGTTCCGCCTCATGCACCAGCTGCACCTTCTCCGGGTGGGTGTGGCGACTGGTATCGATCGGCCCAGCGTGGAGTTCCATCGCAGACAGTAGCGCCGCCAACCCACCCATGACTGTGACGATTGTCCTGTACCTCATGCCTCTGCCTCCGTCATAAGAATCCATGGCGACTCGACCGGCCTGCGTCCGATATTACGGACGCTTCATCGATTGCTCGATGAGGGGTCGTAGCCCCAGCAGCTCAACATTCGCTGGGTCCATGGCTAACCCACGAGCGACGGCCTGCTGTGCCTCGGCGAAACGCTCCCGGCCCATCTCGACCAACGCCGTGATGTAGGTGTCCCGAATACGTTGTTCCCAGTCTGCCGGTGCCGGCTTAGCGCACCGGAAGCCAAGTCCCACGCCATAACTATTGTTCAGCGGGTGATTCCAGAAGCGATGTGTCGAACGAATCGTGCCTTCCGGCGCAATCCAGGAACCGCCGCGAATCACACGCTTCTCTCCGACGGTCAGCCGATCCACATAGGTGCCGGTACCGCCGAGCCACAAGGGCTTCTCCGGACCGGTGGGGTTCACCATGGTCTCCAATCTTCCGTAGTACTTGGGATCATACCAGTCAGCGACCCACTCAAAGACATTACCCGCCATGTTATAGACGCCGTAGTAGCTGGCCCCTTCAGGATGGGAATCCACGGGCAGAGTCGCATTCTGGTGACGATCGTAGTTCGCTTTGCTGGAATCGAAATCGTTGCCCCAGGGATACAAATTGCCGTTCGGACCACGCGCCGCCTTTTCCCACTCTGCTTCAGTCGGGAGTCGCTTCCCGCGATACTCGCAGTAGGTTTTCGCATCGATCCAATTCACTCCCACCACAGGCTGCTGGGGCTTATTCAAACGAGGGTCATCCCAATACGCCGGAGCCGGATGGCCGGTCGCCTTGATGAATTCGCCAGACTCTTTATTGGCGACCTCGTACTTATCGATCAGATAGGAATCGAGGAACACCGTGTGCGCAGGGCCTTCGTCGTGAAACGCATCCGCCGACCACGGCATGTTCATGCGTTTGTCGTAGAGCGACAGTCGACGGGTTGGTGCGGCCAGCTCGACTCTATCCAGCCCCATGACCGACGGGCCTTGTCCCACATACACCATGTCTTTGGGAATGTCGGCCTCATGCGCGTGGGAGACAGAGGCCACCGCGATGATCCCCATGACTAGCCCTGTCCTGACTACAGTTCCCATCAATGTCATGCCGCACCTCCTCCTACTGAGGGCCTGACAGGGAGGTGGTCATCCCACCTCCTCCGCGGCCAGAATTACTTCTTCATCGTCTTCTGAATGAGCTCACGTGTTGCCAGGTACTCTTTATTGTTCGGATCTGCAGCCAGAGCCTTCTCGATGGAGGCCACGGCATCAGCGTTTTTCTCCGCCCCCATGCCGACGAGTGCCTGAATGAAGGCATCGCGTCCGGCTTGCGCCGCTTCTTCCGACACCGCGCTCACCGACTTCGCACATCGGAAGCCGAGCCCCACACCGTAGGAGTTATTCTCCGGCTGATTCCAGAACCGGTGGCTGGTATGCAATGACGTTTCCGGCGCCAGCCATGACCCGCCGCGCAAGACTTTCACCGGGCCTTGGTTCGCAAAGTTGTAGCCCTTGTCTGCGCCCTTGGGGTTCAGCGCGTTGCTGGTCTTGTAGTATTTGGGATCGTACCAGTCGTCCACCCACTCAAAGACGTTCCCCGCCATGTTGTAGATGCCGTATCCGCTCACGCCGTCAGGGTAGGAATCGACCGGCATTGTGCGGCCCACATTCTGTCCGTAGTTGGCTTTCTTCGGATCGAGGTGATGACCCCAGGGATAATGGTTATCGCCTTCCGGCCCCTTCGCGGCCTTTTCCCATTCCGCCTCGGTGGGCAATCGCTTGCCGTCCCACTTGCAGAACGCATTAGCATCGGTCCAGCTCACTCCCACCACCGGCTGTTCGGGCTTGCTCAGACGGGGATCGTCCCAGTAAGCCGGAGCGGGGTGCCCCGTCGCTCGCATGAATTCCTTGTAGCGCGCATTCGACGTTTCAAATTTGTCGAGCAGGTAGGCATCGAGCACGACTTGATGCCGCACCTCATCCGAATGTTCATTGCTCCCCATGGTGAATTCACCCTGGGGGATGAGGACCATGTCTTTGTTGTCGCCGCTGGTATCTGCCGCAATGGCCAGGGACGTCGCCCCTGCCACCAGCAGCACTCCGACTCCCATTTGAAAGGTGATGTGACTCCGCATGTGAAACCTCCTTGGTTGTGAACAGTCGACTCGTTAATCAGTGACGGCCATTACACAGAGGGTTGTCTGTGCACAGGCTGGCTCAGCGTATTCATCTCCCGGCCTGCACCCGCCAATTGCTGGAGATGACGATTCCAGCGAATGACCGGATCCACCACATCACCGCATTGCACGCATCGCCGGGTGGGACAATCGAGCCCGTCTTTACCGCTGAGAAGATCCGTGCAGAAATCTCGAACCAACAGCCCGCCGCATCGGGTGCAATTCGATTCCTGGGAGAAGCTCGAAAACTCGGCCCGCCCCTCGATTTGCCCCGCTTGTCTTTGCAATGTGTTTGTGGTTGCCATGGTCACTCCTGCCTGGTTATGTCCAATGTTTGCAGCGACTATGTCTAATGTTTAAACATTTTTGTCCAATGTGTCAATAGTTACTATCGCAAATATTTGACAAACATTGGACATTGAACATATACTTAGTCGTATCAATGAATACCCACAGAATTCATAGGGTTGCGAAGCTTACCGGCCTGAGTCGCGATGTGATTCGGGTGTGGGAACGACGATTCGACCTCTTGAAACCGATCCGAGGGGCGAATCGCTATCGCAACTATTCCGACGACGATGTCGCGTTGTTGCGATACTTGAAGCAGCAGTTGGATGCCGGAGCGTCGATTGGCGATCTTGCGCGCCTCGGGCGGGAAGAATTGATGAACCGTATGCGGGCCGCTGCACCCCGCACCGTCGCCGTCGATAATACCTTTGAGCGGTTGTTGCGCGAATTGTTGTCGGCGCTGGAACCACTCGATCGCGTGATGTTCGAAAAGCGATTAAATGGCGCCGTGGCCGTCGTGCCCTTTGAAGAGGCACTCCACGGAATTTTGCTTCCGCTACAAGAACGGGTGGGACAACTGTGGCACACCGGCCGCATCAGCGTGGCCGTCGAACACTATGTCACCAGTCAGATCAAGCAAAAGCTCTATGCCGCGATGAACCAGCTGCCAGTGGCCGAGTTCGGCGCCACCGTGGTCATCGCGTGTCCACCGGGAGAAGAACATGACCTGGCCGCGCTAGCCGTAGCCTATCGATGCCGGGTTCGGGATTGTCGCGCGTATTACCTCGGGGCCAATGTGCCGATTGCTTCATTGAGCAAACTCTGCCGGGAGGTGGCGCCGGACCTCACCATTCTTTCGATCACCATCGCCCTTCCGGATCCTCTCGCGGCCGACCTCGTACAGGCGCTGATTCAAGACGTGGCCCCGGTGACCAAAATTATCGCCGGTGGCCGAGGGTCGCTAGCCATGCGCCAACACTTTGCAGATTCAGGCATCGAACTCCTGGAATCCTTCGGCGAGTTGGATGAGATGTTGGAGCGATTCACCCGACGATTTCCGATTCCCGGATAACGAAGGGAGCGTCTGCCATGGCTCAGTACCCGCTCACCGTGTGGTATGACGGCGCCTGCCCCCTGTGCTCCCGCGAAATGAGGTTCATGAAACGGCTCGACAGCAAACGGCGACTCCGTTTCTGCGACTTCTCCGCTCCAGGCGACGAGGTCGCGGCCTGCGGGATCCCTCTGTCGGAGCTCAGCGCTGTGCTTCACGCACAATGGGAAGATGGGACTGTGATCAGAGGCCTCGACGTCTTTCGCGCCATCTGGCAGGCTGTCGGGCTGGGATTTCTTGCGCGAATGAGCCGGCTGCCCGTCATTGATCCGCTCTTGGTCAAGGTCTATGCCTGGTTTGCGAGAAATCGGCTTTGGCTCACCGGCCGGAAAGTCTGCCCTGGAGATCAGTGCCGCAATGAATCTGCCGACAAAACGAGATCTCCATCCGCATAACCTCTACAAGAGAACAACGACGTTTCACCGTCGTGCTTGCCCAGAAACCGCGCAACTTCCTGGTACTCCGCGTCATACACCCCCCCCACAGCATCCGACCAGCCTCCGCACGCGCTTCTTGCGCAGCGCAAAATGATGTAAGACCCCTCTGACACTCGCCCCAATCCCATTGATTTCAGGCGGCGAGAATTGTCTGACAGCAGGAGCTGTCAACCTATTGATTGTGTGGCCTGCCTAGGCATTTGCCCAGCCAGACAGTCACGCTCGACTACGTACAGACATATAGGAAATAGGTGGTACCATTGTCCAGAACGTCGTCGGGGCAGAACTACCATTTCAGGTGTCTCGCGTGGCGACCCCCTCGATCGAACGTTCGTTCAGAGGACCATGACATTACGCGTCGGCATCGCGCTGTTCCTCATCATCACCAGCATCCTGTGTTTAGTGGGCTACCTGGGAGGCATTTCTTATTCGGACCTCATGCCGCGCACATTTTCCATAAAAGACGCGCCGGTTGAACCACAGCAAAAATCGTCGGGGCTCGTGATCAATCTGCCGCCCATCATCGCCCCTGTCGACGATGGTGAGCGGTACTACTATGTTCAAGCAAACCTCGCAGTGGAGATCGATCGTCCCGCAACCGGCACAGTCATCAGGGATCGTCACGACACCATCGATCGATACATCATGGAGATGCTTCACAACTATCCGATCCGAGATTTGCGCACTCCCGGCCAGTCTGTCACGTTGCGAGACGACCTCAAACGCACGGTCAACAAACTCCTCCCTCAGGGACAGGTCCGCAACGTTTACATCACCAGTTGGCTCATTACTCCGATCGGCTACTAACGGCCCTGGGCAACAGTTCGCTCTCCTGAGAGATCGCCGTCACCTGCCGTACCCTCCGCTCGCAGTTCCCCAGAGCCAACCAGGGATCTTCCTAGCTTAACAATGTCCTCCGGTTCCGGTACGTGATGTCTAGGCAACGTACGCAATAGGAACGTCCCCGACATGCATGACGAGCGCCGCCCACACAGCAGCATCAACAAAAGGGGTGGACGCGGATTGATCGAGTGCAGGAACGGGCGCGGGTCACCATGTCGATAGGATTCAGAACGGCCGGATCATGAGCCTTGAAGAAAGCAAAATTGAAACGATCCGCAATTATCTGTTGGACGCACTGCCCGGCTACGATGTGCGGGATGGCTCGCGCACACAGGTCGATCGCACGCTAACCGTCTTTCACGAGATGGAGATTGTCTGCACCGTTCAGATTCCGACGGTCTTACTGGATGAAGATCATCCTTCCGTCCCGGAATTAGAACGCGCGTTGAAACAGAATAATGTCGCCGCCTGGGTCTTATCTGATCCCGTGGTCTATCTCCACCAGAACACCTTAGGCCTGCCAACCCGGTAAGGAAGGGTTCTTTCAGGCTGAGGGGCGCAAAGTGGACGCGCTGTAGGCTATACGCCTCTCAACGAGATGACTATAGATCGGAAACCGGGAAGGAGGATAAACGACAGCACGCTGCCGACTGTGAGGACCAGCAGGAGAAAGGCAAATGAGAGGCTGAGCGTTATCACAAAGCGCACGCAATAAAACAGCAGTACCACGCCAACCACGAGAGCGATGAGAGATGGAATGTCCATGTGGTGTACCAATACCTCTACGCGCTTGGAGAGCTTAGTTCAAGAGGGGACCACTCAGGGACTTCACACGAAGCCTCACGCATGAAGCGGCACGTGGGACACGCTCAGACAAGGCAGCAGAGCTGTGCGCCGTGACGTAGCTCACGCGTAGAAGTTTGAGTTGTTGAAGCAGGGAGAAGAGGATGGTGCCGAAGCCGGGAGTTGAACCCGGATACCCTTACGGGCGCTGGTACCTGAAACCAGTGCGTCTGCCAGTTCCGCCACTTCGGCATGAAGAAGAGGAAAGGGATTATCGCTGATCGGTCCCAACCCGTCAAGGTGAGCGCGGGGAAAATCTGCAACCGGTCAGGCCTGGTACCGTCACATGATGCGAGAGAGACCGTCCTCCACACTCCAGGCACCCTGCGGGGTCACTTCCCGCAGATCGCCGCTGAGCACAATGCGTTCGCGCACCAGCCCCGCCGCGGCCAGGAGAAATGGGCTCGGAATACGAGGAGCTTCTTGCGCGATCAGCACATCGAACCGCACTTTTTGAAACAACGGATCCGCCGCCACTCGCGCCGCTGTTGTGATGATCACCCGCCGGTTCTGCACGAACGCCTGCCGGTTCGTATTTTCTTCCGCCGCCAGGAGCTCACGGATTTTTTTCGTACCCCCTAAATGAATAACGTCGTCTTTCAACTCGGCAAATTCCGGTTTGAGCTCCTTCGGAACCGTCGCTTCGGGAATCAGCTCCTCGATCCGCTTCTTGGCGATATCGACCTCTTTGCGAAGTCCTGCGCTATACCGCTCATAGATCTCTTTGTATTCGCGAAGGGATTCGACATTTTTTCCCATGGCCTGCATGGACAGGCGTGTCCAAATCGGCAGCTGTTCATACTGCGCCAGCGTGGCGTCGATGTCTTTGATCTTCGCCTGGTAGTCGCTCAATTGCGTCACGAGGCGCCATTCCAGGAGGCGCACTTCGTCCAAATCTTTTTGCTTTTGGGCCTTGTAGGCCAGGATCGGGGTGAGTTCCCGAAACCGGTCGTACTTCTTGCGCAACGCCGCCTTGTCCGACCGGGACTTGGCATAGAACTGATGCATCTGCGCCTCAAATCCCAGATCCGGAAGGGGGATTCCGCCGGTTTCCTTACTGGTCGCAACTTCATACCGGCTCAACCAACTCTTGTAGGTCAGCCCTGCCGCCTTCATCGCACGCGCGGCCACCAGAGTGATCAGATCGGCGCTCTGGTGATCCGGGGTGACGAGGAGAATGCGCTTGTTGGCACGGATCAACTCGACGACCAATGTCGCCACTTTTTGCCGGCGCGCGGTCTCATCCTCCTGCCAGAGGGGCGTCAGCACGGAGGTCGGGGTCACGGCTGCGAGCGTGGCGCGGTCCCCGGATTGGCCGGCGTCGATAATGGGAAGAAGACGTTCCGCCGGACCCAGCATATACGAAGCGCCCGCCCTACTCATTTCGGCCAATCGACGACTGATGGTGAGAGCCAATCCGCTGGAGTCCGGCACCAGCGTGGCATGCGGAACCACCTCGCCGATCGCATCGAACACTTGGAGCACCAGACGCTCGCCCTCCTGGAACAGGACGATGCCTTCCGTCGGTTCCATCTCCTCGCCCAGCAACAGGCTGGCAGCGAGATCGGCACCGATCCGTACCTCAGGTGGAAGGAAGAATTCATACAGATGCAGGTTCCCGATTGTCTGGAGCAACCGCCCGCGTACGAGCGCCACGGCTTGATCGCGTCCCTGGTCCGCGCTGTGCGCGGCGTCACGTTCGAGCGTTGCAGCCAGTTGATCGAGAAGATCCGGCAATGTGCCGGGCATGGCGGTCATGATAGGTCTTGCTCCTGCATTTCGTTGGGGCGCATTCGTGACAGGCCGGCCCATGAAACAGGGAGCGTATCTTAAAGAGTCGGGAAAGAGCCTGTCCAGCAGCGATCAGACATTCCGGTGTTCCAAACCTTGAAAATTCAGCGAGGGAACGGTCATCCATTGCGCACAGCCGTATGCTTCCTCCTCCCGAGCCGCGAAGAAAACCCCGCGCGACGGGTCCGGATCAATTGACTTTTGCACAGCCCGCCAGTATGCTTTTTCCCTTTCCAACAGAAGGAGTTGCAGCATGAAGGTGATTCTCCAGGAAACACTCGAGGGCGTGGGCGACCTCGGCGATCTGTTAGACGTGTCCAATGGGTTTGCCCGGAACTATCTCTTGCCCCGCAAGAAAGCCGTCGAAGCCAACAGCCGGAATATCAAAGAATTCGAACATGCCAAGCGCGCGGCCGCTGAAAAGGCCAAAAAGGAAAAGCAGGACATCGAAGCGCATGGCAAGAAGATCTCGGCCGTGTCGATCACCCTTGCTGCGCAGGTCGGCAAGGATGACAAGATGTTCGGATCTGTGACCGCCAAGGATATCGCGGAAGGGTTGGCCGAACAGGGATTCACCGTCGACCGTCGCAAGATCCAATTGGCTCAGCCGATTAAGGAACTGGGCACCTTCGCCATCGCGATCAAGTTGCCGCGCGAAGTGACCGCGACGATTGCGGTGCACGTGGTGAAGAAACAGGAAGAGACGGAAACAGCCGAAGAAGCCGCTCCCACGGCCTAGCTCGAGCGATCATGCGTGATCGCCGCTGAACCAGAAGCCACGCCCGGAGGAAGCATGCAGGACTTGATCGGTTCGTTAGACGCGTTGAAATCGACCGACCCTCAGACGTATGACGCCATCGTCGCCGAAGAGCAGCGGCAGCGTGATAAGTTGCTACTGATCGCCTCGGAGAATTTTGCCAGTCCCGCCGTCCTAGCCGCTCAGGGCAGCGTGATGACCAATAAATACGCCGAAGGGTATCCCGGCAAACGCTATTATGGCGGCTGCCAGCATGTCGATACGGTCGAAAGTCTCGCGATCGACCGTGCCAAACAAATCTTCGGCGCCGAACATGTCAACGTGCAGCCGCACTCGGGATCGCAGGCCAATATGGCGGCCTATCTCGCGGTGCTTAAACCCGGCGACACGATCCTCGGACTCGATTTAGCCCAGGGTGGACACCTCACACACGGCAGCAAGGTGAACTTTTCCGGCATCATTTTCCGCGCCTTTTCGTATGGTGTCGATCGCCAGACAGAAACCATCGACTACGCGGCGGTCCGCAAGATCGCCGAAGAATGCCGCCCGCGGATGTTGGTCGTCGGGGCCAGCGCCTACGCCAGGACTCTGGACTTCGCGAAGTTCCAAGACATCGCCAAGTCGGTCGGGGCCTATCTGCTGGTCGATATCGCGCACATCGCCGGATTGATTGCCGCCGGGTTGCATCCCAACCCCGTTCCCTATGCCGACTTTGTCACGACGACGACCCATAAGACGCTGCGTGGACCGCGCGGCGGCGTGACCATGTGCAAGGCCGAGCATGCGAAAGCCGTCGATAAGATCATTTTCCCGGGCCTGCAAGGGGGCCCGCTCATGCATGTGATTGCCGCCAAAGCCGTCGCATTCAAGGAAGCGATGTCTCCGGCGTTCAAACGGTATCAGCAGCAAGTGCTCGCCAATGCCCGCACGCTGGCGCAAGGGCTGGTCGATCGTGGCTACAAGATCGTGTCGGGAGGGACGGATACGCACTTGATGTTGGTGAATCTGACCAACAAGGGCATCACGGGCAAAGAAGCCGACGCCGCGCTGGACGCCGCTGGCATCATCGTCAACAAAAACGCCATCCCCTACGACGAAAAGCCACCGGCCGTGGCGAGCGGCATCCGGATCGGCAGCCCCATTGTATCGACTCGCGGCATGCGCGAAGCGGAGATGCGAGAGATTGTGGCGTTGATCGATCGCGTGTTGCAGCATCCCCAGGACCAACAAGTACAGGCCGAGGTACGGGCGCAAGCCAAAACGTTGTGCAACCGTTTCCCTATCTTTCATGCCTACGATTCGTCTCCCGCTTAGGCAGGACGGCCGCCCGTGAAATGTCCTTTCTGCGACGATGTCGAAGACAAAGTCGTCGATTCGCGGATGGCCAAAGAAGGCGAGGTCATCCGCCGGCGGCGTGAATGCCTCTCGTGCAAACGCCGTTACACTACCTACGAACGTGTCGAAGAAACCATGCCCGCCGTCGTCAAAAAGGACGGGCGCCGGGAACCCTTCGATCGAAGCAAGATCGTGTCCGGACTGAAAAAGGCGTGTGAGAAGCGACCCATCAGCACCGCGACCATCGAAACCGTCACCGACCGCATTGAAAAACGCATCCAGGACATGGGCGAAACTGAGATCGTCAGCACCGCCGTCGGCGAAGAAGTCATGAAAGAGCTGTCTCAACTCGATCAGGTGGCCTACGTTCGATTCGCCTCGGTGTATCGAGAGTTTAAAGACATCGATCAGTTCATGGATGAAATCAAATCCCTGGCCCAGCAGCGCCGGGAGCGTTAGGCCCTCCCCTTCTCCTCGCTGTTCCGGATCAGAGTTCGCGTTGATCGACCAGGCAGGATGGACGGTAACAGAGGAGAACCGCCGTCCTTCGGAACGTCTGACTGATATGGCCACCACCAACACATCACGAGAACGACGCACCACCCGCCGCCCCACAAAACGACGATCACCGGGGGCCACGCATGTGGTCATCATCGGTGCGGGCCGCGGGGGCACGGCCTTGATGGAAATTTTCGCCAACGACCCGCTGGTGCGCATCGTCGGCGTCGCCGATATCAGCCCTGAAGCGCCGGGCTTGGGGCTCGCCAGACGCCTTCACATCCGCGTCACACGCAATTATCGGCAACTGCTCAAGATGGGGCCGGTCGATCTGGTGATCGATGTGTCGGGCAACCCCGAGGTCGGCGAATACCTCCAGGACATTCGCCGCATGGGCGTATCGGTGATCGGCGGCGCTAGCGCCAAGTTCATGTGGCAACTCATCGAAGCCCGTATCCGCGCCACGGCAGAGATTGAAAAAGCCTTGAACAAATACCAGTCGTTGTACCGGCTCTACGTGAAGGAGACCGGCGCGGCCGTGACCGAAGAACGCACCCGCATCGCGTGCGAGATTCACGACGGCCTGGTGCAGAGCCTCGCCGGCGTCAATTTCAAGCTGGAGCTTTCACAAGAGCTGCTGCGCAAAAATCCACAAGCCAGCTTGGCCACCATCAGGGAGTCTAAAGCACAACTGAAGCTGGCCATTCAGGAAGCGCGGCAGGTCATCTTTAATCTGCGTCCGCTCCACTACGACAAAATGGAGCTCATCCCGGCACTCACCAACTATCTGAAGTCCTACGAAACTCAGTACCATATCAAAACCGCCTTTTCCGTGACCGGAGACGAGACGATCCTGTTCCCGCGCACGAAGATTTTTTTATTCCGGATCGTCCAAGAGGCCTTGAGCAACGTGCAGAAGCACGCCAAGGCCCGTCGAGTGTCGGTTCAACTCGATATTCGCCTCGACTTGTTACAAGTGACCATTTCCGATAACGGGATCGGGTTCAACATGGACGCCGTGCTCCGCGATCCTGAAAAATGGGATCACTTCGGCATTCGTGGCATCCTGGAACGAGCACGACTGGTGGGCGGAGAAGCCACGATCGATTCGAAAAAGGGACGCGGCACGCGAATCGTGCTGCGCATCCCGCTAGCCGACAAGGAGACGATTCGTCATGGAAAAAATTAAGGTCCTGATCGCTGATGACCACCGCGTAGTTCGTGAAGGCCTGGCGGCCATTCTGAAGACCAAGGAAGACATCAACGTCGTCGGCGAAGCCCAGGACGGTGTCGAAGCGGTGGAAAAAACCAAGACTCTGATGCCGGATGTCATCCTCATGGATGTCAGCATGCCGCGCATGGGCGGCATTGAAGCCACGCGGCAAATCAAACGCGAATTTCCGCATATGGGAATCGTCGCGCTGACCATGTATGAAGAGCAGCAATATATCTTCGATCTCGTACGGGCCGGGGCGACGGGCTATTTGCTCAAAGACTCCGAATCGTCCCAAATTGTGGCGGCAATCCGGGCCATTTATCGCGGGGAATCGCTCATCCATCCTTCGGTTGCCAGCAAGATCCTGGCTGAGTTCTCACTCATGTCTCAGAAAAAAGGCAAAAAGCCGGCATGGGTGGAACATGACCTGACCGAACGGGAAATCACCGTCCTGCGTTTGGTCGCAGACGGCAAAACGAATAAGGAAATTGCCAACAGCCTCGACCTCAGTGAAAAGACGGTCAAGAACCACGTCCGCAACATCTTTCATAAACTTCAAGTGTATGACCGCACGCAAGCCGCGATTTTGGCGATTCGAAAGGGCCTCATTGAATTAGAGCCCAGACCATGACGGGAGGCGCCAGGTATCCCTAACAATCAGGCGTCCTCTGCGAAGAGCGCCCCAGCCTCTCGGGCTCTGTCGGCCACATCCCTTCCAGGACACAGCTGATAACTCATTGAAAACGTGTTACTTTCGTAGAATTTTCGTTTCAGCAAAAGATACAATTGTGTTTTTTTAGCAACAATGCCTACTCTCCAGCACCATTACCAATTGCTTACAACTCAATGACTTACATATTTTTGCGAAATTGGCACAAGCATTGCTTGAAATAGTGCTGGATTTTACGAAGGAGGCACCGTGCGGTTTCAGCAAACGATTGGCTCACCAGTTTCATGTTCAGGCGTCGGGCTCCATTCAGGCCAGCCGGTTACGCTGACACTTCGCCCGGCCCCTCCAAACACCGGCATCGCGTTCATTTATCGGCATGGATCGGAAGACACACTCATCCCTGCCTCGATCTCGAATAAAGTCCCGACCGAACTCTGCACAGCCATCAGCGTCAACGGACACCAGGTCAAAACGATCGAACACCTCCTTGCCGCTTTGGTGGGGATGGAAATCGACAATGTCTACGCAGAGGTGAATGCGGGGGAAGTGCCCGTACTCGACGGAAGTTCGAGCCCGTTTGTTCGCTTGATCCGCGCGGCCGGGGTCATCCCGCAGACCAGGCGGCAATCGTATGTCAAGATCATGCAGCCCATCGAAGTGGTGGACGGATCGAAACGGGTGAGAATCGAACCTTCGTCAACGCCGAAGATCACCTACTCCATCCATTACGATCATCCCCTGATCCAAACACAGTCCTACACCTACACCTGCTCCGCCCAAGCGTTCGAACAGGACATCGCGCAAGCACGCACATTCGGCTTTCTCCACGAAGTCGAAGCGCTGTGGTCCAGGGGACTCGGAAAAGGCGGGACGCTGGATAACACCATCGTGCTGTCCAAAGAAGGCGTCGTGAATGAATCCGGCTTGCGCTTCTCGAATGAATTTGTCCGGCACAAGGTGTTGGACCTCATCGGTGACATCGCGCTGCTCGGCTTTCCGTTTATCGGGCACATTGTCGCCGAACGGTCAGGTCACGCCATGCACACGAAGCTCGTCGAACAAATCCTCCTTCAGCGCGATAAATGGGCGCTGATCACCGGGGAACACGCGGTTGCCGCATCAGAATCGCGCGCCTCCCTTGGCCTGCTCCGCCCCGCACCTTCTCTCGCAATCTAACTGCTCCCCCTAGCACCTAGCCGCACAACGCTTGCGACTTACCAGCTATCGCCTGTGATCGCGGCCTGTTCGGGCATAAAAAAACGCCGGGGGCAAGTGGCCTTACCCCCGGCGTGCAAATCCTGGCAGGACTTACTTCTTCTTCGCTGCCTTCTTCGCTGGTTTCTTCGCTGCCTTCTTCGTTGCCAAGACTCTCACCTCCCTTCACACATTAAAGTTGATATGAACTTCCTCGGCCCACTTACACTACCGCGGTCAATTCCTGCTGTGTCGTGACTGCAAACGTATTGGGTCCGACTTTTTGGAAACGCTTATCCCGCTTCAATGACGTCGCCACGGAGGTCAATGGCGTCTTGCCCTTGATCTGCAACCCCCCCTCAAGCAAACGCTGCAACAGTTCTTTCGCATGCATCGGCCGGCTGGCTTCCTTGAGAATCTGGTAGGCGGCTTCAGGCACGCTCTTGCCCACATACTTACTCTTCCCAAGCAAGATCTCGCGCGACTGGTCCGTGACATCCGTCACGGGAAGCGGGCGAACACCTTTTTCGTCGGTGATAATCTGACTCGAGAGGCTGGCCAACTTGGCCTTATCTGCTTCTACACGGTAGAGCGTTTCAGCGAGTTCCAGATACTTCTTGATCATTGCGATTTCATCGTCGAGCCGACGTCGCTTTTTCTCAAGTTCCTGATAGCGATTCCGGTAGGCGCTAATCCGTTGCTCCAGCCCCACCAGGATGTCGGTCAATTCTTCCACAAGCAAGACCTCAATAAAGCATACTTGCTTTATAGCAAGTGATTTAAAATCTGTCAAGTAACTGATAATAACTATTTGTTCGCGCTTATCGCCTATGCAAGCAGAATGCACTCAATGCCTAACCAAGCCTTGCCCTACAAGAACAAGCTTTTATTAATTTCAATCTTTTCAGCAGCTTAAGATGCACTCCCTAAATGGCGAAGGGTTTTTTGCCTCACTTTCCATTACTCATGCTAGGATACGGCGTCTATGCATACGTCGCATGCACTCTCACCAGAAGAATTGGACCGCTATTTGGCTACGGCTGTTCAGGCGGCGGAATCAGCGGGCCAAGTCCTCCTTGAGCACGCCCGAACAGGCTTCCGGATCGACCACAAGGCCGCCATCAACCTCGTGACGGATGCGGATCGGCAGGCCGAAGAATGTATTGTCCGCACCATTCTTTCGTCCTATCCCACGCACCGGATCTTGGCCGAGGAAAGAGGGCGGGACGGGGCCACCGAGTCGCCATACCAATGGATTATCGATCCACTCGACGGCACGACCAACTTCGCGCACGGCTTCCCTTTTTATTCGGTCTCGATCGGGTTGGAATATCATGGCGACTGCATCGTGGGCGTCGTCCTTGACCCCACTCGGCGGGAATTGTTCACGGCTGTAGCGGGCCAAGGGGCCTACCTCAATGGCGAACGCCTCCGCGTGTCGACCAATGAGTCCCTCGAAAGGTCCCTGCTCGTGACCGGATTTGCGTATGACATTCGCGAGACGACGAACAACAATCTGGACCATTTCTCCCGCATCTCATTGCGCGCTCAAGGCGTGCGACGCACCGGCTCAGCCGCATTGGATCTCAGTTATGTGGCGTCGGGGCGGTTTGACGGGTATTGGGAAGTGAAACTGAGTCCCTGGGATATGGCGGCGGGCATCGTCATCGTGCGTGAAGCGGGCGGACTGGTATCCGGCTTTCAGAAAAACACGTTTTCTCTCTATGGACAGGAGCTCGTGGCCACGAATGGCCGCATTCACCATCAGCTGCTCGACGTGATCCATCAACGCTCCGACAAATCCTGACCTCTTCAGTTCTGGTATCGACCCAGCCATTGCGACCAGCCTTCTCGTCACTCGTCACTCGTCCCATGTACAGTGCGATATTTGATGCGGTATCATGCCCTTCCCCTATGTACGGTCAAAGGAGTGCACCCAGTATGGCAAGCCAAGTTCCTCCGCAGAAACCAACCGCCCCCTCCGCCAACACCCAAGATGTGTGGGATGTTGAGCTCCTGCATGTGCATGTCTCACGCAAGGGACAACTCGTCAACGCTGAATGGGCGCTGCATCCTCAGATCAAAGCGGACTTGAGTGCAGAGGAGTGGAAGGAACTCGGCGAGCTCATGAACAAGGTCACGACCATCGTCGGACACCGTTTCTCCCAGGCCCTCAACGAGGCCGAACCGACACCGCCCGGAAACGCGTAACCGCTTCTCGCCATGACAGACCGCTAGCAAGCATGCTCATCGCCATACGCGCGAGCATGATCAGACC
>VOPT01000058.1 GCA_009594865.1 Nitrospira sp. | reverse complement strand
ATGAACAGACCCTAAGGATCAGGACGTTCCCCCCTATAGGGTTAACAATTCTGAGGACTAGCCGAGGGTTAGTCCGTGCAATACAGTCGAGTTTCAAGGCGGATGTATTTGGCCCTAGGCTACATGAAGAGGAGGCGCCATGCAGAATCGATACAGTCAGCGAGTGCCTATGGACTGTTCGGTAATGTTTGCAGGAGACAATTGTGTGGGGGAAGGGCGCATCTTAGATCTTTCTCTTCCTGGATGTCTCATCGAAAGCCCCAAACGAATGACTGCAGGTGAGTACCTGCAACTGCGATTATTCTTGCCCGATCACCAAGCGCCCCTGCACGTGGCCTTGGCTGCAGTCAGATGGGTAGAAGGTGCGAAGCTCGGCGTCGAATTTATTCGAACCTCTGAAGATGAGCGGCGTCGCCTTGAGCAATTTGTCCGGAGAAGTCCCGCTTACAGCGGTCCATCGCCCTGGAGCGAAGGCATAGTTTTTCTTGGGGCGACAGGACAGTGAATGTCTCTCCACACTTATTCATGACCAGACTTTTTAGAGGAGGCCGTCATGCCAAGGCATTTTAGGCTTCGCACCTACCAGAGGGTTATGCGCTGCAATATCGGCTATTATCTCTCCGAACATTTTCTCGGAAAAGGAATAATTCGGGATATTTCGAGCGGAGGATGGCGTTTGCAAGGCGACCATCAGGTCAGCATAGGCATGAAACTGACGTTGCGAATGGAACTGCCCGATCAAACTTCCCCGTTGGAAATAGAAGAGGCCTCGGTTCAGTGGGTCAGCGGAAAAGACTTTGGCATTCAGATCAGGAAGATTCGTCATGCGGCGGCAAAACGGCTGGAACGCTTAGTAGGGAACCAACTCTGCGCGCTTCCCCCCACGTGAACTCTAGGCGTCTTTGACCTCCTCAGTCGCGTCCTCAATTTCAGCAAGGTTCATGTCCTGACGTTCCTTCAACATTGAAGGGTGCAATCCGTATTTCTTTAACATCTTATAAAAATCGGCACGGTACCGGCCGGCAAACTGGGCGGCTCGTGAAATATTTCCGCCCGTCATCTGTAACACATTGCGCAAATACGACCGTTCAAATTCTTCCTTTGCCTCGGTCAACGGTTTCAACCCGATATCGGTCGACGCTCCCGCGGACGGCAGCAGTTCCGGCAATACCATGTCCTGCCGGGACATGACCACCGCTTTTTCCACTGCGTTTTCAAGTTCCCGGACATTGCCTGGCCATGGATAACCTATAAGCCGATGCATGGCTGCCGGTGTAAATCCACGAACATCCTTGTTAGATCGTCTCGCACTTTGTTTCAAAAAATGCTGGGCCAAGAGAGGTATGTCGTCTCTCCGTTCTCGCAACGCGGGAATATTAAGCGGCACAACGGAAATTCTATAATATAAGTCGTGACGGAATCTACCTTGCTTTACACATTCTGCCAAATCCTTGTTCGTAGCCGTGATGATTCGCACATCAACTTTCGTTGTATAATCTGCTCCCACCTCACGCACTTCCCGTTCCTGGACGGCGCGCAAAAGTTTTACCTGCATCGGCAAGGACATTTCGGCGATTTCGTCAAGGAAGAGAGTCCCTCCATTGGCGCTTTGAAAAAGACCTCGCTTCGCCGCCATGGCATTGGTGAACGCCCCACGGATATGCCCGAATAGCTCGCTTTCAAAAAGATGTTCACTGATCGCCGCACAGTTCAATGCGACAAAAGGCCCCTTTGATCGACGGCTATTCGCATGGAGCACTCTCGCCAGGACTTCCTTTCCTGTCCCAGTTTCGCCGGTCAAGAGAATGGTGGCATCTGAATCGGCGATCTGCGCGACCTGCTGAAACAATCGTTGCATGGCGGGACTTCTTGCAATAACGTTTTCTAAGCCATAGAGTTCCTTGACCAGTGATTTCAGCCGCTGGATTTCTCGCGTCATCCGCAACTGAATCAAGGCCTTATCAATGGTCGCCTTCAATTCCTTGTCATCAAACGGCTTGGTCAGATAGCCGAAGGCCCCGCGCTGCATGGCTTCTACCGCATTCGGGATACTCCCGTGAGCAGTCAGAATGATGACCGGAAGCCCTGGCTGAACCTGTAACAGTTCTTCCGTCAAGACTAAGCCGTCCTCTGCGCGCAACCGCAAATCAGTGATCGCGATATCGAATGTTTCCTGTCGAGCGGCAACGAGCGCATCGCGTCCTGTCGTGCAGGGGGTCACGGAAAATCCCAGCGCGGACAACCGCATCCGCAATAAATGCAACAGACCTTCGTCATCATCCACAACGAGAATTCGTTCTTGTTCCATGACAGTCCTTACGGTTTGGACGGTTCCGACTGTTGCGATGGGACCACACTTGATGGAGGCTTGATCATGCGGGTTTTGCCTCTCATTTCCTGATCGATGCGCTTGAGGGCTTCGAGCTGGCTCGTGAGTTCCTCGATTTTCTTGTCGCGGTCGCTGACTTGCCGCTGCAGACTCTGCAGCGTCGCCGGCTCAACCGCCATGCGATGGGACTCACGCCTGGAATTGAACAGCTCCGCCTTGCGCTCCTGGTCCTGAAGCTCGCGCTGCATAGCCTCAAGCGATTGTGCTTCACTGTCCTGCAAGGCACGCAATTGTTGGATGGTAAGTTCGCGGTCGAGAAGATCCCGCACGGTGCGTTCAATTGTTTGAGAAAGGACGCCTTGTGTCTCAGCGATTGCGGGCCCATGCCAGACAGAACGCATCCAAGACTGATCAGGCGATACTTCGCCGGCCTGCAGCAATTGCAACCAGAGTCGGCTGGATACGGCCAACTGGCTCTTGGGGGCGAGGGCAATGACTTTCTCGAAGTTATGGATGGCCGACTCTCGACTTTCATACAGAGACGTCAATGCGCGGGTGAAGAATACATGATCGCAGGTATTTTTACTAGCGCATTTGGCCGTTAGCGTGGAGTCTTTACGTAAAAGGGCCTGCAACATTTTGCCATCTCCCCCGTCGTTGGAGAAATATGGGGTCTGAGACGGAGGCGGAGGAAGAGTGCCACAGGCGGACAGCAGTCCGCACAACATCATCATGGCTATAGCGCGATAGCGTTGCACTAGGCCAACATTCCTGGCTTGGTTAGATGTAGGATGAATCTCACAGTCGTCCCCTTTCCGAGGTCACTCTCTACCCAAATTCTTCCGCCGTGGGCTTCGACGACCTTCTTCGCAAGGGCTAACCCGAGACCACTGCCCACGGAAACCTGACGGTTTCTAGTCCGTCCCTGATAGAACCGCTCGAAAATATGCGGCAATTCCTCCGCCGGTATACCGGGGCCCGCATCCGCCACCTCGACGAAAAGCAGGCCTTCATCGCGCCTCGGTGCCATCTGCAACCTGACACTGCCGCCCGCGGGGCTGTACTTCAACGCATTCGAGAGGAGATTGTCCAGCACTTGTTCGATCCGCGTACTATCGGCTCGGACCCAATGTCGTTCTACCGGAGCCTCTATTAAAAGCTGTACATGTTTAGCATCTGCTAACAGACGGATTTTATTGGCTGAAATATCCGCGACCCGCCGGAGATCCGTGGGAACAAACCGATACTCCATCATGCCGGACTGCATTTTCGACAAATCCAGGATGGTCGAAATGAGATACATTAACCGCCGGCTACTGTCCGACATGATGCGCAGGGTGGTTCGTTGGTCTTGGGTCAAGGGACCGGGAATTTCGTCCAGGAGAAGATGCGTGCCTTCCTGGATCGATGCCATCGGGGTACGCAGTTCATGGGAGACATGGGCGAGAAACTCGCTTTTGATATCGTCCAATTGCTGCAACTTGGTGCCCATCCACTTCACTGTCTCTCCCAACTCCCGTAACTCGCGAGGGGCCTGCCCATCCCATGCGGCTTTGAAATTCCCCTGCCCCATCTCCTGAATCGTAGCCTGGAGTCGACGCAAGGGGCGAAGAATGTTGTAACTCGCGACCGCCGCCATGCCAAGCCCGAAGAGAAGGGCCACCAAGACTAAATTGCGTGTGACGGCTTCCGCATGCACAGAGCTGGCATGCGATTCATTGACGCCGACAGTAATACGCCGCTCGTGGAGGCCAATATACTGCTGCAGAGCTGCGGCCATTTTCCCTACCACCACTTCGCGTCGCGCATCGAAGCCTGAACTCGTCTCCGGATGTCCGCTCGACTCAGCCAACTGTGATTGAAACAGGGCCAAATGCGTTTGCTGAAGCCCCTCGATCTCCTTGAGCAATCTCGTTTCCGGCTCTGAGGCGTCGTGATCGAGCAATCCCTGTAGGACTTGCTGAAATTCTTTGCTCGCCGTATCGAAATGCTCGAGAAACGTGGCGGCAGGAACGGCCACATATTTTTTCTCGCCCTGCACCTGCTCATAGATCGACGTCAGCAAGCGCTTGGCTGAATCGATCTCCGGATGATGGTGGGATCCGACCTCCGTATTGAGGCCGGCCAGTGTTCGAATCTGCAACAACGCATAGACATTGACCCCGGTCATGACCGCGATAATGACCAGATACGTCAACACTAATCGCCAGAAAATCGAGAGGCGCACGACCAGGCTCCCTCCTGGTGATGGACGTGAGGCTCTGCCCATGCAGCAGTGTAGGTTAAGCCATACACCACTTCTTTTATCCCCTCAACAAGTTCTCCACATTGTGCAAGAACAGCGCGGCGCCCTTGTATGGATGGAATGACTTCCTAGCGAGCGGAGTCGTGGAACTGCGATTGGTAGGCGCGTTGTCGCCGAGACGTGGAAGAAAGGGCCGAGAACAGATGACCACGAAAGAGCAGCATCCCGACCATGAGCGGTGGGGTGAGCAGCAGCGCCATCATACCGGTGAGGCTTGCCGAAATCCCGAGGTCTGTCAACCAGGCGCTGAGAATGGTAAAGGGCACTAAGACCAACTGAATGAAATCAAGCCCCGCTCCCCTTCCTAACTGGCTTGAGAGTTTAAAAAAGAGGGACAATCCCAGGGGCGCCAACACCAGGGCCATCGGCAGGAACCATTCAATCCAATTATCTAATACGAACTCATAACTGCGCTTCAAGACATCCAACGGCGAATCATGCCTGGTGAGATAGATCACTTCAGGAGCGGGATTCAACAAAATAAAGACGAGTAAGAGACAGGCCATCACTAGAAATTGGCTGTCGGGGTTCGCGCGCAGACTCGTATCGAGGAGCATCGTGGGGATCCAGAGCACAAACCCGACACTGATGACATCCCAAAAATAATGCCCCATACTGTCCATCACGTCATGCAGCGTGATCGTCCGCATGCCCTTAATGGACTGCTCGATCAGGCTGAGCGTCGCCCCGATCAAAAGGGCATTCACCGCACCGAGCAGGAAGCCTCCAAGCATACCCAGGGGGCGAGCGATCTGATGGGCCAACATCATCAGCAACGTAAACACGATGACGGCGAGAATCACAAACCATCCCCGGATGAGGGAACGCCAGGTTGCGTGAAGCGCTTCTCGATAGAGTTGGAGCGTCGAATTGAATATCGTCAACATGGATCAGTCAATGCGGGTCGTCGAACAGAGCGGTACACCCTACCGGGAAGTCGATTTCACATGTCGCGCGGACAATAAGATGGATTCCCCTGACAGGTCAAGTCGCGCCGCGAAAGAATTTCCGCCTGGCACCAGCGACGACAAGCGGGGATCGGCTGCTATTGACTTGCCCACCGATGTGATTATGTTCTCTCAGTAACAGAGATACATCCACCCAGGAGTCAGCCACATGGATATGAACCGGATGACCGTCAAGCTACAAGAGGCCCTGCAAAGTGCATCAGCCCTTGCGATGCGCCGGGGACATCAGGGCATCGATGTCGAGCATCTCCTGCTGGCGCTTCTGGAGCAAGAGCGGGGTATTGCAAGCTCGTTGTTCGAACAGGCCGGGGTATCGCCCGCTGCCGTTCGTCAAGCAGCGGACCAGACACTGGCGAAAGTACCTCAAGTTCAGGGGCCAGGCGCTGCTCCCGGACAAATACATCTCACGCCGCGGCTCGGCGCAGTGCTGACAAAGGCCGAAGACCAGATGAAGGAATTGCGCGACGAGTTCATCAGCGTCGAGCATGTGGTCCTTGCGATGGTCGAGGAAGGCGGCGTATTTCGCCGGCTCAATCTGACACGAGACCGTCTCCTCACAGCCTTGCAGCAGGTTCGTGGCAATCAGCGGGTGACAAGCCAAGATCCGGAAGGCACCTACCAGGCCTTGGAAAAATACGGCCGCGATCTGACCAAACTCGCAGGCCAGGGCAAGCTCGATCCGGTCATCGGCCGGGATGACGAAATCCGGCGCACCATTCAAATTCTGTCACGACGAACCAAAAATAATCCCGTCCTGATCGGTGAGCCGGGTGTCGGCAAGACCGCTATCGTCGAAGGTTTGGCGCAACGCATCGTCAAAGGCGATGTGCCGGAGGGGCTCAAACAAAAGCGCGTCGTCGTCCTCGACATGGGGGCGCTTGTCGCCGGAGCCAAGTTTCGTGGAGAGTTCGAAGAACGCCTGAAGGCCGTCCTCAAGGAAATTCAGTCGGCGCAGGGCCAGGTGCTGCTCTTTATCGATGAACTGCACACCGTGGTGGGCGCTGGCGCGGCGGAAGGCGCAATGGATGCGGCAAACCTCCTCAAACCGATGTTGGCCAGAGGCGAAATGCACCTCATCGGCGCCACTACGCTGGATGAGTATCGCAAGCACATCGAGAAAGATGCCGCGTTGGAGCGACGCTTTCAGACTGTGCTCGTGGATCAGCCGACGGTCGAAGATACCATTTCAATTTTGCGCGGTCTGAAAGAACGCTATGAAGTCCACCATGGCGTACGCATCAAAGACGCCGCCCTCGTCGCGGCCGCCAAACTCTCGAACCGGTACATCGGCGACCGGTTTTTGCCGGACAAGGCGATCGATCTTGTCGACGAATCCGCCGCGCGTCTCCGCACGGAAATCGACAGTTTGCCCGCGGAGCTCGATGAAGTTTCGCGAAAGGTGCTGCAATTGGAGATCGAGCGGGAAGCGCTCAAAAAAGAAACTGACGCGGGCAGCAAGGCGCGTCTCCAATCGATTGAAAAAGAGCTCAACGAGAAGAATCGCGATCTGCAGGCTCTCAAGACCCGCTGGGAGTCGGAAAAAAATTCTGTCAGTAAGCTGAGGAAGATCCGCCAGCAGATCGAAGAGGTGAAACAGAACATCGAACGCTCCGAACGCGCCTACGATTTGAACAAGGTCGCCGAGCTGCGGTACGGCGAATTGCCCCGGCTGGAGCGTGAACTCGAGCTGGAGCAGCAGTCCCTCGGCAAAAAGCAAAACGAGACCCGCCTGTTGAAGGAAGAAGTGGATGAAGAAGATATCGCCGCCGTCGTCAGCCGTTGGACGGGGATTCCTGTGACGCGGTTGGTCGAGGGAGAAATGGAAAAACTCCTCAAGCTGGACGAGCTGCTCCACAAGCGTGTCGTGGGACAGGAACAGGCCGTGACAGCCGTGGCCGATGCGGTGGTGCGGGCCCGCTCCGGCATCAAAGACCCCAACCGCCCCATCGGTTCCTTCTTGTTTCTTGGACCGACCGGCGTAGGCAAGACGGAATTGGCGCGCGCCCTCTCCGTCACACTCTTCGATGACGAATCGAACCTCATCCGGATCGACATGTCGGAATATATGGAGAAGCACACGGTTGCCAGGTTGATCGGCGCCCCTCCCGGTTATGTCGGCTATGAGGAAGGCGGCCAACTGACCGAAGCAGTGCGCCGCCACCCCTTCTCCGTGATCCTCTTTGACGAGATCGAAAAGGCGCACCACGACGTTTTCAATATTCTGCTGCAGGTACTCGACGATGGCCGGCTGACCGATTCGCAGGGGCGAACCGTGGATTTCAAAAACACCGTGTTGATCATGACCTCGAATATCGGCAGTCAGCATATCCTGGAAGCGCAGCAAGCCGGTGCCTCCTATGAGACGATGAAAAACCAGGTGACCGGGGATTTGCGGGCGCACTTCAGGCCTGAGTTTCTGAACCGGGTGGATGAGATCGTCGTGTTCCACGCCCTCGGCAACGAACACTTGGCGAAGATCGTGGAAATTCAGTTGGAGAGACTGCGAGCCCGTCTGATGGAACGGCGGATCACCATGACGGTGACGCCGGACGCGCTACAGAACCTTGGCCGGCGCGGGTACGATCCGGTGTATGGGGCGCGGCCGCTCAAACGGCTCATTCAGCAGGAGATTGAGACGCCGATGGCCCGGCAGTTGATCAAGGGAGAGCTGCGGGATGGAGATACGGCCGTAGTGGAATTGAAGGACGGGCAGATCTGCATCGTTCCGACCGTCGCCCCTTCAGCCTGACACAACCAGAGCGACGATGAATAGACGGAGGGGCGGTTATCCCAAAAAGACCGCCCCTCCCTTCGTGTCCGTCTCCTTGCCGCTGAAGTGTTTCTTGTCGATCCGCCATTCGGTCTGCGACACGTCGAGACGATGGCCCTTGATGGTATGAAACGACCCCTTGCTGAACACCACGCGATTCCCCTCGCATAATTCCAACGCAAACACCACCGTTCCCGACTCTTCATGTTTCAATGAGACGCTGGTCGGACTCTTGGCCAACCGATACGCCCGGCGCTCGTTAAATGTCAGGTTGCTGTCGACCACCTTCGCCATCATCCGCCCCACCTCATCGAACAAGGCGAAGTTGACGAGCAACGCCCGCGCCGGTTCTTTAATGGAGACTTCAAATTGCGGCACGCCTTCGATATCGATGATACCGTTGGAGTTTCGATACAAATTCGACCCGACTTCAATATCCATGGCCACCACTCCTTATGCTGCCCGGCATCCGGCGATGCCGGGTCACGATTTCTTGATACGGTCCAAAATCAACGCGATACATCCGCCCAGTAAGCCGCCGCCCAGAATGGTCGTAAGCAATTCAACCAGCTTGAGCTCCCAGACCGAACCCTGGGCTTGCATCGCCTCCCTGATGCCCCCTTGCAGGAGGATGACCGCCAACGCCATCGTCGCGCCGACGATGAACCACCAGGCGAAGACACGTGCGGTATGAATGACGGGGGTTTCTTTCACAACTCCACTCGGCGATCGAAACTTCGGTACTGAATGGCCTCGGCCAGATGCGCCGGTCCGATACTATCAGACTCAGCCAAGTCGGCAATAGTCCGGGCGACGCGGAGAATGCGTCCATGCGCGCGGGCCGAAAACCCTAACCGGGCCATGGCTTGCTCAAGCAGCTCGCGTCCCTGGATATCCAGAGCACCATACTGCTTCAGATGGCGCGGTTTCAATTGCGCATTGGTGAAGATCCCGTCGCGACGATAGCGTTCGGCCTGGCGCGCCCGTGCCGCCATCACCCTCGTCCGGATGGCCGCCGAGGAATCGGTCGCCGGCACGTCATCCCCGAGCGCGCGAATCGGCACAGCCGGGACCTCGATCTGTAGATCGAGACGATCCAGGAGCGGGCCGGATAATCGTCCCCGATAACGCCGCACCTGAGCCACGCTACAGACGCACTCTCTGGTGCGGTCGCCATAATACCCGCAGGGACAAGGATTCATCGCGGCCACCAGCATAAAGCGAGCGGGAAATTTCAAGGAGCCGCTTGCACGCGTGACGGTGACATGCCCGTCTTCCAGTGGCTGGCGCAAGGCGTCGAGCGTGGCGCGACCGAACTCACCGGCTTCGTCCAGAAATAAGACCCCATTGTGCGCGAGAGACACTTCGCCGGGACGCGGCATAGTCCCGCCGCCGATGAGGCCGGCTTCCGAAACGCTGTGATGCGGGGCACGAAACGGGCGGCGGCGCATCAGCGGATGATCGCGGGAAAGTTGTCCGACCACGCTGTGGATCCGGCTCGTCTCCAGGGCTTCCTCTTGCGCCAACAGGGGCAAGATACCGGGAAGGCGGCGCGCCAACATGGTTTTCCCTGAGCCGGGCGGTCCCATCATCAGAAGATTATGTCCACCGGCAGCAGCCACCTCCAAGGTGCGTTTCGCATGGGCCTGCCCTTTTACATCGGCAAAGTCTTCGTCGTCCGAAAGGGTGAACGCCAGCTCTCCACTGCCCGTCCATGACAAGGCGGCAATTGGTTGAGCGCCGCGCAAGAATTCCACGGCTTGCGGAAGTGTATGAAGAGGAAATACCTCTGCGCCATCAGCCAGAGCCGCTTCCTCCGCATTTTCAGCAGGGACAAGAATGCGATGGCGCCGACGGCAGACAACCCCGATCGAGAGGGCGCCTGGAATCGGTTTCAGCCGGCCATCCAACGAGAGTTCCCCCACGAATACAGCGTTTTTGACGGCTTCCTGAGGAATGACGTCTTCGGCTGCGAGAATGCCCAGAGCGATGGCCAGATCGAGCCCGGCGCCTTCTTTCTTGATATTGGCCGGCGCCAAATTGACCGTGACTTTTTTGATGGGAAATTGAAAACCGCTGTTTTTGAGGGCAGCCCGAACCCGATCGCGACTCTCGCGGACCGTCGCATCGGGAAGGCCCACGATGGAGAACTGAGGCAGGCCGGCGGATATGTCGACCTCCACATCCACCAGATGCGCGTCGATTCCCACAATCGCTGCACTCAAGACATTGGCCAGCATAGGTCTCCGGGAACGCCGTCATTCGGACGGGAAGAAAGGAGGGTCAACCGGTCGAAAAGTGGCGTCAGTGGCCAAATTATAGGCAGTTGCCAGAGCCGAATTCAATCACGCCGCACGTTCGCGACCGCGCTCATGAGCCGCGGTAGCGTGCATAGCGGCGCTTCTGTATAATGCCGCCATGCCCCCTCTTTTAGATTGCCGTGGTCGTACCAATACGAGCGAGAGCCTGACTGCACCTGAACCGGCTCGGTCGGAACGGGCACGGATGCCCGCTGTCCGAGCGTCTCTCGTCATTGCCCTGCTTTCTCTTTCGCCACTTGCTCCTGCACTTGTTCCTGATACCGGTTGGAGCCAGCTGTCGGTCATTGAGCCGATACCGGTGATGCGAACGGTGGCTCAACCGGGACGAACGGGTTCGGTCTATATCGGCTCGGTGATGGCCATGCTGGCTACCTTTGAGGACGCCGGAATTCTGCCACCGGAGGGCACCCCACAGGCCAATCGGATCATCAAGGCCGTGATCCAATTCCAGTCCGCCTTTCTCAAGAGCGATCATCCGGCCGTCCGGCAGTTTTTTACGGAGGCCCATCGCGCCAAGCTGGGCACGCGAGCCGAGGAAGTGGAGACTTCCTTTCGCCAGAGTGGTTGGTCGGCAGATACTTTCGATGCGGTGATCACGGCCGGACAACTCGACATGGCCTGGAACGCCGATGGACTCAGTGACGGATTCCGGGAATTCAATATCGGGAAACAGGACTTCGATATCCTGGCGGAGCTGTACCAGCAAAGCAGCCGCGCATTTTCGACACAAGGCAAAAGCTTCCAGGACGTGTATGCCCAGCGTCGCCGGGAGATGCCCGGGGCCAAAGCGGAATGATCATTCCCTGGCAACGAGCGAGCGCACATCATCGCACTCTTTTACGAATCGCAGCTTGAGGAGGCAGCATGGCAACGAAAGCGTACATTCTCATCAAGGTCAAGGCCGGCAAAGGGAAGTCCGTGCTCACAGCGCTGAAGAGCATCGCCGGCGTCGAGCAGATCCACGCCTGTTTCGGCCAACCCGACATTTTTGTCTTTATCAATGTGGCCGATGAGCGGGCGCTGTCCGATGTCGTGATTACACGTATCCATGCCATCGAAGGCGTGGAAGAGACTGATACGCACATCGTTGCAGAGACCTAGCTCACCGGTACTCGACCGTGACCGCCTGCCCTCCCTGGCGGGCGGAGGCGTAACAGGCCTCGGCAATTTCCACGGCACGTTTGCCGTCTTCGATGGTGATCGGAGGCGGCAAGCCGTCGCGGACAGCTCGCACGAACGCCCGTAGCGTGCTGAGTACGGTTGGTTCCGTCGCAGTCGGCCACTCTCCCGCGCCATGCCGGGCCGACACTCGCATCACACGTTGCCCGCACCAGTCCGCCGATAACTGCCCTTCGCTGCCGATCAGTTCGACCCGCCCGATCCGCCCCGATGTCACGCGAGACACATCCACCAGGCAGACCAATCCGCGCCTGGTCGTCAGGCGGCCCAGCATCCGCCGCTCGTCGCCGGCAGGGGCCACACGATCCATGTCGCAAGACACTGTGTGAACCTCATCCTCCGTCAACAAACGAACCAGGTCCAACAGATGGATGCCGATCTCAAGCACGCAGCCTCGCCCGCCGAACCCCCGCTCATCACTCGCCCCATGCGGTTCCATTCGACTGGCCAGACTGAGATACTGCAGCGCGCCGGCTTCCGCCTGCCGTCCCCGCAGCGCCTTCACCGCCGCGTCGAATCGCAGCGTGTGGGCCGTCATCATCATCTGCCCGCTCCCCTGCGCCCCCTGCAAGATGGCACGCGCGTCCTCCGCTGTGGTCGCCAGCGGTTTCTCCACTAGGAGGGCTTTCTTGGCCTGCGCCACGGCTAAACAAATCTCCCGATTCAGGGTCGGTGGCGTGACCACCACCACCGCCTCTACTCCGGAATCCGCAATCAGCTCGTGATAGTTAGAATAGCAGGGAACGGTCGCCGTGTCGGCCAGCTCGTTTCCCTTCTCGGCTTGGCGCCGGCACACAGCAACCAAACGTGCCTCGGGAAGGTCGTGCAAGAGATGGTTGGCGTACCGGCTGCCGTGATGGCCGAGCCCGATCAACCCGATTCCAAGCGGCATGCGAGATTCGTGAGGCATCGTTGGCGTGCACTGTACCGGCCGGACTCCAATGGGTCAAGACGCCTCGTTCGGCTGTCGACGCCTCGATTGACAATGTGTAAATCCGCTCCCTATAGTACCGAACGGCTACCCGCTGGACGCAGACGCCAATCGAGAAAGGACCCGATTGCCCATGACTACGCAGACCGCCCCATTTTCCCTGGATCAGATTGGAACCGGCACGGCTCGCTTTCCGAGTGGAATGGCGGTGCCCACCGCGACCGATGCGATGGTGGATCCCTATATCCGCACGCGAGTCAGCAAAGACGTCCATGTGGAATGTATTCAGTTCTGGCCGCAGGACAAAGTCACGTATCCCGGGATTGTGCTGTTGCATGACTGGTGGGGCATGAATTCCCAGATCACAGCCCTGGGCGCACGATTGGCGTGCGAAGGGTATGGCGTGATCATTCCGAAGCTCTACGGCCGGCTCGGCGGCATGGTCACGGCGAATGCCGACGTGGCAGAAGCCCTGGCAGCCAAGTGCAATGAGCCACTCCTGCTGCAAGACATCAACACCTGCTGCGAATATCTCAACACCACCGAACGCACGAAGCGGAACATTCACGGAGTGGTCGGATTCGGCCTGGGAGCCACATTGGCCATCCGTTTTGCCTGTCAGCGCAAACGGTTGCGGGCCGCGGTGGCCTACTATGGCAAAGTGAGCGCGCCGGACCAGCTTTCCAACATAATGAGCCCCCTGCTGTACCACCAAGCGGAGCACGATACCTGGGCGACGCAAACCGACGTCGATCTGCTCAAGGCTGCTGCCGCCCAGGGTAAACGGATCGAGATCAAGACCTATCCCGGTACCGCCCATGCCTTCTGCGACGAAACCAGACAAGCCGGGCACAATGCGGAAGCGACCGCGCAGGCCTGGGACGCCACCGTGGCCTTTCTCAAAACCTGTTTCCAGGGAACCTAACGAGAGCGAGGGTGACCCAGGAGGTGACGGCGCCAGCCGATTCTCTTCGGCTGTCCGATGTGGTCACTCTCCTTCTCGCACAGAAAGAACCTAGCCCCATGACGAATCCTCGTGTGTGCCTCCGCCTCATCGCCTGCTGCCTGACGATCCTGTTGACTGCGCCGATCGCGGTTCGTGCCGAGGAGGTGTCTCCTTCGGCCCAGCCGGCTCTGGCCAACCGCCTGCCGGCCTTTCAGGACGTGGCGCGGGCCAACGCGGCGCAGTTGTCGACGTTGCCGGCGCAGGGGGATGCGCTGTCTCTATTCAAGACGGTGATCGGCCCGCAATTGGGATTACACGATGCCGCGATGACGGTCGGCGCCAAAGGGCTGACTCCGGCGATGACTCAGGAACTGCTGATTAGTGATCTCACGCGAGCCGCCAATGAGTTGGTGCGCGGACTGGCCGCATGGCAATTGGCGCAAGCCGCCCAAGACCTCGGCGCATCCGCCGCAGCCGAATCGCCTGAGGCCCTGCAGAAACGGATCGACGCGCAGACGGCCTGGTTGAGCGATGGGACGACGCTGACTCCAGCGCTGGGGCGCCTGCAGACACTTGCTGCCGCCGCGCCCACGGAAGAGACCGCGTCGCTGCTCGGAGGAGCCGTGGCTCAAATCGAAGCCTGGGCCATCGACACCGTGCACCGCGAATGGTTCAGGATGTACAACTGGAAAGACCAGGTGAGACAACAGCGCGGCCTCGTGCGTTTATGCGGGACCTGGCAATGGTCGATTCACAACCATCAAAATCATCGCGAAGAAAAAACGGCCGTCATCTTCGCTCCTCCGGGATCCGCGTCGGCCACCAGTCCGGCGGAGATCATCGTCCTGGGCGATAGCGTGTATCTGCGATGGGAAACCAGAGCGGGTGTGCAGGAAGACAGTCTGCTCTTTTCGGGAGAGGGACAACGGTTGGAAGGCACCTTCGTGAATACCGCAGGCGGATGGGGTTCCATCACCGGCAAACGCACCGCCAGCTGCTTCAACGATGGCGGCAAAGCGACGTCACCGCGCCGGCAGCATCACTAAGGGCGGCCGGCGCGCCACGCAGTCCAGGCCACGCACGCCCAGCCGCTGATAAACGACACCCCGCCCAAGGGAGTCAGTGCGCCCATCCATTTGATTCCCGCCAGCGAAACGAGATACAAACTCCCGCTGAACAGCAGAGTGCCGGCGCAAAACAGCCAGCCGGCCTTGCTCGCCAGTGGACTGTTGGTCTCACGACATAACCAGGCTACGACAAACAGGCCGAGAGCATGGTACATTTGGTAGCGCGCGGCCGTTTCATACACGGCGAGCATGGCGGGATCCAGAATCGATTTGAGCGCGTGAGCCCCGAAAGCCCCGGCTGCCACGGCGCTTCCGGCAAACAGCGCCCCGAGCAATGCGAATCGGAATGATGGGGTCGTTACCTGCATACAAACCTCGTGAAGGCCCCGTCATCCACCGGAGCAGGACGCGCGATTCTAACACGAATGTCGGTCCGAAATGAGTAAACCCATTCCGCTTGAGTGTCCCCGCTGCCTCATGGCAAACCCGGATGCCGCACAGTATTGCGAATGCGGATACGATTTTACTCCGCACTTCGAAGGCTTTCCCCTGAAATCCTCCGCGGGAGCCGCGCCGCGAAAACGTCTCTTCTCGGAAGAAATGGGCCGCGGGAGTTTTGTGCTCGGAATTGTGTTGATCTGGCTGGCGCTGTCAGTCGGCGAACTCTACCGCATCCGGATCGAGTTGCCTCGTCGGCCGAAAATGGAATTGGGCTTCAGCAGTCTGATGGTCGGCATGACCGATCTCGCCGCAGCGCTCGTCGTTGGTGCGATCGGGTGGGCTTGTGTGTGGATTGTCCTGGCGGCCCAAAGCAAGCGCGACGGCAGTCTCTGCCCGAAGCGAACCACGTTCGTCGTCACCCTGATCGCCGCCGGCCTGCTCTTTGTGACTCGGACCATTGACCCGAGCGTGTTGGTGCAACACGTCATGCAGGTGCTCTTCGTCCTGGCCATCGCGATTGCGTCGTATTACGCAGGATGTCGGAATTGGCTGGGGAAATGGTAATCGATCCGCCGGCGTACAGCGCGGCCAGCTCTTCGAACTGCGATAGGAGGATACGGGGAGGGCGGCGAGATTGCCCCGGAGGGATCCGGCGCTACTTTCTGCAGAAATAGAGATACAAGTCGGCGAATTCTTCAGACGGAATGCCCAATTGCACCGCTTTCGTCGTATTGCCGCACAGGAGCGTCCATTCCGCCGCAAGCTTTGCCAATTGCTCCGCATTCACTCCATGCGTGCCCCACAAATTCACCGCGGCGGAACTCAATACCACCGTGACCGTACGCGTGGAAGGCCCGTAACTAAATTGGAACTCGTGCCCGCCTCGAAACAACGGGATGACGCCTTCGCGCGATCGTAATCCCCGGTGCTCGCATTTCGTGCAGGCTAGCGATTCCAACCCGCTACGACTATCGTACCCGGAGGCGCACACCTTCATCCGGCCGTCGCATTTGTGCACCGGACAACGGGACCCGTCCGCGTCTTGCGAGCTCTCTGTGGAAGATGGAACTGGTGTGGATGGTGTCGCTGGATCGCCTGCCGCCCCGAAACATTCGTTTTCCTGCACAGTGACCTCAGCGATGCGATGCAACATCGAGGGAACTCCCGCCAGAGTGTGGCAGCGACACGCTGCCATGATTGACTATGGCAAGTATATCAGACGCCGCAGCAGCCCCCAGACGTGTTCGATCATTGGCGGTGCAATCAGGAGATGATCTCCCTTGTCTGCAACGGGCCGGGACAAGACTCTGGTTTTCAGTCTTTATTTCTCCTAATATCAATACGGCGCCCGACCGCACTGTGCCACAAGAGGCATGAAACCACAACCGCTGTTCCGCTGCCGCCGTCGAGCCGACGGGGGCGGAATCCGAAAGGACCATCGACCGTGACAGACGACTACGCGCGCAGGAAGGTACAAGTCATCAAGGAATTTCTGGAAGCACAATTTCCGGCCCCCTATGTCGTGGAAGCCATCTTGCCGAGAAGAGATCCGCTGGCCGATACGAAATATAAAGTGATCCTCAACAACGTCGTTGAACGCACACTCCTGGTTTGTCCTGCCGTGGTAATGGACAGCTTTCCCACGCCGGACCTCCTGAAGGAATTGCTCGTGTCCCGCAACATCATCGACAAGGTCAAGGCGTCGACCGATTCCCGGATCTGCCATGACGATCTCGGCACCGACGACCAGAATTATCAAAAGCCCATCAGATCGGTGCGCGGCCTCTAGCTGGGCCAGCTGTCCGCTTCCTGCTCCATGACCAGCTCATCCTGCTTTGGGTCGGCTGTGACCGGAGAACTTCGTTGCGCCTGACCGCCTGGACGGCGATTCAACAGGCCTTGTTGGTGAGACGCTCGGCTTCTCATCCCTCAGACCACCGATGACTGAGTGATCTGCTCGAGAACGTGAACAGCGCGGGGACTGCGCGTTTCATGCGTGAGCGTGAGAGGAACATTCGCGCACATCGAGTTGTGGCGGACCGTAACCGGTTGGCCGGTCTTTTGGTGCGGGAGACGGGACTTGAACCCGTACGCCGGTTAAAGCACAGGATTTTAAGTCCTGGGTGTCTGCCGATTCCACCACTCCCGCGGCACAAACCGTCGCGGCGAAATCTAACACCCGGGTACCGGAGGGTCAAGCTGCCGGAGAGAAGATCTTTGCACTATGCAACGACCTGTTCCCTATGAAACAGGCCGTTGCACATCATGCTCTCTGGCCGACGGTTTTCTCAATCGCCGGCTATGCGGCTTCCTTGTGATCGTCTCGCTTCACCAGCGCCTTGCTGCGTTCCACCATCGTGGATACGCCGGTTTTCACGGAACGGCTGAACCGGGTCGCCTGAAGCTGGGCTTTTTTGGCATAACGAGCGACATCGCGCCGCGTTTCCGCCCCGGACTTCGGCGCCAGCAGTAAACCCAACGCCGCGCCCACAACCGCCCCGCCACCGATGATGGCTGCAATCTTGGCTGCTTCACGCCCCTTGGTAGACATCGTGACTTCCTCCCTCTCGTACAACAAGGTTGATGGTTCACTGACTCGGCGAGTAGCTATCTCCACATACAGCATCAAGCATGCCAGACGATGAGTATGCGCGGTTCAGCCTGATTTGCGTGATTCGAGAGCGACAGGTTAGAGACCCCTCATAAACGGTGCTGTTTTGTGAACAATGGCAGGAGACAACCGTTTCAGAAAAGCGACAGGTGTGCGTAGGGAATATTCATGAGTCCCGCTCACGCCTTGCCAGGCGCGGGCTGGCCAGTTGCCTTGCAATGTGGAGCACGCTCACATAAGATCGCGAAACTATGTGGAGTCCTTCTATGCTGCCCTGGTTACACGCCATTCCCTATCCTGATATCGACCCCGTATTTCTTCGATTGGGCCCGTTGCAGTTCCGATGGTATGGATTGATGTATCTCATTGGACTCACGCTCGCCTATTTCATCATCGAAGCTCGAGCGAGGGCTCAGAAACTCCCGCTGAACAAGGATCAAGTCTACGACATGATCGTCTATGCGGCGGTGGGTGTGTTTGCCGGCGGCCGGTTGGGCTATGTACTGTTCTACAACCTGTCCTATTATCTCGAGAATCCACTGAAGATCTTTGCAGTCTGGGAAGGCGGCATGTCGTTCCATGGCGGATTGATCGGCACCATCGTGGCGCTGATCCTGTTCGCAAGACGGCAAGGCATGTCGGTGCTCACCATTGCCGACCTCGCCGCCGGTGTGACCCCGGTCGGCCTCGGACTGGGGCGGATTGGCAACTTTATCAACGGCGAGTTGTACGGACGCCCGACCGATGTGGACTGGTGCATGGTGTTTCCGGCGGGGGGCATGGTCTGCCGCCATCCGTCGCAGTTGTACGAAGCGTTTCTGGAAGGGCTGTTGCTGTTTACGGTGCTGTGGCTGATCACCCGCCGACTGCCGCCCCCGGGAACCATCTTCGGGTCGTTTCTGGTCGGCTACGGGCTCTGCCGGATTGTGGTGGAGTTCTTTCGGGAGCCGGACGCGCAGATCGGCTTCATTGTCGGCACGATTTCCATGGGGCAGATGCTCAGCATTCCCATGATCGTGGCAGGGGCCGTGATCCTTGCGATCGCCTCCCAGCGAAAGCGGCCGCTTCGCTCAGACTCCGGCTCAACCGCGGCGCTGTAGGACTTCCTGACCGCACATCGTTATTTCGGATTGGCGTCCATCCAGGACTTCTTTCCCAGAGTCAGTTCGCTGTCGTACTTTCTGAGCGGCGGCGCGTCCCAGATGACCTTATTGCCGGGAGCCAGATTGGCCGCGGCGACATAATGTTTCCTGGCCTCGGCTTTTTCGCCCAGTTTCTCCAAGGCCAGAGCCAGATTGTAGTGCGCTTCTGCCAGCGACTGTTCTGTCTGGATGGTCGCCAGATAGGCCTCTCGCGCTCCGGCCCAATCCTGCTTCAGGAGCAATTGATTGCCCTCCTCCAACTGTCGGCTCACTGCCTCGGCGGTTCCGGTGGGCGCGTGGAGCGGCCGCATCTCGACTTTCCTCGGCCCCGCACAGCCGACCATCGTGACGATCACCATGACCATCCCTACCAGATGTTTCATGTCTGCTCCTTTTAGTCAGACCGGCACCGTCACACCGAGCCGAAGAAAAATAAACTCGAATCCAGCGACCGGTTCTTCCAGCGACTGAGTGACGGCTTCACGGTACAACCGCGCTTGCTCACGATAGAGGTCCGCTCTGGCGGCGACCTGATCGAGCGGGATCATATCCGTCTTGTAGTCGGCAATCCAGAGCCGGCCATCGACGCGGTAGAGAAGGTCAATTACGCCTTCTAAAACCTGTCGGCCGCCCTGCCAAGGTATACAAAACGGCATCTCGCGCCCGATCACCGTCGCCACTCGCAGACGAGCATATGCGGGGGACTGGATAAAGGTCTGCAACAGCGCCTGAACCTCATGTACGATGGACTGGCTGGTTGCCTCCCCCGGCTCGTCGAGCGCCAGAGATCTCTCGCTGATGGCCGCCACCTGCCGGCCTGCATCCGCGGTGAAATCCCAATATTGCAGAACCCGGTGCACGATCGTCCCGATCGCTTTTCCCGATTGTCCGCTCCGCCCCTGGCGGGATGGTGAGACCGCCGAAGGCGCCATCGCAGCCGATTTCTGAACGAACTCCGAAGGAGAAACGATGAGGGCTTCCCGCCGATGCTCCTCCCATACCCGGTCACGTTGCGCCCAGCGATCGCAGAGGGCCTGATCGATGGCGCGCTCCTCCAGCACCGTGGGCTCTGGCCGAACCCGGGATGGAAGACGGTCATTTCCGCTGAGGATCGTGCGCCTGAGGCCGATCCCGCCCACGGAAAGATCGCCCTGTCCGTTCCCGTTCAGATCAGTTCCGGCCGCCTGCGCCAGAAGATCCAGCAGAGCCCCGCGCACCCGGCGTTTCGGCAGAGCTCCCGACAAGACCAGCGACTCGCGTGCGCGAGTCATTCCGACATAAAACAACCTGCGGCGTTCCGCCTGCTCCCGTATGCGCGCCTTTTCGGCCACGAGGACGGCGCCAGCGGTGCACCGCCCACCGAAATCGAGCCCCTGTATGCCGGTGGACCAATCGTGCCAGATCTGAGAGCGCGCAGCTCCTCGGCCTGCCCCGTCTCCGTGGTGTAACCCCGCCAGAATCACCAACGGAAACTCCAACCCCTTCGCCTTATGGATGGTCAACACTCGCACCGCGTCCAGCGTATCTTCCGACAACGCACTCTCCGCCTCGTCCGGTTGCTCGCGCAGGCGCTCAAGCATCAGCTCCACGAAGCCGTTCAAGGTGAGCGCCGGCCGATCGGCCATATCCGCCGCCAGTTGCCGTATCTTCAGTAGATTGGCCACCGCCTGTTCCCCGTGAATCGAGGCAGCAGCCAGTTCAAGCAAGGGAAGTTGCTGGAACACCAATCCCATCACCTGCGGCAACGGGCAACGGGGAGCCTCCTCATGCAACCATGCCAGGACCGCATACAATCGCCGGAGCGACTGAGCGTGGGGATTCGTCCAATTCGAAAGCCGACCCGCTTCGCGATAATCCAAGGCCTGCGCCTCGTGGAGACTGACCAAGGCGGAATCCGGCAGGCCCCCGATCGGTGACCGCAACAGCCCCACCAGCGCAATACGGTCGTGGGGATTCTCGATGCAGCGGAGAAGATTCACCAGGTCGATGACTTCCTGCCGGCGATAGAAATGCTTTTCTCCGTCGATGATGTACTGAATGTCATGCCGTCGAAGCGCCTCCAAATAATCTTCGGCTTGGGTCAATTTCCGAAAGAGCAGCGCAATGTGCCCGGGACGCACTCTGCTCTCAGAGCCCGGCCCCACGCCTCCGGGGTCAGTCGGACTCAGCCACCCGGAGATGATGGTCGCGATATGCTCGGCTTCTACCCTGGTGGCTGCCGGCGAATCCAGGTCGCCCTCCTCTTCGGCCTGCACCAATCGAAGCTCGACACCACAATTGCGAAAGTGACTCGATCGATTCGGCTGCACGGTCAAGGGCACGTTCGGCGGCTGAACCGACGGCTGCGCCACCAGCAGACGGTTAAACACCCCGTTGACCAGGTCGAGCACCTGCGCGTGACTGCGGAAATTGGTCGCAAGCTCGCAACGCAAGGCACCGCCTCGTTCCAGCCGCTCGACGACATGCTCAAAGGCTTCGATATCGGCCCGCCGGAACGCGTAAATCGATTGCTTCGGATCGCCGACGATGAACAGCTTCCCCGATTCGAGCTCGAGTTCACGCCAGGATTCAGACCGCTCACCGAGCCGTTCGGCCAGATACAACACGATTTCGTATTGCACTGGATCGGTATCCTGAAATTCATCGACCAACAGGGCGCGATAGGCTCGCTTCAGCTGTTCGCGAATCATCGGATAATCCCGGAGCAGACCTCGGGCCTTCCCCACCAACCCGTCAAAGGTCAGCCAGCCCGTATCGAGAAATGATGTCCGTACCGCACGGATAAACGGCGCCAATACATCGAAGAGTTGCCCGAGCAACTCATGATCGACCGTGAGCAGGCGATTGGCCATTCGCTGCAACGATTCGGCTGCCTCGAAATCTTCGTCGGCCCAGCCGGTCGGCGCCTTCCCGAGATCCTTGGCCAGCCATTCTAGAGATTCGTCCGGAATTCTCTGAATGCCATCCACGCCATCGATCAGCAGCAGTTCAAACAGTTCCACGATCGCAGCAAGCATCGATTCAACTTTGCGCCGTTTCTGGCTGTCATAGCGGCCCAGGAGACGTTCTGCTTGCGCCTTCCGTTCGCCGAACCAGTCGCGAAGCGCCTGGTTGAGCCGACGGTCCGTGACCTGCTCACGCAGGGCATCGAGATCGATCAAATCGCTGTGCAGACTGTAGGCCAATTGCCGCAAGTCTTCCAAACGAAATACCGCCAGCAGCACCCGCCAGCGCTCATGATCGAGACCGGTGGATCCCAACTCACGATCCAACCAGAGCTCCCACTCGCCGGTGAAATGTTCCTCGAATCGAGACCCATCCTCATCGGTTTGAAAGGTCGGACTGACCCCAGCCTCGATCGGATAGAGGCGCAGCAGATGCGCGGCGAAACTATGCAAGGTCCCGATCTGTGCCTTTTCGATATCACGCAACGCCGCCGAGGCACGAGCCACAATGTCGTCCGTCGTCCAGCCGAAACGGAGGCGCAAATCGGCTATGGAAACTGTGCCGCTGCCGGTGACCGTGCTGTCCCGCCCTTCGAGCTGCACCAAGGCTCGCAGCCGTTCGCGCAACCGGAGTTTCATCTCCGTGGCGGCTTTGTTGGTAAACGTCAGGGCGACGATGCGGGACAGATCCAACGGATCGGTCCGGCGCATGAGGAGGTACAGGAGCCGGTTGACCAGCAGGGTGGTTTTGCCCGTGCCCGCTCCGGCAATCACCACCACGTTGCGGTCGAAGGTGGTGGCTGCCGCTTCCCGCGCCGCCTGATCCGGAATCTGCACGTGGTCAGTCACGTGCCACCTTCTCAAACCGCACCGTACGTAATGCGCCGGCCAGGGAGGAACGGCGGAGCCTCCACAGACTGGGCTGATGAGACTTCCGGCAGGCGGTCGCAAACTCGCAATGGTCGCAGTGGGCCGCCTCGGGCACGATGAAATGCCGTCCGCCCCGGATGCCATCGACCAGGAGTTGCACCGTGCGGCTCAATGTCGGCCCGGATGGACCTTGCCAGGAAGAGGCTGCAAACGACGCCCGTTCAATCGCGGGCTCCCCCTGCGGTAGGAGATATACAAACTCCACCTGTTCTGGCTGAGAACTCTGAGTGTGTTCTCCGGAACCGTCGACGGCCATCAGCGCGTAGAGCGCAGGCTGCAGCCGTTGCGCACGCACCGCCGCTTGCAAGAGCTGGCGATCCTTGGCTTCGATCCGGTTATTCGCGCGATATTTATAATCGATCACCCGTACCGCCCCCGACATCGGATGCCGGTCCAGGCGGTCCCACCGTCCATGCAGAGGAATGCCATCGCCTGCCGTACTATCCGGTAGGACCCCCTTCGCGTCGATTTCGCATGCCGCCGGAATGAACCCGGAAGTCGTGGCTGCGTCGCGATCGAACCTCACCGTCGCTTCGACCAGGCGTCGAACCGTTTCCTGAGCCAATTGCCAGGTGAGGGCATAGCCGGTCCCGTGGGTCATCGCATAGGCGGCAAAGGCCTGCGTGACCGCCCGTGTGACTTCCGCCGTGACAACCGAATCGGACGAGGCGGCTGCCACCCACCCTTGTCGAATCAGCACCTCATAACAGAGCCGCAGCGCGTCATGACACAGCTGCCCCATGGCCGGCGGCGACAGTTCCATCGAAACCGTCTGGCGCATCGCGTCGAGGTCGAGGACCTGCGCAGAAAAATATTGAAAGGGGCAACGCGCGTACGCTTCGAGACCGGTCGGCGAAATCCCGCGTTCGCAGATCCGGCTCCAATGGGCGGTGGCATCCGTCAACAGACCGTCGTAGGCGCCCAACGCCGGCACGCCGCTTTCGATCAGCCCTTGCGCTGCGAGACCATGCGCAAACGCCTCCCCGTCCCGTCCGCCGGCCGTCAAGAGGGCCGACACATCGTGACCACGCAAAACGCTGCTCACCGTGAGTTCTTCCCGCGTCAACAGGGGCGGTAGGAACAGGGGCAGCGCCGCGCGATCCTTCCACCGACGGGGCAAGGCAAAGAGCGACTGTGGCTCTGCCGCACGTGGCCCCGCTTGAAAGACATCCAGATATCCCGACGGTGCTAACGGCCGCCCGGCTGCGTCCGCCCGTTGATACGACAGGTAGAGATGTTCTCGCGCCGAGGCTCGCAGCAGTTCGAACAGTAACGCCTCTTCTCCATAACCCTGCAGTTTTTGATCGATCTTGTAGCCCAGGGTTTCACTCAACACGAGACGATGGCTATCGCGGAGAAATCCGTCTTCATGAATGAACCGGGGAAACAATTTTTCATTCATGCCGACGAGAAACAGCGCGCGGAAGCCGAGTCCCCTCGCTGCCATGGCGTCCAGCACCTGCACACCCTGCTGGGATGAGGCCGTCAACGCGTAGGTCGTCCGCTCGAGAATTTCCTCGAACGTGTCCGTCCATTCCCGCCACGTGATGCGGACATCCAGCCGATCCAACTCGCGCAGCTGTGCAAAAACTCCGGCCAGGGCCTCGCTAACATCGGTTGTCGCTTCAGACTGCACAGCCGTCTCGATGGAATCCGATGCACTTAGGGGAATGGACAGTTGATCCTCCGCCAGCGCGCAGAACGCCTCCGTTAAGACGCCATATCCGCCGGATTCCGGCAGACCCGCGACGCCAGCTATCAATGGGGACACGCAGTCCCAGAGCAATCGGAGTTGAGGCCCGTCGATCGCGAGGGACTTGAGCGGATCGTCGAAGGACTCATCACCGCTACCAGCCCAAGACTCAAGGCGTCCCAGTTGCGCCAGTCGCCGCCATTCCTCTTCGCCCCGGGTGATCCCCAATGCCTGCACGGCTAATCGCCAAAGATCAGGACGCGGCGCTACGCTTGCCCGCGTAGTCGTCAAGCGGCGATTCCACGGCGAGGTGATGACTTCAAGCATGGCCGGGCGATGCAGACCGTTGCCCTTGAGCCGGGCCAGATGCAGCAATGTCTTGATCGCCGGCTCTCGCAACAACGGAACGGCGGCAGTTGATGTAAAGGGAATGCGATGCTGATCGAAGATACGCGTGAGAGCGGATTGATAGGGCACGAGCGTTCGTCCCACGACTCCGATCTCCTCGAATCGATACCCGTGGGTTTCGACCAAGGTGAGGATCTGCTTGCAGGCGAGCGTCAACTCGTCGTCGATGCCGGCCGCATTTCGAACTTCAACCGATACGTGGGATCTTTTCTCGTCAAATCCAGATTGCTCTGTTGAGTCCGGCGTCGACGCGCCACTGGTTCCTGCAATCGGATAGAGATGCCGTTCGAGGAACTGTCGTGCAAATCCATAGGCGGGCTGAGTATCGACAGGAAAATACACCGTGACCGGAAGGGTGGCAGCGAGGGATTCCAATAAGGTGAGCTGGGTCTGCGTGAGATCGTAGGAACCGTAGTACCAGAGTTCGTGGAGGCCACGGAGGAATGGTGAGGTAGTCACAAACGGAGTGACGAGCGAGGCCAAATCGTCCGGTGACCCGACGCCCAAGGCTGCACTGCCCTCACGAACAGCCGCGTATAAGGTGAATAATCCCTTGAGCTTTTCGGCATCCTCCGTCGCAAACTGCCCTTCTTCTACCGCACGCACCGCCACGGCTGAATCTACAGTGGCATCCTTGAGGTCGCGCAGACTCGCCCACAGTGCCGGCCAGGCGCCATGCGGAAGGTGTGAGAGACGGAGGGACTCCGTGTGGGGCATTCGGCGCTGCCCGATGTGCCGCAGGAGATGCTCAAAAAAGACGTCGGACACCAGATCCATCTGCCGCGCGGACGCAGCTCCTTGAGCAAGGCCACGCTCCCGATCCACATGCAGCGCCAGCTGGTGAAACGAGAGGATGTGCACGTTGAGGAGGGAGAACTGCTCTTGTAGGATCAGGAGCCGTTTGAGCGAGCGACGCAACTGATCGGAAGGGACAATGATGGCGACCGAAGCCAGTAGGTCTTGCGATTTCAGGGCACGGAGATGTTCAACGAGGCGCGTTTCGAGCGTCGGATGGAAAGGGCCGGTTACGAGGCGGAGCATCTAACGGACGTGAGCAACGGTGAATGGGACATGTTCAACGGCCTGTATTTGGACTGATCGTGTTCATTCGACATCGACCGGGGGACGATTCCTCCACTAGCCGGTTTCCGGACCCAGCAGTTCGCCGTTGCAATCGACACAGGCCCAGTCGCCGTCGATAAATTTCATGGGATCGCCGCAGGTACCGCATTCCGGTGGCGGCCCCTTGTCGATCATGGGAAGAATCGGCAGCTCGAAGTCATCGTCATCGGGAACGGTCATATATCTCCGATCTCACGCGCCCTGCGGTTTCATCTTCAGCTGCAGCGCCTTTTCCGCGCTTTGGCGAGGCGGCACCCCGACGAACGTCAACCGGCCATCGATAATGGTCGCGGGCACTGCCCGGACCGAATGTCGATTCGCCAGCTCCTGGCCGTCCGGGGTCGTGATATCGACCTCGCGATAGCTAAAGCTATACTTCACCCTGAGCTCCTTCCACAAGCGTTTCGCCGAAGGACAGGCTCCGCAGGTCGGTGAATGCAATAAGGTGATATTCGGCATGGTCACACCCCTCTCCTTAACGTGAGCGGATCTTAACACCCGCGCCGAGGAACGCGCAACCGAGCGCGCCTGACAATCGAGACCGAGGTGTATATACTGAGCGAAAGCACACCTGCACTCGTCATCATTCCTATTGAGGCGTCCATGGCTCACCATCCCCGCGCCGGCCAACCGGCACAACCGGAACAATTTGTCGATCTTGCCAGACTTGAGGAGGCCTATGCCCAGGAGAGGCCGGACCCCGCCGATGTTCAACAGCGCGTCAGCTTCGGCACCAGCGGTCATCGCGGCTCGTCCTTAAAACGAACCTTCAACGAAGCGCACATTCTTGCCATCACTCAGGCGATCTGTGAGTACCGGACCAAAGCCGGCACGACCGGTCCCCTCTTCATCGGCAAAGATACCCATGCGCTCTCCGCCCCGGCCCAGCGCAGCGCGCTGGAGGTGTTGGCCGCGAACGGTGTCCAGGTCCGCCTGGATAAGGACGACGGCTACACGCCGACCCCCGTCATGTCCCATGCGATCATTCAGACCAATCGCAACCGAACCTCCGGCTTCGCCGATGGCATCATCGTCACGCCCTCGCATAATCCACCGGAGGACGGCGGATTCAAATACAATCCGCCCCATGGCGGCCCCGCCGATACCGACGTAACGAAAGCCATTGAGAACCGCGCCAATGAACTCCTGGCGGCCAACCTTCAGGGCGTCAAACGCATGCCCTACGACCAGGCGCTTCGCGCCGCCACCACCACACGCTACGATTTCGCCGGCACCTACCTCGCCGACCTCGCCCATGTGGTCGATCTCGATCGCATCAAGGCAGCGAACCTGCGTCTGGGCGTCGATCCGCTGGGTGGTGCCGCCGTGGCCTATTGGCGCCCCCTGGCTGAGCGATACGGATTAAATCTGGAGATCGTCAACGAATCGGTCGATCCGACCTTTCGCTTCATGACGCTGGATTGGGACGGGAAGATCCGTATGGATTGCTCCTCTCCCTATGCCATGGCCTCGCTCATTACCCTCAAGAACCGATTCGATCTCGCCTTCGGCAACGACACCGACACGGATCGTCACGGCATCGTGACACCAGGCGCCGGCTTGATGAACCCCAACCATTATCTTGCCGCCGCGATTTCCTATCTGTTCACGCATCGCCCCGGGTGGAAAACGAGTGCTGCCATCGGCAAGACCGTCGTCAGCAGCAGTATCATCGACCGCCTCGTCCGGTCGTTAAAACGGAGGTTGATCGAAGTGCCGGTCGGCTTCAAATGGTTCGTACCCGGGCTCAGCGACGGCTCACTGGGATTCGGCGGCGAAGAAAGCGCAGGCGCGGCATTTCTTCGCCGCGATGGCACCACCTGGGTGACCGATAAGGATGGGATCATCATGAACCTGCTTGCCGCCGAGATGCTGGCAGTCACCGGGAAAGACCCGGCGAAATTGTACGGTGAATTGACGGCTCAACTGGGCGAGCCGGTCTATGAGCGAATCGATGCGCCAGCAACCAGAGCGCAAAAAGCCGCGCTGCAAAAATTTTCACCGCAGCAGGTCCGGAGCAAGGAGCTCGCCGGTGAACCCATCCTCGCCATGCTGACCGAAGCGCCCGGAAACAAGGCCTCGATCGGTGGCCTCAAAGTCACGACCGCCAACGGCTGGTTTGCCGCTCGGCCCAGCGGAACGGAAGATGTGTACAAACTCTACGCGGAAAGTTTTAAGGGAGAGGCCCATCTCCTGCAGATCCAGGAGGATGCGCAGGCCTTGATCAAGCAAGTCTTCTCCAGCGCCGGCGCGTGAGGAAGAGCACCAGCGGTGGTGGGACATCGCTTTGCCCCTCTCCTGGCAGGCTTTGAAGAAGCGCTATACTTACCCTGTATGCCGATCCTGTCCCGCACATGGTGGAGCCTCGCCCTCACTTCCGCACTCACGGCCTGCGCCGTGCCCTCGTCACAGGGCGTGCGGCAAGCGGTGACTCCTCTTCCCGATTGTTGCCGCGCCGGTCACAGCGACAGCCGTCAACAGGCGATCGTCCGCACGGCGATGAACCTGGTCGGCGCCACCACGATTGAAAGTCAGGGCCGTCGCATCAGTTACGACTGCGCCGGAGTGACACGCGCTATCTATCTCGCCCATGGCATCGATCTCTATTCAGAAAGTTCAGCCGACGGCAGGACCAATGGCGTCGGCCTCATCTACAACCATATCCGGAAAAACGGCCGACTCCACCGCGGGCCGATCGTACAGGCCGGTGATGTGGTGTTCTTCGACGATACCTGGGACTTTAATGGAGATGGCCTGGTCAATGATCCGCTGACCCACGTCGGGATCGTGGAGCAGGTGGAGCGCGACGGCACCATTGTCTTCATCAGCCGGGTGGCCGGTGCCATCGAACGATACCGGATGAACGTGGCGCATCCACATATCCATCGCACGGCCGACGGTCGGCTACTCAATGATTACATGCGAAGAAAACACTGGCGAGACGGCGAGCACACGGCCTATCTGACCGGCGAGCTGTTTGCTGCCTTCGGCACGAGAGTGATAGACTCACCTTCAGCATCACCCGCTACACGGTAAACACCTTGCCCGGAAGCCAGCGTTCACTGCGCCCTTGTCCCGAATGTCACCAGTCTACGACCTGGAATGACAATCCCTGGCGACCATTTTGTTCCGAGCGCTGCCAACTGATCGATTTGGGAGCCTGGGCTGGAGAGCAGTACCGCGTGCCGGGGCCAAGCCTGACCGTGCGTGGGATGGAATCTTCTTCGCCGGACAGTGAATGAGCGACCGGCCGGTTCCTCGCTATTCGCAGCGACAGTTCGCCTTGTAATCCATACACATCGGGCCGAAGCTCCGCTCGCAATCGCAGCTGCACTTCGGCGTTTTATCGGCAGGGCACGTGATCTGACAGGTCTGCTTGATACCCATTCCGCACGACACGATCTCACAGGAATTGGACCCCTCGGCCAGCAGCAAGGGCAACGACGGTTCAACTGGGGCAGGAGTCTGCTGCAATGCCCCGGTACGCGGTGCCGGAGCCTGCGTGACGGATGAGAGGTTCGACGCCCCGCCATCTTCTGCCCTGAGCGGTGACGTCAACCCGGCCACCAATGTGACCGACACCAACAGCACGCCCGCAACACCGGTTCGTACGATCTCCCTCAGCATGACGTCACCTTCCTTTCAGAGGCCCGCAGGATAGGAAGAATTCCGCTTGAAATCAAGCCCCGTCCCATGACGTGAGGCACTCGACCGCCGGATAACGACCGCTCCTGAATGACACCGCCGGCAAACCCCACCACTGTTCAATCACAGTCGCATACACGCTCCGGTAGTCGAGCGTATGCTTCAGATCCCCCGCCGCCAAGTCGGTCAGCGACGGAGATGTTCCATACAGCCCACCTCTCACGCGCCCGCCCATGAGCAAATGCGGAGCTGCCGTGCCATGATCGGTGCCGTGACTGGCGTTCGCTCCCACCCGGCGGCCGAACTCGGAATAGGTCATCACCAATACGTCTCTCCAGAGCCCCTGCTGTACCATTGCCGCACGGAAGGTCAGCAATCCTTGAGCCAGTTCTTCCAGTAACCGGTGGTGGGCAGTCAGTTGGCCGGCATGGGTATCGAAACTACCGTGAGTGACTTTAATCACCGCCACGGGAACCTTTGCAGCAATCAGCCTGGCGGCGACCTCCAGTTGCTTTCCGAACTTATGCGAAGGGAAGTCGATCGGTAGCGGCGGCACCTGTTGCATACGCCCCTGCAAATCGGCCGCCGCTTGGGAGATTTCGCGACGAACCTCCAGAATATGGGCGAGCGCGCGATTCGGTGTCGGCACCGAGACCGGTGTGACCGTCCCGGCCTGATGGAGAAACTGTGCGGGATCATTTAGCGCGATGGTTCGTGTCTTGCCTCCGCCTAAAGGCCCGGCATCTCCCTTGCCCAAGAGAATCCCTTCGGCGCTAAAACCGCCCGGCAACGGATACTGCTCAAACAATGCCGACAGCCATCCCTTATCCAGAACCTCTTCGCTACCCGACGCCGTGTCCCAGATTTCAATGGAACGAAAATGCGACCGGTTCGGCTTGGGGTAGCCGACACCCTGTATCCACGCCAGCTCCTTTGCGTCCCACAACGCCAGCAACGGCGACAACGCTGGATGAAGACCGACTCTAGGTGTGAGCTGCCGGACCTGATCCCGCGGGATGGCCAACTGCGGTCTCGCCCGGTAATACGCCGGATCGTCATAGGGAATGACTGTATTCAGACCGTCATTCCCGCCGTGCAACTCGACCAGCAGCAGCATACGCTCGCGATGGCGGGAGCCGGGAGGGGGAGCAGCCCTGTCCTCCGCCAAAACCTGCGACGGCCAGGCCGGACGCAACCACAGGAACGGGAGCGCCAGGGCCGCTTGTAACAGCGCGCGTCGATGTATGCCGCTCGTTGTCATCATGCCTCACTTCAATTGATAGACCGGATCCACTACGCAGTGATGCACGGCCTGCCCGCGCTCCTGCCCTGCCGTCAACGGCTGCACTGGCGCAAGCGGAAGCAGCGTGGCTTGCACCACGTCGAGCGGCTCCGTCGCCAGCCAGGTCACACCCTGAGCCTGTGTCATGCCAACCATGCCATGCGGGTGGCCCGTCTCATGGCCACGAATAGCCCGCTGCAGCAGCTGCGTGCGATCCAGCAGGGTTGAAGTGGTAATCCAGCGCAGACCGCCCGGCCAGCCCTTCACGTTCGGAGGATCGAAGAGATCCTGTCCCAGCCTGCGGCCATATGCGATGTGCGGCGTCGCCTCATCGAGCGGAAGATTGAACAACCTCGTTGTCCCCACGATGAGCTCAACCGGAGACTTGATCAGGACGCCACGATTCTCCGGCGCCCAAAATTCGGCAGTCAGGAACAGTTCCTTCAATACCTCGGCAACCTCGTAATTCTTGCGTCTGAATGAGTCGGCGAGACGACCCACCGTGACCGGGTCCGGCTGGTCGGACACGAACTCACGCCACAGTTTACCGACGAGATAACGGGCCAACTGGGGCTGCTCCAATGTCAGCGAGAGAATGTCGTCTCCCTCGAAATGCCCCTGCTTGCCGAAGACCTGCTTGGGCCCATCGTCGTGGTGGCGCAGATCGATGCGAAATGCTCCGGTCTGGTGGTCGAGGTGCCAGCCGGTAAACGCCCGTGCGGCCTGTTTGATGTCCTCTTCGGTATAGTGCCCTTCGCCGAGGGTAAAGAGTTCGAACAATTCCCGGGCAAAGTTTTCATTGGGATGCTCCCGGCGATTGGTCTGCGTATCGAGATAGAGCAGCATGGCAGGATTCTTCGCAATGGCCTGCAGCAACGTGCGAAACGATCCCAACGCATACAGCCGCAACAGCACGTTCTGCTGATACAGAAATGCCGGCCACCGTACTTTGTGCAGGCTGGAGGTGAAATGGTTGTGCCAGAACAGGGTCATGCGCTCGAGGAGCGGATGGCGCGTCGTGACGAGTTCGCGGTACCACCAGGCCTTGAGCTCATGCCCTTGCATCTTGAGTTGCTCGTGAAAGGCCTTCCGCTCGCGATCGGTCCAAACCTTTCGCAACTTCGGCAGCGGAGGCAGGCGATGAATCCAAGCGGGCGGCGGAGTAACGGCCTTGTTCCCCGGCATGGTCAAGAGATGCGTGACAGCGCCTTGCCTGTCGGAGGTCATGAGCGATCGAATCTCGTCCGGCGTTCCGCCGAAGCCGGCACGAGACAGCAGATGGCGGGCTTCATCGAAACTCAGCCCCATAGGAAATGCTCTCCGTAGTCGATCTGTCGCTCTTTACGACAACGCCGGACGATCGATGTGGTTGACCGGTACCAGTGAACCTCCTGCGCCTCGTAACATTCCGAGTAGAGAACTGCGCCCTCGATTTTGTAGGATCGCCCATGCGTTCCGCGCTCGCATGCCTGCTCATCCTGCTCACAGTCGGTGCCAGTATCGGCTGCAGCACACCCTCCGCGTCCCGCCTGACGGGGGCCGTTCGGTATTTCAATATCCGCTCGGAAATCGCGCCGCGTCATTTGATTGCGCAGATCGGTGATGAAATCCGGTGGCAGAACTTGAATCCCCACCCGGTCACATTACGCATGCTCGAAGACAGTGATCCGGCATTGCTCGCATGCGACAAGGGATTCAAGCAATTCGGGGTGATCCAGGACACGGTCACGATCGCGCCGTTACAATCGGTCAGCCTTTGTTTTCTCAAACCCGGCACCATCCGCTTCAACGTCTGGCTCGACGCCAACAATCCCCAGGGCGCCATGACGCCAACCGGCACCATCCGGGTCGAACCTTCGTCATCCAGACGAAATTCCTGACCCCCTCACACATCACCCACACCTCAGAACCGTTCCGTCTTTCCACATCGTATTGAGAGCAGCATGAAATAGCGAGTGGACGAATCGCTGCCGAGCAGCGAAACCGCCGAAGTGCGAGCATCCATAGTGGAACGGCTGATGCTTAACAGGGAATATTCACGGCAGGATCGCAGAACAGCGGCGGGATCACGGTCGGCCGCATATAACGTGCGGACGGATCTTGCGACCCCATCGGAGCAGTCAGCGTCGGACCGCCCCTCATACCAGGCAACCCTTGGCCGATTGTGCCGAAGGATTTACCCTGACTGGACGGAATGGTATTGCTTTGCGGCGCGCTGGCACCCGAAGCCGTGGATGAAATGGCCGACTGCTGGGCGAGCGGATTGGGAATCGGAATGGATCCCGGCGCCTGCAGATTTTGTCCCGGCTGATTCTGCTGGTTGGACTGGCTCAATGACGGCGGAAGCAGTTGCGCCGCAACGACACTTGGAGCAAGCAGCAGCAATATGCCAAACGCGCTACACATCACATAGGCCAGAAGTAAGCGCGTCCCACGATCCTGCGGCATCACATCGCTCTCCCCTCGTTCGCTAATCGAGCCAATCCTTTTCCTTCAGCTTACGCGGGAGGTACTTCTTGGTTAAGTATTGGAAGTCCTTATTCGCCAGCGCGTCTAATTCGTACTTGAGCCCGTTCGTGAGCATGCGCTTGATTTCCTGCTGCCAGGCCGGCTTCTGGAACCACTGATAGTTCAGCAATTCCTTAGCCCGGGTGATGTCCTTGTCGTTCAGCTTGATGCCGACATTGCGCGGCAGCTCGTACCGCTCGGGATCCGCGCTGGAGAGTCCAATAAATTTCGCCTTGGGGATGGCCATGCGCTGGCTTTCGAACGCAAGATTGATCGACCCCTGTTTCACCACGGAGTAGATATAGTATCCCCAGGGATCGTTATCGACCAGAACATAGACCGGCAACTTGTGTTCTTCATGAAGTCGCCGCGCCAAGCGCCGTACCCCGCGCGGAGGCTGCCCGTTCCCCGTCAATAAGACACAGTTGTAACGTCGCCAGAATTTATCTTCCGACAGGCGATTCCACTGCGTGCCCTTCTCAACCAACAGGAGAAAATCGGCGGTACAGCGGCGGATCTCCAAATATTCCGGCTCGACGATCGAGGGCACGGAATAGCCGCCCTTCCCTAATTTGGCGCAATCCACCCGGTCACCGTCATCGCCGAAGACCACCGGGCCGACGATGCTTCCGCTATTTTCCGCCCGCACATGGAGTTCTTCACGCAACGCAATGAGCGACACCTCCAGATCCTCGATGATCGGATCGGACTCATCCTGCGTATCGAACGTGTTCTCGTGCGAATCTTGAATCGTGTGTTTGGTGCGGTAATAGATTTCCCTCAACGAGGTGGTCAAATCGGCCTGCTGCAGCTCAGCCAGGGCGTCGGCCACCAGCATCGTCTGCATAAACTTCTTGGCCATGCCGACGTTGAAGAACGTGCGCGCTTGTTTCTTCTCACCCATCTCGATCAGGCCCTTACGGGGATTGAACGAGACATTGGACAGCGCTCGAATGGGAATCTCGAATGTCGGGTCTTTCGATCGTTGTGCCGCGGAAATGACGACATCGGCCATGCCGACCAGCTTTTTTGCCACTGTACCGTTCTTTTTCGGTTTTGCCTGTGCCATAAGCTGTCCTATTTCCTTTTGCGAGTGGCTGTCGCCGTCTTAGCGGGTGCCTGCCGAGCTGACGCCTTCCTCCCATCAGCCGCTTCGGCGAATAGCTCCTGCTGCCCGGGTTTCCGTTTGTCATTCGAGACAGACCGACTTATTTTCGACCGAGGCGCGGTTACGACCGCCCGTCTGCCTTTTGTGGGAATCTTCGTCGAGGAAGCGGTGTCAGAAGAGGCCGAGTTCACCGGACCATCCGCTGGCGCAGGGACATTCCCGGCGATCTCGCGCTCTCCCTCAATGCCTTCCGCTGTGACGATGATGGAATGGGGCAACCCTTCAGGTCCGGCGCCGGTTTTCCCGAGCGCTTCATCCGTCTTGAGGCCACCCGTCCGTGAACTGGCGATTTTGTGCAGCTGTTCTTTCAATTTTTCCGTGGGCAAGTTTCCGCCCTTCAACCGATTGCACGCGGCAACCACTTCTTCGATATAGAGTTCGAAGATGTTGCGCCGCCGGAATTCGCTGGCAGCCCGTTCGCGCCTGCGCAGAAAAATTCCCAACCGCCGGCCGGCTTCGCGCAGAGCCAGGGTAATTTCCTTCTGAATTTCGTCGTAGTCGGCGATGGCTTCCTTCGACTCGCTGGTGAATGGCACCCAGACGGAGGCCATATGGACAAAGATCACCATCGGTCCGGCAGGCAACGCGCCTCGCGACTGGCTCACGCCATAATTCCGCCACGTGGTACTGAGTACCGCTTTGAAGGTCGCGCAGGCTGATTGTTGATACAGCAACGGCACCCGGTTGGCGTATCGGATCACCCGCGCCTGCTCGGTGTCGTTGCCCTGATCTTCGCCTTCCGCCAGCGGGACCGCCGCTCGCTGCGGCTTCGAGACTTCTTCCGGCCCTTTCCCGAATGCCAGCCCGGCTTCAATGACAAAAGGGTATCCGCGGTACACGGCCGGTGGCCGACTGACCGCCGTATAGAACTCGCCCTTGATCTGCTTATAGAGGCCCGAAAGAATCGCCTTTTCGCCGATCGGGGAAATGCAATTCGTCGGCGGGGCCATGATCTTGGTGCTTTGAATGGTTTTGTAGAGCGTCTCCGCCGCCTGAGGTTTGACATCGCGAGGTGTGGTCGCGGGCGACAGTTTTGCGGCTTTGCAGATCTCCTCGGCCAGCGCGGGAGACACCCGGCAAAAGTCACTGGCTAAAAACGATGCGACCGTGTGACTCTTCGTATCCTGCAACATCTTGAGCAACGCTCCGAACTCGATGCCGTAGGGATGCGGCTTGATCTCCTTAGGCGACGGCGGCAACTCATGATAGGTGCGAGGGTAATTCTTCTGTTCCCCTTCCGGCGTATGATACGTCAGTCGCACATGCGGATTGGCAATCGATGTCTGTTCCAGCCATTCATCCACCGAGGCGCGACCTTTCTGGTACCGGCCTTCCACTTCCAGCACCACCTCGGTGCCTTGCGGTTGCGACCACTCGATTTGTTTATTCTCATGCACCAGTGGTTCATTCTTTTTCGTGTCGATTTGCACTTCGAAGTAATGAGCCGCGGCTCGTGGCCCGGTGCGGGAGATCACCTTGACCGGTTTCCCGGTCGTGAGCTGGCCGTACATACCGGCCGCGGAAATGCCGATGCCCTGCTGTCCCCGGCTCATCCGCATGCGGTGAAATTTGGACCCATAGAGCAACTTCGCAAAGACGCGCGGAATCTGCTGGCGGACAATCCCCGGGCCGTTGTCGGTCACCGTGATGCGGAAGCGGGTTGCCTGGCTCGGTGCGACTGGAGAGGGTCCATTCGTGACCACTTCCAGTTTCACCGTCACGTCAGGAAGGATGCCCGCTTCTTCACAGGCATCGAGCGAGTTGTCGACGGCTTCTTTCACGCACGTCAGCAACGCCTTCCGCGGATTGTCGAATCCCAGCAGGTGCCGATTCTTCGTGAAGAATTCGGACACCGAGATCTCGCGCTGCCGCGCGCCCATTTCCACCGCCGTGACCGCAGGCGCAGATTTTTGTGCGGCGCCAGATTTATTCCGTGAGACGGCCGATTCAGGTTCGGTGGATTCGGAGGGAGACGCGGATGTGGAAGACTCGGCACGTGGCGATGATCTCTTGGTGGCCATTCAACCTCTCAAGCAAAGGGATTCAGCGAATCGGCAAGGCGCAGGGACAGGCGCGATACGTATCCTCCTCGTCGTTTACAGGGAACGTTGCGGAGAGTCAAGCCTTGAGGAAATTCCGGTCGGCTGCGCCTGATGCGCAACCTGTCGCGGAAGGGACACGATCCACTGTTGCAAGGAGGGAATTGCGAGGAGGACTGTTTGGGTGGGAGGAGGACGCACCTACCGAGGAGAGGTAGATACGGCGGAGATCTCGGGAGGACTTCAGGCTTCCCGGTACAAGCCGGGCATGCACACCATCCTCAACACTCAATCCCCTTTTTGTACATATTCCCCCGGGGCGTTAACTCCCCCCACTCGGGTACGATAGGCCTCTCCACATCGATCAGTCAAGAGCGCGCTCCCGGTTATCTACGACCCGCTCACCTGCGTTTGTCGGCGAGTAACGGTCAGGCGATGAAGCCAGTTCAGATCGATGCGCACCTCAGTGCCGATCGGGCAAAAGACCGGCGCGGAGGTATTGTTGCTTTCGACCCGGGCCTTCAGCGCGCCCTGTTCGATCTCTATCTCCAGCACGCCCAGATGTTCATGTAGGTCTATGATACAGGTGGTACTCCCTGCCACACGATCCACGGGAATGGTCCGTGCCACCACCGGCTCTTGCAAGGTGATGAGGTCATGCGGGCGAAACATCGGCCGATCGTTCAGTTCGACGATGGTCATGATCACGGCGCCGGCGAGCATCACCGCGCTTGCAGTGAGGATGGCGTTGGCACGCTCAGGGTAGTGAATCTTGAGCCACCGGATCGCCGTCAGGACGCCGATGGCCAGCAGCAGTGCAATGAAGGCCAACAGCAAAATGATGAACGCAAAGCGCAGGTTCATCCGGCGCCGCCCAGGGGATGGATGGCAATAACGCCATGCGCGCCATTCGCCGTCATCAACATCGTCGAGCTGATCGAGACGGCAATCTCCACGCCGTCCTTATGCAGGCCGACGCATGTGGAATTGGGCGGTAATGACTCCCGCTTCGTCGAAGCGCAGCGATCAGATGCCAACTCGAATTTCCCAAAACTGAAGAGTGAAGGAATGAGCCGCTGGAGCGATTGCCCCGGCAGATCGCCTTGGGCATACCCGAATAATTCCGCCACCCGCACATTCGCGGAGAGAATGGTTCCCGTCCCATCCACGATCACGATGCCGTTGCCGGCCGCCTCCATCACCATTCGGACGAGGTCCCGCTCCTCGCGAAGCGCCGCTTCATGTCGCTTTTGATCCGTGATGTCTTGCGCGAACACCAACACGCCGAGCACCTTTCCCTGCGGGTCGAGGTATGGCACCTTGTCTGTTTGCACCCACTGTTTCTTCCCTCCCGCCCGGTGGGGTTCGATGATGCCGAGTTTCGGTCGGCCCGACACGATGACTTCCAAATCGTCCTGATGGTAGCGTTCGGCCTCCTCCGGATAGAACTCATCGGTCGATCGCCCTTCAATGTCCGCCACGGTTTTCCCGATGGACTCTGCCGCTCGCCGGTTGGCGCGAAGAATGCGATTGTGGGAATCCTTGTACCACACCATGGCCGGGATCAGATCCAACAGCGCCTGTTGCTCGATCTGCTGTTGAAGCAGCCGCGCCTCCGCCTCTTTCCGCGCCGTGATGTCACGCACAATCCCGCAGTGCACACGCGTGCCGCTCGAGATCCAACTACTGAGCGACATCTCAATCGGAAATTCCCGTCCGTCCTTATGCAGGCCATGCATGGTGACGACGGTCCCCTTCAAGCGCACATCGCCCGTCGTGCGCACCCGTTCCAATGCCCGCTCGTGATTGGCGCGATACCGTTCGGGCATGATCATGGTCAGGGATTGCCCCAGGACCTCTTCCGCCCGATAACCGAACAGCCGCTCTGCCGCGCTATTCCACGACAACACGCGCCCGTCGCCGTCTGCCAGCACAATGGCGTCCGGAGCCGTCTGCACCACTTCGCGGAACCGGTCTTCACTGGCGGTGAGCGCCTGCTTTGCCGAAGCGGCCTCGAGGGACAAATGTTTGACCCCGACCGCCCGCTTGATCAGGGCCTTCAATTCCTCGCCGTCATAGGGTTTGGTGAGATAGCCGAAGGCGCCCTCGGTGAGCGACGCGTGTTTCTTGGCCACCTCCACAAATGCCGTCAGCATGATCACCGGCAGCGCGGGGTCCATCCCCTTCAACAGGGTCAGCACTGAGAGGCCATCCATATCGGGTAACATGAGATCGAGAAGCACGGCCGAGCACGATTCCGCCTTCACCCTGCTCAGCGCTTCCGCGCCGGTGACGGCAACCTGAACCTGGTATCCGGAATGCTCGAGGAGGTCCTTCAAGACGAGCGCAATGTCAGGATCATCGTCCACGATGAGAATCGTGGGAGCAGGCCCCTTGGCGGCACTGGGCTGAGTTCTCAGCATGGCGGTCAACGACGCCCGAGAGTTCGTGTACGACCCGGTTCCCGCACTGGATGGCATTGTCCTCTTTTTGACGACAAGAATCCAGCGGCCCGCTCGATGGACATGATGCTCTCGGCTTCACTGTTCTCGCCCGCTTGGTCTCCATTCTTCCCGCTCATCGACGGGACAGGCGCGGTCAGGCGCCCTCGCCGTTACTTTTTCCGGTAGACATTGAGGCCGATCTTTTCCTCGCGTCCTGGGATCGTGACATTGCCCTCCGTGGAGGCGATGATGGTGGTCTTGCCCGACGCCGAGGGGCCGAACTCCTTCGACAAATCCACCTTGATGGTCAACCAGGTTCCCTCGACGGACATCTCGACATTTTTCATAATGCGTCCTTATTCGTTGAGCACGAACGTCACTTTTAAGGCCACGCGATACTGCGTGATTTTCCCATCCTCGATATCCACCTTCTGATCTTCGATCCACGCACTCCTGACGTGCTGCAACGTCTTGTTCGCGCGGGCGATGCCTTGATGAATCGCATCGTCAAAACTCTTCGGGGATGCGGCAATGATTTCCGTCACACGGGCAACAGACATGATGGCCTCCCTGGTTATAGAGTAGATCGATCGTGGCCCCATCAGGCTAGGCCGACGGCAACGCCCTGTCAAGGAGCCTTCCCGCCTCTTGCCCAGCAGCTCTTGGGTCACTCCCAATCTCCCTCCGATTGTCCCGAAAAAGCCCCGCCGCTACCCCTGGGTAAACATCGAGGTTGACTTGCGTTGTTAGGGGGGATACCGTGCACCCGTCCGCGCTCGTAGATCAGTATGGGACACTCTCCATGCCGACCGAGATCGAGATACACATCACGCCGCTCTTTTCCACGCCTCTGCTGGTCTTCACTCCGGCTGACCATCGCCGCATCAACGCCGAGCTCTCGCCCCTGATTCTTGAACGGGAGGCGTCCGTGCCGACCCATCGAGATACCGAAGTCGTCGGCTGGTCGTCGCCTCACGACCTGTCCATGCTCGAATGGGCGAACCGTTGCGTGACCTGTTTGCTCCGGTGTTGGAAGTAGCCAAACAGGTCACGACCTTGTCGCAGCGCTGCGGACAGAGCACCGCCCGCCCGGATTGGGATGTGGTGGAAGTGTGGGCGAACGTACAGCGGACCGGCGGCACCAATGCGGCCCATTCACACCCAGGCAGTTTCTGGGCCGGCGTGTACTATGTGGATGTCGGCGAGGTCAGTTCTACGAAAGAAATGGGCGGAGAGTTACAGATTTACGATCCTCGAGGCTGTTTACCGCGCATGCTGGCGCCGTATCTTCAGTACAGTATGTCCGAATTGCACGACGCGGGAACCAGTATCTCCTATACACCGGTATCGGGCCAATGTGTGCTGTTTCCTGGATGGCTCTTTCATGCCGTGAATACCTACCACGGAAGCGTTCCTCGCATCAGCGTGGCATTCAACCTCGATCCGGTCCTCGCGCCCGGCATGATGAACGGCGCCCAGAAACATTCCGTCAGCGAATACCGTCGCTGAGAGACCGGTCGGCGATCATTCACGTTCCGCCTACGGCAACGTGCTGGCCTGGATGAAGAGCGCCTGTTCCAAGGTCCGAAAAAATTGCTGGTAAGGCTCGGGAGACTCGATCGCTTTGAGGTAATACTGGGTGCTGGCCCGCACGACCAATTGCGCCTCTCCGCGCGGCCTGACGGTCACCGTGAGACGAACCAGATTGCTCCGGTGGTAAAACGGTCCCCAGCTGCGGAAGTGTTGATTCACGATCAACAGCCCGTCGTCCCGATACAGATGATAGGAGGGGTCGCTCAAGCGAGACGGTTCGTAATCATCGAACTTCTTTGCCGAGACGATACCCAGGGCTTCATCCAACACTTCAACGGCGAAGCCCAGATCCTGACAGGTAGAGACCACCGCCTGAATGGTTTTGATCCGGTCCGCCCCATCGAATACCCGGCTTTGCGCCGACCGGACCTTGACCTGGCTCGCCTCTGACAGCCAGATCTGGTCGCGCGATTCCCATTGGTTTTCATGACGCCACTCATAGGGCGAACAGCCAGCCGTAAGGACTGTCAGTAGAAAGAAGGTTCCCACGATCCGGCGGCCGCTCGGCCGTCCGAAGGGGGACCGGATTGATCGACAGAGACGGGCCACCGAACTAATCCTTCACCAGAAACAACGACCGCTCCACCGCGGCAAAAAAGTTCTGGTACACCTTCGGGTCCTCGATCGGCTTGCTGTTATAGATCGCATTGGCCCG
>VOPT01000042.1 GCA_009594865.1 Nitrospira sp. | reverse complement strand
GGAAAGTATTTGGGCCAAAGTCGCCAAATGTAAAGAAGCGTTGGACGCACTACACTAGAAAGACCGCAACCTCATCGCGCGCTTCTTCTGCCGACTCAAGCAGTTCAGGCGCATCGCCACACGCTACGAGAAGCTTGCGCAGAACTTCATGTCTATGCTCAGTCTGGCTTGTGCCTGTATCTGGCTGGCATGATCGCCAGAACTCAATTGTGAACAGACCCTAGGCAGTTAGAGGAAACGGAAGATTCACACCAGAAAGTTCCGATATGACATCCACCGACATTTCGCGACTGTAATTTTGGACGGCACCAACTAGAAACGCAAACATGCAGGTGATGGTTGAAACGGAAAGAGATTTTTTTGATTAGGCAGGGGAGGGAGTGGATTGACGGGACGTCGGGAGTGATTACAGAACTCTAGAAGCTGGGAGCCTGAGTAGGCACCCTCAAATTCTAACCATCCAACCGTCTGATTATCCAATGAATTTGTGGAGCTGGCGAGAGGAATCGAACCCCCAACCGGCGGTTTACAAAACCGCTGCTCTGCCAATTGAGCTACGCCAGCCCGCAAGATGAGCTATTGATAAAGACCGTGATTATCGAGCAGAGCAGGCACCCTACAATTCTTCTTCCTGCCTGTCAAGGTACGCCTAACTACCAAAGTCTGCACACTATCTTACGGGGCGATTTTGGTGCAAATTTCCCACAAGGCCTCACTTTTACTTGAATAAAGTCTGAATTCCCAATAAGCTCAACGAACGCGTGTGTACGGCAAGACCCTCATGTGTTGTTCCTATCCATGATCATCTGGGACCAACCCATCTCCCAGGTTTCGGTTTTCCAGAGAGGAGTGCTTCCTTATGAGCCAGTCACATATTCTCGTGATCGACGATGATCCAGCAGTCCGTCAACTACTGGCGGAAACACTCACGAGTGAAGGCCATCAGGTCACGGTCATGTCGAGCGGGCTGGACGGGGTGGAAGCGGTGAAGGATCAACCGGTGCACGTCGTGCTGACGGATCTTCAAATGCCCGGGATCGACGGACTGGAAACGATCGACAGAATCTCAAAGATCGACTCCAAAGTGATTGCGATCGTCATGACAGGATACGGGACGGTTGATTATGCCGTGCGAGCGATGAAGGCCGGCGCGTTCGATTTCATCACCAAACCGTTTGAGCCCGATACGGTTGCGGTCGTCGTGCGGAAGGCATTGGACGTCTACAAACTGAAACAGGAGAATCACTTACTGCGAAAAGCGGTACGAGACCAGTACCGCTTTGAGCATTTGGTGGGAACCAGTGCGCCGATGCGGATGGTGCTGGATTTCGTCGAGAAGGTGGCTGACAGCGATAGTACCGTCTTGATCGAAGGGGAGAGCGGAACAGGTAAAGAATTGATCGCGCGTATGCTGCATTTTAATAGTATGCGACGAGATCGCCCGCTCGTGCCGGTCAATTGCGGGGCGATTCCTGAGACGTTGCTGGAGTCGGAGCTGTTCGGCCATGAAAAGGGAGCGTTTACCGGAGCTGCACACACACGGCTCGGTCGATTTGAACTGGCTCATGGCGGCACCATCTTTTTAGATGAAGTCGGCGAAATGAGTTTGCCCTTGCAAGTGAAGCTGCTGCGGGTGTTGCAGGAGCGATCCTTCGAACGCGTGGGTGGAACCAGGACGATTAACGTAGATGTCCGCATTATTGCCGCCACCAATCAGGATTTGGCGCAAGCCGTACAGGAACGCCGGTTCCGGCAGGACTTGTATTACCGCTTGCATGTCATTCCCATTCATATTCCTCCATTACGGGAACGTCGCAGCGATATCCCGCTCCTCGTCAACCATTTTATCGCGCAATTCAATCAACTGCGCCGGACCGAGATTCTTGGCATGGAGCCTGATGCACTGGTTCGCATGACCGAAGAGGAATGGCTGGGAAATATCCGTGAACTTGAAAATATGATCGAGCGCCTCTGCGTGTTGAAGAAACGGGGGATGATCACGCTGGCCGATCTCCCGGAACGTTCGTTAAAAACGGCAGGTGGGAAGGCGGTTGAAGCCTCCGAGCAGTTTGTCCGCTTCTCGGAAGATGGCATCAATTTGACGAAGGAGTTGGAGCATTACGAGAATCGTCTTATCGGGGAAGCGTTGCGCAAAGCCAACGGCATCACCAGTCGAGCCGCTCAGTTGCTACAGGTCAACCGCACTACGCTGGTGGAAAAACTCAAACGGAAAGGTTTTGATCCAAAAAGTCACGGGTATTCCATTCAAAACTGATGGATCTTCATGCCGTCTCTTGCCATGTCATTTTTTTGACCGGATCCCCATCCCCGGCGTTGGTGTTTCTGACACCCTTCTGATTGTTCCACGTCGCACTGTCTAAATCATCAAGCGATGCAGCGAGTTACTGGATTCCCATAGGGGCACAGGACTTGCTGATTCGCCCTCTGTGCGATCCTTATCCACCATATCCAGCTGCGCCGCTGCTTGGACAGGCTACTGTGTCAGTTGGCTTCTGCTCCTCGGAATAGGCACTGCCACAGGCGCGGGCGGCTTACCCACGATGCGACAAGAGTTGCCGGCTATGATGCCGGAGCCAGCGGAACTCGTGCGTGGAGTATTGCCCGATCCAGGACCTCGATTTGATCGCCTGCCGGAAATCCCGGAATGGAAGCAGTTCGAACAAGGCATGGCCCTCTACCATCATGGGCAATACCTCGAGGCTCGCCTCCATTTCACCAACATGCTTCGCGATCGCCGCGAGTCACCGCTCAGAACATCCATCCAGGCGTTTCTCGCGGAAAGTACGCTTCAGAGTCGCGACCCTGATGTCCGCCCGCTGGACATCATCGACCAATACAAAACACTGATGCGCGAGAATCCCCAATCGACGAATGCCAAGCGAGCGGCCTGGCGCATTGGCGATGTCTATCGCATCGAAGGCTGGTTCCAGGAAGCGCAGATTGCCTATCAGCACGCGCTCTCCCTCTCCGAAATCGACTCGTTTGATGCCAATCGGGCCATGCTCGGGCTGGCCTATGTCCAGCGAGGTTTTAAAAATTGGAAGGAAAGCACCCAAACCTTCGACCATGTGCTGAAGCGCACGGTCGATCCCACGCTGCTGGTCTCTGCCTCGTTGGGCGAAGCGCACAGCCTTTATCGGTTGGGCCGGATGAGGGATGCCGATGCGCTCTACGAGAGTATCTCCAACCGGTGGCCGGCCGCACTTCGGAGTGATGCCTTTGCGTTGCTGCGGTATGCCGATACCGCCGGTGAGGCCAAGCGGGGGCCGGTCATGCGGGAGCAGTTGCTGCATTTTTACAATCTGTACCCAAACCGGCCCGAAGCCCCGTTCGTCCTGACCTACCTTGCCGACAGTTATAAGGAAGCTGGCCGTTGGGCTGAGTCCAGTATTTTCTACGCAGCGTTATTGAGCCAATACCCCGAGGCTCCGATGGCTGCAACGGCCCGCCTGCGGTATGCGGATGTGCAGGAACATCTGGATCCGGAGGGGGAGGAGATCAATCTTCGACATACCATCTCGGCGCATCTCGCAAATGTTCCGCTGAAACCGGGTGAGATGCTCAGTCCTCGCCGGCTGTTCGAGCAGAGCGCCAAAGACTATGACAGTTCAGTCGTCGGCAGCGAGGCGCTGTTTCACCTGGGAGAAACCCTGGAGAAGGCGGGAAAACCTGAAGACGCTCTCCGCGCATATGAACAAGTGGTGCTACGCACCGGTAAGTTTGACAATGATCCCTGGCCGGAAAAAAGCGGCGCGCAGCTGGTCCGTTTCCTGCGCCCTCGCCTGGAAGCGGCTCTCAAGACAGAAGATGATTTCGAGCTGATCAACATCTTCCATCGCCATGGCCCATTTGCCGACAAGTTGTACGCCGGTACGGAGTTGTTGCTCAAGGTTGCAGAAGCGCATCGGCGCCTGGGATTTCCCGTGGAGTCAGCGCGGCTGTTTCAGTCCTTGGTTCGAGATCCCAAGGCGGAGAAGGTCCACGAAACGGCATTAATGGGGCTGGCCTATAGCTACATGGAACAAAAAGATATGCGGGCCGCGCGGTCGGTGTTTGAACGGTACCGGCTCGAATTTCCGACCGGCCGGTTTTCCGGAGAGGCGTTACGAGGAATTCTGAATTCGTTTGAGGGCGAAGGGAATCTCGCGGCGCTGCTCAAACTTGGCACCCAATGGTTGACTCACAATCCGAGGCACCCCGATCGCACGATGGTGCAACTGAAACTCGCGGCGGTGTTGGCGCAGTCGAAGCAAGACGCGGAAGCGACAGCCATCTACGACGGCCTGATCAAAGCCCGTCAGGAACTTCCCGCCGCGGACCTGCTGCGGCATGCCGATGCGCTGGCTCGGCTGAAACGCCAGGCACCGGCACTGGCCATGTACAAGGAAGCGGTCGTCGCCGGGCTCGAGCCGGAGCAGGAGGCATGGGCTCAACTGCAGATGGTCCAGCTGGCTCGTGGAGTGAAGCGTGAGGATTTTGCCCGGAACGGGCTGCGCGCACTCAGTGTGAATCCCGACAGTCTCGTCCGCCGCATGGCGGCCATGCTGGACAATGAGTTGCCGGAACCGCCGGCCGAGAAACGGGGGAAAAAACCGTGATCAGGCAGGAGAGCGACGCCACCAACAATGACCTGCTGACGCGCGCGTTTCGCGATTTTGATCAGGCTGCCACCGTCTTGCAGCAGTCGTATGACGCCTTAACGACGCGCCTGCAGCAGATGGATCTCGAACTCGCGCAAACGAATGCCAGTCTTCGCGAGCATCTCCGTGAAACCGAAGAAATGCGCGCGCATGTGACGGCCGTCTTGGAATCCTTGGACACCGGCGTCATCGTCGCCGATTCAGAGGATGTGGTGGTGCGATGCAATCATTCCACGGAGCAACTGCTGGGCGTCCCGCAGGTGCAACTGCGAGGGCGCCATGCGAGCGAGGTGTTAGCTGAGATCCGTAAAGACCATGGAGAGTACCCGCTCGTGCTTCCCAGTGGCGTCACCATTGCCTTGTCACAAACGGACCTCACCGACGAATCGGGCCACCTGATCGGGAAACTCGTCCTGATCCATGACGTCACGCGCATCCGCCAGCTTGAAGACCGGTTGCAACGGCGTAACCGGTTGGAAGCCATGGGGCAGATGGTGGGCAGCATCGCCCATGAAATTCGAAATCCCTTGGGCAGCGTCGAATTGTTTGCCTCCATGTTGCGTAAGGATCTTCGCGACCAGCCTCAATTGCGGAGTTATGCGGAACATATCTCCATGGCGGTTCAATCCATGGATCAGCTGCTCTCCAATCTGCTCGTGTATACCAGGCCGGACTGTTCGCGGCTGGGATGGCATCACACGGAATTACTGATACGCGATGTTCTCACGCTGGCCAGTCACGCCATCCCGCCAGAGTCTGTCGAGGTCCGGTGCCAGGTGCATCCGCTGGTGCCTCAGCTCTGGTGTGATGGTCCGAAAATGAAGCAGGTCCTCTTAAATTTAGTTTTGAATGCGGTTCAGGCCATGCCGAAAGGAGGAACGCTGACCCTCACGGCCTGTCCTGCTCCTCCCGAAATTCAGGAATCGCCGGCAGTCCACCTCAGAGTGAGCGACACCGGGACGGGTATTCCTGCCCCATTGCAGTCGAGGGTCTTTGATCCGTTTTTCACCACAAAAGATCAGGGGACCGGTTTAGGTCTCGCCATCGTGCATGCGGTGGTCGAAGCCCATCACGGTCGAATTGATGTCGAAAGCTATCACGGGCAGGGTACCTCGTTTCTCATCACGCTGCCGCGAGGACCCATGCAGCCCCCTGCGACGCCTGCTCCGCTTGCCACCGTGTCCAGCCGTTCGGAGAGTGCACATCAGATTACGGACATCACAGAAGAAAAGAGGTACGAATGAGCGCGCAACCAGCCTTACAGGGACCATCAGCTGCTGCCGAAGAGGCCCGCATGGTCTTGATCGTGGATGACGAACCGTCGATGCGGACGGCGTTGTCGGAAACGGTGCGTCGCATGGGCTATCAGGTACGGAGTGCCATCGACGGGGCGGATGCCATCGAGCAGGTGGAGCGGCTGAAACCCTGGTTGGTGGTGACCGACTTGAAAATGCCCCGGCTGAACGGGCTCGAACTGGTCAAAGCCTTAAAGCAGAAAGCGCCCCACACGTTCATTATTCTCATGACCGCCTACGGGACGGTCGAAACTGCCGTAGAAGCCATGAAATACGGGGCGAATGATTACATTTTAAAACCCTTCTCCACCGACCTCGTCGAGCGGGTGATCCTCAACCTGCAAGCCAGCACAGAGCCGGATGAGCAGGATGCTCCTGCAGCGCTGGAAGCACGCGCGATCTTGACGCAAGACCCGGGCATGATCCGCCTGCTTACAACTCTCGAGGGTGTCGCGGCCAGCCAAGCCACGGTACTGATCAGCGGCGAAAGCGGTACGGGTAAAGAGTTATTAGCACGCTACATTCATGCGAGAAGCCCGCGCGCCCATCGACCCTTCGTCGCCCTCAATTGCGCGGCGCTTCCGGACAGTTTGCTGGAGAGTGAGTTGTTCGGTCATGAGCGCGGTGCGTTTACCGGCGCCATCCAGAAAAAGCTGGGCAAGTTTGAAATGGCCCATACCGGTACGCTATTCCTCGATGAAATCAGCGAAATGAATTTGGGCCTGCAATCGAAATTGTTGCGGGTGCTGCAAGAACGGGAAGTCGATCGCATCGGAGGGCGCGAACCGGTTCCGGTCAATATCCGTGTGATCGCGACGACGAATCGCTCTCTGTACCACGAAGTCACGCAAGGTCGCTTCCGGGAGGATCTGTTTTACCGCTTGAATGTCTTTCCCGTCACAGTGCCGCCGCTCCGTGAACGACCGGGTGACATTCCGCTTCTTGCACGGCATTTTCTCCGTTCCTCGGCGCAGCGCAACGGCCTGACCGTGCCGACGCTGTCCGAGCGCGCCATCGCCGATCTCCAACAGCGGGCATGGAAGGGGAACGTGCGCGAACTGGAAAATGTCATGGAACGCGCCATTTTAGTGACAACCGGGAATGCGGTTGACGTCGATCACTTGATGCCGGGGGACGGAACGGTTCCCATTCAGCCGATTGAAACCGTGGAAACACTCATAGCCCCGTCGGCCCATGGGTCGCTGTGGGAGATGGAACGGGATCTGATCTTCAAGACCTTGGCGCGAGTCAAAGACAATCGGACCCATGCTGCCAAGGAGTTGGGCATCAGTATCCGCACGTTGCGCAATAAGTTACGGGAATATCGTGATCTGGGGTATCAGGTCGAGGCGGAAAAGCCCTGAAGCCGTTCACTCGCTGCTCGGCAAAAGATTCCGTCCTGGGTCGAATTTGCCTAGTGTCGCCTGGGAGCATCTTGTCGAAGAGACGCGGGAGATCCCGGAAGAATCCTTGTCTGAACGGGGTACATAGCTTGCACCGTTGAGGGCCGAACTTTCTACGGAGTGTGGACCATGACCATCTTTGACAGGACCATGCAGCTGCTCGAACGTTCACTGGATCTACGCGGCGCCCGCCAGCAGGTCATCGCCGCCAATATTGCCAATGAAGAAACGCCGAAGTATCGCGCCACCGACCTGAACTTCGGGCAAGCGCTGGCAAATGCCCAACAGGGAAAACTGCCGATCACGTTGGTGTCAACCCACCAGCAGCACATCGGCCCGAAGGGCAGTGGGTTTCAACGAGTGCAAGGTCGCATTGAAGAGGTTCCGGCCGGCGATCTGCCGCTGGATGCCAATTCGGTCAACATTGAATTGGAGATGGCCAAGATGTCGGACAACGCGCAGCAGTACAACACGTCGGCGGCCATCATCAGCATGAAATTCAAGGGACTTCTCAATGCCATTCGCGAAGGACGGTAACTGTTCGAGGAGTCATTGAGTCGAGTTCTCGGATCACGGGCGAACCATAACGAGGTGTGTGATGGATTTATCCGATAGTCTCGCCGTCTCCGTATCGGCGCTCGATGCGCACCGACACCGGTTGAATGTGATCGCCAGCAACCTGGCGAACGCGCAATCCACCAAAACCAGTACCGGTGGCCCGTACCGCCGCCGCGATGTCGTGTTTCAGGCAGCGCCCGTGTCGTCAGCTTTTCAGAAGGCGTTCACACAGGTCTCCAAAGGGGCCGGGCGGCATGCCTTGGACGGAGTGAAAGTCGCCCGGGTCATCGAGGATCAGAAACCGGGGCAGACCGTATACGACCCGCGACATCCGGATGCCGACAAAAAAGGATTCGTCACCATGCCGAACGTGAACGTCATGGAAGAAATGGTCAATATGATCGGTGCGTCTCGCGCCTATGAGGCCAATGTGCAAGCCGTCAATGCGACCCGTACCATGTGGAATCGCGCCCTGGAAATCGGGAGGTAATCATGTCCGATCTGCACATCGCGGGCGCCAATCTTATCAAGCCGATCGATACGCCCGGACTTCAACAAGCTGGACAGACCGGCGAGGCCGGCGGCGCGAACTTTTTAGGCTCATTGAAAGAGGCCATCGGACATATCAACGACGCGCAAACAGGGGCCAGCCAGGCCGTGGAATCCTTGGTGACCGGCCAAAACACCAACATTCACCAAACGATGGTGGCGTTGCAACAGGCTGACGCTTCGTTCCAGCTCATGATGCAGGTGCGAAACAAACTCGTGACGGCATACGAAGAAATCCAACGGATGCAGATTTAGCGATCGGTCTCCCGCGCGGACATCACGCATAAAGGATTTCACAGCACATGTTTTCAAAATTCAGCCAGTTCACGATCAACCAACGGTTCATCATTCTGCTGGCCCTGGCCGGATCCATTGCCGGCCTGGTGGCCGTGACGCTCTGGACACAACAGCCCGACATGCAGGTGCTGTTTGCCAATTTAGCGACCGACGATGCCGCGGGCATCATCGACAAGTTGAAAGACGCCAAAGTGCCCTATGAGACGACCAACGGCGGAACGACCATCCTCGTGCCCAATGCGCAGGTGCATGATCTGCGGCTGGAAATGGCCGGCCAAGGGCTTCCCCACGGCGGCGGAGTAGGATACGAGATTTTCGATCGCACCACTATGGGCATGTCGGATTTTGTGCAGAAGTTGAATTATCGGCGGGCGCTTCAAGGCGAACTGGCACGCACCATCACGCAGATGCCCGAAGTCGAGCGCGCGCGTGTGCACTTGGCCATTCCCGAGCGGCGCCTGTTTGCGACCGAGCAAGACCGCGCGCGCGCGTCGGTCGTCGTCTCGCTCCGCTCTAACCAAACCTTGTCCAAAGCTCAAGTGCAAGGCGTGGTGCATCTTGTCTCCAGCAGTGTGGAAGGGCTCCAGGCCCGTGACGTGACCGTCGTCGATGGCCATGGAAACCTGCTCTCAAACTCCTCCAGTGACGAATCAGCCGGCCTCTCCGGCACCCAAATGGAATACCAACGCACCCTGGAGAAAGACATCGAGACACGCATTCAAAGCATGTTGGAACGTATCGTCGGGGTCAATAAGGCGGTGGTCCGGGTGTCGAGTGTGCTCGACTTCAGGAAAATCGAGACCACCGAAGAACGATACGACCCGAATGGCCAGGTTGTGCGCAGCGAGCAACGTGGACAGGAAAAGTCCAGCGGCGTCAACGGAACTTCCGGCGGTGTCCCGGGGGTCGAATCGAATGTGCCCGGCGGAGCGGAAGGCGAAGGCGGCCAAACCAGTTCGAATAACAATCAGATGAAAAACGAGACCGTGAACTACGAGATCAGCCGGACCGTCTCCCGGATCGTCGAGCCCACCGGCACGATCAAGAAGCTGTCCGTTGCTGTGCTGGTCGACGGAACCTATGAAGGCGGCAAGGCAGGGGAGGGAGCGGCGGATCAGCCGAAGAAGTATGTGCCTCGTTCAGAAGAGGAAATGAAGCGCATCGAAGAGATCGTCAAAAAAGCCATGGGATATTCCACGGAACGCCAGGATCAGGTCGAAGTCGTGAGTATCCAGTTCGGCCTCGGCGTGGAAGAACCAGTGGGCGCAGGGGTGGAAGCTGCCGCCGACAGCACCAAGGCGTGGATGCCGTACATCCGCTATGCCGTGGGCGGACTCTTGTTCTTCCTGATTCTCTTCATGGTCGTCCGTCCGCTGATGGTCATGCTCGTACAGTCGGCCCCGGCCGCCACCGCGGGCGACACGCCGGCGCTGCCGGCATCACTCGGACAAGTCGAGGCGGCCATCTCAGGCAAACAGCCCGGCCAGATACTCGACATGGCCAAAAACAATCCGGCCAACACCGCCGTCGTGGTCAAGCAGTGGCTGAAAAGTAACGCGTAGCGGATATGGCCATGAATAAAGAGCTCAGCGGCGCACAGAAAGCCGCCATTCTGCTTCGAGCGATCGGCGAAGAGGCCGCGGCGGCGGTCATGAAAACGCTCGATCCGAAAGATATTCGGAAGCTCGGCGAGTTTATGAAAGAAGCCGCGAATATCACCAAGCAAGAAGAAGACAGCGTGATCGCGGAGTTCGAACAGGCCAGTTCCAACGGCGAGGTGCAATTCGAAGGACGGGAGTTCATGGAAGCCATTCTCAAAAAAGCGCTGGGTCCGGAAAAGGCCGCGCGGATGATGGAATCCTTGAATACCAAAACCTATCCGGGCATCGACGCGCTGAAATGGGTCGATGCTCGCACGGTGGCGCAAATCCTCAAGATCGAACATCCGCAGACCATTGCCGTGTGTCTGGGCCAAATGGAGGCCGAGCAGGCGAGCGCCGTCCTGGCGCTCTTGCCGGTGCATTTGCATGCCGACGTCTCGCTTCGGCTGGCCACCATGCAAGAGGTGCAGCCTGAAGTGCTGGCCGAGCTCAGCGACAGTCTGCAGGAGATTCTGTCGGCTTCGATGGGCATGTCGAGCATGTCGGTCGGCGGAGCCGAACTCATGGCCGAGATCCTGACCCGCGTGGATAAGAATACCGAAGGTGCGATCATGGCCAAAATCACCGAACGCGATCAGGCCCTGGCGGAAAGTATCCGCGCATTAATGTTTGTCTTCGACGACCTGGTGGATCTGGATTCTCGCGGCATGCAGGAACTCATGAAGGAAATCAGCAAAGAAGACCTTCCGATTGCCCTGCGTGGGGCCACGCCGGAAATCAAAGAAAAGTTTCTCAAGAACATGTCGAGCCGCGCAGCAGAAATGCTCAAAGAGGACATGGAGACACGCGGGCCCGTCAAGGTGTCGGATGTCGAGAAGGCCCAACAGAACATTCTCAAAGTCTGCCGCAAACTCGAGGAGGAAGGCCGCATTGTCATCGGAGGCGGCGGAGGCGAGGAGTTGTTGTAAATGGGGAGCGCTGCCGTGGGTACGGGCGTTTCGATGGCGGCTTCGCCCGAGTCAGAAAAGGAGTTGTCGCCCCGGGCCATCTTGATCGTCGACGACGAGCCCTCGATCTGTCTCCTGCTGTCCGAGATGCTAGAGCCCACGGGGCATCCCGTTCTTACCGCCGGCTCAGTTCAGGAAGCCTTGATTCATCTGCGCACTCGCTCCGTGGCTGTCGTGATTGTGGATGTGCAGTTGGGCGGCGCGGACGGCATAACTTTTCTCCAGCAGGCGCTCGACATCGATAATCGCCTGCTCGGCATCGTGATGACCGGCCACGGCAATATTGAGCTGGCCGTCCGGGCCATGAAGTCCGGGGCGGCGGATTTTCTCACCAAACCCTTTCAAGTCGAACTGGTCCGGCTGGCCGTGTCCAGATTGCTGGAACTCTACCGGTTGCGACAGGAAAATACCGTGCTCACCCGCACGTTGATTCGCTCCGGCAATATTCAATTACGTCCGGTCCCGCTGGCGGATTTCAGTCGCGGCAATCGACCGTTTGGAACCGAGGATGTCACTGAGTTTGAGCGGGGAGTGGCAGAAGGGGAAAAGCGTTCGACCGAGCGGGTGGCTGCCGCGCGACAGCGGGAGCAGAGCCTGGTGACGTCGTTGATGACGCGCTTAGAGGAAACCTGGCAGCATCTGCATGAGACGGTCGAAGAGGAAATCGCCGCCCTTGCGTTCATGATCGCGCACAAGGTCGTTCGGGACACCGTCACCCAACAACGCGATGTGATCGTGACGCAAGTCCGAACCGCCCTCGCGCACCTGCACGAAAGCGGTCTCGTGCGGGTCCGGGTGCATCCCTCGGATCTCGCCGTCCTCGAATCGGCACGCAACGCCCTCAGCCAGACGCCGCACGGACTGTTGACCTTAAAGTTTGAGACGGACCCCGCCATCGGTCCTGGAGGATGTCTCATTCAGGCACAAAGCCTGTTGATCGATGCGACCCTGGATACACAGTTGTTGCGGCTGGGCGAAGCGCTACGAAAGCGGGATGCCGGTGAAGCTTAGCGAACGGTTGGAACATGTCGAACCCCTCTCGGTCACAGGCAGGGTCGCCCAGGCCGTCGGCATTGTCATCGAAGCCTCTGGTCCCTTCACCTCCGTCGGGGAAGTGTGTGAGATCACGCGTGAAGGAGGGCACGGATCCGTGATGGCGGAAGTCGTGGGCTTCCGGGAAGAGCGCGTATTGCTGATGCCATTGGGTGAGATGCAGGGCATCGGACCCGGAAGCCGCGTGGTCATGAAGGGACATGTCGCATCCGTCCCCGTCGGCCCTCAGATGCTGGGGCGCATCTTTGACGGCCTCGGACATCCGTTGGACGGGCTGCCGCCTCTTCGCAGCGGCGTGCGTGTTCCCCTGTATGCGGCCCCGCTGAATCCCTTGCATCGGGCCAGAATTACGCAGCCCGTCGATCTCGGTATTCGCGCCATCAATGCCTTGTTGACCTGCGGCCAAGGGCAGAAGATCGGGGTGTTCGCAGGATCGGGCGTGGGCAAAAGCGTTCTGTTGGGCATGATCAGCCGTTATACGCAAGCGGACGTCCGGGTCATCGCCCTCGTCGGCGAGCGGGGCCGCGAAGTCAAAGAATTCCTGGAACGCGATCTGACGCCTGAAGCCAGGGCCCGCTCCATTGTCGTCGTGGCGACATCCGATCAGCCTCCGCTGGTCCGCATCCGGGGCGCGCTGGTGGCGACGGCCATTGCGGAATATTTTCGTGATTGCGGCAAACACGTCCTGCTCATGATGGACTCCCTCTCGCGATTGGCCTACAGCCAGCGTGAAGTCGGATTAGCCATCGGTGAGCCGCCAACGACCAAAGGCTATACGCCCTCGGTGTTCGCCGTCTTGCCGAAACTCCTGGAGCGTGTCGGGCCGGCACAAAGCGGCGGCAGCATTACCGGCCTCTACACCGTCCTGGTTGACGGCGACGATCTCAACGATCCGGTGGCGGATGCGGTGCGGTCCATTCTCGACGGACATATTGTCCTGTCCCGGGAACTTGCCGCGCGGAATCATTTTCCCGCCATCGATATTCTGCAGAGCACCAGCCGGGTCATGCGTGACATCGTGACGCCTGCACATTATGCCGCAGCGCGGTTAGTCCTCGAACGCACGGCTCTGTATCGACGATCCGAAGATCTGATTACTCTGGGGGCGTACAAGCCTGGCACGAGCAAGGAGCTCGACAAAGCCGTGTCCGCCCATGACGGCATCACGGCGTTTCTGCGCCAAGAAACCAAGCAGGCGGTCGGATTGCCGCAATCAATCGACGCGCTCCTGGCGCTGGCAGGAACGATTCAATGAACGTGACTGTCCTCAGGAAGTATGCGGTGCAACTGGAGGAAGTCGCGAAACTGGAGCTGGCCGAACTCAGTCACGCCCTGCAGCAAACGGTGAATCGAATGGCCATGTTGGAATCACGCGCCAAAGAAGACGCCGATCGGTATCTGCTTCAGGCTCGCGCCGGAAGCACCGTCGATCAGATGTATGGCCACCTGGAGGCGATGGATCAAGCGATTGCGGCACGGAAACACTTGGAGCAGGTGTTGGCGGCCGAACAAACCAAGATGGAACGGAAACGCGCTGAACTGCTCGACGCGATGCAGTATCGCAAGAAATTGGATCTGCTTGAGGCTCGCGCCGCGCTAGACCTCCGCCGCCGCTGTGAGCGCCAGGATCAGCAACTGCTCGATGAACGCGCCTGGAGACGAAGCCCATTGCATAAGGGGGAACGGGCATGACGCAGACCGGAAGCCATACTGATCCAGGCTGGTATGCTGGTATCGCAACCCTGGTGCTTTTGAGCGCGCTTTTGCTTGCGGTTGTCCCGTCGGCTCAGGCGACAGAAGAATCGAAGGTCGCTCCTGCGGCACAAAAAGACGAATCGAAGCCCGAGACCGTGAAAAAAGACGTCCAAGGACCGGCCACCAGTGCACCACGGGAAATTTATGACATGTTGGAGCAACGCAAACGTCTCTTAGACAAGCGTGAGACGGCTGTGCGGGGATCGGAGACCCATCTTTTGGAACTCAAGGCAGAGTTGGAGCAGATCGTCACACGCCATGAACAGGCGGTGGAGGCCGAGAAAAAACGCCGCCAGGCCGCCCAAGCCAAGGGAGCCGGCGAAGCCGAGAAAGTAAAGACGCCGGCCAAAGCCACTCCGGCGGTCAACGTGAATCAGGTTCAACTGGCGAAGATCTACGAAGCCATGCCGGCAGAAGAAGCGGCCGCCAGGCTGGAGCGCATGCCCGAACGAAAAGCGCTCGAAGTCCTTCGACTGCTGAAAGGCAAATCTGCCGGAGCCATCCTGGCGGAGGTCAAGCCGGAGCGCGCGGCCCGGCTGACCGAGCAATTGCTGACCACCCCGTAGCGCTTCGTTTCAGTCATCCCTCATCAGGCAGCTTTTGCCGCCTGCAGCTGCAGAAACTTCCGTCTCGCGAGTGCCGGTTCTCCTCGTCGCGTCAAAACCTCGCGTCAGACCGCTTTTTTCATCACATCGCTCATGGCACGGCCTTTGTAATAGTGTCCACTGTCTATTCACGGGCCCGTCACAGACAGGAATGGTATGGCCACTGATATGCAAGCACTCACCAGCGGGTTTCCCAGTCAGCGCGCACCAGAGATTCAGGATACCAGGGATCGTCAGCGTGCGGTTCAAGGTTCGGATCCAGGACGGAACTTTGAGTCGATGCTCGGGCGTGCGGAGGCGCGCCACATGCCGTCCAAACAGGATACCCCCACCGTTCGGAACGGGGAGAGGACAGCGCCCCACGCGCGCCAGGTTGCTCGTTCCACACAGGAGCCATCAGCCCATCCATCGGACCGATCAGCCGTATCTGAGGGCGATGATCAGCCACACAACCGTATTGAACGCACAGAGGAAAAGGCCCGAGCGTCGGAGGATGACTCGGAAGAGAACGGCGAGACTCAGGAATCGAAACAGAACCATCATGACCAGGATGCGATGCGACAGGACATGCTGCTTGCCGCGATGATGGTACCGGCCGCTCCCGCAACCCCGGTGGAACAGCAGCCGTCCCAGACGGAGACGGCTGAGAACCGCGTTGACACACCCACCAATGCAATTAAGGCACTCTCCAACGATCACGCGACAGACGGAACTACGCCGGCTACATCCTTGGTCGCTTCCGCACCTGGAACAGATGCAGCCACGCCAGCAGTTCCGGGAAGCGAACCGGATGCGACGGCAACCGCAGGCAAGGAAGAGGCTCCGAACAAGAACCTCGCAGACAAGGCACTGGTGCAGACCGAGGCGAAGGAGATCCCATCGATTGCCGGTCACATTCCCGCTCCGGAAGGAACACCGGTAGACCGCACGGATTCCGATGCAGGATCTCGACTTGATGCGGAGCACATGAATACCGCCCTTGCTGCCATGACCGCGTCGAAGCACAACCCCAAGCTGGCGGAGCAGGGCCCTCTCGATCAGGGTGATCGTTCGACGATTCTCGATGCGGTGACGCAAGGAACCTCCCTGACCGAAGGACAAGCAGGGGCCGGCACAGGACGCTTCCTGGATCAAGACGGCCAGAATCTGTCCGATTCGTCCGGCAGCAGTGATCGTTCTCTTCCCAATCAGACTCCCTCAGTCGAGCAGAATGCCCGGCCGGCCTTTATGGACAGCATGAATGATCTGCATCAATCGGCGCCATCCGTCAGCGAGAGTTCCTTCGGACGAAGCGAATCGGGCCAGACTCCTGCGGTGCTCCGGGCTGCCGAATCGGACCGTGCGGGCGAGCTTCGGGGGATGGCCCCCCTGTCGCAGAGCGTGACGCTGGATCTGGATCCGTTGGATATGGGGCCCTTGCGCGTCCGCGTCATGATGAGCGACCAGACGGTTCATGCCCATATCCGAACCGAACATGGCGAGTTGGGGCAGGGGTTGTTGCAACAGGGACCATCGTTGGAATCGTCGCTGCGCACGACCGGCCTGGAAATGGGCATGTTGCGGGTCACGGTCGATCAGCAACAGGGCCGGGGCGACAATGCCTGGATGTTTCAACAGCAACAACAGCAGGGGCGGTCCTCGTCACCGAACATACCCCAGCAGGGGCCGCGGGAGGATGAACGTGGAGCGCGGGGAGACCGTAGTGCCGGATCGAACGAACGCGTGAGCTTTTTTGCTTGATGGGGAGGAACTATGGATATCAGTAAAGTCATTACCCAGACACCTGCAGCGGATCCGTCGACCCCGACGACTGACGGACCTAAACCGCTCGGCAAGGATGATTTTCTCAAATTGCTCGTCACGCAACTTCAGCATCAGGATCCCTTGAAACCGATGGAGAACGAGGCGTTTATTGCACAGACGGCGCAATTTTCGCAGCTGGATCAGATGACGAAAATGGTGTCGTTGATGGAGAAAAGCGTGGCGCTCCAGGAATCGGCGCAGAACAAGACGACACAGACCAGCACGACGGCAGTCGCCTGATCGAGGCCGGCGTGAAGGCCGGTCGCACAAAGAGATCGAACGAGACAGTGTACGGCAACAAGGAGGAGCGATCATGGGCATTTTGACTTCGATGTTCACCGCGGTGACCGGACTGAGTTCATACGGGAACGCCATGGGTGTCATCGGTAACAACATCGCCAACGTCGGCACGGCGGGGTTCAAGTCCAGCCGGGCCACTTTTTCAGATTTGATCTCGTCCAGCATGGCAGGCGGCGCCGGAAGCGATCAGATCGGACTCGGCGTGTACCTCAACGACGTCCAGACGAATTTTTCCCAAGGATCGATGACCACCACTGGAAATACGTTCGATTTAGCCATCGACGGGAATGGATTTTATCTGGTGCGAAATCCATCCGGCGCAAGTTTTTATACCAGGGCTGGGCAATTCAAAGTAGACAGCGTCGGGCAGGTAGTCGATGCAAGCGGTGCGCTCCTGCAGGGATATCAGGCTGATACGGTGGGCAATATCACCAGCACCATCGGGGGCATTACGTTGACCTCGAGTGCCGTTCCGCCGCAATCCACGAGCACCGCGACTATTCTCGGGAACCTGAATGCCAACGCCACGGCACCCACGGCGGCATTCGCCACGACTGACACCACGTCCTACAACTTCTCCACCGGGATGACGTTTTATGATTCCTTGGGCAATTCACACCAGATGCAGTTGTATTTCCGGAAAACTGCAGCCAATGCCTGGGGCGTCTATTCGCAGATCGATGGCGGCGCGGCCACCGCGCAAACCAATATGACCTTTAACGCGAGCGGCGCCGTGACCGCCGGCGGCACGCAAACCATCACCGCCGCCCTGACCAACGGCGCAACCACACCACAAAGCATCTCGGTGAACCTGGCGTCGTTAACTCAGTTCGGAGCGGCCTCCGGCGTGCAGAGCCAGACACAAAACGGTTATTCTTCCGGCACGCTCGATCGCATCAGCGTGGATAAGGAAGGCAAGGTGATGGCGCAGTTTACGAACGGGCAGACCAGAGCCCTGGCGCAGGTGGTCTTGAGCCGCTTTACCAATCCCGACGGATTGGCCAACGTCGGCGACAATCACTTCCTGGAGACGGTCGAGTCCGGTGCCGCGTTAGCCGGCGCGCCGACGGTCAATGGATTGGGCAGGGTTCTTTCGGGGACCGTGGAGCAATCCAATGTGGACCTCGGCAAAGAGTTTGTGGACATGATCATTACGCAGCGCGCCTTCCAGGCGAATTCTCGCGCCATCACGACCAGCGACGAAATGTTGCAGGAACTCGTGAATCTCAAGCGGTAACCGGTGAGCGCCCCGGCGCGGTGTCACCACCGTCGCCGGGGCTCGACCCGGCAATTTCTACCCACTTCAACGGCCACTCCTCACGGCTTCTCTTCCACCTGTTCTCGTCAACATTCTGTCGGCGACAACTGATCTCGCGTCACTACCGTGACAACACGTACATCACCCAGGCGATGACGCATCGCAGGTGAGACGCAGCGACTCCAAATCGTTGTCTTATCACGCGATCTCGGCGCTGTGGCGCCACGCGGGACAGGGTGGCTTGACCCCGCACGTGGCATATGCATTGCACAACTGACCGACACCGGCAAACACTGTCCGCAGGAGGGTTGTATGTCAGATGCAGCTGAAGACAAGGCCCCAGCACCATCGGGTGGTATTCCCATGAAGATGGTCATCATTATCGTCGCGGGGGTATTGGTCCTCGCGTTGGGCGGCGCCTTTGCGATGATGAAAATGATGGGCGGATCATCCGCCGAAAAAGCGCAGGGGGAGGGCGGGGGAGACAAGGCTTCCGCGCATGGCGCCGCCGAAGAGAAAGCCGCAGGTGAGCATGGGGTCGTCGCCGACGCCGGTGCCATCGCCGATTTGGACCCCTTCATCGTCAACCTCGCGGATTCCCCGGAAATTCGTTACCTCAAAGTGACGCTGAAAGTTGAAGCGGATAATGCCGGGACGGTTGAGCAAATCAAGGCGCGCACACCGCAAATTCGGGATGCGATTCTTGTCCTCCTGACCAGTTTGGACTCGGCCACCGCGCGTTCCCCTCAGGGAAAACACAAACTGCGCGACGACATCACCGAACGGATCAACGGCCTGTTGCCCAAGAAGTCGGTCAAATCCACGTACTTCACGGAATTTGTGATTCAGTAACCAGGATCCCGCGCCAAGGACATCATGGACAAAATACTCTCCCAGGAAGAAATCGATGCCTTGATGGGCGGGGTCATGTCCGGCGAGGTCGAAACGGCGCCGAAGGAAGAGGAAGAACCCGGGGGAATCAAGGCCTACAGTCTCACGAGCCAGGAGCGGATCATTCGCGGGCGCATGCCCACGATGGAAATGATCAATGACCGCTTCACGCGCCAGCAATCCGTATCCTGGACGAGCCTCCTGCGCGAGAAAATCGAGTTCAGCGTCCTCGGCACGCAAATCATCAAATTCGGGGATTTCATCCAACAGGTGCCGGTGCCGTCCTCGTTCAACCTGTTTGCCATGGAACCCTTGCGTGGCAACGGGCTCTTCATTATGGACGCGATGTTGGTGTACCTGATCGTGGATTTTTTCTTCGGCGGCAAAGTGCAGACGCACGTGAAGCCGGAAGGGCGAGAGTTCACGCCGATTCAACTGCGGCTGATCAAGAAGCTGGTTCAGCAGGCGCTGGTTGATCTGGAAAAGGCCTGGCAGGCCGTAATGCCGGTCAAGCTCAACTACCTGCGCTCGGAGAGCAATCCGCAATTTGCCATGGTGGTCACGACATCGGAAATTGTCGTCGTGATCACACTGCAGGTCCATCTCGGCGACATTACTCGCGAGATGTTTATTGCGTATCCCTATTCCATGTTGGAGCCGATCAAGGAGAAGCTGTACTCGGGGCTTTTTGCCGATAACGTCGAGCAGGACAGCAGTTGGGGCAGCCGGTTTAAAGATTCGCTGCAGGAGTGCGATGTTGCCGTGGCGGTTCAACTGGGGACGGCCAAGATCAACGTGCAGGACCTGATGAACTTTAATCCCGGGGATGTGTTGATGCTGGACCAACATCCCGGCGATCCGATGCTGTGTCTGGTCGAGGGCGATCCGAAATTCCACGGGCAGCCCGGGGTCTATAAGGGCAATCATGCCTGCCGCGTGACCAGGGTCCTGAGTTAGGTCGCGACGCAAGTAAAGGAGAGGTGCGCATGGGCAACGGCGATACAACCCCGCAGGCGGATGCCTCGAATGGCGCGGACATGAGCCCGCAGACGACCTCGTTTCCCCCGGTTGATAACCAGGGGGCGGTGCCGGCTAACAAGAATATCGACTTCGTGCTCGACATTCCGCTGCAGGTGACGGTGCAGATCGGCGCGACGCGCATGCTGATCCGCGAGTTGTTGCAGCTCGGACAGGGATCCGTCATCGAGCTGAATAAACTGGCCGGGGAGCCGATGGAAGTGTTGGTCAACAACAAGTTGGTGGCGCGCGGCGAGGTCGTGGTGGTCAACGAAAAGTTCGGCATTCGCCTCACCGATGTCGTGAGTCCCAATCAGCGCATCCAACAACTCGGATAAGCGCAACGTGATCCGGCGACCCAGCCGGTACGGGCGCGAAGAAAGTCGATTGTTCCATGGAGATTTGGGAAAGTGTGGTCCGCATGGTCTCGGCGCTGGGGGTCGTGCTGGCGTTGATTCTAGGCCTGCTGGCCGTCGTGAAATCCAGAGTTGGCCAACGCTTTCTTCCGGTCGGCGGCGCGCCGTTGGTGCAGGTGTTGGGCAGCGGCTCCCTGGGTGCCCGCAAGCAGGTTATGGTCGTGGCGGTCGCCGGCGAGATTTTGATTCTCGGCACCACGGCGACCGATCTGGTTCCACTCGGGAAAGTGACCGACCCTGAGCAGGTGAAACGGCTCCTGTTGGATGCCTCATCGAGCCCGGCCATCCCGCCAGCCGATCCAGTCCGGTCAGACTATCGCGAGGAGATGGTGCATGCCGGACGGTAACGTCACGTCTCGACAGCGGGCAAGGATGTGTCCGGCCTTTGGCGTTCGGCCCATGGGATTGTTCGGACTTGTCCTGATCCTGACTCTGCTCTGTGTCTCAGCGGCCTCTGCAGAGGGGCCATCGTTGACGCTGGATCTCGGCCAAAGCGGTCCCAAACAGACGGCCGTGGTTCTGCAGATTCTCGCGCTCCTGACCGTCCTGTCGCTGGCGCCCGCGTTGTTCATCATGGTGACCTCGTTCACGCGCATGGTGATCGTGTTGTCGTTCCTTCGCCAGGCCCTCGGAACGCAGCAGGTACCGCCCAATCAAGTGCTGATCAGCTTGGCGCTCTTTCTCACGATGTTTGTCATGGCCCCGGTCGGGCAGGCGGTCTACAAAGATGCCTTGCAGCCTTTACTGGCGGAACAAATCGGCTACGAAGATGCCTGGAATCGCGGCATTCAACCAATTCGTGGCTTCATGCTGAAGCAGATGCGGGACAAGGATCTCGAGCTGTTCCTGGAATTGTCCCATTCACCCAAACCAGCACAAGTGGACCAGGTGCCGACGCATGTGATCATTCCCGCGTTCGTCCTCAGCGAATTGCGTATCTCGTTTCAGATCGGATTTCTGCTCTACATTCCGTTTCTTATCGTGGACATGGTCGTGGCCAGCGTCTTGATGTCCATGGGCATGATGCTGCTGCCGCCCGTCATGATTTCGCTGCCGTTCAAGCTGATCCTCTTTGTGCTCGCAGACGGCTGGTATCTCGTGGTCGGCTCGATGGTGAAGAGCTTTCAATAGGATTGCCGCGATGACGATTGAAACGGTCACGGAAATCGGACGCCAGGCCATCGAAACCGCCATGCTGGTCTCGGCACCGGTCTTAGGGCTGAGCCTGATCGTCGGTCTGATGGTCAGTACCTTTCAGGCCATGACGCAAATCAACGAGGCGACGCTCACCTTCGTCCCGAAAGTGTTGGCCGTCTTTGCGGCCACGATTCTGTTTCTGCCCTGGATGATGGGCGTGCTCATCGCGTTTATGACCCATATCATCACCAGCATTCCGACGTTGATTCACTGATAGGTCGCCCTGAGCATGAACGCCTCGCAAACCCTGCACCTCGCCTTGCCGCAGTTTCAGTCGTTTTCGATGCTGTTGGTGCGCATTGCCGGCATGATCAGCGTGTTTCCCATCCTCAACACGTTGACCATCCCGATGCCGGTCAAAGCCGGGTTAGTCACCATGTTGGGCCTGGTGCTGGCGCCGATCATCCAGTTGCCGCCCTTTCCGGCTGATCCGGTGCTGGTGATCGCCGGTGTCGGAAGCGAATTTCTCATCGGCCTGACCATCGGCCTCGCGGTCCGGCTCTTGTTTTCAGGCTTTCAAGTGGCCGGTGAGTTGGTCGGCACGCAGATGGGGTTTAGCGCGATCCAGATGTTCGATCCCATGAGCCATCAAAATACTCCCATCATCGCGCAATTCCAGCTCACGCTGGGGTCGCTGGTGTTCCTCTCGCTCAATGCACACCTCCTGGTGGTGCATGCCATCGGAATGAGTTACGAATTTGTGCCGCCCTTCGGCGCCACACTGTCCGACGGTATCGCCACCGACATCATTCATTTGGCGCAAAACATGCTGGGCGTCGCGCTCAAGATGGCGGCCCCGGTGTTTGCCACTCTGCTGATCGTTAATACCGTCCTCGCTATTCTTGGCCGCGCCGTGCCGCAGATGAACGTGTTTGTCTTGAGCTTTCCGATCACCATCGGGGCGGGCCTGTTGGCGATGAGTTTGGCCATGCCCTTTACGCTGTCGCTCTTCGAAAAGGAATTCGAACAGCTGGTGGAGACGATCTTGAGTCTCTTGAAGGGCTTGGGTCATGGCTGACAGCGCCCAAAATCGCACAGAACAAGCGACACCGAAACGCAAAGCAGAAGCGCGGTCGAAGGGTCAGATCGCCCTCAGCCGCGATGCCGCCATGGCCGTCGCCTTGCTGGGGAGTTTTGCCGCGCTCTACTGGATGACGCCCGGCATCATGGAACGACTCCGCCATTCCCTGCAGCGCTGGCTCAGCCAATCCATGGAAGAATCGACTCTCCGGGCACTCAGTCTCGATCATTTGCACCTCATTTTGCGCCAGATCGGCATCGACGTCTTTGTCATGCTGGGGCCGGTGGTGGCGGGGATCGCCGTCGTGGGTGTGGGAGCCAACGTGATGCAAACCGGCTTCCTGTGGAGAAAGGATGGCCTCAGTGTCGATTGGTCCCGCATCAGTCCGGTCGGCGGATTCTCCCGGCTCTTTTCTGTCCGGGCCTTGAGCGAGTTGGTGAAATCGTGGCTGAAGATCCTGGCGATTGGCAGCGTCGGGTACATCACCATTAAAGACGACATGCTCCAATTCTCGTCGCTGACGCAGTTCGGTATGGAAACCCTGTTGCCCACGGTGGGGTGGGCGACGTTCAAGGCCGCACTCATGATGACCGGCGCGGCACTGGTCATCGGCGCCATGGACTACGGGTATCAGCGTTTCGAATGGGAACGCGGGTTGCGCATGTCCCGCGACGAAATCAAGGAAGAGAGTCGCGCCGCAGAAGGAGATCCCGGGCTCAAAGCGAAGGTGCGCAGCACCCAGCGTGAGATGTCGCGCAAGCGCATGATGGCTGCCGTGCCGAAAGCCGATGTCATCATCACCAACCCGACTCACCTGGCGGTGGCGTTGAAATACGACTCGAAGGCGATGGGCGCGCCGGTCGTGGTGGCGAAGGGCGCCGGTTTCATCGCCGAAAAGATCCGGGAGATCGGTCGCCAGCATGGCGTCATGATCGTGGAAAACAAACTGGTCGCCCGGACGCTGTACAAGCTGGTCGACGTGGGCCGGGAGGTTCCGGAAGACCTCTATCGCGCCGTGGCTGAGATTTTGGCCTTTGTGTATCGCGTGCGTGGCAAATTGCCGCCGGCGTAGTCAGCCGGTAGGGAGTGGAGATGGCGAAGGACAATACCTCGATACCCAGCACATCGCTCGTGAAGCATCCGGACATTCTCATGTCCGTGGGCGTGGTCGGCATTCTGATGGTGATGCTGGTCCCACTGCCGCGCTTCTTTCTCGACTTATTGCTGAGTTTTAACATCACCCTGTCGATCATCATTCTCCTGGTGGGCATGCAGGTCCGACGACCGCTGGAGTTTTCCGTCTTCCCCTCGATCCTGCTGATGGTGACCTTGCTGCGACTGGCGCTGAACATCGCCTCCACCCGTTTGATTCTGTTGCACGGAAACGAAGGCACGGCTGCGGCAGGAGAAGTCATCCGCGCATTCGGCAATTTCGTCGTCGGCGGAAACTATACCGTCGGTCTGGTCGTGTTCACGATTCTCGTGATCATCAACTTTGTCGTCATCACCAAAGGTGCAGGCCGGGTGGCGGAAGTCGCGGCGCGGTTCACGTTGGACGCGATGCCCGGCAAACAGATGGCCATCGATGCGGATTTGAACGCCGGCCTGATCAATGACAAGGAGGCCCGTCAGCGCCGTAAAGAAATCGCGCAAGAAGCGGACTTTTACGGAGCGATGGACGGTTCGAGCAAGTTCGTCCGCGGCGATGCCATCGCGGCGGTCGTCATTACGCTCGTCAACATCCTGGGGGGATTAACCATCGGCGTCCTGCAGCAGGGGATGACGGTGGCCGCCGCTGCACAGACCTACACCTTGCTGACGGTCGGCGAAGGCCTGGTCGCGCAGGTGCCGGCCCTGATCGTGTCCACCGCAGCCGGTATCGTCATCACCCGCGCGGCGTCCGAGGTCAACCTTGGATTCGAAATCACGCGCCAGGTGTTGATTTCGCCGAAGGCCATCGGGACGGCATCCGGCATTCTGCTCGCCATGGGCTTGGTACCTGGCTTGCCCCATTTAGCATTTCTCGCGCTCGGCAGTTTGACCGGCTGGATGGCCTTTCAACTCAACGAGCATCAGAAAGCGGCCGTCGCAGTTCCCGAACCTGAAACACCTCAAGCCAAAGCTGAGGAAGCCGCTACCCAGGTCGTCCCATTGGATCTCATGGAAGTGCAGGTGGGGTATGGACTCATCGGTCTGGTTGATGGAGGGCAGGGCGGCGCCTTGCTTGACCGGATCAAAGGCCTGCGGCGCCAATTTGCGGAGCAAATGGGATTCGTGCTGCCGCCGATCCACATTCGCGACAATTTACAACTCAGGCCCAATGAATATGCGGCGCTCCTCAAGGGCGTCGAGCTTGCCAAGTCAGAGGTCATGCCGGCCCACGTGTTGGCCATCGATCCGGGGACCGCTCAACGTGGCATCATTCATGGGTTGCCGACCAAGGAACCAGCGTTCGGACTCCCGGCCATGTGGGTGCCGGAGCATCAGCGGGAGCAGGCGCAGATGGCCGGATATACCGTGGTCGACCCTGGCTCCGCCATCGCGACCCATCTGTCGGAGTTGATCAAGCGGCATGCGCATGAATTGCTGGGTCGGCAGGAAGTGCAGGGGTTATTGGATCAGCTAGGCAAGAATCACCCCAAGCTGGTCGAGGAAGTGATTCCGAATCTGATTCCTCTCGGCACGCTGGTGCGCGTGTTGTCGCACCTGTTGCGAGAAGGCGTGCCCATTCGCGATCTGCGAACGATCTTGGAAACCATCGCCGACCATGCGGCGACCACCAAAGACGCGGATATTCTCACGGAAGTCGCGCGGCAGGCGCTGGGGCGGACGATTACGAAGCAATATCTCGCTCCGGATGGCTCGTTGCCGATCATCGGACTCGACCCGCGCCTGGACCGCACCCTGGCCGATCAGGCCAATGCGGCCGGGCAAGGCAATCAGTGGGTACCCGATCCGCTGGTGGCACAGAAACTGCTCAGCGCATTGAAGCAGGCCGCGGAACGCATGGTCGGGCGAGGGCATCAACCGGTGATTCTCTGTTCGCCATCGCTCAGGCGGCATCTTCGGAAACTGACGGACCGCATTTTGCATTCGGTGCCGATCCTGGGATTAAACGAAGTGGATAGCGTGACGCGATTGCAGGCCATGGAAACAGTGCGTCTCGATCTCGACGGCGGTGACACGAGGAGCTTGGCATGAAGGTACGGACCTTTCACGTCGCATCGATGCATGAGGCCATCCGCTCCATCAAGGAGACGCTGGGGCCGGATGCCGTCATTCTGTCGACGAAGCGCGTGCGATCCTGGGATAACGGGTTCGGCCTCCTGGGCGGATCCACGCTCGAAGTGATGGCGGCGATTGAGGGCGATGCCGCGGTGCCGGACTCCGCACCGATACTCGGGGAAGATGATCGTCCCGCTCCTGCCGCCGCCCAAGCGCCAACCGTGCCGGCCGAGGAGTCACGGTTTCAGAAAACGCTCCAGGGCGCGATAGAGAAACGAGACGACAAGCCCCGCGCGGTGGCTCGCCAGGCGTCCTGTATCCCGCAAGAACTCCCGCGCACGGTGAAGTCCTCCGACCGCAACGCAAATAGTCATACCATCACTTTTCAATCATTCCAACGGGTCTATGAAGATCTCCTAGCGCAAGGCGTGGAGCATGCCACCGCGGAAGGCTGCTTGCGGGAATTGCGAGAGACGCTGGTTGAGCAGGGGGCCTCCCAGCGTAATTCCTCCTTGCAGCTCCTGCGAACGGTATTACTGGACCGCGTCACGACGGCCGGCCCGCTGCTGAGCACCGCCGGCGAACAAAAGATCGCCCTGTTTGTCGGACCGAGCGGCGTCGGCAAAACCTCCAGCATTGCGAAGCTGGCGACCCACTACGGCATCGTGGAACAGCGGAGTGTCGCCCTGATTACCATGGACACCTATCGTCCTGCAGCCGTGGAACATCTGCGGCTGTATGCCGAGGTGTTGGGGATTGAGCTGACTGTGGCCGCGTCGTGCGAGGAGGCTCGGGCCGCCATTGCACGGGCGCGCGAAGCCGAATTGATTCTAATCGATACCGCAGGATTCAACCCCTATGAACCAGTCGCGGCACAGCGGTGGAGAGGCTTGGTCAACGGCGCCCTCCCCATGGAGGTGCATCTTGTACTGGCCGCCGGTACGCGCGTGCCGGATATCGTCGTCAGCACCAGCCAGTGTGTGGACATGCCCTCGTTACGACTGCTGTTTACCAAGCTGGATGAAACCACCGGGTATGGCGGAATTTTTGAAGCCACGCATCGTACGGGTATCCCGCTTTCTTACTGGGGCACCGGTCAACGAGTGCCCGATGACTTAGTCCAGGCGCAAGTCAACCGCCTGGGCGACCTGCTGCTTGGAGGACAGATTCTGACACCGGGGGAAAGTCATGGTCAGCCATGGATCAGGCAGGCCACACCGGCAGTGACGCCGGGCATCAAAACGTACACGCGATAGACGCGAGCGAATAACAGGGGAGAGACGATGGCGATCGAACCAGACATTTTGGATCCGCAACTGAACACGTTTGACGGCAGTGTCGGTCCCTCCCGCACTCAGGTCATCACCGTCACTAGCGGAAAGGGCGGGGTGGGGAAGACCAACGTGGTGGCGAACACCGCAATTGCCCTGGCCCAGACCGGCAAGCGCGTGCTCGTATTGGATGCCGATCTCGGCTTGGGGAATGTCGATATCCTGTTGGGGCTCACCCCGAAATACACGTTGGAGCATGTCCTTGCCAAGACGTGCCGACTCGAGGACATCGCCCTGACCGGCCCCAACGGTATCGTGGTGCTGCCTGCCAGCACCGGGATTTCCCAACTGACCGTGTTGACCGAGGCGCAGCAGCTCATTTTGCAGGAAGAATTAGAACGTCTGGCCTCCACCATGGATGTGCTGTTGATCGACACCGGGGCAGGCATCTCCTCCACCGTGACGTACTTCGCGGCAGCCGCCCAATCCATCGTGGTCGTGGTGTCTCCTGAACCCACGTCGTTGACGGACGCCTATGCGTTGATGAAGGTCCTGCTGCGGCAATACCGGGAACGACGCTTTCACGTCCTTGTGAACATGGTGAAGTCACCACGTGATGCGGCCCGCATCTACCGGAAGCTGGAAGTCGCCGTCAGCCGGTTTCTGCACATTTCCCTCGACTACCTGGGCGCCATTCCGCAGGACGACTATGTGCCGATGGCGGTGTCCCAGCAGCGTGCCGTCATCGATCTGTTTCCTCACGCGCCGGCCAGCCGCGCATTTCGAGAGCTGACCGACGCGGTGGCACAGTTGACGCCTCCGGCGCTTCCGAAGGGCACAGTGCAGTTCCTCTGGCAACAACTCTTGCGGACGCACTGACTGAAAGGACTGTACACGAATGATGGAAGCACGCAAAATGTCTGCGACCGGGAATGCCTCGCGGAAGGTGATTGCGGAAGCGGATCGTGAACGGGTCATTCAGGAATTCACCCATGTCGTGAAGGCCATGGCCCATCGGCTGGCGTTCCGCCTGCCGGCCTATATGGATGCCGAGGACCTGATGTCCGTGGGCATCATGGGTCTCATGGATGCGATGGACAAATACGATCCGACCCGCGAGGCCAAGTTCAAAACCTATGCGGAATTCCGGATTCGAGGCGCTATGCTCGATGAGATCCGGTCGATGGACTGGATTCCGCGCTCCGTTCACGAGCGGATTTCCCTGCTCCAGAAAACATACTCCGAGCTGTTACATCGATTCGGGCGGCCGCCCACAGATCACGAAGTCGGCAAAGAGCTGAAAATGTCGGCCGACGAGCTGGACGAATTCCTGACCCGTTCCCGCGGCGCCGTGGTCATCAGCCTGGATGACCTCGGGGTGCAGGATGCGGATGGGCACAAGATCATCAGCATGTTGACCGACTCCAATCAGCCGGATCCGCTCGCGGTTCTTGTGAGCGAGCGAGCCCGTCACGTGTTGGAATCGGCGATTCAGGACCTGCCTGAAAAAGAGCGTCTGGTGCTGTCGCTCTATTATTTCGAGGAGCTGACCATGAAAGAAATCGGGCAGGCGTTAAAAGTCACCGAATCGCGGGTCTGCCAGATCCACTCGAAAGCCATTCTTCATCTCAAGGCCCGGCTCGAACCGGTCGATGTCTAAACGTGCATTCGATTCCGCTCCTCTTCCTTGCTGTCCGTTGTGTGAACAGCCAAGGTGAGTCCGCCCACCGCCTTTAGTTTCCCTCCGCTCTGTCCGATACCCTCTAGACCCCACTATCCATTGGGCAACCACCAGGTCTGTTCGGGCATATGAGCGTGCCTCCACCAGTAACCGACGAGTCGAACGCCGCCACCGGGCGTGAGCCTGCGCCTCATCATGCCTGCTCGCATGACACGCTTTCACGGTCGTACGATGCCGCCCGATTCGGCGTGCTGGCCTGTCTCCTGTTCATGGCGGGCGGTCTGTATTGGACGGCGGCCATCGGCCTCCTGACGATCTCCGCCTTAACGGCCTATCCGGTGATGGTCTCGATCGGGGTGGCCTTCACGTTGATGATTTTCTGTGCGACCTTCTGGACGCCGCGGCCTCGCATCTCTCCCGCACGTATGGCCTGGAGGGCCTCCGAGCGTGATGGAACAAGCACCTACGATCCGGTCACCGGCTTACCGCTGAATCGCCTGTTTCTCTCGCTGCTCCATCAGGCCCTGATCCGCGCACACAAACAAGGCCGGCAGTTAGCCGTGTTGATAATCGAGCTGGACTATTTCACGCCCGCCACCGAAGCCCCTGCAGACCTGAACAGTCACCTCATGTACCGGATCGAAGCGGCCCGCGTGAAAAGCGCCCTGCGCACAACCGACACCGTGGCGAGGATCGCCGAACGGACGTTTGCGGTGTTGGTCGATCACGTCACAGGTCCGGATGACGTGATGATGCTCGCCAGGAAAATGCAGGGCGCGATCGCCTTGCCGATCACCCTCGATGATCACGAAGTGTTCCTGACCGGTCGGATCGGCATGGCGCTCTCCAATCGTGGCGATCTTGATCCCATCCTCTTGCTCGAGGCGGCCACGCGTGCCCTGGAGGCGTCTCAGAACGACGCCTCAGGAATGTCCGGCCTCGAGCCCATGCTCGCACATCCATCTGCAGCTTCCACCTCGACGATCGCGGCCTAATCCTCCAGTGCTCATCCCTGGGACCGGCTCAGGTAGGCAGGACTTTCCTACTCTGCGGTAAAGACTGCCTCCCGTCAGCATCTTTGACAGCTCTCGTCGGCGGCTCCGTCCTACGCGCGCATGCATTCACAGAGCGTGTCGTCTCCATCTATCGACAATCATGAACGATTTCTTCCATCGGAGCCTGCCGACTACGTGGTGCCACGCAGCCCTTCGCAATGGCATGTCGATTGCTAACTCTCCCTGTGACAGACACAAAAGGGTTGGAGCCGGATACCATATGAATCGAGCCATCTATCCCATACTTTCCGGCGCAGTCGCGCAAGAAAAACAACTACAGGTCTTCGCCAACAATTTGGCGAACGTCAATACGGCCGGATTCAAACAGGACCAACAGGGGTTTCGCGGACTCTTGGCCCGTGGTGGGTCGGTAGGGATGGGGAGCGCATCGAGCGGGATCACCTCGACCATGTCAACCAGACCGGCCGGCCCTACCGAGCGCGTGTTCACCGAAGCGAACGGCATGCGAACCACCTTCGAACCGGGGCGGATCCGCATCACGGGTAATCCGCTCGACGTCGCGATCCAGACCGATGGATTTTTCGAAGTGAAGACGCCTGACGGGGTGCGGTATACCCGCAACGGCATTTTCTCCCTCGACGGTCAACGCCGCCTGGTCACCAATTTGGGACATCCGGTCATGGGCACGAAGGGCGAGATCAAAGTGCCGGCCGGCAACATTCAGATCAATGCCGAGGGCGGCATCCAGGTTGATGGCAACGCGATCGGTACGATCAAGGTGGTGGAATTTCCCCCCAATGAGATGCCACAGAAATTCGCCGAAGGCTTGTTCACGGGCGGGAAGCCCAGCGTGTCGAAGAAACCGCAGCTCCAGTCCGGGCATATCGAAGAATCGAACGTCAATTCGTTGAGCGAAATGGTGAAGATGATCCAGGGCATGCGGAGTTATGAATCGGCGCAAAAGCTCATTCAGACGCTGGATCATATGACGGATACGGCCATCCAGGATCTCGGCCGGGTGCAATAGGAGGAGTTCTATGATTCGCGCAATGTGGACGGCCGCGACCGGCATGACGGCCCAGCAACTCAACGTCGACACGATCGCCAACAACCTGGCGAACGTGAACACGAATGCGTTCAAGCGCAGCCGGGCGGAATTCGGCGACCTGCTCTACCAGATTCAACGCTTACCGGGCACGAACGCGTCGAACGTCGGCGTCTTCCCCGTGGGCGTCCAGGTCGGAGGCGGCGTCCGTCCCATTACCGTGGCCAAGGAGTGGATGCAGGGAAACATGCGGCAGACGAGCAACGACCTCGATCTGGCCATCGACGGTGCAGGCTTTTTTCAAGTCGCGCGACCGGACGGCACGATCATGTATACGCGTAACGGGTCCTTCAAGCGCGATAACGTCGGCAATCTGGTCACCGGCGATGGCGACCAGCTCACCCCGGTCATCACCATCCCGTCCGGCGCGCTCAAAATCGACATCGGCCAGGATGGCACGGTCTCGGTATTGCTTCCCGGTGTGACCCAGGCGTCGCAGGTCGGACAGATTCAGCTGGTGCGTTTCGACAATCCTTCCGGTTTGGTCGCGATGGGCGGCAATTTATTCCTCGACAGCTTTGCCTCGGGACCGGCGCAGCAGGGAACCGGCGGATTTTCCACCGGCTTCGGCACCTTGCAGCAAGGATTTCTGGAAAGCTCCAATGTCAATCTGGCGGAAGAGATGGTCAACATGATCATCGCGCAACGCAGTTATGAAATTAACTCGAAGACGATCCAGGCGTCCGACGAAATGATGCAGATCGCCAACAACCTGCGCCGGTAATCGGCGCCGTACCTTGAACGAGGGGTGACACCTGTGAATCGAGCCGGCCTTATCTCTCTGGCGACCATCAGCCTGTTGGCGAGCGCGGTCCTTCCCGCGACGGCAGGGGAGCGGGCTCCGATCAGGCCACTGTTCCGGGTGCACGAGGCACTTGTGCACAGTGCCCATAGTCTTCCGCTGGCCCGCGGGAAACGCACCATTTATCCGGATCAGATTCGCGGGGTCATCCGCGACTTCGTCAAGCGTGAACTTGCGGGACGAGCCGTCGATTGCCAGGTGGCGCTGGGCGACCCCCAACAGCCAATCGTGGTGCCTTCTGGCACGATGGATCTGCAAGTCAGCGCGAATCACTCCGAAGAGCCGCTCGGTCGCCGGGTGTTTCAGATCCATCTGACCGTCAACGGCCGGTTTATCAAAACCATCGAGGCCACGGCGGACGTCGCCGCCGTCGTCGAAGTGGTGGTCCCGGTTCGCTCGATTAAAGTCGATGAGGAGATTGCGGCCGACGACGTGGCGTCCGAACGCCTCGTGCTCTACGACCTCAAACAATCGTTTGCCACGAATCCGGCGGATGTCGTGGGTAAAGCGGCGATCCGTCCCTTGCCGCCTCAAAACGCGATCCGGCTGACCTCCCTGCGCCGTCCGTTTGCCGTGCACAAAGGCGATCGGGTGACGATCGAGGCCCGGCAGGGGGGACTCTCCATTCAAACCGTGGGCGTGACGAAATCGCATGGGGAGCTGGGCCAAACCATCACCGTGTCCAATGTCGATTCCGGCAAGGATCTGCGCGCAACCGTCGTCGGTCCGGGGGTGGTCCGTGTCAGCTTTTAATTCCACGTTCACCATTCATCAGAAAATCGGACTCCTGCTCTGCGGCCTTGTGCTCTTCGTCCTGCCGGGCTGTTCGAGTTCGTCCCCCGCGAAGCCCACGAAGGCGGAGCTGGCGAAAATGCCGCCTCCTAAGACGACCGGCTCGTTGTGGCAGGAAGAGAATGGGCGAGCCTATCTCTACGAAGACCTGCGCGCTATGCGCGCCGGCGACATCATCACGATTTTGATCTCCGAAAAACACAAGGGGTCGAAGAGTGCCGACACCAGCGCGGAAAAGGACTCCACCGTGTCGAACGGGATCGGCGGCACAGGCATGGGCTACCTCGGCCTTCCGGGTATTCGACTCGGAGGAGAAGCCAAGCGGGGATTCGGCATCGACGCCAGCGCCAAAAACAAGTTCGGCGGCAAAGGCGCCACGAATCGCGAAGACACCTTGACCGGCACGATCTCAGCCATCGTGACCGAAGTGCTGCCCAACGGTGATTTGCGGATCGAAGGGCGGCGCGAAGTGACGGTCAATTCGGAGCGGCAGATCATGACGATCGCCGGCATCGTTCGCCGTGTCGACGTCAATACCAAGAACACGGTGCAATCCAGCGCCATTGCCGACGCGAAAATCGAATATTCCGGCCTGGGCGTGGTGGATGACGTGCAACGGCCTGGCTGGTTCGTCAGGATTCTGGATTGGGTCTATCCCTTTTAATGACCGAGTGCGCAGGGTCCACAGGAGCGAGACAGGAGTCATCATGACGAGGCCACGCAAACAACAACGGGCGATGATCATGCAGTGTTTTCGTCTCATGCTGTCGAGCGGAGTCCTTCGGACGCCCTCGATGGACCCGGAGCTTCTGACCCGTCCATGGACGCCGCCGGCCGCCAAACCGGTACCGGTTGTCGAGCCACGACAGCAGGTGAATCCCTGGTTTCGCCGCACCGCGGTAGGGATGCTGGCCTTCCTGACCATTTCCTTCTTCAGCGCATCGTTGGCCCATGCCGTCCGCGTCAAAGACGTCGCGACCATTGAAGGCGTGCGGGAAAACCAATTGATCGGTTACGGATTGGTGGTCGGTCTGGATCGTACGGGCGACCAGGTCATCGGCGGCCAATTCACGATTCAAGCTATGATGTCCATGTTGAACAAGATGGGCATCAATCTGGTCATCGACCCGATTCAGCTGCTCACGCGAAATATCGCCTCCGTCATGGTCACGGCCAAGCTGCCGCCGTTCGTCAAGCCCGGCATGACGCTCGACGCGGTGGTCTCTTCCATGGCGAATGCCAAAAGTCTCCAAGGCGGCACCTTGCTGTTGACGCCGCTCAAAGCGCCGAACCAGCAAGTCTTTGCGGTCGCGCAGGGGCCCGTGTCCATCGGCGGGTTTTTAGGCGGAACGGGCGGCGCCGGCGGCGCCACGGTCACGAAGAACCACCAGGCCGCGGGCGTCGTCCCGGCCGGCGCCATCGTCGAAAAAGAATTGGTCGTGGATATCGACCAGTGGGATACCGTCTCGGTCCTCTTACGGCATCCGGATTTCACCACCGCCATTCGCACCGCCGAAGCCATCGACGGGACGTTTGGAAAGGGTACCGCGGTCCCGGTCAATGCCGGCCTCGTCAAAACCACCCTGCCGTCGACGTTTCAGGGGCGGGTGGTGGAGTATATCGCGACGATGGAAGGGCTGGATGTGAGTGTCGATGTGGCGGCCAAGGTGGTGGTGAATGAACGCACCGGCACGGTGGTGCTGGGTGAACATGTCCGCCTGTCCACCTGCGCCATCTCGCATGGCAACCTCACCATTTCCGTGAAGAACACGCTCAACGTGTCGCAGCCTCCGGCTCCGGTGATTGGCTCCACCCAGGGCCAAACGACCGTCACCCCGGATGTGCAGACCGATGTGGCTGAGGAGCAGTCCCGGCTGATTGTCGTCGATCAAACCGTCACGCTTGGAGAAGTGGTTCGTGCGCTCAACGCGGTCGGCGTGACACCGCGTGATCTGGTTGCCATCTTGTCGGCCCTCCGCGCGGCCGGCGCACTTCAAGCCAATCTTGAGATCGTATAAGGAAGACGCGACCGGTATGGACATCAAAAATCTGTTGAGCGGTCAGCTTGATCTGGCCCAAATGAATGCGACCCAACCCACCGGGCTCGACCGGGTTCAAGGGGAGGGGCAGGCAGGACAGAAATCCACTGAAGCGATGCATAAAGCCGGAGAGGAGTTTGAAGCCTACTTCATCTCTTATCTTATTGGAAAAATGAGAGAAACTGTTCCGAAAGGCTTGCTGGACAGGAAAAACGAACAGGTGTGGTACTCCTTTTACGATCAGGAGATTGCCAAGCTGGCGACACAAGCGGGAGGCATCGGCCTCACGGCCTTTGTGGATGCATATGTCAAAAAAAACAAATAAATCGATCGGTTCTCCTAAAGTTCCCGGCCGACCCCGCCGATAGAGTACTCGACCAGGGGAAAGCCTACGGAACACCCTGCACAGGGGAGGAGAAGCAGTCATGGAGATCTCTCATAATGGCCGGGCCGCAGATCTCGCGAAAATTCTCTTAGGCGTCCAGGAGACCGACCGGACACAGAACAAAAAAAGCCCGTCTCAGACCACGCAGTCGCAAGACCGCGTGCAGATTTCCGAGCGAGCCAAGGAACTCCAACGTCTGCGGGCGGCGGCAGAGCAGCCGGATCACGAACGTGACGCCAGAGTTGGCCAGATTCAGCAGTCAGTCGAAGGGGGCACCTACAACGTCGACGGCAAAAAGGTTGCGGATGCCATCATTCGTAACGTCTTGACGGACGCGGTCCTGTAACGAGTCGCTTCACCGGCTCAACCCTTCGCTCGCTGTTCTCGTAGACCGGAACGTCACTGTCGAGGAGGAAGCGCGGTGTCGACCCTCTCCCAACAGACTCCCACAGAATCAGATCTGCTCGTGCAGGGCATGCTCGATAAAATGCTTGCGTTCCAGTCCCTGCTGCTGGAGGAACAGGACGCGATCCGCTCCCTGTCGTTCGGCCAATTCACCTCTGTCACGACGCGCAAATCTCAACTTCTAGATGAGATTCGAGACCTGGAGCAACAGCGGCGCCATCGACCCTCGCCCGAACTGCCTCACCAAACGGCGCACACCACGATGGAAGAGAAGTTGATCGCGGCCATCGGCGAGACTGACCGTTTGAATCGATTCAACGCCACACTCATCGGACAGTCCCTTGAATTCTTGCACGGGGCGCTCAAGCGTTGGCAGCGGTCCCCGGAATCCGCAGCACTCTATTCATCGTCCGGCACCGCGGTGGCCGCAGGCGCCGGTCTGGTCAGAGCCAAAGGGTAACGAGTCATCGTATGTCAGGACTGAACGGATTATTCGGGGTGGGCTCCAACGCGCTGGCCAGCTATCAGCGCGCGATGTCCGTCACTGGGCAAAACATCGCCAACGTCAGCACTCCCGGCTATTCGCGCCAGGAGGCGATTCTCACCGAAACCCTTCCGGAAAACGGACGCCCCGGCCAGATCGGAACCGGCGTCCAGGTATCCGAAATCCGCCGGTCCGTCGACAGCTTTGTGGAACAACAACTGCTGGGGTCCAATGAGCGGATCGGGCAGTTCGATGCCTCACAGAGGGCCCTCTCACAAATTCAAATTCTGTTTAATGACGCGAACGATCAAGGCATCGCGGCGGGGCTCAACGAATTCTTCAAGGCCTGGCAGGATGTGGCGACCAATCCTGCAGACCTGACCTCGCGCACGGTGCTCCTGACCAAGGCCGACGGGTTAACGAAACTCCTCAACCAGGCCTCATCGCAACTGTCGACGCAACGGATCTCCCTGGACGGCCAAGTCGGAAGCAGCATCAACGACATCAATTCGCTGGCCAGCAAGATTGCCGACCTCAACGCCCAGATCAAGTTGACCGAAGTGGGCGGGCAGCAAGCGAACGACCTGCGGGACCAACGAGGCCGGTTTCTGAACGACCTTGCCGGCCTGGTTGATATTTCTTCGATCGAAGACGGAAACGGGCAGGTTACCGTGTTTGTCGGAGTCGGCCAGGTCCTTGTGACAGACCACACCGCGTTCAAGCTCACGGGCGTTCCCGATGCGACCAACGGCGGATTACTCGATGTGCGGTACGACGGCGGGACAGGCCCCAACACGGATATCACGTCATCGATCAACGGCGGCCGTCTCAAGGGATTGCTCGATGCGCGGGATACCACGGCCACAGGCCTGCAAACGTCTCTCGACACCCTCACGGCGCAACTCGTCTCGCAAGTAAACACCCAGCATAAATTGGGATATGGATTGGACGGGTCCACGACGCAAGACTTCTTCACGGCGACAGGAACGACGGCGGGCACGATCAGCATGGCGCTGACGGACCGGCAGAAAATCGCCGCCTCGTCGACAGCCGCCGGCGTGCCGGGCAACAACGTCAACGCCCTCGCCTTGGCGAATCTGCAAACAGCGTCCGTCGCGGGTCTGGGCAATACGACCTTTCAAAGCTACTACGGCGCAATGGCCGGGAGCTTCGGCGCGACCCTTCAAGGCGCCACGCGGGACCTGCAGGGACAAGAAATCTTACACGATCAACTGCTGGCCCATCGGGCGGAAGTCTCCGGGGTCTCGATGGATGAAGAGTTAATCAATATGTTGAAGTATCAGCGTGCGTTTCAAGCCGCCTCGAAGCTGATCACCACCAGCGACGAAATGCTGCAGACCATCTTGTCGTTGAAGCGCTAACCGTCCTCTCACTTTACCGGGAGTAGGTCTTATGAGAGTCGCCGACCAACAGATGTACAACACCCTGCTCGGCAATCTCCAACGTTCACGGTTGCAGATGCTGACCTCTCAGGAACAGGTCTCCAGCCAAAGACGGGTCTCGACTCCCGAAGACGATCCGAGCTCCTATGGCCAGATTGTCCTCGACAAGTCCGCCTTGTCCCAGACCAAGCAATGGATACGCAACATCGATTTCGGGACGTCGCGAGTCAATGCCGCCGACCAGGCGCTCGGCCAGGTCCAGACCCTCATCACGCGCGTACGCGAATTGACCATTCAAGCCAGCAGCGATACGACCTCCGCGGAAGGCCGCCAATCGATCGCCAAGGAGGTCCGCCAACTTCAACGGCAATTGGTCCAATTGGGGAATACCGAAGTGGCGGGACAAGCGGTGTTCGGCGGGACGAAAACCAATGTGACGCCTTACGTGATTACCACCGGCGATACAGTCACTTATCAAGGCAACACGGAAACCCAGTCGATCGCGGTGGGTGAAAATCAGACCGTCCAAATTCTGATTCCCGGCAGCAGCATTTTTACCGGGGGCACCACGAACATGTTCGATTCACTCCGGGACTTGCTCACGGCGCTCGAAAGCAACAATCGCTCGGGCATTCAAACCGGAATCGGCAATCTTGACCTGGCGACCGCACAGATCAGCGATGCCCAGGGAACAGTGGGGGCGTTGGCTAACCGGCTGCAAGTCACCCACGATGCACTGGACACGGCGACGCTGACCATCTCCAAGGCCATCTCCGACAATCAGGATGCCGACCTCGCCACGGCCATCAGCCAATTGAGCCTTCAGCAGGTCGCCGTGCAGGCCGCCAGCCAGACCTTCAGCAAGATTTTTGATTCCTCGTTACTCAACTATCTGCGGTAACTAACGCTTAAGTTCATTCTCGCCGGAACCGATATACTTCATGTACCCGTATTCACACGCCAAGGAAGGCTTGTATGCTGGTCTTAACACGACGTCGGGGAGAGGGCGTCACTATCGGTCCCGATGTCCGCATTGTGGTGCTCGGCATCAAAGGCGGGCAGGTCAGACTGGGAATCGAAGCGCCGCCCAATGTGCAAGTCCATCGTGATGAAGTGCATGCGAGGATTCAAGACGAGAATCGCATCGCGGCAGGGCCCGGAGTGATTCCTCTGGAAGCCTTTCGCCAGCTGTCGAACAAAACGGGGCGCCGGGGGAGCTGAGAACCATCCATGAAGTGTCAGTCGACCCGATTCGGAACCTTCGAGGTGAACGACGACACCTTGTTGGTGTTTCCATCCGGCATTCTGGGATTTCCCGACTGGACCACATACGTCATGCTCGACCATGATACGGATGCGCCGTTCAAATGGTTGCAGTGCGTCGAAGAACCCCAGTTGGCCTTCGTCATTCTCGATCCGGCGCTCTTCAAGCCGGACTACCAGGTCACCATTCCTACGGATGCACTGATCGAAATCCAGAAGCAGGACCACGACGAGTTGTCCGTCGTCACGATTTTGACCATTCCTTCCGATGACCCGACCGCGGTGACGGCCAATCTGCGTGGCCCGCTGGTTATGAATCACCGCACCAGGCTCTGCAAGCAACTGGTGTTGCCCGAAGATCTGCCGACCCGCTATCCGCTCTTTGCCGCTGCCCCCGCGGTGACCAGTCAGTCGCCATCCCAGCCTCTGCAAGCCGCAGCCCGCTAAACTACCTCGTAGTAGGTCTTCTGCAAGCCGCGTCAGGCCTGTTTACCTTGTGCTATGAATAGAATATTCGATGGCGACACTCGCCTGGTTGGATCACTCGCGCCGATTGAGAGCGATCACTGAGGGGTGGTGGGATTGATCTGACAAGTTAAGACGGCTACTAACTCCTGCACAGTGCGGTCCAACCTCACCAGCAGGCTGGGAGCCTCCGTCAGTGTTCCCAGGCGTCCGGACGCTTCCAGCTGACTCGCCAACAACACGACATCCGGTGCGCACAAATTCCCCGCCGTGCCTTTGAGACTGTGAGCAGCTCGCTCGACCGTCACGGCATCGCCCTGGCCGATGGCGGACTCGATTTCTTTCATCATGACCCCGTGGCGGTCCAGGAACAGCCGGATCAATTGATCGAACAGTTCGGCGTCTCCACCGATGTTCGCCAGCATGGCGCCCGCGTCGAACACGCGCGCGTCTGTCTTGCTGATCTCGCGGGCAGGGGCGGGAGGCGCGACCTCGGCGGCAGCCTTCACGGGTGCCCACCGTTGCAGGATGAGGCCGAGATCATCCGTCTTCACCGGTTTGGTGAGATAGTCGTCCATTCCGGCGGCCTTGCATCGCTCACGGTCGCCAGACAACGCATTCGCCGTCAACGCGATGATCGGAATATGCGCGCGCGTGCGCGACGCGTCCGGTCGTGCTTCCTGAGCACGGATGAGCCTCGTGGCTTCGTACCCGTCCATCGTCGGCATCTGGCAATCCATGACGATTGCCGCATAGGATTCGCGTTCGAAAGCCGTCACGGCGTCCTGCCCATTGGACACTACGTCCGATTGATATCCGAGGCGGTCCAACATGCGCACAGCGAGCTTCTGATTGACCACGTTGTCTTCGGCCACCAGAATTCGCGGGCGGGGGGATTGTTCGGCCAGGGTGTGGCGCGTGATGAGTGTCGGCGAGATCGCTTGACCCTTGCCGGTACCCGCCTCTGCGATCGGCGCCTTGTGCTGCAATCCGAACACCACGCGAAGGCACCCTTGGAGTTGATCGTGCCGGACCGGTTTCGTCAGATAGGCGGTAAATCCGGCACGCCGTGCCCGTTCCGCATGACCGGGTTGAATCAGCGAGGTCAAGACCACCAGTCGCACGCCGGCGCCATGTTGGTGCGCCCGAATGTCTTGAGCCAATTGGAGCCCATCCTTGCCGGGCATCAGCATATCGAGCACGGCCGCATCATAGGGTTCGCCCTTGGCCGCAGCCTGCTCCAGAAGCTCCATCGCTTCAGTGGCATTCCGAGCCTGCCCATCGCGCATGCCCCATCCCGAGACCAGGTGGTGCAGAATCGTTCGATTCGACTCATTGTCATCCACGATCAGAATACGGCGACCGCTCAGTTCGGCCGAGGGAACGATCGCCGGTGAACAGACGGCTTGTTTCTGGAAGAGGGCCGTGCACCAGAAGGTGGTCCCTTCGCCAGGGCGGCTGCGGAGGCCGACCTGACCGCCCATCAGTTCGACGAGTTGTTTCGAGATAGCCAGTCCCAGCCCCGTGCCGCCGTATTTACGTGTCGTGGAACTGTCGGCTTGGGTAAATGCCTGAAACAGGCGTCCCTGTACTTCTTCGCTGATGCCGATCCCGGAGTCCGTCACTTCAAATTTGATCATCACTCCGGCCGGCGTGTCGCTCTCCAGGAATGCCTGCAGCGTGACTTCGCCTTGCTCGGTAAACTTCACCGCGTTTCCAACAAAGTTGGTCAACACTTGCCGCAGACGGCCCGGGTCTCCGCGTAAGGCATTGGGCACGGCGGCGTGAACCAGTCCGGTAATTTCGAGACCTTTCCGCTGCGCCCGCTCCGCAAACTGCGAGAGCACGTCTTCCACCGTGGTGCGCAACTGGAAGTCGAGCATCTCGAGTTCCAGTTTCCCGGCTTCGATTTTGCTGCATTCCAACACGTCATTGATCAGGGAGAGCTGCGCTTCGCCGCATTGCTGAATCGTTTGGGTAAACGAGCGTTGCTCATCTGTCAGCGATGTATCCAGCAGCAGGCTGGCCATGCCGATCACCCCGTTCATGGGCGTACGCAACTCATGCGTGATCATCGCGAGGAAGGACGACTTCGCGCGGGCCGCGGCCTGCGCCTGCTGCAGCGCTTGGTCCAATTGGCGATTGCTCTCTCGAAGATGATCGGCGGTCGCGTTCAGGGCGCGATGCGTCGCATGGACTTCACCGAGGTCGATACCATAGGCGCGCACGAGGTGATTGCTGGGAACAGGGCACAGCGTCCAGCTGTAACAGGCCTCGCCTCTGACGACTTCCTGTGACGTCAGCGTGCGCCCTTCCAGAAGGCATGTGGCCACCAGCGCGGGAAGATTCTCAGGAAGAATGTCCGGTTTTCCATTCGGGTCATATCCGAATCGACACAGCACCTCCACCATCGCAGGATTCACATATAGGATATTGCCGTCCCGGTCGATTTCGACAATCGGGTAGGGGCTTTCGTCAGCCACGGTGGCGAGACGGTCCCGATCTTTCTCCAACTCGCATTCCCGTGAGACATCCCTCAGCGTCAGAAGCCTGGAGACGGACGGAATGCCTGACAGTCGAAGCTGCTCCCACTCGATCACGGTGAGTGCCGCCGCCTCATCCACCACACAGGTTTGGTCTTCAATCGGCGCCCCGACGCGACCGGCCTGGAGTTTCAGCACGCCGGTTGAATGCAAGGAATCGTTCAGTTCAAGCGGCTGACCGGTCAGATCCGATAACAGTTTCCCTGCGCAATCGGACGCCGATCGGCCGAGCAGCCTGGCAGCGATCCGGTTAGCGAAGACGATGCTGTGATCAGAAGCCAGCAGACAGATTCCCAGCGGGACCGCATCCCAGAGTAGGCCCATCGCTTCAGGCGTCGGCCTAAACCCTGTCGGGGGTTGAGAATGATCTGAACGGGACTGTGATGGACGGCTCATACTTACGCCCCACCTACGGCGACATCGAGGTATTGTGGGAGACCGATCTGTTCCTGCCCCGGATCCAAGGCACGGAGGATCGTGCGCGCCGGTTGATCGGCAGCCTGGTTTTGGAGATCGCTCTCGATGGGAGGATTTTGAATCTCCCCATCGGGACCTCTGATGATCCGGATACGCGGACGCAACCGGTCTTCATGATTCAGCCCGATGACGACCGCGCACTCGTTGGTATTGAGCTTGATGAGGCTTCCGAGCGGGTAGACGCCCAACATCTTGATGGCGACTTCCACCAGATTTTTGTCGTATCGGCCTTTGGCCCCCAGCACAAACAGTTGTCGAATGGCGTCGTGCGGCAACAGCGGTGCGCGGCCATAACGGGAGGTGACCAGATCGTCATAGGTATCAGCCAGGGCCATCAACTGCGCCAGCGGCGAGAGGCCGCCCGCTTTCACCATCTTCGGGAAACCGCTTCCATCCTGACACTCATGGTGCTGGGCGATGATGTGGGACACCGCCTCGGGGAGCGAGTCGATTTTCGACAAGACCGTAGCGGCCAACTGCGGGTGTTGCCGCATCAGCGCCTGTTCCTGCTCCGTCAGGGGCGAGGTTTTCCGGTACACATTGCGCGGTAGCCGGACGAATCCAATATCGTGCAGTAATGCCCCGAGCCCGAGCGCTTCCATGTCACTTTCCGTGCAACTGTTTTCCACAGCCAGGATGAGCGTGAGCACGCACACGTCCATGCCGTGATTGGCGAGCGTTCCATCGAAGCGGCGCATCTTATCCAGGCAAAACTGGATCATCATCGCTTCCGGTTGTTCGATGATCTGCTTCAACAGTGTGCTCACCACCGGTTTGAGTGCCGCGATCTTCGTGGGCTGGCCGGCTTCAATGTCGGTGAACACCCGTTCGACCGCTTGCATGGCTTCGCGATAGGTCGCCGCCGCTGCGGCGGCAGGCGAAGCATGGCCGTTCGAAGGTGCGTCTATAGTGTCAGGCTGGGCCGACGAAGCGTCAGGCCCAGAAGCAGGTGCCTCCGGGGGGGCGACAGGGGCTGCCCCTACGTCCAATCCTCGTTCCGTATCAATGGTGACGATCTGAATCCCGTGCCGTTTCAGTTGCACGATGTCATCGGGATTGGAGACCAGCCACTTATGGAGGAGAAACGGGGTCCTGTACCAGGGTTGATCCAAACCCGCGATAAACATGCCGACGGTGAGCTGATCAATGGGGATACGTTTTGTCGAAGCCATGTCAGAGTTATGCCCAATCCTCAAGAGGCCTGTGATGAGAGCGAATAGGGAACGATTTCTGTCCTTTACCTATCGGTCGATGTGAGACCGGTCTTTACTCAGGGGGAACGCCCGAGCAGGACACCGGCTTCAGATTCTGAAGCCGTCTGCCGATAGG
>VOPT01000044.1 GCA_009594865.1 Nitrospira sp. | reverse complement strand
CAGATGTGCAGGCTTCCTGATGACCTGCATGGCACTCGCCACCCCTGCTCTCGGCGCTCCTCCACCGGACGCGGGATCGGCTGAATCGCCCGTCACATTGAGCACCGGGATCGTTCCGACCATGGGCCTCAACGAAGTCACGGAAGGCTCCCTGCTGTTCCGTACCGATCAGGCCGGGAGATTCACTCCGGCTCCCATTCTCAAGACTGATGTGCACATTGCCGTCACCGGCACCATCGCCCGCGCGACGGTCCGTCAGGAATTTACGAATCCCAGCACCACAAAAGGCGATTGGCTTGAGGGCATCTACGTGTTCCCTCTTCCCGAAACGGCTGCCGTCGATCACCTGCGGATGCACGTCGGCGAGCGGATCATCGAAGGGAAGATCAAGGAACGGGGCGAGGCCAAGAAGGTCTATGAACAGGCCAAACAGCAGGGGCAACGAACCAGTCTGTTGGATCAGGAACGACCGAATATCTTCACGACCTCCGTCGCCAATATCGGCCCCGGCGAGCACCTCACCATCGAAATCGAATACCAGGAAACAGTCCGGTATGATGACGACCAGTTTCACCTCCGCTTTCCCATGGCGGTGGGACAGCGCTACATCCCCGGCACACCGGTCATCATTGAAGGGCAGGCTCCTAAAGGATCCGGCACGATGTTGGACACAGACCGCGTCCCCGATGCTTCGCGCATCACCCCGCCGATGCAGTCACCCCGCGATGGCTCGATGAATCCCGTCAGCCTCTCATTGACACTTCATCCCGGGTTCCCGATCGACAAGGTGGAGTCATCCTTTCATCCCATCATTAGCATCCCGGATGCCGAGGGAGGCTATCACGTCACGTTACGGGCTGACGCGGTACCGGCCGATCGCGATTTTGAACTCATCTGGCACCCCGCGCCCCGGACCGAGCCCCTCGCGACGGTTTTCACAGAGCAGAAGAATGGGCAGACCTACGCGATGCTGATGCTCGCCCCTCCGACGCAGCATGACGAGAAGGCGCCGCGCGTTCCACGGGATCTCACCTTCATTATCGATACCTCGGGGTCCATGGCTGGCCCCTCGATTGATCAGGCAAAACGGGCCTTGGCCGCGGCGCTTCCACGACTCTCTCTGCAGGATCGCTTCAACATCATCCAATTCAACCATACGGTCCGCTCGCTGTTTGCCGTTCCTCAGCCGGTGACGACCACGACCATGAAACAGGCCATTCGCTATACGGAACAATTGCATGCCGATGGCGGGACCGAAGTACTTCCAGCCTTACGGCAAGCACTCAAGAGCCCGCAAGACCGTGCACGACTGCAACAGATTCTCTTGTTGACCGATGGCCAGGTCGGGAACGAGGAGGAATTATTCGAGCTGCTGCACCAACGAGTCGGCACCAGGCGGCTGTTTACAATCGGCATCGGGTCCACGCCCAACAGCCACCTGATGCGAAAAGCGGCCGAATTCGGCCGAGGCACCTTCACCTATATCGGCAAGGTGGAGGAGGTCGAACAGACGTTGGACCGCCTGTTCAAAAAACTGGAACGGCCGGTGCTCGGGGACATCACTCTCGATCAGGCCGGATGGTCGGGGCTGGAACAATATCCGGCGAAAATCGCCGATCTCTATGAAGGGGAGCCGATTGTACTGGCCATGAAAGCGGATGCACTGCCCTCGCAAGCGATCCTCCATGGGCAGGTTGGGACCCGTTCCTGGTCGCTTCCCGTTTCATTGAACCAGGCCACGACGCAAGGCGGGCTTTCCGTCTACTGGGCGCGGCAAAAAATCTCGTCGCTGATGGATGAGGCCACCAAAGCAGGACAGGCCGAGGTCGCAAAAGCATCCGTGATCGAGGTGGCATTGGCTCACCATCTTGTCAGTCAGTACACGAGTTTGGTGGCTGTCGACGTGACACCGGCTCGACCGACCGATGTCCCCGGAGCCGAGCCGGGGCAGGCAACGAACCTGGCCAACGTGCAGCTGAGCGCGTTGCCGAGGACCGCCATCGGTTGGCAGTTCCAAATCTTGCTGGGATTGTCAGCGCTCGTGCTGGCGGCGCTGGTGCGCAGACTGCGGAACGAGGTCGCATGACTGGAACCTGGCAACAACCACGTCCCATGGTCTGGTTGATGGCGAGCCTTCTCGCCATTGGACTCTGGCAGGTCTGGGAAGGATCATGGATGTATGCCAAGGCCGGGCTCGCGCAGCTCCTGCTGCAGCGGGCCTGGAGCCGCTCCCTGGAAGGATACGCCAAGCCAAAACCCTGGCCCTGGGCCGACACTTGGCCGGTCGCACGCTTGCAGATGCCACGCTTGTCCGTGGATTTGATTGTGCTCGCCGGCGCCCATGGACGGACATTGGCATTCGGACCGAGTCACGTCAGTTCAAGTGCCCTGCCTGGACAGCAAGGCACGATGATGCTTGTCGGACATCGAGATACACATTTCCAGTTTTTGAAAGACTTGCAGCCAGGCGACCGGCTCGAGATCGTGGGAACGGATGGAACGATCCGCCGCTACAAAGTCACCGAACAGCAGGTCATGGACTCGCGGCAAGGCAATATTGCGACGAGCGACGAACGGGAGGAACTGATACTGGTGACCTGCTTTCCCTTCGATGCGATCACGACCGGCGGTCCCCTGCGCTACGTGGTACGGGCGGAACTTCGAGAAACACCATTCAAAGAGGCCGCCGCAAAGCCGGATGCGTGAACAGAACCGATCGTTCTCGTGTATGCCCCCTTCCGTCAGGGGTCGCCCCTCACGCACCAATACTGGCTTCAGAAAACCGCTCAACCGACCGATCTATCCATAGCCGAACTGCGCTGTCATTGGCCTGCTTCACCTCGATACTGACAAGTGACCGCACGAGTCAGGCCACCCAATCGCCATTGGGAATCCTCACAGAGAGTAACGGACGTAAGAGTGCCTCATCACAGATCAGTGCCCACTGGTACGTCACTCGGTTTCTCGCAGAACGTCACCTCTGTGCCTCACAACTCTGTAGGACAATTGCACCGGCGATACGCTGCGCCAGAGCGATCGCTCCGCAGTTGGAGGTTGAATCGATGAAGCCGTCATTAGTCCCTTCCGGGTTTTCATCCAGATCTATACAAGCCGCGCCAACGCCCCGGTACCTGTGGCTCATCCGTGCACTGGCCCTGGCCCTAGTCGTCAGTGCATTCCTGTTCTTCTGGCGCGCCTATTCCGCAACCGGCCTTTTCGTGAACATTGGAATGGACTACGGACTCTACCTTGCGCAAGCCACGGTGATGGGCGGGGACGATCCCACCAGGATTTACGATAAGTCCGTAACCAATGTGGAGTATCGGCGCCTCCTTGATATCTATGCGCATGATCCGGCCTATAATCCAGCCACCCCGGGAATCTGGACCTCCCATGTGCCCTATCCGCCCGTCTTTGCCTGGATGATGCAGCCGATGACCTGGTTGGATCCACCAATGAGTGTGCTGGTCTGGGGAATTGCGAATGCCGCACTTGCCTTGTGGATCGGCTGGCGCGTCGCCCGGCACTGCACAGGAGCGGATCCGCCGACCGTCATGCTGCTGTTTCTAGGCTCCTATCCGGTTGTCCTGAATCTGCATGTGGGGCAAATCCAAATTGTCCTGGCCTGGGTGGTCACGGAATGTTACCTCGCCCTCCGCGCCGGCCATGATGGCCGAGCGGGGCTCTGGCTGGGATGCCTTCTGATCAAACCCCACTATGGATTGCTGTTAGGCCTCCTCCTCTTATGGAAAGGGCGCTGGAAGACCGTCTTCGGTGTCGCGGTAACCGGCTCCGTCCTGCTTGGTGCGTCGCTGTGGGCCGGTGGGCTACAGACGCTCCTTGCGTATCCGCGCGCCTTCAGCGACATGGTGCAATTTCGCGGCGATTCCCCGATTTTTATGCTCAACTGGCGGTCGCTCATTCTGGACTGGTACCCGGACATCTACTGGCGAAGCGGGATTCTGTTGACCCTCTGTCTGGGTCTCGCCACGCTCGCCGGCGTCGCCTGGGTGTGGCGAGGCCCCTGGAATGCCGCGAGCGACACCTTCCCGGCCAAAATGCTCCTGGCGCTCCTTGCCACCATCATGATGCTGTATCACAGCCATCCGTATGGGGCAGCCATTCTTGTGATGCCACTTGCTGCCATGGTCCTGGGCCCGCACACAAACCGGTTTGCCCTCGGTCTTGCTTGCGCAGGAGCCATCTTGCCGGCTCTCGTCTTCACTCATGGGCATGGAGAGCCGCTGTCCGATTGGGAGCTTACCTTTCACCTCGAACTCGCTTCGCAGATGTTGAAAGCGTTCGTGATGGCACTCTGCGCGTATACGTTCCTCACATTGCTGCTTCTGACACCGGCCATAGCGGTAGCAGCGCAGACGCCAGGCGGTGAAGATGACGATGGCGGGTCTTTGCCACCACGGTTCACCCCCGCCCAGCACAACGGGCCGGTTCCTCATGACCAGAGGCCTACCGCCAACGGCTGAGGCCACTACCAATATGTCTACGTACTTCCTCTTCCTGTTGAGTCTTAGCATCATCGGGGGGTGTCTCTTTCTGTATGCCCGGGAGCCTCATCGACCATTCATCTCGTCAGCACATCTTATGACGGCATTGACCGGGGTGCTGGTGTTCATGTGGCACGTGTCGGACCCTCCGGAACTCTTCAGCGATTATGCCCAGGCCTATTATCCGGCCGGCCGGGCGATCATGTGGGACATTTCCCGGTTGTATGCGCGGATCGACGGATGCGACGCCTCGGCGGTGTGTGGATTCGTCAACATTCCCGTCGTCGCACTATTCTTCGCGCCCCTTTCTCGCCTCGGCCTTATCCAAGCGGAAGCCGCGTTCGCGTTTTTTTCGCTTGCCTGTATTGGCGTGAGCTACTATGTCCTGATCGCCCTCACCGCCGCGACGGGATGGAGACGATGGGCGATCGCCGCGCTGTTCGTCACCAACGGACCATTGTTCTACAGCGTTCGTGAGGGCAATCTGACCCACGTGGCTCTCTGCCTTCTGGTAGTGATGCTCGCCTGCCTCGATCGCGGCAAAGATTTCTGGGCCGGAGCGTTGGTGGCCTGTGCCGCCGTGATCAAGCTGCCACTCGGGTTGCTGGGTGTCTATTTTTTCGTGAAAGGCCGCTGGCGGGTGGCGGCCGGACAGGCCGTCGCGTTGATCGCACTCATCGGCACCTCTCTGCTCTGGGCTGGATGGGAAAGTCACGTGACCTGGTATCGCGAGGCGGTGCTTCCCTTTTCCAACAAATCCCTGGCGGCCTTTAATGTCCAGTCGATCGATGGACTCTTGCTTAGACTCCAGAGCACGACGCCGCTCTATGACTGGACGCCGATCCCTGTTGACTCGTCACTAAAATGGGCGCGGACCGGATTGATCGCCGGCTTCCTGCTTCTCTCCGGTCTCGTGTTGGGCGCCAGCGGATCCAACCATCGAACGAAGGATCTGGTTCATGTGGAGATTTCGGCGGCATTGTGCCTCGCGCTCATCATCAGTCCGATTTCGTGGACCCACTACTATCTCTTTCTCCTGATTCCGTTCTCGCTCTATCTGGGGGGGCGCCTCCCTCTGCCCTCTTCCCCGGGCTACACCGCAGCCATGATCGCTTGTATCCTCGCAACTTCCCCACCTGTTCTGTTCCTCGATCCCGCACCCGACAATTCGATCGGCCGTCTCTTCCTCTCTCACTACGTCTTTGGGGCCGTCGGCGTTTGGTGCCTCCTTTGCCTGACCAATTGGCATATGGCTCACACCAGGTCACGCGATCTTCAGATATCGCTCACGTCATACCCTCCGACTGTCTCACCCGACCGCTCACACACCTAACCACGACCAAAACACTCAACCTGCATGGATGCGGATCGCAGTCCAGGGCTCGGCCGTTCCGGCTTCCTTACACTCGACGTCCAGCGTCTGACACTGCCGCTGTCTCTCCCCCGCCTGGCGTGGATCGACGAAATCGATGCAGGAGTTGATACAGCACGGGAAGCACCAATAGGATCAACGCCGCGGAGGTCAGCATCCCCCCCACCACGACTCTCGCCAACGGCTGCTGCGACTGCGCCCCGATCCCGGTGGCAATGGCTGCGGGAAGAAGTCCGATGGCGGCAGCCAGAGAAGTCATCAACACCGGCCGCATCCGGACTTCCGCGCTTTTCATAATCGCGTCGCGAATCTCATAGCCTTCCCGCAACAGTTCCTGCATTCGACTGATCAGAATCAACGCGCCTTGCACCGCCACACCGAACAAGGAAATAAATCCGACCGCCGCCGAAATACTGAAATGCGTACCGGTGACCAGCAACGCCAACACGCCCCCGACCAAGGAGAAAGGGACCGCTGCGAGGACGAGGAACGCATCGCGCATATTGTTCAGCACGAGATAGACGAGAAACAGAATGAGCAGCAGCGTAATGGGCACGATCTTGGCGAGACGCGCTTTTTCCTCCTGCAGCTGATCGAACTCACCATGCCACTCAATCCGGTAGCCTTGCGGCAATGGAACCTGACGTTCGATCCGTTCCTGCGCTTCCCGAACCGTGCCTTCCAGATCCCGGCCCCGAACGCTGAACTTAATCGGAATATATCGTTCGTTATTCTCCCGGTACACGATAAACGCACCCGTCTGTTCCGTGATGGAGGCCAATTGCTTGAGCGGGATACGGGCCCCATCGGGTGTGCTCACGACAATATTCCCGATCGATTCGATGTCGCGCCGGAACTCGGGGAGAAAGCGCACGACCAGATCAAACCAGCGTTCCCCCTCATAAATCTGCGTAACAGCCTGGCCGCCGATGGCCGCCTGCACCACATCGTTCACGTCGCCGACCTTGAGACCATACCGCGCGCACTCCTCGCGATTCACCTCAATGACCAGATTGGGTTGTCCCAACAGATGGAGCACGCCCAGATCCTTCACGCCATGCACATCCTTCATCACCAGTTCGATCTGTGCGGCCAATTGCTCCAAGGTCTGGAGGTCGCTACCGTATAGTTTGACGGCGTTTTCGCCTTTCACACCCGACATCGCCTCTTGGACATTATCTTGAATGGCCTGGGAGAAGTTGAAGGTCACACCGGGAATCACTGCGAGGCGTTGCTCGATTTGATCGACTAAGGCTTTTTTGGTCGGCACATCCGCCCGCCACTCCTTAAACGGCTTCAAGGTCACCAGAAATTCGGCATTGAAGAAACTGGTGGGGTCGGTGCCATCGTCGGGGCGTCCTAGCTGCGAGGCCGCACTGATGACTTCCGGAAATTGCCTGAAGATGCCGCGAATATCCGTGACCAGCCGAGCGGCCTGTTCGAACGAAATGTCTACGGGGAAGGTCGTGCGCATCCAGATATTGCCTTCTTCCAGCGCCGGCATGAACTCGCCGCCGATGAACGGCACCGCTGCCATGGCCAGTGCCAGCGTCACGATGGCGATGCCGATCACCAACCACTCCCGTTGAAGGCCCCAATTCAGCAAGGCCATGTAGCGGCGGCTTAAGAATTCCACCACCGCCGTGTCGTGCTCCTTGATCGGTCCGTTCAGCAGAAGGGAGCACAGCGCCGGCGCCAGGGTGAAGGCCATCAGCAGTGCGCCAGTCAACGCAAAGCCATAGGTCAGGGACATGGGGGCGAATACTTTTCCCGGCACCCCGGTCATGGTGAAGAGGGGCAAAAAGGCAATCACGATGATCGTCGTGGCGAAGAAAATCGGACGCCCGACTTCACGCGCCGCCCGCATGACATGCATCGGGACCGTCACGCCGGCCGAAGATTTATGCGCAAGATGATAGAAGATGCTTTCGACCATGATGAGGGTCGAATCGACGATGATGCCGAAATCGACTGCCCCCAACGAAATCAAATTGGCCGACTGCCCGCTGAGAACCATCATCCCGAACGTGAACAGCAGGGCCACAGGCACGGTCAGGGCGACGATCATCGCGGTCCTGAAGTGTCCCAGGAACACGTAGAGAATGATCGAGACCAGCACGACGCCCGCGATCAGAATATCGATGACGGTTTCGATGGTAGTGTGGATGAGCACCGTGCGATCATAAAACGGCTTAATGGCCACCCCCTGCGGCAACTTTTTGGCGTTGAGCTCCTGCACCTTCTCATGGACCTTTTCGAGCACCGGCAAGGCCTTGGCGCCTCGCTGGAGCAACACAACGCCTTCCACAACATCATCGCGATCGTCGATTCCGACTTTGCCCAAACGCACGCGCGAGCCGATGCTGGTCTTGCCGAGGTTTCTCACGAAGACCGGCGTGCCTTCTTTCTGCGTCACGACGGTGTTGGAAATGTCCTCGAGTTTCTTGATCAGCCCCATGCCACGGATATTGAAACTCTGCTCCCCCATCGAGAGGTAGTTGCCGCCCACATCGGTATTGCTCTTGGCGAGGCCATCCATGACTTGGTCGAGCGTGACGTTGTAACTCATGAGTTGGCCGGGATCTAACTCGACGTGATACTCCTTGGTCGTTCCGCCGTAGGTGCTCACATCGATGACGCCCGGCACCCGCTTGAACTCGCGGCGAATCTGCCAATCCTGAGTGGTCTTCAGGTCGGTGAGGGACACATGATCCCCTGTCAGTTCATAGCGAAAAATTTCGGCGATGGCCGACCAGGGAGAAATGGTGGGTTGCACGTTTTGCGGCAGAACGGTGAGTTGCAGGCGATTGAGAATTTCCTGCCGGTCCCGGAAATAGTCGGTACCGAAGTCGAAATACACTTTGACGTCGCTCAACCCGAAAATCGACAGCGAGCGAATCTCCGACAGCCCCGGCATGCCCTGGAGCGCGATCTCGATGGGCAGCGTAATCGCCCGCTCCATCTGCTCGCCGGACCAGCCCGGATACTGCGCGATGACCTCGATCATCGGAGGCGACGGATCGGGATAAGCCACCACATCCAAAATATGAAACGCATAGAGGCCGCCGAATAACAGCGCGAGGCCGGCGAAACACACCATCAGGCGCTGCGCTAGCGCCGCTCCGACAAGTCGCTCGATCATAGTCCCTTCCCTCCGCTGCTCGCTGCAGTCCACGACGGGGCCCCGCGCAAGCCTCACAGAACCACGGCATCTCGACCTCACTCGAGGACTGAGTCACCGGACGATACCTTCACGCGGAAGCGGACGGGCTATACGCGATAGACGGACAATTTTGAGAGGAACGAGCGGGTCGGTAGCGGGTACTCGGCCGAGGGTGCAAGGCCTATATGAAAGAAGGGCGAGGTCTGCGGGGAGAGGGGTGCGGGGAGTTCTTCTTCGGTGAGGGAAATCGTCGTGACATCATCCCGCAGCTCATCCAAATCGAGCTCGGTGGCCACCTGCGCGTCGACCAATGCCCCGGTCGGTTCCAGCTGCGCACCAACCAGATCTGCCCAGGAGAGACCGGCAACCACGACCCAGGCCAGGAGGAGGATCAACACCCTGGGGAGACGAGACGATGGACAACGCAATACGATCATACTCGTGGCGCCTGACGGCAGCTGTAGAGTCACTATCTCCGACTGGCAATGCCTGCAGACTACCATACACCGCGTGCAGCAACAAGCAACGGGAGATGTCTTGGCACCTCACGTTCCCGAATGTATCCATGAAGAGAAACGACTACCTAGGCGGCATGAGGGGTGATCAACCGCTCGATGCGCAAATCAAATATGACAGGCTTTCGTCGTCGGGAGAACAGGCTGCTCAGCGGATTCAGCACTCATGATTCCGCCGTGGGAATGATGGAGATGCCGCCATTAGTTTCAAGCGCGGCATATTTGATCTGTTCCATGCGCTCGATGCCATGTTTCTCACGGGCCGAAAACAGAATGTCCTCTTCGTCCACCCTGGTCTTGCGCATCAATTTCCGTACCGGCCACCCCTGATCCACCAACACTAGCGGCAGTCCATTCATATGACGATTCAAGATTGGAAATCGCTGCTTCAGGATCGAAAAGCCAATGTCCAAACCTACGAGGGATAAGATGACCAGGATGCCGTTGGTGACCGAGAAATCATTCGCAATCATGGCGTTTTGCGTCGCCTCACTGATGATCAAGAGCAGTACGAAATCGAATTGGTCATTTGGCCTAGCGTTCGCCGCCCGGCGATCCGGAATAACACCCGCAGGAACAGGCACATAATGGATCTTCCCAGAATCGCATTCATACATCCTCATCTACGGCCACACCAGGTGCGTGATCGGGGCCGCCTCGCCTTCGTTGATTCTGACTTGGCCTCGAATGATGCCGAATGTTTGAAACTGAACGGATAACAACATCGTCGACCGGTGGGCATCCGTCTGTATGACGAAGTCACGACCACCCTGGCGTGCCTCACCGCTCAGCGGCAATGGCGAGATGGAGACTATCCGCACGACATCGAGGTAGTCTGCGTCGAACCAGACCCGAAATGTTCCTTGCTTGTGCGTCGTGGGTGTGACTGTGAGAAATATCTCGGCTTCACTGGCGGCACGCCCGAAACGATCATAGGCCACCATCTGCATGCCGTCTTCAGTGTGAGCCGTGGTTCGAGAAAATGGATGGTGCCCGAACAGTCCTAACAGACCGGCAGCCAGCACGCAGGCGATGCCCCACCACCCCACCCGCTGCCCTTTCCAATGGCGGCACGGAAGTGGCAGGTCATCCTGAATGTCGAGATCTCTGGCCATAAGACTTCCTGGAAATCATGGGCATCTCCCCGCGAATGAGTCTTAGGGGATCCCCTACCCGCCTCCGACCGGCGATCTGACACCGCCTGGCTTGGCGAGTCGCCGGGGATTCGAATGCGAATCTTCAGCGGCACACGCCACCACGATGGACGATCGTGACGCACCATAAGTACCAATGCTGATTCGACAGAGCGAACCGCCCGTGAGTTTCTCGCGGCCGACAGACAGAATGAAGTAGATCACTACCTGTTAGGCAGCGGCTGAAAATGAAATGCGGCAAAGCACTTCCCGCCTTATCTCTGCAGCAATTGATACGCCTCAGCGGGAGCTGCGACGACTTTATACATGTTCCCCGTCAGAGAAGGACCATCTACTACCCAAACCGGTCTGTCGGGGTAGCTGGCCACCACTTTATCGTAGATCTGTTCGGTTCGAGCCCAAGCATAGATGGTTGTATCTGTGTCGAGATCGATGGGATTGTAGATGGCTGCGGAAGCATAGTCGGTGTGGCGATTGCCCTTGATAAATACCAGGCCTTTCCCAAATTTTTGTTCGTGTGAAAGAACGCGAATGTCAGGACGCATATCGCGATAATGGTGGTATTTATCAATGGCGCGCCAGGGGAGGAAATTGATTATGCTCAGTGCGCATAACATGATGACTGCGAGGAGAACCGTTCCGTGATCAGAAACAATCCGTGCGGGGTGCTCAGGCAGTGTTTTTTCGAGAACTGCGATTCCGCGGATGGTGAGGAGAGTACATGGAAGAATGATGAGAAACCAATATCGAGCACCGAAATCCGGGCCTCCACTAAACCAATAGAGTGCGTGAACTGCGATCACCGCGACGACGAAGACAATCATCAGGTGGTCACTTGGCTGAAGCTTCCGAGAACACAGGACGACCGCAACAAAAATAAGTGAACCCGTTGCCCAACCAAACAACTCCGTATTGACGGAAAAAGAGTTCAGCGCAGTGTTGACCATGGCATCTAGAAAACTGTGGCCTGGGAACGGGTCAGTTGCCCATGCAATACCGCGGTCAGGGCCAAAACCTAAGTTGTTGATGCCGGGGCCATAATACTTATCAAAGTAATCCATGACGGGGAATTTTAATGGATCGCCGGTTAACAGGGAATTATAGGGGAAATTGAGTGAGCCGACTAACGCTGCTCCGAGTGCGAGACCGGCGAGTGTTGAGAATCGCACTCGTTGACCCACGACTCCCAGCGCCCAGAGCCCTAGAAGGCCGGCAAGTATAGAAGCCTCCAACGGCCTAATCAAACTTGCAAAGCCGAGGGCGCCGCCCGATGTGAGTCCCCAGCCTATGGAAGAGTCAGAACGGGCCTTTACTACACCAAGCGAGGCGATCAGGGCACAAGTTAAGGAAAGCATATGACTCATGTAATTCATGCCCATGAAAAGGTACCAGGGCGATGTAGATAGAAGCAGCACAGCGATACGTGCGGTGGGCACGTCATACAGCCTTTGAGTCAATGCGAATATCAGTGGAATATTGAGACCGGCAAGTAATGGATTGATCAGCCAGGGAATGCCGAGGATAACCCCCATAGATAAAGCGATAGGCCAGCCCGGAGGGAAGGGAGAATACCAACGTGTATCTTCATATGTCATGAGATCAATATCGAACGCCTCGGCGACCGGTGGTGCAGGCATCGTCAGCATGCCGGCTGCGAAATATCTTGCTTGATAGAGATAGGACACTTCGTCGGGGATATGTGGATGCGACTCGTAAATCCACCAAGCAAGCAGGGCAGTCACACCGATCGTCCATAGAGCTGCCGTTAAGACGAAGGAGTTTCCTATGTGCTGCCCATTCGCGCGGGAACGGTCTTGCTGCGTGAGCCATGTGACACATCTGTCTCTCCACCACGAGCGAAGTCCATTTGGAAGGGCCCAGACGGCGAGCGTGATGTTTGCCACGTTGAGGAGTTGCAGAAATGCTGCGGTGCAGAGTTCGAGTGCGTAGGTCGTGATTTGTCGTGAGCCTGCAACAGCAGGGATCACGCAAATAATGGCTATACTCACGACTTGCCAAGGTTTAAAGGTGCGTATCGCCCATGCTCTGGTCATAGGCCAGATCGAAGGTAGAAATGTTGTGATCAGTAGTATTTGAAGGGCCAGAATTCCCAGAACAAGCGGGTGCGTGTTCATGACAATGGCCTGTACAGGCTTGTAGTGTTGGAATCCTGGCTTGATGCCGGCAACTATCAGTTGGAGGCTACTCGCTTGTCCTGCAAGGGCCAGCGTAAACCAGCATGCGGATTGCCAACACTCTTTTCTGAAGAAGCAGCCCAACAGCAAGAGGCCGACTCCAAGAGAAACGGGCAGGCAGGCTGTTCCGGCAAGAAACCCTTCTGAATCATAAAACTGAGGATCCACCGATACCCAGATAAAGAAGAAGCAGCTGAGACCCCACGCGAGAAATCGCAAGAGGCGTAGAGTGGATTGCGGCATCGATCGCGCAAAAAGACTGTCTTGAAGTAACACGGTTCGTCAGCTTCTCAGAGGGTTTTCATTCGTGCGATTCGGAAACATCGTTTCACATTTATTGATCCTGCAATCTCGCTTGCGCAGATCGTGGGAGAGCCGCGTCTGTCCGGTAATGAGCGCCCTGGAATCGTTCTCCTGAAGCTTCACCAACATCCACTCACATAAGGGACCACCGCTTGACAAAACACTATACGCCGGACCGACATCGTCATGTGGACGGTTTCGCAATCTTGAACAACATGATTTTGTACGGTTGTCCGTCATTGTCTATAGTTTGTTCATACACGATCTGGCCTTTGACCGATTCGGCGATGGTCCATCTCTGCGTCGTGTCGTAATAAATATAGTCGATCCCGTATTTATTGATGACCGCATCAGTAATCACCGTGACGAGGCTCGGCTCCAGCAGGACCCGATCGGTCACGACATGGTTCTGGAGCCTACGCCCAAAGAGCGGATAGTTCTTCAGCTCATGGGACGCGTTCAGAATCACGCTGCCCGGCGGGAGTTCGTCTACGACCTTCGGTATTCCGTAGAAACCGCTCCGGCTCCAATCGCCCCGATAGGCGTGCATCGTCAATGATCGAATCGGTTTTGCCACGACAAGCAGCCCATTCAACACCATTGCTGTGAGAAACAACACGCCCGCCACCCGTTGCGCCCGTTCGCTCATCAGCGACATGCCATAGGCCGTCACGGCAAATAGCACTCCGATAACGGGCAACAACGTCCGCAACATGTTGAACACATAGACCCACCAATAACAGGCGATCAGCCCGGCTACCATCAGCGGATAGGTTGCCTTCGGCACCCGCCTGCCTCGCAGGGCTGACGCGAGGACAATCAGGACACCTACAAGCGTGAACACGGGAATAAACGTCGTAAAGACAGGACCGAAGCCCCAATTCGAGGAAAAATGGTCGCCGGCGTACCAACAATCTCTCCATGGAGAGATCAGCCATGAAGAAATGGAATGGGCGCCCGAGTCCAGACATTCACCGTCATAGGCTATTTCGGGGCCGAAGAACGTCATACGCTCAGACAGGGCCCCAATGGAGACGCGTACGACTGTGGACCCGCCGAAGGAGAACTGCAGTGGATGCATCGGATTGCCCGTAGCCAGCCAGTTTTGTAGATACCAATAGCAGGAGGGAACAAGACTGGACAGTATGAACGCGAACGTCATGGATCCTGCCAGACGTAACCGCGACCTGATGGAAGCGGCCCGCGAGTCGAGGAAGAAGAACGCCCCCCCCGCGCAGATCGCCGACATCATCAGGAGCATCGGCGCGAGAATGTACCGAGAGCCAAGGGCAAGCCCGAACGCCAGGCCCGCGAGAACGATCTGGAGAGAAGCCGCTCGCTTCTCCGTCGACGGCTCACGTTCAAATGCCCAAAATAACAGGTACAAGGCACAGAGCCATCCATAGGCCACGAACATGTCCACATACAAATCCAAGGTATTGTAAAGGACAATGGGCATGGTGCCGAATCCGATCGCACCGAGACAGGCCCAATCGTGTGTCGCGCCAAACCGACGGGCAAAACCATACACAACCAACAGGCTCAGCAGGGTGAACGGCACATAGGTGAGGGCTAGAATTCTCTCTTCCCCGGTAAACAGGAGCAACAGCGGGAACAACTCCGCATTCGAAGGCATTTGAAATTTCCAAGATTCACGAAAAACCTCCAACGTACCTCCCTGGAACCATTTTGCGGCCAGAGGCAGGTGATACACCAACGTGTCCCATCCCAGCGGCGGTTTCGTCAGCGACTCCAGTAGGAACATCCCAAGAATCCCTGTTGCCACAGCCAGGCTCCATGCTCCGGCCGATGACTTCAACCGCCACCATGGAGACGGAGTGATCTCTCTTCTTCCCCTCGCCGCGAACCAGTCCTTGAACTCCGGCAATGTCTGACCCGATCGTCTGACAACGAGATAGATCAGCATCAACATTCCGGACAGGAGTAAGACATGGACCATCGGCAGACCACTCACCCTCGCCGCAACTCCCAACACCTGCCAACCCGTCACGATGGCGGTGGCGGAGACGACCGATCCCACGATCCAACGATCAACAGGCAATGGTCCGTACAGGCGGGCGACAACTTGGGCCGCCGTGCGTCGACCGACCCCATAGGCCAACCCAAGGGCAACGACGACACCGATCATATTCACAACATGAGGGAGACTCACATTCGACCGGACATGGGAGGATTGAGAATACACCACGACACATCAGCGGGCGATAATCGAGAAGACCTTCTGAAAAACGGCATGATACATTTCTCCGTACGTCACCAGAGCTTTACTTTGAAATACATAGGCGATCAACGACAATGCACAGGACAGGGTGGCAAGAGCGCCCCATGTTCCATGCAGATCTTCTCCGAACGGTCTCGTCGTGACGAATCCGGAAGAAGAATTGTCCTGATCATCGCTCATCAAGATAGACCCTACCCGGTCTGCTTCATACGCTTGACCGCGTTCCGTGCTCGTGCGACATGCCATCCCCACATCACAGTGAACGTTGCGGCGCTATAGAAAAAATACAACATGTGCATGGGCACGGTTGCAGCAGCGAACAGCAGCCCTTTTCGACGGAGGAAAAATGCGAAGAGATCGCGGTTCAATGCCAAAAAGACTCCAAGCAGCCCGATGATGAGGAACCAGATCGCGAGATGAAGCAGCGCCGCAGGGACGAGCACGAGAATTCCACCCACGAGTCCTGCACTGATTCTCTGGGACGTTTTCAGATTCAGGTCATTGACGAGTCCCTGCCTCTCCAGAATGAGCTGCGCCCACGGTATCGCTCGATAAAAAATATCGGCGCGCAGCAACGAACCCATCCGCCACTCCTTCAGATGTTTGACTTGGATCGAGGGATCCAGCACGATGCGATATCCGCCCGAATGCAATCGGAATCCCAGCTCAATGTCCTCGATGGACGGTTTCGGATAGCGGCGTTGGTCAAACCCTCCAAGTTCATCAAATATTTTTTTGAGAACGGCTCCGCATCCACCCCAGAAAGTCCTGGCGTCACGATTCCCTTGTTGGTGAGTGACATGGTGCAGGAGATTCTTGTACTGGGAGAGAAAATTCTCGGCACGCGGACTGTCATCATACGATCCAAACACGGCGGCAACCCCGGAGTCCTTGTGAAAGTGCGCGACCAGTTTAGAAACGGCATCGGGAGACACCACCACGTCCGCGTCCACGAAAACAAGGATGTCCGCATCGGTCGCTGCGGCTCCCGCATTTCTCGCCGCACCCGGACCTGATGGACCTGGGCAGTGCAGCACCCGAGCACCGAAGCCGGAGGCGATCGCCACCGAACCATCTGTGGATCCGTTATCAACGACTATCAATTCATGAGGGACGGAATTCCGAGCGGCGACAAGCGCCGAAAGGCAACAGGTCAACCCTGGGCCACCATTGTATACGGGAACGATGATCGCCACCAGCAAGGGCCGTTGGATCGCTGCCTCATTCACCGAGCACCTACTCTCCCCCCTCCAACGGACCGGATGACTTCCACTCCCATCGCGACAAGCAGACCGCCGGACTATCTCCCACCTTCCACCGATCCCGATGTCAGGCCATTCTCAAGAAGATCGACGATACGCGTTGCCGCGTCCCTCTCCCCAAACACAGGGGACGGCTTCGACGTCGGCCAATCTGTTTTGAGTGTCGCGGCAAGAATTGACCAGCCGGGATTTTTTGTACCACTTCATTTGTTAGTCTTCAGCCTGCCAGCTGAACCGTCTCGGGGACCGGTGGCTGCCCCCCCGAGACGACTGTGTGGATGGACCGTATTGTAGTGGATCCGCCACTGTTCTGTCAGAATTTGCGCTTCCTTCGGCGCGTAGAACAGCTCGCCGTTCAGGAACTGCGCGCGCATTTTTCCATTAAACGATTCGACATAGCCGTTTTCCCACGGGGAGCCCGGCTCAATGTAGAGTGGCTCACCCTGCAGGGTCTTCAGCCAGCGACGCAATTTCCTGGCAATAAACTCCGGTCCGTTGTCGGACCGAATGTGCTGCGGCACGCCGTGGTGTAGAAACATCTCGGCCAACAGCAGGATCACGTCCTGGGATCCGAGTCGGCGCGCCGCCACCGATGCGAGACATTCCCGCGTGTACCCATCGAGCACATTCAAGATGCGAAACGGACGCCCATCATGGGTCCGCTCCGCCACAACGTCGTACGACCAGACCTGATTGCGGTGAGTCGGCCGCAAGCGCACGCACGAGCCGTCGGCCCGCCAGAGTCGCGCGCGTTTTGGCTGCTTCGCCGGCACCTTCAAGCCTTCTTGCCGCCAAATCGTGTACACGCGATCCTTCCCCACGTCCCAGCCCTCCCGTTGTAACAACCACGTGATCGTTCGATAACCGTACCGCCCACATTCCCTCGCCAGCTCGATGACGCGCGCCCGTACCCGCGCGTCTGTCAGTCCGGCTGCGAGCTATATCGATAGCTGGATCGAAGCTGGCCGATCGCCCGGCACGCTCGGCGCTCGGAGACGTGCAGCACCGCCATGGTGTGGCGCACGGCCTCTCGCTGCCGCGCCGGGCTTAGAAGTTTCCCGACGCGACTTCCTTCAAGATCGACAGATCGACGGCCTGATCAGCCACAATTCGTTTGAGCCGCTGATTCTCCTGTTCACGCCCCTTCGGCCGTTTGGCTTGATCAACGCGCAGGCCGCCGTACTCCTTTTTCATCGATCGTAGGTTTGTTCCGTGATGCCGATCTTCCAGCACGCCTCCACGTCGGCAAGCCCTTTGCCAGTTTCCAGCTCGACCGTGCGAAAATGTTGGATGATTTCTTCAGGCGTGTACGATTTGCGGGGCATGGGATGACGTCCTGGGTTGGGGGTCCAGACTAACAGTGAATCTGGACCAATTCAGCCCGGCTAGGTCACCGTCGCTCGGTACTCGCTTTTCCTCGAAATGTGACTGCGCGGATTGATGACATTGGTAAACACGCACGATGGTCCGCAGAACACATCGTCTTCCAGAGCGACTCCGGTATATAGCGCGACGTTATTCTGAATTTTCACGTTGTTTCCGATCTGCACCCCGCTGGACACCAGCACATTCTGGTCGATATTGCATCTTCGCCCGATCACTGCCCCGGTCATGACGTGAGAGAAATGCCAGATCTTCGTCCCCTCGCCAATGTCACAAGGCTGATCAATATAGCTCGATTCGTGCACGAAATATGTATGGGTTGTCATTGACCGGCTTTTCTAGACATGCCTGTTCCTCGTCTGTTCAGGCGACATTCCCAGAGCTCGACACGCTCCGCACCGCTTTCAGGTGTGTCCGTATCACCCGAGCGTCTGCTGGCGGTAGTATTCCACCACCTGTGCAACAATATTCGGCAGATCGACGGTAGGCTTATATCCGATCAGATTACGGATCTTGCTGAGGTCCGGCACCCGCCTCCCCATATCTTCAAATCCCTCTTCGTAGGCTTGATCGTAGGGCACCAACGCGATGTCCGACGAACTCCTGGCGACATCCCTGACCATCTTGGCCAGATCCATGATCGTAACTTCTTGCTCGCTTCCGATGTTGAAGACCTGGCCGACCGCTTGAGGGTGCAGGGAGAGGTCGATGATGGCTCGCACGGCATCGCCGACCCACGTGAAACACCGTGACTGCTGGCCATCCCCATACACGGTGATGGGCTCATTTTTGAGAGCCTGTTGCACAAAGGTGGGCAGCACCATACCATAGCGACCGGTTTGACGAGGACCGACCGTATTAAACAGCCGAAACACAACCACTGGAACTTTTTTTTCTTTCCAGTAGGCCAACCCTAGAAATTCGTCCAGGGTTTTTGAGCACGCATAGCTCCAGCGACCTCTGGTTGTGTTTCCGATCACCAAATCGCCGTCCTCACGAAATGGGATGGCTGTCGATTTTCCATACACCTCGCTGGTGGAGGCAATCAGTATTTTTTTTTGCTTCTTGGCGGCCAGGGTCAGCACCGCTTCCGTGCAGGACACGTTGGTTTCAATAGTCCGGACCGGACTCTCTACGATCAAACGAACACCGACCGCGGCAGCCAGGTGATAGATGACATCCGCCGCATCCACCAATTCCGCCATGAGAGAGTGATCCATCACCGTATCGATAACATATGAAAATCCCGAGCGGTTTTTCAGATGACGAATATTGGTAATGCTACCCGTGGACAGATCATCGATCACCGTGACAAAGGCGTTTTGATTCAAGAGCGCTTCGGCCAAGTGTGACCCGACGAATCCCGCACCACCCGTTATCAAGGCGCGCATGCTGTGTCTCCTCTGTTAATCTCTGAATTCCATTTCGAGCACATCACGTAACACAATCTTCACCTGCTCCATCATAGGGGGGAGAGGGGGGTCTAAGGAGATCAGGTCTACCAAGAACAAACGGCCGTGATTCACCGGGTGGCTCCGAGGACTCCGGACTACATGAATCTATATCAACGCGCTGCGGAGCCGGTCGGAAGCGCAAAACCCGGACCGAGTTGCGGCTTCGGGCCAAGGCACAACAGGTCATCGTGGTGATCACACGTGTCTTTGGATTCACGAGGCTCCGGTAACGGGGGTGTACAACAATCCTCATCGGCTGCTCGTCACCTATCCCTGGAGGACATTTTCCCAGTCAGCCGCCGCCAGCAGCGGATCGAATCTTGGAATTTCCCGACAGAGACAGAGTGCGATTGGTACATGGTGCGTCATACTCCTTACATGCCTGCGCTCCTTCTCAGACCGTCACATAAGAATTGTGTGCGGCACATTGCTCGAAAACATCGTATTCGTGGCGTGAGGCCCAGATCATTCCCGTCCCTTTCATTCTTCGGCTTCACTCCGGAACCCTGCACCCTTGAGGCGATCCAACGAAGTCTTATGCCGTACCTCACCATGTGTCTCCTGATGCGACTTGGTGCATCCATGTCAGCACGCTCGAGGCACCATCCAATACATCGACTTCCATCCCCTCCGTTTCGACTTTCAGGAGTACCGCTTCTTTGACGCCATCTTGATCCGCATAGGTATCCAGTTTCATGACCTGGATTTCAATGGGCTTAAGGCATCACGGTTGCGCGATGGATGACACCATCACCCCATGCGGATCAGCCCCGATGGCTACCGTCCCAGCATCCCGACCAAGGCAATCTGATTGACGATCGCAGTAGAGCAGTTTCTACGCACCATGGCTGCATTCGATGTCAACGGCTCGAACCAGTGAATGCGCGGCTCCGGGGTATATGACTGGACCCATCGGACAAATAGATCGAGTTCGCCCCCACATCCGGGACATCGCAAGGATAAGCCACGCGTATGACCCGATAGACGTTCTCCACGAACAAAGGGCTGAGATCGGTCCCGTCACGGCAGTTATCGCGCAAGTACATGTCACCCGATCACGGTCGCAAGCTTGTAGCGCCGCTCTGGATAGTATTGTGCCTGATGCGCCAAAACACGTAGGTTCTTTGAGAGCGCCCACAGACTCTTGAATTGTTTCCCTGGCGTTTGCTCCAGTGTGAGTGCGCAAGGCAGAAATGCCCTCAACTTTGACTGGGTGATCATCAACTGACCCTCGATAGGCCGGGCAGTTGAGGCGGAGCAGCGTCGAGGGTGAAGGATAGTGCAATCATCCCGGAATATCAAACCTGCCCCGCGACGGCGGTCTAGCAAATCCTTTCGGGTTCGGCAATTCATGCCCCACAGGGTAATGCCTGCCGCGTCAAACAGCAGGTCGAACCATCATGAACCAGGATCGAACTTCTTTCTCCCCCATCAGCCACAGGGAGACGAGATACACCAGCCAAGCGAGGACTGCCTGTGACACCCAGTGCAATGATGCGAACGCAATGAATGCCCCTCCCATCAGGACCGCGGCAACGAGCGGTTTGGATACATGCTCAAGTATAGGCACCGGTACAACATAGCGGTTGCAGTACAGCACCGCCAATGTCAGCCAGATGCAATCCCCTATTACCGTTGCCGCCGCTGCTCCGATAATGCCGTATGGGGGAATGAGGAGGACGTTGAGTCCAACATTGAAGGCTGCTGAAATGCCAGCGCATCGGAGATCTAACGTTTGTCGGCCGCAGGCCATAAACGCCTGGCGATAGCTGCCGCGCAGAATCACCAGGACCGCGGACCACACGAGAACCTGGAGCGCGGTGTTCGCCTGAAGATAGGCTGGGCCAAACAACAGGTCGAGTACGGGAGCTCCCAGGAACATGCCGCTCACTCCGATGGGAAGCGCTATCAGACCAGCAATGCCCAGTGACCGCCTCAACGTACCAATGAACCCCTGCCTGTCCTCATGGTGCTTTCGGGACAAGAGCGGGAAGAGTCCCTGGAAATAGGTTAGGGGCAACGCGAGCACGGCGGTCACGGGGCGATAGGCGGCATTGTACAAACCGACCGCATTAGGTCCGGACAGAAATCCCAGCAGTAGTGTGTCGCAGTTATAACTCAGTAACCCCAATCCGTTCGAAACGCCCATGGGAAGCGCATGTCGTAGGATCGACGAGCTCTCGCTCAAGCGAAAATTGATACGACCGAGTCCGTATGTCGAGAGGAACTGTCTCCCAAAGAAACTGACTGCAGCCAAATCGCCCAGTCCTTTCACGAGCGGCGCCCAAATCAAATCGTTTGGGCTTCTGACCATCACCACGATTCCCCCTGCAAACACCAGCTGCGTAAGCGCAAGCCCCTTGCCTGCAGTGGCCATGCGCTCCTGCCCCATAAACACCCATTTCAAATTGGCGGCCTGCAGGAAAAGCGTCAGCCCGAACACCACGAGCACCGTGTGTAACTGAGGAAATTCTGGCAAGAGCGGTAGAATGGCTAGGAGAATTCCCAAAGCAACCGTAGCCCCAATAAGACGAAGGGGCACGACTTTGCCGACCAGGGCCGGAATATCTCCACCCTTGGTCGCTTCCCTCGTCGCCCACACCTCCATTCCGAGGTCCGCAATGAGGAGGAAGTAGGCCATCACGGAGATTGAGAACTCCCACACCCCATAATGTTCCACACCCATGATGCGGGCGAGATACAGACAGGCCAGGAAATAGGCCGCCTTGGCGATCATATCCCATGCGGACAATTTCAGAATGTTTCGGTATGAACTCATGCTCCGGCGTCGAGCGTGATAGAAGAGGCCCGTCTCATTGACACTGGACCGACAACTCGCGAGGCTTCCGACCAATTCCCTGGAGCAACGGACCGATCACGAACATGACACTGCTCAAGACCGGGAAACGCTTGAACAACCCATACAGATTGACCACCCATTGAAACACGATTCCGAACTGCTTCTTCTGCTGATCGGCAATATCCGGAAGAAAAATCTGTACGTCAGTAAAGCCTTCGTCTCGCAACAGCATGCTCAAGGTTCGGCTCGATAATAGATCCCGCTTAGGCGGAATTCCTCCTTGCCATGTCACATAGCCGTTGAGGATCCTCTTCGGCCAATATCCGCCGGCCAGTACTCCCACCTGCGGATCAGGCCCCCAACTCCAACGGTTGGGGGTCGAGACACAGAAGTACCCACCGGGAACCAGGACACGCCGGCATTCCTTCATGACCTGCCGGCGATCCTTCATATGTTCCAGCGAAGACTCGGAGATCACTCGATGAAAATATCCGTCGGGAAACGGAAGGGCTTCGGCGCAGGCGCATACAATGGGGATGTCGAGCCCAGCCTCCAGAAGCCGCTTTTTCGCCACGACCAGCCACCGGAAGGCAACGTCCACCCCGACGAGCAAAGAGAAGCGGGGGGCCGCTGCCACGAGCAGCGGCGCTGTGCCGCATCCAATTTCCAATATGCGGGTCGCCCCTCCTGACGACTTCGGATAAATTGCCTGTTCCCATCCGTCCAAGGCCGCCCGTGCACGCGCTTCAGCCGCCAGCAACCCTCTCGTATATTGCCTGGCATGGTGGAGAGGGACAACGGAGGTGGTGCTGTAATAGAAATCCACCAATTCCGCTAACGTTGAACTGTGCAGATGGTCGGCGACCTTCAGGCCTTTCGCGTGATCTTCTTCGATCCCGATATAGGGATCAGAGAAAATCCGCAGGTCGGGGATACCAACCAGAATCGGATACCTCTGACGACACGTGCGACATTCGAGAATTCCCTCTTCGCCTTGATGGCCATCAAGCTCTCCCCGACATTTCGGACAACAGATCTCGATTCCCTTGAAGATCATATTGGCGGTGCTCCTTCTTGCCCGACAACCGCCTCGCTGTCCGGTAAGAGCGCGGCTGCAGGTCGTCCGGACCAATACCCCATACACTCTCCCAGCGCCCAGGTAGAATTCAGCACGATCAGCGCGGGAAGCGTCCAGGTGAATCGAAGGATGCATCGCCTCTTTTCACAAACGTTTCGAGCCACGCGCAGCACCGTCAGCAGGGGAGTCGCTAATGCGGCGACCCCATACGCCATTCGATGCGCGACCGAAGCATGAACCACTCGTCTACTCCCGAAAAGGCGACCGAAGCACCATCGGTCATTCAGTGCCTCCGTCCATCTCATGGATCGTCTTTGATACACGACCATCTCAGGATCAAACCACAAAGTCCGGCCCTCCGCCTGCAAGGCACCATGAACTTCGGGTTCGTGGAACTCCTTTTCCCATACCGAGACAATCGCATCGAGGGCCGATCGCTTGTAGGAGACGTTGCAATCAGTGAGGTGTCCCGTCAAGGTTGGCGACATCGGCCTCATATAACGGACGTAATCAGCGAAATAGATGGCCCAGCCCAGCACCCGATCCGGGGCCTGCTTCTCGACGGCACCCCCGACCGCCGCGTGATGGGAGTCGTGCCCCTTCACCACTTGGTCGCACCAATCGTTCTGCGGCCGGCACTGGTCTTCGGTCACTGCGACAATCCGCCCCCGACTGTGAAGAATGCCGACAGTCCTCAATTCAGCATAGGTTTTCCGCCCCTCACAGCGCACAAAGGAGACTTGCGGAAACTCCCGTGTGAAATCGGACACATGCTGCAAGCGCTGGTCGTAGGGAACAATGACCTCACGGTTTCCCGCCAATCGTTGCCGATCGAGTTGCGCAAGGCATTGGCTCAGAGCCCCACCGCCTTCCAACACCACGACAACCACACTCAGTTCAAGACCCGGACTGTCCGTTGGCACCGTCACTGATTCACCCTGCCTTTACATGTGGCGAATGGCAGCGATCCCTGCATATCATTCGACACATGGATTCACACTTGGGGAATAGATACTCGACCGCCTCAATAACCCTGGAACACCAGTCACGGCACTCTCTCTTGAAGTTGCAGGCTGAGCAGAGCGCCGGCGCCACGGACGCCAGAGACGCCTTGAAACCCGTTCACGATCGGCCAGCCACCGGAACGTACTGCCCCGCCGATGATTACCGACCCTGCGGGACTGAGGGCAAGGGCACGACAAGCCTCGCTCCCTTTTCCCCCGATATAGGTGGCATAGAGGATGTGCATCAGATCCGCCGACAGCTTGACCACGAATGCATCCGCCTCCCCTCCCCACCGCGATTGCACGGCGTTAGGGGTGACCGGAAAGTCATCGGAAAAGGTCGCGCCTGTGATCGACACATCCCCGTTGGAATCCACCTCGACGCCCTCGACGGATTCCCCATGTCTCCCTCCAATGAACGTGCTTGCCAACAGCCTGGTTCCGTCGGCCGAGATCTTCGAAACCACCACATCGCCGGGATAGTTCGTCCCCCCTCCGGTCCCTCTTCCCCCTGAACCGGCATAGGACGGCTGGACGACCCCCAGCGTGGTCGGATAGTCCGTCGAGAGCGAGCCGGACGCGATGATGGCGTTTTCATCCTTATCGACGGCCAGTTCATGCGTTTCAGTATTCTCGAGATCCGACCCGCCGAGATAGGTTGCGAACAACAACGCTCCTTCTACATTGAACTTCGCGAGGTAGAAATCTCCTCCTCCGTGATAGTTCTGACCATATACTCCGGGGGTCACGGGCGCATCATTGGATTCGGTCGTCGTCAAAAAATAGACATTGCCCTTGCTCGTGGTGCGCACGGAGCCTTCCCCTCCTTCCGACTCTCGACCCCCAAGATAGGTCGCCCACACCACTTCCGTCCCGTCATTCTTCAGGCGAGCCAGCACCGCGTCTCGTTTCCCTGCATGCCGCGACCGATACCCTCTGTCGAAGGCCTGACGAATGCTTCTCGGATAGGCACCGGTCGTCGAAGAGGCGGCGATGAGGATCGAGCCGTCACGAGCCAAGGCCAAGTCTCTGACCGGATGGGAAGGATCATCCCCTGCGCCAAAATAGCTCGCCCAGACCAGCGTGTTTCCCTCAGGTGACAGTTTGGCGACGAAACCACTTTGGGATGGATAGGGCCCCTGAGGAATTCCACCCAAAAATTGGGGTTGAAACACTCTGTCGGTGACAGGAAATTTGTCGCCGGCTCGTCCGCTGACATAGACATAACCCTGCTCGTCCACTTCGATTGCATAGGCCCGGTCATGGCTTGGACCACCAAGGTAGGTGGCCCAGATGATCTCTCCGGCCGCGGTCAACTTGAGGACAAACGCGTCTAGCCCTCCGTTAAAGCTTTCGTCGAACGCTCCTCGGGTGACGGGGAAATCCTCCGATTCAGTTCCTCCAGTGACATAGATAGATCCCTGACGGTCAACCGCAATGTCTCTCACCTCAGTCAGATGGCTGTCTCCCATCAAGGTAGAGAATACGATGGACTGCACATTGCGACCTTCCGATGGCAGCGCTGTCCCCTCCCCACCGGGTTGGGAACAACCGATCAGGGAAATGGTCAAGACTATCCCCATCCACCGGGTCAGCCCACATGGCCCGATTCGCGTTGCCGGCAAACCTGATGCACCTTTGGTCATTGAACGTTTGCGCCTTCCGTCACAATCCCAGCGATCCGGCAAGAGCACCCACCCATGGCATAGCCACCGGCTCATCGATATTGCCAGATCTCTTGCAGGGTATTCCTCTTCAGTCCATCGTCGTAGTTTCGAAACTACAACGAACGCACCACCTGAACGCTGAGACGATAGGATGCAACCATCCTGCGCAAATCGGGGCCCCCGCTCGTGACGCGCGCGGTTCAAACTCTGCGGAGCGCCAGTGCGTATCCGGTGAGGGCAACGACTCCGCCGATCAGACCGACAAGGAGCAGGAGGCCTTTGCGGAGGAGACTTGAACCGGTGATCCACTCGATAGGATCAAAGCTATGAAGTCCTTCGAGCCCCGCTCGAATCTTGATCCAACGATTGGTATATCGACTGTCCCCGTTACGCGCGGAGACGTACACGACCGATGCCGATGGATCAGACATTTGGATGCGATACACCGGAAGGGGTCCGGACATATAGTCGGTGCCGTACGCACTCACAAGCGTCGAGGATTCGACGTTCACTCCATCGATCATCATGGCATGAGCAATTGCCTCCGCCATCGGCTCCGTCACCGTCACCACTGCTCCTGTGCGGGCGTCGATGAGGTGAGACCCTCCGTTGCCGGTGAAAATCTCGTACACCATCGCCCCCGCAAGCGGTCGCAAGTGTATATTCGTGACAGCAACAGATCCCTGGCTCAGGCCCTTCACCGTCTTGATTGCATCTGCAGGAGAGATACGCAAGTCATGAAGAGCTTCCTGCTGAAAAATAGGGCGGTCAGGAGCAAGCGTACCGACGCTCACCTGCGGCATCACCATGATAACTCCGCTCACGATCCACAATAGAAAGAGGAACCCCACCGATACCGCCATGACCCTATGCATCTTCCGCCAATTGATCATCATTCTCCCGCCTCATCCCTCACGGACGATCCAACGTCCCGAATCCGTCCGCTGTATGCGATGGTACCGTCGCCGTTCGGACCGAGCGCACCGTTCCTCTTCTCGGGCAAGAGACAGAGATCAACGGCCATCACGACAGATGGCCTCTGCAATTCTGATCGTCTCCAATCCATCGTATCCAGTTGCGAGATGCGTGGCTCCTCCGCCGATGGCCACGCCAAAAGCCGCCATTTCTTCCACGAAACTTTGGACGACGACCCAACGATACGACCGGAGATGCTCGAAGAAAAACACCTTGGGGAAAAAGTAGGTTTTCTTCTTGGCCGGCCCTCCGACCTGATTCGAATGGATGAGTTGGAGCAGCGTCGGGAAGCACCAGGCCCGAATGCATCCTCGCGTTCCGTACAATTCCACCAAAAACTGATACCCACGCCATTCCGTCCAACTGGCCTGAACGGTACCGATCACTCCCGTCGGACTTCGGAGCAAGCCAAAGCCATTATCTTCACACCCGCGAAATTTCCATACCGTATTCGACGCATACCCCTTCACCTCTGCCACTTCTCCCATAAAGTACCTGGTGAGGTCGAGAAGATGAATGCCGTTATCGCGCAGGGCACCTCCCCCCATCACTTCCGCGTCATGCAGCCATTCATGATTGTGATCCTTGGCGGTATATCCTGCATAACTGCGAACATGGGTCAGTTCCCCGATCGTGCCGACGTCCAACAATTCCCTGGCTTTGAGCATGGACGGATAGAATCGATAATTGAACCCTGTCGCCAACACACGTCCGCCTCGCTCGGCGGCCCGGTTCATTCGGGTGCATTCCTCCAACGTGCGCGCGAGGGGCTTTTCACAGAGAACATGTTTGCCGTTCTCCAGGGCTTCGATCGTCATCTCGGCATGCAACGACGGCGGCGTGGACACGATCACCGCATCGACATCCCGCCTGCGCACCAGTGCGCGCCACTCGGCCTCCACCTGACAACGGTACGTTGCGCCCATGGTCGCAGCGCGGCTCCCGATCGCATCGCTCACCGCAACGAGCCGATGTGACGGAAGCTGTGCAAACGCCTGCGCCCGCAACGCACCGATGCCGCCACATCCGATGAGCCCAAACCGTAGTTCCATCAAGCCCCCTTCGTTCCCGATCCTGTCTCTCGGCTAATCCTCGACCACATGCGTCTCGAAGACGGCTCGATACTGTTTCCACCGATCCCAAGCGAACGCGCCCTCAGGGTGGAGGCAATCCACTGCCGCATAGGCCATGAAAAGGGCATGATGGGTATTGTCGTGCGCAAAAAGCCCTTGTCGTCCAAAGGTCAAGAGATTCGACATCGATTCGAGATATTCATCCATCGCCTTGAACCGACTCTCGTATCCTTGGAGATACACGGGATAGGCATGGCTGAGCTTCTTAACCAGAACCTCCTTTACCGGTCCCTTGACCGAAAGCGACAGGCGCGAGAGGGTATCCAACACCACCTGTCCCAACTCATCCGACGACATGTTCCATACAGGATCCTCCAGAGAGCATGGCATCTCTGCACAGAGAACCGTCATGCCGGACCGACCGTGAAGGCTATAATTCTTTGGTTCGGATAGCCGGCTGACGGGGATCGATGTTTCCGGAAAATAGTGGGCGTCAAATTCGGTGAATCGGTCCTGCTCGAGCACGATGTACACAAGAACCATGGACCTGAACGTCAGCCCCCCGGCGCTCTCCAACACATCGAGCGGTGCCGCCGGATGGAGTGACCGCACCAACGCTGTGAGAGGGATCGTAGACCATACGTGATCGCATTGGATACGCATTTCCTTCCCGTCACGCTCGGCCACGACGGTGTGCACCCTATTCCCGTCCACCTGCAGGGATCGGACAGACGTCTGGAACAGAATCTTCGCCCCGGCCGCTTCCGCGGCCTTCGAATAGGCCTCCGTGATCTGGCCGAACCCTCCGTGAGGGTAATAGAAGACGCCTCGTTTCCCCTGTTGTCCGCCCGGGCATATCCCCAGGATCTTGCGAAACATTTTGGACAGCGAACTCGCTTGCACACGCCTCTTGGCCTGTGTGCCCGACAGCGCATCCGGCTCGACACCCCACAGTTTTCTCGCATAGGGAAAGTAGAAATCTCGACAGATCGTCCCTCCCAAACCGGCTTCCAATACCGTCGCGAAGGATTCCCGCGTTTCGGTGTCGAGCCTGAATCCTCTCATCTTTTTGAGCAGATCGAGCCCGACGCCGAACGCAAACGTGGGAGAGACTCTCATCATCAGGTCCGCCGGTTTCAACGGAAAATGAATCCACCTCCCCTTGAGATGAATTCGGCCATGTCTCGGCCTTTCGAGCAGATCGTCCCCCAACAGGGTTCGAATATCTTTGAAGACTTGTGGATCACACGAGGGATGAAGTCGATGGCTTCCATAATCGACATTCAGCCCTCCCAATGCGAAACTTCCGGCATTGCCCCCGACGACTTCATTCCGTTCCAAGATCGTGACATCGAAGCGGTTGTCTCGCATGAGACGATAGGCTGCCCCCACACCGGCTGGCCCAGCCCCCAAAATGACCACTCTCGGGCGTGTAGGTGATGTCATCAGAGACCCACCGTGCTACCCTGCGAACAGACGATACCCCTTCCCTCGACACCTATAACGCCCCGCGACTGTTGCTGTATGTGGAGTGCTCTCATACAAAGTTCCCCCGGCGTGTTCTCTTGCTCTATGAAGTCCTTATGACGGCCATCGTGATCTGACCGGATCCGACAAAAGCACGGTCAGAAATTTGTCTGAGCAATGCGAACGGCATTAGACATCAAAGTAAACGTGATATTCTTTGCAGGCAGTGCAGGAAACGTCGAACCGTCCACGATATAGACATTCCTAAAATCGTAACTTTGGCCATTCGGCGAGACCGCCATCGGTCGCCGTTCACGGCACATCGGGAGGGTTCCTGCATAATGGACACCGGCGCCCATTGGCCTCACATGAACCTGTCCGGGAGGAACGACACAATTCAACTGCCACAGAACTGACTTCACGCGACGCAGAGCCTGCCGAACCTTATTCACGTGCGCCCCCCCTGGCTCATAATGGATCGTGAGTGTCGCGTCTGTTTTCATGTCGCCGTTCTGCAAGGTGACATAGTTAGTACTCCTCCTGTCGTCACTGAGATTCACATTGACCAATCCGAGCGCCGCGCGCAGGTGCCTGAAAAGGAAAATCGCAAACCGCATGTCAGCAGGTGTGCGATGAATCAACGGGTGAACCAATGCAGACTTGAGTGTAGTGAGCAGGCAATGGACATAATCACACGGATCGTCATTGATCAGGCCGAACGCGATCTGATGATACTGATAGCGCACGTCGCTGTAGGCACGACCCAGGAAGTCCAGATTGACAAACGGCACGAGGACTTGTTGATTATCCATCAAGCCGGTGAGTGTCAAAATTGTTCCGTCACGCTGTCGTACGGATTCTAGGACGATTCGTGAGGTTGAAAGAGTACCTGCTCCCAACACGAGTTTGTCGAGCGCCCATTCTTCTCGCCCGGCACAGTCAAGCCGATCGACCAGGAGGTGCGAGGCTCTCCCGTGCTGATCGATTCGAAAATGACTGGCATAGCGGCCAGGGGCATAGCGAAATGATTCGTACCGCTTGCATTCCTCCAGAGTCAAAGAGGGCGTGTACAAACTATCCTGCGGGCATCCCCACAAGCAGCGCCCGCGGTAGCTGCAGGCCTGTCGCTGTAGCCAGGGCTGACTGATCGCGGCCAGACGTCCTCGGCCCATCACACAATTCAGCCGGCCACGAAAGAAACTCTTCTTGCGCTCATATTTTTGCAACAGGTCTTCAGAATGTTCATCAAGATTGAGTGGACTCAAGATATGATCGTGCATCGGCATGAATGCCGACAAATCGTCCTGCAGACCGGAGATCCCGATACGCTTCGCGACTTCACTGTAACAAGACTGCATTTGAGAGTATTCAATAGGGAAATCACGAAACTCATGTTCATTGAACGGGTACACGCCCCCGGTCCATGCTTCGGCAAGTCCCCCTTGAGCAAAGGACGCGAGCGGCGAAAATCCGTCTGCTTCGACATGGTAATTGGGCGGCGGCAGAAACACATACCGCTTATTCGGCGGAAAGCCATAGTATTCTCCCGGTGTACCCGGATACGTCACTGCTTCGAATGACCGACCGAGGAAATATTCCGCAGGGTCCCGCAACCCCATTTTCAGCTGATTAAAGCTTTGTTCCGGACTGACAGGATCGGGCCTCGACTCTCCCACATCGACCATGACGACCTGATGCCCCTTTTTGAGAACCGATAGCGCAAAATGCACGGCACTTGGACCTGATCCGACTATGGTGATATGTGTCATCGATCCCACCGATGACGGAAGCTTTCACAGGCGCCATGTATCGGCGCCAGCATGGCAACTGAGAGAACGACCATTGCCCCAAACGCGAGCCCCTTCAGGATAAGCAGGCCGCACAAGGCAGGTCGTGACCGCACCTCTGGTCGATCAAGTCGGTCAAATGCCCCAGGAGAACATTCCAGTATGGCAAGAAGCAGAACCAACTTTCGTCTAAGAAGCGCGTCTTTATAGAACAGGCAGGAATACGTATCAGCGAGTCTCAAAATGTATGCGTGTTTCAGTGCCAGCCGCATAAGAATGTCATCAAACAATTGAAGCGGTCGGCCGATGGACGGATGTCCCTGCTGATGCGCTTCTTGATATTTCCTCAAGACATAACCACTCGGCCGCAGCGCGATCAGGTACTGGCTAAACAATTGACACTCCCGGTCCAGACTAGGCTGTGGGACCATGTTGGCCCTCTCGCTCTTCCTGCATCGTCAATGCCATCATGCGAGCAATGCTCGTTGTTGCGCCGTTGGACGCAGGCATTCTGCCAGGATCGGCGCATCCATCATTCTTAAATGTTGCCAATTGGCCAAGGGAAAGCGGCCATATTGGTCCGGCCACTGTTTCAACGAAGGTCAGAATGGCCGTGAGGATTCCCAACGGAACCGTGAGGGTAGCGAGAGGCTCTTTCCCCGTGTACGCTACATGAATGCGGCGGAGCAACTCCAGAATCGATACTCGCTCGGGGCCTCCCACTTCTAGCGTTTCATTGCGATATTGCTTGGCCAAGATGACGCCGCTAAGAATCGCCGCAAGATCGCTCACATAGATGGGTTGAACGAAATGCTTTCCATCCCCGAGAACGACGACACAAGGAGGCAAGGCTAGCTTTCGCAGACCATCCCAGGCTTTTCCTCCCGCGCCCACCACAATCGTCGGACGCACGATGAGAAAATTGAGGCCACTGGCCTGCACGAGCTGTTCGGCTTCCTGCTTAGACTGAGCGTAGTGATACTTCGCTTGATCCGCAAACGTAACGGCAATGGTGCTGAGGAACACGATGTTCTTGACACCGCTTCGTCGGCACGCGTCCAGTAACAGGGCAGTTCCCTGAACATTGACTTCGTGATACCGGCGAGGACCGACGTTGCCAGTAGCCGCAGCAAGATGAACGACCGTATCGCAGTGAGCGAGGCAGTCGACATAGGCTGCCACATCATGCAATCCACCTTCGATAACGTCGAGGACGCCAGGAAACCGGAGGGCACCAAAGGCCTCAACACGAGAATGGATAAGACAGTAGACTCGCTCAGAGGTGCAACGCAACAGGTGCCGGAGCAACCGCGCTCCGATGAATCCATTGCCCCCGGTGATAAATATCGCCACTGGCACTCAATCGGTTGCGGGTGGTCGCTGCGTCAATCCTTCGAACTCGATCCGCCCACGGAGTGACCAGGTACCTCGTACCGTAGGCGCTCTGTGGAGGATTCGTAATCAACGATATACAGCGGCCGTCCCTTCGTTTCGTTGAATATTCGCCCGACATACTCACCAAGAATCCCTAAACAGATCAACTGTACCCCGCCGAGAAACAACAACCCCACCATAATTGTGGCCCAGCCTTGCACCGTATATCCCATGAATTTCTGCACGATCACAGAACAAGCGTAGGCAAAGGCAACCAGTGAAGTAAAATACCCCATGATGGTAGCCATTTTTAACGGGATATTGGAAAACGACGTGATTCCGTCTAGTGCGAAGCGAATCATTTTCCGATAGGGATACTTAGTTTCTCCCGCATACCGTTTTTCTCTGCGATACAGGAGACCGATCTGCCTGAATCCGATCCAACTCACCAACCCCCTCACAAACCGGTCTCGCTCCTGCATCGCCTTGAGATGCTCTACTACCCGCCTGCTCATGAGACGGAAATCCCCGACGTCGACGGGAATGTCCAGACTCACCAGAGATTTCAAAATCCGATAAAAAATCGACGCCGTCCACACTTTCAATACGGTCTCGCCATCACGCGTTTCGCGCATGCCATATACGACGTCAAACCCTTCCCTCCACTTTTCGATGAAACGTTCAATGACTTCAGGCGGGTCTTGGAGGTCCGCATCGATAACAACCACGGCGTCTCCCCGTGCAGCATCGATTCCTGCAGTAATTGCGATTTGATGCCCAAAATTACGGGAGAGTTTGAGGAGACGAACGCACTCGTCTTCCCTAACTAATTGGGCGATGACTTCCACTGAGACGTCACGACTTCCATCGTCGACAAAAATGATTTCATGTTCGAAGCCGGCCATGCCAAGCAGCACGCGTTTCGTCCGATCATAAAATTCTCGAAGGCCGTCCTGTTCGTTGTAGACGGGCACCACGACAGACACAAGCACGCCGATGGCCAACTCAGACCCCTTGGACTTATCCCCTCTCTCTACCATGAACCGCTCCCTCACCATCCGATCCATCAGGACAGTTACATGGGTTCCGAACGTGCGCGCCATATGACATACAACAGCGCACCCGTCAGAGCAAACAACGGAAGTGGAGACGGACCATTCACAAACACGTCGCCAAATTGGGCGTTAAAACGGGAGAGCGTCGTCAACAGCGGGAGTTGGAACCCTCCCGCAAAAACGTGAAAAAGAGGGTCCAAGACTCCCAATCCTCGCTCAACATCTCGATACATCGCTAACGCCCAGTTCTGCGCGACAGACACAATGCCAATGAGCAAGACCCATCGTTCCGACCATTGAGCGAGCGTGACCGCGAGCGGAATAAAGAGAAAAGGGAAGATGGGGCTTAAGTACCGAATCCCCGTGTTGAATTGGAGCCTGGTATAGTTCACGCCTCCAAAGAATAACCACAAGGCGAAGAATGTGAGGAAGATAAACCCCAATTCCCGTAACCCAAGAATTGACTTCACGCGGAAGGCGCGCTGTATTGCCACAAAAGCCAACAGCATAAGCGGACTGGTGACGAATAATCCGTAGCGGTAATCGAATAGCAGCAGGGAAAGCAGTTCGAATTGTGGCCAACCGACTCCTTGATAGCCGCGTTCAATCCATTCAACTGAAGGCATCCAGTGTTGGCCTGGAAGAAAAGGATGCCCAAAACTCATCCCCTGATACCACCACAGCAGAAAAATGGGGCCGAATGCACCAAGCACATATCGAATGGAGAAGCGCATTCCAGCCTGGAAAGACTCCTCTGCGCAGGCTTTTATCAATCCATAGAGACACAACGCGACGAGGAAAATGCCGCCGCTGTAGTCAAACAACAATGCCGTTCCGCCAGCCACGCCCGCCCAACCGTATCGAGCCGGGCGACTATCTCGGGACCATTCGAACGGATTCCAGAGAAGGAGAAATCCTCCGAAGGCAATATGCCCTAACATGAGATTGTGATTCAGATACCCGGTCCGATAAAAGACGGGTGTGCCGAAGGCGTACAAGAACGCAAGCCATAGGGCGGCTCTTCGAGAAACAAGCAGCCGTCGAAGAACGAGAAACATAGCGACCACGCCCAGGGCCGAACTCGGCGCCATGCACAGCACCTGCATTACGAGACTGCCCAACGCGAATTTGACGTCGTACCCACGCTTCCACGATTCTTCGTAAAATCTCCTGGCCATGGGCCAGGGCGAGTCGTATGCAGGCGGATTCTGCTGATTCTGCTCTCGCCTCACTCGTACGTGCTGCACGATGGCATCGATGATCGGCCTAACGATCGCATAGGGCACAGCCGCTACCATCGACACACCTGGATTGCTTCCTATATGCCACCCATAACCCGGCTTTTCAAAAAGATCGGGATGTAGTCCGGCATATTCATCGACTCGAAACGACGCATGGTCACCGATCGTCAACGTGAGATAAATCTCCCGGACGATATTCGTTGAAAAGTGAAGCGCGAAAATGATCCAGCACGTCAAAAACAACCGTATCGCAATCTCTTGCGTGGACCAGTACGCAAGAGCACCTCGCGGGCACTCGCCCCCATGGGCATCTTTACTACCCTCTATCATGCATGCACCGAAGATTCAGCTACCATGGCCAGGGCAACTACCTTAGAAGACGAACGGAACAAACCGCCTCGTCCGTCGACAGTACTCCGCATATTCCGGAAACGCTCGTATTAAAATTCTTTCCTCAGCCTGAACATTCCGGAATGCCACAATCGCCGGAATGATCGCGGCTAGAACCAGCCAAGAATTTAATGCGAGTTGGAGCCCTACGAGAAGCAGAATATCCCCTGCATAAATCGGATGCCGAATGTATTCATAGAGGCCCTTGGTCACCAAGGCCTGACCGGGCACGACCTGATACTCCTCAAGATCCACCCAATTGTCGCCTAACTGAATACGGCCCAGTACCGCTATCCCCAGACCAGCTCCAAATAGACCCATGCCGATGACCCGTAGGCTCGACGGGTCGTTTGTTATGGGCATAATCTCAAGAAATAAAGTCTGGATAACCAGAAACCCTAACACACACAACTTCACAGCCTTGATGAAGACCACCGTGAGAGAACGCGCGAGCGCACTCGCTCGCTGCTCGGCCGCACGCGGACGCAGCACCTCCCAAACCACTTTATGCCCCAGAAGCCCTGCGGCCAGGATTACCCGATATGGATCCATCCTTCACATCCTTCCCAAAAGCCCCTCGGTGCGCTCCTAGCGATGCTTCTGTTCGGATCCCACGATCTGCGTTTCGTCGCTTTTGTCATGCGACAGTTCCCATACTTTGGTCGCATGAGCTTGACCGAGGCCTTTCGACTGAAAAGACAACCTGCGAATGACACCGTCAGCTACCATTCCGATAGCGAGAAACTGCAACCCTGCAAGGAACAGCAACAGCGCGGAAGTTGACAGGACAGGCTGATAGAACGTGGCCCATCCAAATGTTGCCACTCTCTCCATAACCAGCAGAATGTCGAAGATAGACTTCATTACGCCAACCGCGATCGATGCCGCAGCCAGCGGCACAAATACCTTCAGTGGCTGAAACAGCATCGCCATACGCAACACCAAGATGACGAAGTCCATGAAATGGTGAGGCCGAATTTTCGACACGCCAATGCGTGGATAATAATTGATGGTGTGGTACACCACCTGAAAGTCATCACCCAACAGGGCCAGCGTCGAGGTCGTAGTAAACGAAAACCGATTGGAGAGCATGGGGAAGTATGGCTCCATGACCTGCCGTCGGAACGCGCGCAGTCCAGAGTTTAAATCTGGGATGGGACATCCGGCGATATGCTGAGCCAGCCGCCCCAGCAACCATTTAGCCGGACGGCGGACCAATGGGATATGGACTTCCTTTCCTATTCTTGCTCCCACCACCATGTCAGCTGTTTCCAATTTTTCGATCAGCTGCGGGATCTGGTCGGCCGGATACGTTCCGTCCGCATCGGTGATGACAATCGTGTCATATCGTGCACCACGAATCCCCGTCTTGATGGCAGCACCGTACCCCCGATTCTCCGCATGTCTGAATACCCGGGCGCCTCCTAACATAGCGATACGTGAAGTCCGGTCGGTAGATGCATCATCAACGACAATAATCTCAAACGAGGTGTCGCTACGGCTTAGAACTCGGCTAATTGCCTCGACCTCAGCGCCCACCGAGGCCTCTTCATTGAACGCCGGGACGACCACGGAAATGCCCTTTCCCTCCGAGCGGGGTTCCAGGCCGGGAGTTTTTTTGTCCGGATGGTCCATTTCAGAGCCAGGCCTTTCCCCTGTGAAGCGTGCGGTCATCCGCGTGACGGCTCCTGGGCCTTCGCAGCCGGCGAGGCATTGCGGTCGACACGATACACATACACCGCTCCATCCCCCAATGTTCCGGGAAATACGGTTTGCAGAAGAAACTCTGACCGTAGACTGCGCCAGATCTCAGGAGCATACGCCTCAAGATGCATCGGCATAGTCATCACCACCCAGGTTCGGTCGGCCCATGTTCGAATAGCATTCAAATCCTGAACGGTTTCTGCAGTAGCCCAGTTCGTCTCGAAGAACTGTTGGTAGGGGAATCGGGCTAACCCCACCGCCACAACAGCGTCTTCTGCCCGTCGGTGTCGCTCCACATATCCAAGCGCGCCAGCATAATCCTGCTTGGGGGCGTACACTGCAGGCACAGAAATGGCTGAGCCTATGATCACCATGGTTGACAGCGAGGTTCCTACCACCAGTCCCTTCGCGAGCGACAACTTACACATCTGAGCGAGTGACGCAGCCATGATCATGAGACCATGAACCACCATCAACGCCGCAAGACCGGATAAAAAAAAGAAGAACCGCGGCCACAACGGATGTCCCATACCCAATACCACTGCGATTCCCAACATCGCCGGAAGAAGCACAAGGGCCAGCATGAGTCCGGATGTCCTGAGCATTTTCCAAGCGCCGAGACCGAAGACGATGAAGGTTGCCGTCACGACCAGCAGGCCCCCCCTGACTCCCACCTGGATCCCTCTGACCATCTCGACCACAGTCCAGAATGGATTGTTCCACGCCTGAACTTTCGTCGTTTGCCCAATTTGACTCAATATCTGCGGCATCACCAGTGCGTGCAGTTGCAAGATAAGCAGTCCTGCAAGCCCGAAGCCGTACAGCATCCCTCTCCACGCGTGACCTAGCTTCCACTGACCCGTCGACATAAGTCGCACGCTGTAAATGAGAAAGTGGCCGGCGATCACAAACACCATCGTCACATGCACAAAAACTCCGACCGCCGCGGCAACGGCGTACCCGCACCACCAACCGACACTATTTTCCCGCAGACCATGAAGGAAGGCCCATGTAGCCATCATGGTACAGGCCATCACCCCTGTATAACCGCGCGCATTCTGACTAAACCAAATATGATGGTAGGAGAAGACCAGCAACGCGGTCGCCAGGAGCGCCTCTCGTTCACTGAGAAGTTGATGTCCAACAAGATAGACGCCAAGAAGGCTTCCGACACCGAATACCACGGCAGGCACTCTCACAGCCCAGCCGCTGTCGCCGAACCATTCGATGCACACATGCGCAAAGAGCGTGTATAGAAAGTGCTGATTCTCCGAATCATAGGTCGTCAATAACGTGCCGATGGGCATGCGTACATACTTCACATATGCCGTAATTTCGTCGTACCACAGTCCATTCTCCAATCCGTATACTCGCAAGAGAATGCCTAGGATGAGCAGGGTGATCAGCACAGCAATCTGTGGTCGCAACACCCGCTCTGTCTTGAATTCGCCGATCGTGCCAACGGCATCGTGTGCCACACTCTTAAACAGTCCGATGACGGCCAGTCCGGACAAAATTAGCAGGACCTTCAACCACAACGCCCCCTGCAATAACTTCTGGATCAGTTCAGTCGGAAGATCTCGAAATGATGGACCACGCATCCATTCGATCACTCCACCCGGAGAAGCGGTAAGGCCCAGCAAGATCAGCGCGAGGCCGATCAATACGGGCACATGACGCACGATTGTCGAGTCCATCGTTTACTGATCCCGCAGCTTTCGCAGAAGTCCTCGCATCCCGACATAGCGGCGGAATGCAGATCTCCCAAACCACTGAAACAAGTTATTTTGTGAAAAGTAATACATGTCAATACGTGGAAGCCGATGAGGATGGCTGTCCGGAACTGCAAACCCCATCTCCACCGTGCACGCAGCTTCATAAGTCCGGCCAACGATTTCTTCCGCCACCGGAGTATACATGCCGTATGGATACGCAAAGATTTTCGGCGTGACCCCAATCCGACCACAGATGATCTGCTGCGGGTCGACAATTTCCCTGGTAAGGTCCTCGTGCGATAGATGAGCAAAATTCGGATGAGTGACGCTATGGGCGCCAAAATCGATGCCTGCCAGGGACGCTTCCCGAGCCTCCTGCCAATCAAGCAACTCCAATCGGGGAATGCCGGGAGATTGTCCCGGCCAGTGATTATCTTTTCCTGCGTAGCCGGTCACCAAAAAGACAGTTGCCGGAAACTGCAGCTTCCGTAAGATAGGAAAGGCGCACGTATAAAAGTTTCGAAACCCATCATCAAACGTCAAGACCGCAGCATTCGAAGGAATACTCGACCGCTGTTTTAGAAGCGACACGGCCTCGATCAGGGAGAGGACTCGAGTCTTCGTTTCAGCCAAATACTCCATTTGCCGGGAAAACTGCTGCACATCGGTCGAGATCACCGATTTACTCGAATCGATGGAATGGTACGTCAAGATCGGGATCGCTGCGGTCCAATCACCAAGCACGATGCCTCCTTACCCTGGATGCCGTCAGCGCACCACTCCAGGGAGGTTCAATCCCTTCGCCTTTCGAATCTGATCAATCAGCTCGAAGTACAACTCACAGTGATACTCCTCGGTCCAATACTTCAGATAAGCTTCGAAGCCCTGCTGGCCCAGCCGATCGCGCAGTTCGTGGTTATGCGCCAGGGTATCAACTGCTCGCTCCAGCTCCCCTTCCCCTGTATAGACAATCCCCCCCCCACTGTCATGCACCACCTCAGGCAAGGCTCCGAGATTGTTGACGATCACAGGAGTCTTATAAGAGAACGCTTCAATAATGATAATTCCGAATACTTCGTAGCAGATTGAGGGAACAATGACCGCATTCGCTTTCCGGTACAATGCGGAAAGCTGTGCATGGCTGCATCGCCCCAAAAACCTGATGTTCTGGATTCCCTTCGCCATTTCCTTTAATTCCGCAGCGTAGGTCCCGTCTCCCGCGATGGATAATCGGTACGTAGGACGGCGGCGAAACAGCGGTATCAGGTCCTGCACGCCCTTGATTTTTTCTAGCCGGCCCACGAACAGAAACTCGTGCGACCCGGTTGAAGCCGAGCCTGCTTCGCACGGGCTACAGTCTGCTGATGGTCGCCGGGGAAGAAAATAGGGGATATGAGTGATAGGGATATCCAACCCCTGCGCCATATGTTTCTGTTTGGTGAAACGACTGGGCGAAATAAAATGATCGACCTCCCTGAGCATGCGTTGGAGCAACCCTGTGTATCGCCACAGCTGAGGGGGGCGCTTCCATGCCAACGTACAAGAGAAACAGCTTTTTTCGGCGCACAATTCTTTATTGTTCTTCCACAACACATGCATGGGACAGACCAACCAATGCTCGTGGGTGGTGTACAATTTAACGGCGCTTCCATAGCGGAGCGCCGTAATGCCGATCAAGGACATATTGTGAAAATGGATGACGTCGTAGTGGCTATTGTCAAGGATGTCCGACAGCGCTCGACTCTTAAACCCGGGAGATCCAGTTTGCTGGGTGAGCAGCGGGGAGAGGAATCCAAACCGACTCCTTAATTTGTGTATGCGCACGTTTTCGTGACAAGGGAAATCACCCTGCGGCCCTTTCGGCTGCAACAAAAGATACGCATCTTCGCAATGAACGACATCGACCTGATGACCTCGTTTGGCCAGTTCATTGACGAGCCGATAAATAAATATTCCATCCCCGCCAAAATTATAGGGCGGAAAGAAGGTCGTGATCATACAGAACTTCAACGTTCCCTCCAGCCGTTGTCACGACACCAGGCTTTCACACAAACAGTTCAGCTGTTCGGCGGTTTGCTGCCACCCGAACCGCTTCGCCCGCACCAGACCGCGCGTGCGCATGGTTTGGCGCAACGCCTGATCCGACAGAACGCCCTTGAGTGTGGCAGCAAGCTCCCGATGGTCGGCGGGGTCGAACAATCTTCCTGCTCCATCGAGAATTTCAGGCAAAGATCCGGCGCGACTCGCCACAACCGCCGCCCCGCAAGCCATAGCTTCGACGGCCGGAAGGCCAAACCCTTCAACCAGCGATGGAAGCACAAAGCACGCGGTGGCATTGTAGAGACCCGCCAAATCTACATCGTCGATATACCCGGTGAACGTCACCCGATCTCCCAGCCGACTTTGTAGCACCAACTGCCTAAGAGCCGGGTAGTCTGAATAAAACGCATCGGCCAGATATTCGCCAACTAGCACCAGCTTCACATCGGCAAACCCGGGGTCGTCTAACAACTCCATGTAAGCTCTTATCAACGCAGCCAGATTCTTATGAGGGCTCATACCGCCGACATACAGTAAAAATCTTTCCGCCGATGTAAGCCCATACCGCTGCAAGATTGCATGCACAGCCGCGCGATCGTTCATGACATGGAACGCAGAACCGGCCGCTTCGTAAATGACATGCACTTGGCCATCTGCAAGACGACAATGCTGCATGATTTGGTCTTTTGAATGTTGGGACACAGTAAGCACCACGGAACTTTGCCAGATGCCCACCATCTGCTTCAGCCGCCAGAACGTTCGAAATCTGGCATTTGGAAACACCTTTTCTGGATAGAGCTCCGGAATCATGTCATGGATGGTCAGGATAATTTTCGTCTTGTTGAGCACAGGAAAGTATGAGTAGACGGCAGGAAAAAACATGACATCGACATCATGCCTTGCAACTTCGCGCGTCATGGCCCAGATATCACGCAGCGATCGATGCCCAGACGCAGATGCGGCCTCGAGCACCGCTTGCCCTGTCGGCGCGCGGATGATGTGTCCACGATCAAGGCTGTCTGCTCCAACCAGAGTTGCACGATCACCAAAGAGCAGATATTCATGCCCCCTACCTTCCTGGACCATGGACCGCACAATTTCACGGGTAAACCGGCCGAATCCGCGCCGATTGTTCCAGGTACTGATGTCGATACCGATGTTCACCCTGTGGTTCTCCCCACCATCATCTTCAGCGTATGAGCACGAGGGAAACCTAGCAACCTTCACCGATACAGAATTCAGATCTGTTTCTGAGACACCCTCCACCGGGACACCGAAAGTATGGGGTGCCACATGTCCCGTCGGCCGCCACGATGATTTGATGGCCTTCTGCTGCATGCCACACATCCGGCACTGATATGAACGCCTTGAACTGCGCTCCCCAACCAGATCAGATGCAACGACAGGGGGGGTCGTGCCCTTCCGCCTCAGGAGAAGTCGCGACCAGTCAGTTTCTGAAGTCGACGATCCTGTTGTAAATCCACCCTACCGCTGCCCCCGCAATGGTGCCGACGGCAAACCCATAGGCAAACCCAATAAGACTTCCCAAAAACGACACTCGATATCCGATGAAGAATTGACTTAGCAACTGTAAATGCGGGCCCACAACGTATTCTCCCTCCGCATTTACATGGCCGCCTTTGATCACCAACCAGTTGGTGACTATAAAAATGGCCAACCCGAAAAGTACCCCCGCAACCAATCCGAACACGTTGCTGTTCATTCGAAAAATAGCGCCGAAGAGCTTATCATCCTCGGTGTCAATGGGACTGGCCATCATCCCTCCTGAATCAGACGGTGCATGAGACATCAGAAGTGGTCCACGAATTCTCGAAACGAGAGCAGCTCGACTTTCCGTTTGGCACGATAAATCATCAGAGCAAAAATGAAGTTCCGAAGATAGGCAAAGGTCCATCCCCACAAAAACGCCCACAAAAAGCTGTAGGCAAATCCAACCATTGCGCCTGTAACTGATACGGTGTACCCGAGGAAAAACTCGTCAAGGAGTTGCATGTTTCTTCCAACCGCCTCTCCCCCCTTGAACACCAGAAAGAGGGTAGCCGTGAAGGTTACAAGACCTGCCACGACACCCAGCGCAACGGCAAACGCTAATTTATCCATCCGGGCAAAGGCCGTCACCAGTCCTGCATGTGCTGTTATAGGCACGGATGCCGGAACTTGCGGTTGCGTAAGCGCCAACGTCCCCAACTGTGATTTGGCGCGGATCTCTCGGCTGGTCGTTTCTTCATGGTATTCCTGATCCGCATTGACTTCCCAAAGATCGTGACGCGCGCCGAACATATTCTCGACCGCCAACATGGCAGTCAACATCGAGTGATCCTGGTTATTGTAACGATGCATGCCATTCCGCCCGACCACTTGAATATTCTCCAATCGGCCGAGGAATGCCCTAATCACGTTCAATGCATCTCGATACGTATTGTCGTAGACCGGGTACGCTTTGGGCATTCGCACGACGGTTCCATCTTCAACCTCACTCCTCTTCGCCAACCCAATTGCTTCGAG
>VOPT01000026.1 GCA_009594865.1 Nitrospira sp. | reverse complement strand
CCGCGAAGTTGGGGAAACGTCAGGAGCAGGTTCGACAGATCGCCCTTGGGATCGATGACGATGGCCGGGATGCCATCGATCGCGGCTTCTTCCAAGAGTCCGACACAGAGACCGGTCTTGCCGCTCCCCGTCATCCCGACACACACGGCATGTGTCACCAGATCCTTGGAATCGTAGAGCAGCCATCCCGGCTTGGGTTGCTTCGCGGCAAGTGCGTAGGGCCGACCGAGATAGAAGACCCCGAGTTTTTCAAACTCCTCCGTCGGTTGCCGCTGATCAGCTGCGGCAGACGGACGAGCCGTTGATCCCTTCTTGGCAGGCATAGTTCCTCCTCGGCATGGCAAACGGATGTGGCCCCTATCGGCCGAGGCCATTGTATTGATTGACAGAAATCTCCGCAAGCAATGGACCGGCTCTCAATCACGCACACTCGGAATGCCCTAGGGCCGAACTAGGGAGGCTCCCAGTGTGGGTCTTCGTCTCGGTTTCATACGGTCACCCCTGACAACTACAGGTGCATGGGGAACGTGCTGGCGAAAAAACGACTTCAGGAAAGGCTGACACTGTGAACACCGTCTCGATGTTGCATGCAGCGACCCCCGAAGGATTCGTCGATCCACGGCGCCCTGCCGAGACGCCCCTGACCCTGCGGTTCCTGCGGACCTTTGATGGCGGTCCCCATGGCAATACGGGCAACGTCCTTCGCCATTTGGCCCGCAACCCGGTACAACCGCCTATCAAGGGGATATTTTTCGTGCAGACGCGCCATCCGAAGCGCGGGGGCTCCTCGGACGGCCGGGCCTTGTTGGCGGTTGAACAGGCCGAGGGACATTGGTTGGGATTGCGCGCCGGAACCACACACGGGCACCTCTGTCGCACCGGCATGTCTCCGGCTGAACTCGAGCGGTCGCTGCTCAACGGCAAAGCAGATCTCGATCAGATCACCGGAACGCCCACCATGCTGGTTCGGCCTCCGTACTGGTTATTCAATGCGGCCACCTTCGACTGGTACGGCCGGCATCGTCTTCATCTGCTGCTATCGGACATCAACGCCTTCGACGGGGTGAACTGGGGGATGCATCTGTTGAGACGGCTGAATGTCCGCTCTCAGCTGGCCGGATTGCAGACCCGATTCCTTCATGGGACATTGCCGATGGTGCATCACACCATTCCCATCGTGGTGACCTTTCACGATACGAACTCCTTCACCGCCGAACATCTCGGCGACTATCTCAGTCTGCTGGTCGAAGAGGCGAGGCGGTTGGGTCTCCCCTTGCATCACAGGCCTTTCATCGACGATCGCGGCAAATTGTTAACGACGGCGCTGCGGTGCGCTAAATCCAGCCCTCATACGGCACGACCGCCGGCCCTTATCCAGGAGGCGCAGTGATATGGCGTCTCCCCGCACCCTCGCATCACTCCGGGCATGGCCGGCTTACACCGGCCAATATCGGATTCGACGGTAATGCAATCGATGGACAGCCGGATGGCCACGCTCCTGTCGCCAGCGCGCGCTGGCTCATGCGGCTTCTTCATCTGAGACAAGGCCAGCCGTGACCGGCCTCGTCTACGGCGTCTTGCGCCTGGCGGAACCGGCAGCGGAATGGAGCACCAAAGTTCCGGTGGCATTGCACACGGTTGAATACAAGATTCAAGCCGTCAAAAAATCGATGCAGGATGTGACCAAGGCCACCGAACTGTTATCGAAGGCCACGGCCTTGGATGAGGCGACAAAAGTCCAGCAGGTCGAGGTGAAGGGAGACGCCTGGCCCGTCAAGGTCTTCAGCCTGACCGGCGACCTCATGATGGGATTAGCCACGACGGTCATGCTCTTGTGCGTTCTTCTCTCTTCTGGCGATCTCTTTCTCCAGAAGCTCCTAAAGGTGTTGCCGCACCTGAGCGAGAAGAAGCATGCGGTGGACATCGTGCGGAACATCGAAGACCAGCTGTTCCTCTACCTGTTTACCGTCACCGGCATCAACCTCGCGCTGGGCACCGCCGTCGGCATTGCCATGCACCTCCTGGGGATGCCGAACCCCATCCTGTGGGCGCCATGGCCGGACTGTTGACCTTCATCCCGTACCTCGACCGTATCGTCGGCATCGTCGCGGTGATGTTGGTCGCCGCCTTGGCGTTCGACGACCTCGCGCAGATGTTTTTCGTCGGCGGCGTCTATTGGGTGCTGGCCATTCTGGAAGGATCCTTCGCATCGCCGATGATTTTAGGGCGGCGACTGGAAAGCAACCCGGTGGTCCTGGTCCTAGCCATCATGATCTGGGGCTGGATCTGGGGCGTCGGCGGCGCGCTCCTGGCCGTTCCCCTGCTCGCGACGTTCAAGATCATGTGCGATCACCTCGAACCCCTGCATCCCATCGGCGAATTTCTGGGCAAGTAGCGACGGGACTCATCGACCGTCATCCGCCATCCGGGCATGGCGCGTGCCTCAGCAAAGAACAGTTGCCAACATCGCGACAATACTGGCAGGATGCGCGCGCCTATGAATCGTCGATGGATCGTGGCGCTCGCCTTCGCGCTCTGCACAGTTCCCAGCCTCATTCGCGCTGAATCCCCGCCCCAAAGCGTGCATTGGGGCGCGATCGCGTTTCCCGATCATGACCCGACCCTGACGCTGAGCACCGCCGTCGTGGACCGGTTTACCCAGTTTGATGGAGCAGGGAGACGCTACAACGACATCAACCAGACCATGGGGTTCAACTTCTTCACCCTGAGTTGGACCACACCGCTCACCCAGCTGCCCGGCTGGAATCTCAACCTCACTGCAGGCGGAGGGCCCACCCGTGACGGACCGAGCCGGTTCCTGCAAAACGATGTGGTGCATAAATTGCGCGGCTTCGCTCCCGTGCCGGTCGGTGACAAGCGCGAGGCCAATGATTTCATGCTGAGCGGCACCATGACGCGGTGGTTCGGCCTCTTGGGGACCAGCGATGTGTTTTTTGCCGGCGTGGGCGGAGCCGGAGGATCGTTATACTATGAGCCCTATGTACAGGCGGGGTTTCGCCGACTGGCGATTCTCGACGTGATTCCAGTGCTCGGCGACTATCTCCGGATTTCCGGACTGGCACGATACGGCCGGCCCTATGGTGGCGCCGCCTTCCATCAAGTCGCGCCGCAATCGTATCTCGCCCAGGCGTCGGTGGGCTTGGGCAACTATCACCACTGGAAGGATTGCACCCCGTGGGAGATTGAACTTGCGGTAACCGTCGATTCCGGTCTGTTCGTGGACCACCGGGGAGATGCGCTGGAAGAACGCTTTGTGTCGCTGGCATTGCGCTACTCGGCGTTTACCTTCGAAACCTGGAACGATCTCATCAACCAGAAGGATTACGGCCCGACCTTCGGCGCCAGACTGACGCTGGATTTGCTCTACATGTACGAGCGTTGGTTCAAGTAGAAGAACGCTTTCAGCGCCCTACGGGAATCCCTCACCATTCCTTGAACACGAGGAACACCGCGCCGATCATCAGAGCAAACCCGGCGAGGTAGTTCCACTTCAGCTCCTCCTTCAAATAGAAGACAGAAAAGACGCAAAAGACGATCAGGGTAATGACCTCTTGAATCGTCTTGAGCTGCGCCGCCGTGAATTCATAATGGCCGATCCGGTTGGCCGGCACCTGAAAACAGTACTCCACGAACGCGATGCCCCAACTTGCGAGAATCGCGATCCACAGCGGTGAGTCTTTGTACTTGAGATGCCCGTACCAGGCAAAGGTCATGAAGATGTTGGAGATGGTGAGAAGTAGGATCGTGTGCATGGACTCCTTCTTTAGCTAGAGTTGGAGGGGCGACAACAACACCTTTCCCCTCAATAAATGTTTGAGCGGTGGCTGCGGTCTCCGTCAGCCCACACTCACCAAAGCGGGCGGGCTAGACGTCCTTCAATTGCGCGCGTCCAACGAGGGCCTTCCGAAGCCGCAGGTTGCGCGAGCAAGAAGGATGGCCAGTCCGCTCTCTCCCCTCCCCTTCCCTTCTTAGCGGAGGTGTGAGGGATGGCGCGTTCGGAGTCGGCATGGCGGGCGCGTCAAGATGTAGCGGATAAACCCGCCGTTGTGCGACGGCATGCGGCCTTCGGTCGCGCTTCAGAGTCGCGCACGGCAGACTGTAGCGGGTCGTGAGCAGGTTCCGCCCATCGCATCATGCCGACACCGAGCACGCCATCCCTCACACCCCCGCGTCCCTCAACACCTGTCCCGTGTACGACCGTTTCACCTTGGCGATCTCCTTCGGCGGGCCTTCCGCCACGATTTCGCCGCCGCGGTCGCCGCCTTCGGGACCGAGATCGATGATCCAATCCGCGTTGCGGATCATATCGAGATTGTGTTCGATCACCAGGACGGTATTCCCAGTCTCGACTAGACGATCGAGCACGTCCAGCAATCGTTGAATGTCTGCGAAGTGGAGGCCGGTGGTCGGTTCATCGAGGATGTACATGGTGCGACCGGTGGGGCGTTTGGAAAGTTCGCGTGACAGCTTCACCCGCTGCGCTTCGCCGCCCGACAAGGTGGTGGCCGACTGACCCAGCTTGACGTAGTGCAATCCCACGTCGTGAAGCGTCTGAAGTTTCGACTTGATAAAGGGGATGTTTTCAAAAAACTCCAACGCATCATCCACGGTCATGTTGAGGACATCGGCAATACTGCGGCCCTTGTATTGGATTTCCAACGTCTCGCGGTTATAACGCTGGCCTTTGCAGACCTCGCAGGTCACGTAGACGTCGGGCAGGAAGTGCATTTCGATTTTGATCAGCCCGTCGCCCTGGCAGGCTTCGCAGCGCCCGCCTTTGACGTTGAAGCTATAGCGGCCGGGCTTGTAGCCGCGCACGCGAGACTCGGGTAAATTGGAAAACAGATCGCGGATGAACGTGAAGAGTCCGGTGTAGGTAGCGGGATTCGACCGGGGCGTGCGCCCGATCGGCGATTGATCGATGTCGATGATTTTATCCAGCGCATCTACGCCCTTGATTTCTTTGCAGCCGTCGATCTTCGGCTTCTTGTGATAGAGCAACTGCGAGAGCGAGTGGAACAAGACTTCGAGCACGAGGGTGCTTTTCCCCGATCCCGACACGCCCGTGACGCAGGTCAATAGGCCGAGCGGCACGTTGACGGTCACGCCTTTCAGATTATGTTTTTTCGCCCCGACAATCGTGACAAAGCCTTTTGGTTTGCGGGTGCGCTTCGGCAGGGACACCATCTGCGCGCCGCGCAGGTAGAGGCCGGTCAACGAATCCGGGTTCGCTTTCACCTGCTTCGGAGTGCCCTGGGCGATGATTCGACCGCCATGGGTGCCGGCGCCGGGACCCAAGTCGAGAATGTAGTCCGCAGCTTCCATCGTCTCCGCGTCATGCTCGACGACAATCACCGTATTGCCAAGGTCGCGCAAACGCAGCAACGTCTGCAGCAGTCGCCGGTTATCTCGCTGATGGAGTCCAATGGACGGTTCATCCAGAATGTACAACACGCCGACCAGGCCCGAGCCGATCTGCGTGGCCAATCGAATACGCTGGCCCTCCCCTCCCGAGAGGGTCGCGGCTGGTCGATCCAGCGTGAGATAATCCAACCCGACATTGACGAGGAACCCCAACCGTTCCCGAATCTCCTTCAGAATGCGATGGGCGATGACGAGTTCACGTTCGGTGAATTTCAATGTCGCGAAAAAATCCGCTGCCGCGCGCACGGAGAGGCCGGTGATTTCGGCGATAGACTGTTTCGCGATCTTGACGGCCAGACTTTCGGGCTTGAGACGCGCGCCCTGACAGGTCTCGCACCGTTCGAGCAGGGTGAAGTCATCTTCCTCCGATGCCCCCGGCGTCATGGCGTAGCCGATTCCGTCGCAAGCCGGGCAGGCGCCGTGCGGGCTGTTAAATGAGAACACGCGCGGCGTAATCTCCGGATAACTGACTCCGCATTTGATACAGGCGAGCTTATCGCTGTAGAGATGCAGCTTGCCGGTCTCCGAGAGGACTCCCACCAAACCTCCGGCCAGCTTCACCGAGGTTTCGACGGAATCCGCGATCCGCCGCATCAAGGCCTCACCCGGCTTCATCACCAACCGATCGACCACGATTTCGATGTTGTGCTTTTTCTGTTTGTCGAGCGTGATGTCGTCGCCCAGATCGACCATCTCGCCATTGATACGCGCGCGCACGTACCCCGCCTTGCGCATCTCCAGCAGTTCCTTGCGATATTCCCCCTTCCGTCCGCGCACGATAGGAGACAGGATCTGAAACTTCGATCCTTCGGGCAGTTCGCAGATGGCATCCACCATTTGCTGCACCGTCTGAGCGGTAATCTCCTGTCCGCATTGAAAACAGAACGGGTGCCCGACGCGGGCATAGAGCAGCCGCAGATAGTCGTAGATTTCCGTGACCGTCCCCACGGTGGAGCGGGGATTGTGGCTGGTGCTCTTTTGTTCGATCGAGATGGCCGGCGATAAGCCCTCGATGGAGTCCACGTCGGGCTTCCCCATCTGTTCGAGAAATTGCCGGGCATAGGCGGACAACGACTCGACATACCGCCGCTGCCCTTCCGCATAGATCGTGTCGAAGGCCAGCGAGGATTTCCCCGACCCGCTCAGGCCGGTCATGACGACCAACTTGTCCCGTGGAATCTCGACATCGAGATTCTTCAGATTATGTTCACGCGCGCCTTTGATAATGATGGAATTGCTCATAAGCGCGGGATTATATCACGCCGATTCTCGAGTCTCGGCATACGACCGACACCGACGCTGGCTGAACTGTCAAAATATCGACACTTCTCGACCGCCGGAGGGGATTTCAGTTTTCCCTCACTGTGCCGATAGAGAACTGCGGGAGCCTTTGCCCCGCACCCACAACCCTCCACAATTCTGACGGCTGCCATGCATGACGTGCTAAGCCTCTTCAAGCGGAATATCAACCAGCTGTTCGGGATCACCGTCGATATCCTCAACGTCAGCCGCTCCCTGCAGCAGCTTTCCCTCTCCATGCAAATCCTGGCAAATAACGGCGTAGTCCAAGCCGCCAAGATACCCGGGGGAAAGGGCCGGCCCATGCTGGCACTGGTCGAGATCCTGAACAACACCCCCAAGGAAATCCGGCCCGAAGTGGAAGCCCTGGAGCATCTCTGTGCCGGACTGGCCAAGGTCACCGCCAGCAGTTCGAATATTATCTGGCGCTACCACCAATTGATTGCCAGCCTCGTTTCCGCGATGACGCACGGTGCCCCCTCCTCCAAGTCCACGGGTTTCGATACACTCGCTCACCTTCGCTTCACCACGGCCGCTGACGTGACTCAATTAGCGCAACACCCGGCATTCACGGCAGGGGGAGCCATTGAACGAGAGAATCGCCAGTACCTGGTGCATCACTGCCAAGCGAATCTTGCCGAGCTGCAGGATCGGCTGAAGAATGCCCTTCGCTGTCTGGGAGAAACCCATCAGGCGCTGAACGGCCTGAAGATGATCGGACTCACCGCGCGCTATATGGCCTTCTGCATCTCCTCTGAGGCGGCCGGCCTGGCAGAGGCGGAGGCCAACTTCAAGAACCTGGCAGCCGAAATCAGCTCTGTCGTCGATGACCTCGATCACAAAACACGCGCGATGAAAGATGCCATCGAACATGGACAAGAACTCCTCGGCCTGCTGCTGAAAGGGCATACTTATGCAAAGTAAGGTGTTATTCAACACCGATGGTCATCAGTGGGTGGTCATCGGCCGGGACCCCGAAAAGGACGACCACGTCATCGACACCAACGAATATGTGATCATCCACCGCGGCCAGGCCATGCTGCTGGATCCGGGAGGCATTCAAATTTTCCCTCAAGTCCTGGCTGAACTGGCCAAGCATGTCCGTATGCAGGATATTCAAGCGATCTTTATCAGCCACCAGGACCCGGACATCTGCTCGTCGCTGGCCCTGTGGCTCGACCTGAACCCCGCGATCAAGACCTATTGTTCCTGGCTCTGGACGGGCTTTGTCAGCCACTTCAGCACCGGTGCCGTGATTACGCTGAATCCGATTCCCGACGACGGCATGCGCATCAAGATCGGCGCGCAGGGTCCGGAGGTGGAGGCGGTTCCGGCCCATTACTGCCATTCTTCAGGCAATTTTTCGCTCTACGACCCGATCGCAGGGATCCTGTTCTCGGGTGACGTCGGCAGCGCCCTGGTTCCGGATCACCATGCCAGCCTGGTCGTCACGGACTTCGAGCAGCACATCCAATACATGCGTGGCTTCCATCTTCGCTGGATGCCCTCAACTACCGCGCTCCGTGGATGGGTGCAACGCGTTCGCGCCATCAAGCCCAAGATGATCTGCCCGCAGCACGGATCGATCTTCGAGGGCGAAAACGTCGGCAAACTCCTGGACTGGCTGGACAGCCTCGAAGTGGGTCAGTGGAAAGATTCTGCCGCGAAGACCGACACGCGCGCAGCGGCCTGAGACCCACGGAAGACACCTAGCACATCGAGGGGATTAGGAGCAGATCAAGCGGGATTTCAGTGGTCCGCTAAAATCTGCCTCATCTGAATTTCCAGCGGAGCCAGCTTGTTTTGGAGAATATCCCAGACAATCTCGACATCGATTCCGAAGTATTCATGCACGAGAATGTCTCTGACACCCGCGATCTTCTTCCATTCCACCAAAGGATAGCGCGTGCGGACGTCTTCGGGAATCTTCTTGATCGCCTCACCGATCACTTCGAGATTGCGAATCACCGCATCGAACGTCTTTTCATCCTGGGAAAATGTCTCTCGATCAAGGCCCACTGTAAACCGCTGAATCTTCTCGATCGCTCCGATGATGTCATCAACGTAAACCCTATAATCCCGCGGCATGCACTGCCTCTCGCAGAATTGCGCCTCGTAACCGAGGCTTGATTGTGCTTTCAATCACCAAGTCTACGCGACAGCCGAAGAGGCTCTCCAAAAAGGCCTTCGCATCCATATACCCGTCGAAGGACTTCCTGTCGAATTGAACGACGAAATCAAGATCACTTGCTGCCGTGGCGTCCCCACGAGCGACCGATCCGAACAAACCCAGACTGCGAACGCCATAAGCCTGGAGTGTGTGGCGATTGGCTTCCAGCACCTTCAGTACTGCATCCCGTGTGGTCATCACGCCTGGCCTCGCATCCTCAACATCAACCAAGTGAACTTCATTGTAGCTGCGAACCGTCCCTGCAGAATCCTTAGTTCATTAACTCATGAAGACCGTTGATCGGCGCAACACCTCGTCTTGATGTCGCCAGACCTTCGAGCAAATCAACCAGCTCGTCCACCTGGGGTCGGTAATACACTTTTGGATGAGGGTTCTGCCAGGGGAGATTTTCCACACGTCTCTTCCACTGTCTATCTAGCGTTATCATACTGCCGTAGGCGGAGGCCAGCACCGCGTGGCAAAAATCCAACCCATCGTTGTTCTTATATTGAAATGCTTTTGCTTCAATAACGAGCTTGCGGAGAAGCTGAGTTAGAATGAATGTTGCCGGGCGTCGATGGTCAAAGGGCAAAGATGGGGCTTCACGGTCTAGCGCAGATGGATTCTTATCGAAGTTCTCGCGAAGCTGTTTCAGACAGCTGAAAAATAACCCGTCTATCTTAACCGCATGGCAGCGAATATCATCACAGTGCTCCTGCGTCCAGTCCAGCACTGAGCCCAAACGAAAAAACGAGTGAGGAGACAAGTCCAACACTTTGCAGCCCTCTGCTGAGAGATCATAGATGCGTTCGCGAAAATACGCCTCCATGAAAGATTCGGAAACCGCTGCTTGGCCTGAAGGTCCGACAGCTTCACCCCTTACAACTTTCCAAGGATTCAGCTCTATTGGAGTCCAGTGAGGCCCTACCTCATCCAGGAAACTCCTTATCGCTGCTCTGGTGTCTCCTGCCGTTCTAGCTATTTCCAGTGCACTGGTATAGGAAAACAGGAGATCTCCCCTTGGTGAAGGGCACACAGAAACCGCTGGCGACGACGTGATGATTTCTTGGCAAGGTCAATCAGTGAATCAGTGTCCAGATACACGCCGAATCGACCGTTCAACTCGGCCGTGCAAAGCACGGTATCGTTCTCTACGGTAACCTTTATCAAGGTACCAGCCTCATTGGACTCAGCTTTGGTGAATGAACTCTGTTCGACAAGTCGAACATTTAACCATCAGCTTTTTCCCTCGCGGGATTCGGAGGTTCTGTCCACACTTCAGACAAGCAATCACGAGATAATTCCTCACGGGTGAGAGTTCTTGGTCTCGCTGCTGTAGGATTGCTCGATAGTCATCGGAAGACCTCTCATAGTCACGGTGCCATGTCCTACCCATCAGCCCTCCTATGGTGCCAAGGCCAATGGACCAAAACATAATCCAACCATCCGAAAGCTTCGGTCCAAAACCAACCAATGCAAAAAGACACATCATTACCCCAACAATGATGTAGCCCCACACTGCACGTTCCGGAAATGCCTGCTGTAATCGTTGCTCATATGTTGTCCTTATCTGCCGTTCCTGGTCTTGCCACATGGCTTCGGCGCGTTCCCGGTTCTTCTTTTCCTCTTCTTGTCGCCGACGAATTTCCCCTGCCTTTATGCGATCTGCCCGCTTAAAGGACTCTGCGATTACCCCGTTACCGACTATCCGCTGGATTACCGAGATAGCGAACTCTGGAGTACACCGAAACCACTCTTTGCCTTCGCGGTATTCAGCAAGTTCTTTGTGGACCTTTTGCTCTATATTTCTCGGCTGTTCAACCAGAACGTCATAATCGACAAGATGCCTGCGCGGAGATCCCGTGTGATTGAGTTCGGACGCTCTCAGCTCAGGATCTTTGGTGGTAAATCCAACCTTCACCAGGCCAGGCATGGCTTGATTGGAAAAAATGTACACCCAGCCCTTCATAGGACAGCGGTCCAGATCTCATAGGCAGATGGATCTACATTCGTTTCATCCGCTACGTTCAGGCCCATCATCAATGCCTCGACATTTCAGATCGCTGAATCCACAGTTTCAGTCATTTCAGAGGGCGGTGCTCGCCTCTTTCACTCTACTCCACAATACGCTCCCTCTCAGTCCTTGGTTGGAGGAAGTATGCCAGAGTGTCCTTTTCCATCACAGCCCCTCCACGCTTCTTGACAAAGCTTGAAAGCGGGTGCTACCACCCTCCCATGGTACGGGCAGAACGATCTCCGATAACCGAGCCGTCTGAGGGTGCGGCGAAAGCCGTCTCGACCTGGTCCGGCCAGGCTCGTGAACAGGCCGTCCAGCGCATGTTCACCGCCATCGCGGGCGTCTACGATCTCAACAATACCCTGCTCAGCTTCGGCCTCCACCACCATTGGAAACGCCTCACAGCCTCCTACGTGCCCACGGTCATGAATGGACGCGCGCTCGACATCGGCGCCGGAACGGCGGATCTCGCGCTGCTGATCGAACCGAAAATGGGTGCACAGGGCCATGTGGTGGCCTCGGATTTGAACCACGCCATGTTGGCCGAAGGGCTCCGCAAAGTCGCCGGGCAAGGACTTCTCGATCGGATTACCTGCCTGCAGGCCAATGCCGAGCAACTCGGATTCCCCGATGACACCTTCCATGCCGTGACGACGGGCTTCTGCATGCGCAATGTGGGCAATCTGACCCAGGCCTTCACGGAAATCCGGCGGGTTTTGCGGCCGGGTGGCCGTTTCGTCTGCTTGGAATTCTCACGGCCGGCCTATGGCTGGTTGCGCGCGCTCTATGATTGGTATTCGTTCCGTCTACTCCCCTGGGTCGGCACCAAGGTCGCGCGGGATCGAACCGGTGTGTATGAGTATCTGCCGGCCTCGATCAGAACCTTTCCCGATCAAGAACGCTTGGCCACGCTGCTGCGGGAGGCGGGATTCCGTGAGGTGAAATACCGGAACCTCACTGGAGGCATCGTCGCCATCCACGTGGCCACGAAGTAACCGCTAGAAAGTTATGAATTTTTAGTATTGAGTGAGCGACCGTCATCTTCGACTCACATCTCACCAGATCAACAGCACAACCGTTTTATGAATTCCATCCTCTACATTTTCCTGCCCTGTAAAAAGGTCTACCCGATCGGCGTGACCTATCTGGCAGACTTTATCCATCGCCGGAAGCCGGAAGTGCGGCAACGCATTCTCGATCTGTCGCTGTTCCCCGAATCGCAGCGGACGCAAGCCATCCGCGATGCCACGCTGGATTTCAAGCCGGACCTGGTCTGTTTTTCATGGCGGGACATTCAGATTTTCTCCCCCCACGAAGGTGACGCCTCGCTGGAGCATGCCTTTAATTTTTACTTCGCCAGCAATCCGATCAAGCGGGTAGCCGCGTCATTCGCCGGCCTCAAACAGCTCTACCGGTATTACAGCCATATTCGCGCGAACCTGTCCTATCCCTGGTTGATCCGGAAGGAATTTCCCAAGACCCAGATCATGATCGGCGGTGGAGCGTTCACGGCGTTTGCCGATCAACTGATCGAAAAACTTCCGGAAGGCACCATTGGAATCCTTGGTGAGGGCGAAGACGCGATCCTGAAGGTGGTCAATGGCGAATCGCTTGAACACGAACGCTATATCGTTCGGGAAGGAAAACGGACCCGCAAGGGAACGCAGGGGTCACCGGCGTTACTCGACGCATTAACCGTCGATCTGCCTTACCTGACCTCCATTTTCCCGCAGCACCCATCGTATATGGATGAATCGATCGGCGTCCAGACGAAACGCGGCTGTCCTTACGATTGCGCCTTCTGCCTTTATCCCTACATTGAAGGCAAGCGAGTACGGTATCGCCCGCCGGAAATGGTCGTCAAGGACATCTCCCAGCACTATCATCAATGGGGTGCCCGTCGCTTCTGGTTCACCGATGCCCAGTTCATTACCGGGAAAGAGGCGTACCCTCAGTGCACGGAGATTCTGGAACGAATCCTGAGCGAAAAACTGGAGATTGAGTGGTCGGGCTATATCCGCACTTCGCTCATCACGCCGGAACTGGCCAAGCTGATGGTGCGATCGGGTGTCGGAGATTTGGAAGTCGCCATCACCTCCGGGTCTCAGGAAGTACTGAACAATCTGCACATGGGCTTCAAGCTCGAACGCCTGTACGATGGCTGTCGGTATCTCGCCGAAGCCGGCTTCAAGGGCAAGGTCATCCTCAATTATTCGCTGAATTCTCCCAAGGAGACGGAAGAGAGCCTGCTGCAGAGCGTGGAGTCCTACAAAAAGGTCGCCTCAATTTTAGGGGAGGAGCGTGTGTTTCCGCTCATGTTCTTCCTGGGAATCCAACCCAATACGGACCTGGAGCATCGGCTGCTGGAAGAGGGCTACCTTTCGGCCGGCTATAACCCGCTCATGCTGACGCCGACGAGCATTCGTAAACTGCTGTACAATCCGGCGCCGCTCAACAAACTCATCGCCAAGGCGTGCCTGACGGCCTGGCAGCAGAAAGAAGGCAGTCGCGATCCTCGGGCCTGGACTGGCTCCCTGTCTCAAACGACTCCTTCCGAGGCGAAGCCGGACCAGGCTCATTATGCCGATGCGAATCTCATTCGCGGGATTCAGAATAACTCGGGACGTGAAGCGCTCTTGACGTTGGAAGAGATTCTTCGGTCACGCCGCCCCGCTCACCCGACAGCCGCCGCAACGGAAAAGACAGCTGTGAGTCCAACGAGTTAGCGACTATCCACAGACCCGTTGACCACCGTCGGTTTGCTTGCAATCCCCGAGAACACGGTGCTATCATGCCGCTTCTTTTGGGGTAAAGTTCCATTCAACCGTCTGAATTCTCGGCGGTTCTCTGATCTCATCCCCCTATAGAGTGTTTGCCTAGGAGGCGTTTCGATGTACAAGACGATCTATATCCCGGTCGATAATTCCGACCATTCCAATACAGCCGTCGATGTCGGAGTTGAGCTGGCGAAAACCTATGGCTCGAAGATCGTGGGTAGCCATGTCTACGCGGCGAAGATGCACGATAAGCGATTTAAGCAGATGGAGGCCGGCCTTCCGGAAGAATATCACGACGAGAAAGAGCTCGACCGTCAGCGCCAAATCCATGATTCGCTCATTACCCGCGGACTTCAGATCATCACGGACTCCTACCTCGACTACGTCGACAAGAAATGTAACGAAGCCAACCTGCCGGTGGAGCGTCGTTCCCTAGAGGGCCGCAACTGGAAAGTCCTGGCGGAAGACATCAACACCAACGCGTACGACCTCGTGATCATGGGAGCCTTGGGAGTCGGAGCCGTTAAAGATAGCGTCATCGGCAGCAATACTGAACGGGTCCTGCGTCGCGTGCGCAACTCCGACATGCTGATCATCAAGCAGCCGACCCCCGTCGGCACGGGGAAAATCGTCGTCGCCGTCGACGGTAGCCCCTACTCCTTCGGCGGGCTCATGACCGGGTTGGCGCTCGGCAAAGCCTTCAATGTGCCGGTCGAGGTCATTTCCGCTTTCGATCCCTACTTCCATTATGCGGCGTTTCACAGCATCTCCGGCGTTCTCAATGAAGAGGCCGGTAAGGTTTTTCGCTTCAAAGAGCAGGAAAAATTGCATGAGGAAGTCATCGACAGCGGCTTGGCCAAGATCTACCAGTCGCACCTCGACATTTCCCGCGAAATTGCGCAAGCCGAAGAGACCGATGTTAAAACGACCCTGCTCGACGGCAAAGCCTTCGAAAAAATCATTCAGTACGTGCGGAAAGAGAATCCTTGGCTCCTCATCGTGGGCCGAATCGGTGTCCACAGCGACGAAGACATGGACATCGGCAGCAACACGGAAAATCTGCTCCGCGCGGCTTCATGCAATATCCTGGTCTCCAACCGGAAATACGTGCCCCCGATCGACACCCAGGCGGAATACACCATTGCCTGGACGGAAGAAGCCTTGCGCCGAATGGAACGTATCCCCGTGTTTGCCCGTGGAGTAGCCAAAACCGCCATTCACCGCTACGCCATTGAAAAAGGGCACACGATTATCAGCAATACGGTTGTGGATTCCGCCGTTGGCCATATCTTGCCGAAAGGCGCGATGGACGCCATGCGCGCCTTGGGTGGAAACCTGGACGCGGCCGGTATTGATCGCGACAAGATGCAAGCCGACGATTCCGTCGCACAAGATCTGATGGGCTCCACGCTGAGCGGAATGATGACGCAAGTCGTGGAAGAAAAGCCGGCCCTTAGCCCCGGCACACAGGCTTACCTGGACCGCATGAGCCAGAACTATTTTGTCTGTGACGGGTGCGGCTATATCGGCAAGGGCGATACGCCTGTCAAATGCCCTGTGTGCAGCGCTGAGGGCGATCGATTCAAACAGGTCGACAAGTCGATCTTCGAAGCGGCAGCCAAAGCGGAGGGCGGTCTTGAGACCGACGTCGCCTATGACGACATTCCAATGCAGTGGACGAAAGATGCCAAGGAAGCGATTCGCGCGGTGCCGGCCGGATTCCAGCGCCGCCGGGCCAAAGCCAAGATCGAAAAGAGCGCCCGTAAACTGGGCATGACGACGATCACCCTCGAATACGCCAACCCCATGATTCAAGAAGCGGCGTCCGAAGACTACACCCCGATTTTTGCGAACAAGGGGACCGGCACGGGAGGTCAACCTACTGCCGACTTGCCGACCGCCAACGGGACCGAATCCAGTACGGCGAACGGAACTGACAGTGCACAGGCCCAGGCTGCTCAAGAACCATCATCCCCTTACACCTGGACCCCGGATGCACAAGGCCGACTAGATCGGGCACCGGAAGGATTTATGCGGGAATGCACCAAGGCGCTGATCGAGAAACATGCCGACAAGATCGGCACGACAGTCATCACCCTGGAAGTCGCGACTGAAGGGATTGAGCAAGCCAAGGGCTACATGGCCGATGCCATGAAGACCGGCAACTTAAAGGACATGATTGCGAACCTGACAGGTTCCTCCAAGACCGGGGCGAACCGGTGATGGGAAAGTCGTTGCCGGTTCTCAATATCCCCTTTCTTGGAGACAAGCTGGAGTCACTTCAACAGCAGATCTCGAAGTTCATCTCTCCGACCTCACCGGCCGCAGCGCCGAATGATGGCCGGACGGTTGATGACTTCAAGCCGTATCTCGTCGCCCTGAACCTCACCAAGCGATGCAATCTTAAGTGCGACCATTGTTATCTCGACGCCACAACCAAGGCCGGCGGCGGGTCGGATGAACTCAGCACGGAGGAATGCTTTCGCCTCATCGATCAGATTGCCGAAGTCAATAAAGGTTGCCTGCTGGTCATCACCGGTGGAGAACCGCTTGTCCGTCCTGACATTCTCGACATTGCCCGCCATGCAGTAGGACTGGGCTTTATCGTGGTGTTCGGGACCAATGGGATGCTGATCAATGATCGGATGGCGAAGACGCTGGTTGAAATCGGTGTGATGGGCGTCGGCATCAGCATTGACTCCCTTGATCCCGCCAAACACGACCACTTTCGCGGAGTGCCAGGCGCCTTTGCCAGCGCATTGGCCGGCATTGAGGCCTGCAAGCGTAATGGCCTTCAGTTCCAGGTGCATTTCAGTGCCCAACCTATGAATTATCAAGAGCTCCCCGCCGTAGTGGAATGGGCCCATACCCTGGGCGCGCGAGTCTTGAATGTATTTTTCATGGTCTGTACCGGACGCGGGGAAGAGCTGACTGATATCACACCGCAACAGTACGAAGAGGTGTTGGGATATCTGGTGGACTGCCAGGACCAATATAAAGACATGCTGGTTCGGGCACGTTGTGCTCCGCACTTCAAGCGGCTGGCGTACGAGAAGGATCCCAATTCCCCGCTCACCAAGGCGACTGGGTATATGGGCGGAGGGTGCCTTGCCGGTACCAATTATGCCCGTGTCACGCCAAACGGCGAACTGACGCCCTGCCCTTATATGCCGCTGTCGGCGGGCAATATTCGGGAGACGAGTTTTGCCGCTTTGTGGGAACGGTCGGACGTGTTTAACTCCTTCCGCTACCCTCAGCTCAAAGGCAAATGCGGCGACTGCGAATACACCGATATCTGTGGTGGCTGTCGGGCTCGTCCCTACGTGGATCATGGCGACTGGCTGGATGAGGATCAGTGGTGCCTCTATACGCCGAAAGGCGGCGACAAGATCAAAGTCGCCTTCAACACGCCTGAAGAAAGTGAAGTCGCATGGGACGAAGCCTCTGAGCTTCGACTCAGTCGGATTCCCTATTTTCTCCGCGCGATGGTGAAAAAGGGCGTGGAACGTCATGCTCGTGAGAACGGCATCGCCCTCGTGACCATCGAATTAATGGAAGAGTTGCGAAAGAAGCGTTTCGGCAACGACGCGCCGGTCTTCAATTTCGATATGAGAGGGAAGGATTAGGAGCCGGCGAGAGACAGGCCTTCGGTAAACTCCGCTACCTTTGCGATCCACCCTAGCCCATCTATCATGGATTCCGTACAAAGCATCTTCCTTGACCTGAACCAGCTCATTCCCATCGTGAATCACTGGTTCCATCTCCTCTCGGCCGTGATCTGGATCGGCGGACTCGCGTTCATCGTGATGGCCGTCAAGCCTGGCCTTGCTGAGGCCGCCTTGCCCAAGGAATATGTCCGCCCGATCACCGATGCCTTTTACAAGCATTACAAGCGGGTGGCGGGAATTTTGTTGGTTGTCCTCCTGTTTACCGGCGGCATCAACCTCCATTACGTCAATCAGATCTTCGTCTCTCAGACTGGCCAGGGCATGCAGAACCACCCCAAGTATTTGTGGATTTTCTGCATCAAGCTGATTCTGGTCCTCTGCCTCCTCACGCTGTTCCTCTATACCGTGATTTTCAAAACGGATCAGGACGAAGAAGAGGAAGGCGAAAACTACGAGTCCATTCCCTTTCAACGCGCCGCGCTCTGGATGGGCTTCTTCATCATCCTCTGCGCCGCCGCCATGAAGCACTTGCATCAATAGTCACGCGCCAACATTCTCTTTTCACCCCCACGACTTTCCGCCACCAGTGTTCTTGCTGGACCGCCGCTTCACGAACAACCCCGCAGTTTCACCTCCTTGACAACACGTCTTTTAAAATCTATTGGCATTCATCGAGCGATCCAGGTACCCTTCGTCCGCGCATATGGCACATGAGTTGCCTACTGCCGACAGGGCTGCGAATTTTCCGCTCCACCGATGCCGCCCTTGCTCATACAAGAATGCCGTCGTCTCGGTTCCTTGAGCATCGAAGTGACCCTGCGTAGCCCGACTCATTGCTCTCGTCCTTCATGAGGAGATGAATCATGCGCATCCGTCTTCACCGCTCCTTACTCCTGACCGCACTTTTTCTAACATTGTCTCCATTGCACTGCCGAGCAGTCGACCCGCCCCTCAACCAGATCCCTGTCGAGTCGTTAAATCAGAGCTTGTCGGATCAGGACTTGCAGCAGTGGTACCATCTGTCAGCCGGAACTCAGCTGATTCCCTATGATTGGTTCGTGGCACTACTCGATGAGTCACTGGCCAAAACCTTCTCGCTGACGGGGCTTGTCGAAGATCCTCATCATCCCGACAAACTCCCGGTCGGCTTTGCCAAAACCGAAGGGGCAAGCGTCCCTATTCCTCAAGTCGGCTTCACCTGTTCGTTTTGTCACACGACCCAATTTCGCTACAAAGAACACACCATCAGAATCGAGGGCGGCCCCTCGCTCCAAAATAACGCGACGTTCGTGAAAGCCCTGGTTCAACGGCTAGGCGCGCTGACGCCCCCCGATATGTCCGCATTCATCAAGCGCCTGAAAGAGGAGGCTCCCCCTGAGCCGTTTAAGACCTTTGCGACTCGCGTCCTGGCCAACCGTGGAGAAGCCGTGACTGCCTATACGCTCACGACGCTCGCCCAGAACGTAAGGCTCCTCACTCAAGGACTCATTGTGCGAAGCGGACGAGATATTTCTCCCGAGCAATGGGGGCCAGGCCGATTCGATGCACTCGGCCGTGGCGGGAACACGGTCTTTGCACCGCTCAATCCCGACAATCTCAGACCCGCCAATGCCCCCGTCAGTATTCCTCCCCTGTGGGGCGTGTGGGAGTTTGACTGGGTTCAATGGGCTGGCTCGATTCAACATCCTTTGGCAAGGAATATCGGACAGGTGATCGGCGTCAATGCTGGGCTTTTCAGTTGGGCGCGTCCCGGTATTGCCACTCCCTCGGACAAGAACAAACTGTTCCACTCGTCCGTCGATGTCACCTCACTGACGACGCTCGAAAACCTCGCCCGCCGCCTGCCTCCGCCGCAGTGGCCGTCGGTCCTTCCACCCATCAATCGACAACTGGCCACACGGGGCAAAGATCTGTACCACGGCAACAAGGCTAAGGGGATTCCGAATCTCTGTGCCCATTGCCACGTCCCCGCAAAGATCCCCAACGCTTCCGGCAATGGCCCTAGCCTGGCCATCACCATGGTGCCGCTACAGGAAATTGGCACCGACTCCCTCTACCTGGAGAATTTCTCGCAACGGACCGTCGACACAAGTTTCTTGGGACTCGGACGCATTTCCGCGCGGGAAGCCTCGGAATACGTCACGAGCGAGTTAATGGCCGTCAACAACACCGGCACCGAGAGCTATCGCGAACGGCCGAACACCTGGCGGGATAAGGCCCAATACATCGCCCGCCCGCATCTCGGGATATGGGCCACCGCGCCGTACCTTCATAATGGCTCCATTCCGACCCTCTACGAACTGCTCTCACCCGCACGGGAGCGTCGCGCCTGTTTCGTGCTCGATCCGAACATGGAGTTCGACCCTGAACAGGTGGGCTTTGTGACAGGAGACTGTGCCGGCCCCGGTCAATCACCAAGCCAAGCCCCACGGCTTGAATTCCGGACCGCATGGCCGGGGAACAGCAACCGCGGGCACGAGTTTGTAAACACCCCGGATTGCGACAGCGCAAAAAGCAATGGGGTCTTGGGATGTGAGTTGCCGGTGAATGATCGTTTGGCCATCATCGAATACCTGAAGACATGTGATCTCGACCGGCTGGTGATGCCGCACGCGCCGGTCTGCCGGAATTTCGACTAGCAACCGATGCGTGACCAGCCCGTGCCGCGCGAGCATGACGGAGATGCATGGAAGGAGGCCACCACCGTATGACCGACCTTCTCTCCAGTGACCACTCGATTCTGGAACGTCCGTTCATGGAGTTTCGCCCTTTTGGCCTGAACGATAAGGGCGAAAAGATTTCCGATATCAGCGGCGTCGTCGTCCAATCGAACGTGGACTACCTGTGCGATTACCTCAGTCGCACCGCCGGGTCACAAGCCGCCGGCGCGGCAGTCGATGAGCTGTGCCGCCTCCTCAACGCACGACTGCCCGACCGCACGTACCACGTCACGCCTGAGTTTCTCCGCAATATCTGGAATAGTTACTCTTACGAATTTGTCTGTTACCTGAGGGAATTCTGCGAACAGTTGTCCGGCGATCCCCAGTTCCACGTCAACGTGGGAACGGACCGTAAGGTTCCGCCGCTGATCCAGATCCTTTGCCGCCCGTTTTCAACTCCGCAACTTTATAAAATGTGGCCCTACTTCGGCCGGAAGTATGTCCGGGATGTCTTGGAGTTCGAGGTGGGCCGGGTGACGAGACGCTCGGCCGTCCTTCGCATGACATTTACCGAACGGGCCCTGGTCCAATTCGGGCCCTATCGAAAACGCTGCGTCGACGTGATTTGCCTGTCCTGCAAAAGCAGCATCGCGCGCGTTCAAACTCAACTGCATGGCACACCCGCCGCCACCGTCAAGGATCTCTCGTGCACCGCCCATGGCGATCCGTACTGTGAATGGGAGTTTACCTGGACACCGCAAGTCCGCAGTTCCATTCCGGTGGCCATGTCGATGGTGGTGGCAGCCAGCACGTTCACCTACGTCCATTTGCGCTGGCCCGACGTTCCTACATTCGAAGCGCTCGGGCTTGCAGCCGTTCCGGCTTCTCTCTTGTGGTGGATGATTACCAGCCATATGCGGCAGGCGACCAAACCCCTTCAACGTCTGATCAAAGATCAAGAACAGCTCGTCGATGCCAGGCATGAAGAACTCCGTGAGGCCTATCTCGAGCAACAAAGCACCGCCGTGATGTTACGTCGAAAGGTCAACGAACTCACGACGCTTCACCGCGCGGGACTCTTATTCAGCTCGACGTTCGACCGGGAAGAACTCCTGACCAATGTCTTGGACACCATCGTCCGCGATTTGCACTACGATCGAGCCATGGTGACGCAATTCGATCGCGCCAGGCAGGTTTCATATGACTTTCGCGTGCGGGGCATGCCGCAGGATGTGGCGGATTTTCTGCGCACGCAAGAGGTGTCCGTGACCGATCCGGAGACGGTGGAGGGCGCCGTGTTTTTGCGTGGCGAACCGGTGCTGACGAATAACGTGCATGAGATCTGGGATCGGCTACACCCGTTCGACCAGAAATTGATCGCCATGGTCAATGCGAAATCCTTCATTACCGTTCCGCTCAAAACCCACGATGCCGTGATCGGTTCGCTCTCGGTCAATCGCACGCACAACCAGGCGCTGACGCAGGACGATCTCGATATGTTGATGACGCTGGCCAGCCAGGTCGCCATTGCTCTGGATAATGCGCAAGCCTATCGAGAAATCGAGGCACTGAACGCCGGCCTGGAAGTCCGGGTTCGTGAACGGACCGCCGAATTGGAAGCCGCCAACGCCCAGCTCAAACAAATGGATCGGCTCAAATCCAAATTCCTCGCCCACGTCTCGCACGAATTGCGGACTCCCCTCACGAGCATTGTCGGATTTGCAGACAATATGCTCGAAGGATTAGTCGGATCGCTCAACCTGAAACAGGAGCAATATCTGACTCGCATCAGAGCCAATGGAACCAGGCTCGCACGTATGATCACGGATTTGCTCGACCTCTCCCGCGTCGAGGCGGGCAAACTCGTGCTGTCCTTCGACCACGTGGCGCTTCAAACCGTGGTCAGCGATGTCATCGAGCAACTGCTTCCGCTCGCGATCGCCAAACACTTGCAGATCGAACTGCGGAGCCCCGATCCGGCGCTGCTGGTCTGGGCGGACCCGGATCGTGTCAGCCAGATTTTGACGAATCTGCTGGATAATGCTATCAAGTACACTCCGGACGGTGGACATATTTACGTAGACCTGTCGGTCAGTGATCATGAGATGGCCCGTGTCGTCGTCCGTGACACCGGTCAAGGCATCCCCGCCGACGCCCTACCCAAGCTCTTCGATCCGTTTTTCCGCGTGCACCACCAAGAGCGGAGCCAAACGAAGGGGTTAGGCCTCGGCCTGGCGATTGTGAAAGATCTGGTGGATCTGCACGGCGGCAGCATCATGGTGCACAGCACGGTAGATGAAGGCACGGAGTTTACGTTCACGCTCCCTCTACACTCGCGCACGCCGGAGCCTGCCGCTGCCGTACCTGCCACCAGGCGCAGATTGCTGGTGGTCGATGACGACGCGGACATCTGCGACCTTTTGCGGGATCGTCTGGAGTCGGAAGGATTTCATGTCGACACGGCGGCAGACGGCAAGACAGCGTTGCGCATCCTGACGGAGACGCCGATCGATGGCGTCCTGCTGGATATTGCCTTACCGGACATAGACGGCTTTGAGGTATTACGGCAACTGCGCCCGCAACAGCCAGCGCTGCCGGTCGTGATAATGACCGCCGTTGAGGCGTTGGATCGCGCCATGGCCGCCGTAGAAGCCGGCGCACAAGGCTATCTTCTCAAACCATTCGACGCCGCCCGGTTACGACAAATTGTCGATCACTGGTTCCTTCCCGGCTCCGGCAAAACCGATCCGATAATAGGACGATAACGCTATGCTGGTCCCTCGCAGATTCCGCCACATCCTGGTACTGTCTCTGACTCTCGTGCTGCTGGGCTTGGCACTCGTGAGCCCCGACGCTCAGGCGCAGACCCCGCGTCTCCAGGGGCAATCAGCGTCCGCCGCCGCCATGGGTAATGCCTTCGTGGCCCAAGCGGATGACCCTTCTGCACTGCATTACAACCCCGCCGGCATGACCCAGTTACACGGATTTCAAACCTTGTTCGGGACCTCCCTGATCGGCGGAACGACTCAATTTACGAGTCCCACCGGTGTTCAGGCAACGGGGGATCGGAATGGAAGCCTGGCCTGGCCGCCTCCTGGGCACGTCTATCTGGTCGCGAATCTCAAAGATCTCGGCTTTTCGGCGCTCGGAGATTTCAGCGCCGGAATTGGATTCAATAATCCCTTCGGCTCACTGACGAGATACCCGAACGATGGGCCGTTTCGTAGCGCGCTGACCTTCACGACACTACCGTTACTCGATATCAAACCTACCCTTGCGTACAAGCTGAACGATCAGCTGTCGTTCGGTTTGGGCGCGGACATCTATACCTTCTCGGGCCTCTTCGGGGAGGGACACCTGGAGCAGAAATCGGTCTGGCCCGGAGGATTCGGCATTCCACCCGGCGCCCTCGAAATCAACGGGAGTGATACCACCGCGGGGTTCAACGTCAGCCTCCTTTACACGCCGTACCGCAACAGCGAGGGCAAGCCTCTCGTCAACATCGGGATGGTCTATCGCAGTCAGGCCACCTTCCATCTCACCGGCACCCTGCTGAGCAATGGGGCATTAGTGGCCAACACCGCGGCCACGTTCGTGCTCCCGCAAGTCTTCTCCGGCGGCATCGCAGTCTGGCCGGTACGCACGCCTGATCGCGAATGGAAGCTCGAATTCGACGTGGACTATGTCGGCTGGAAATCGAACCGGACCCTTGATATCCATTTGTCCAACGGCGGCCTACTGCCCTTTCCGCAAAACTGGCAAAGCGGCTATACGGCGATGTTCGGCACCGAATATCGATGGCTGCATCTCTCCTCCCTGCCGGAATGGGACGTCGCTTTGCGCGGCGGATACATGAACCAGCAAACCCAGATTCCGGACCGCACCTTCAATCCCGGCGTCCCCTCGGCGAACTCGCACATTCCCTCAGTCGGCATCGGGTTGGCCTGTCATCCGAATGGATCGTTTCTGGGACTCATCCGATGCGGCGATTTGGGGATTGGTCCGCTCAAGCCAAAGCTCTTCGCGATCGATCTGGCATACCAAGCCGCTTTGTATGAAGTGCGAACCGTCTCCGGCAATCAAAACCCGACCGTCAACGGCCGTTACGATACCCTCATCCACGCCGGCTCACTCTCGTTTCGGTTCAACTACTAAGGCGAGAGATTCATGCATACGTAGGCGCCTCTTCACGGGCCGGTTGTTCAGGCTACTCACAGGCACGGTGATTGCCTCTCTTCTCAACGGAACGCCCGCGGAAACACGTGACCAACACAAGCCCTACAGAACAGCGCGGCGTGGCGTAGAGCCGGTTTCTTGTCGCCGGTTGCGTTCAACCGGCCGCATCTCACGCCTCTTGGATCGTGCCCATCCAGCGCTGAGCAAACCGCCTTCATCTCCACGCCACCTGCTGCGTCTTCGTTCTCAAGGAAGACGCAGCTCCGTGTTATGCGTTGGCGGGGAGCGATGGCCTTGCTTCACTCATTGCGCGGCGAGTGAAGCCGTCACTCATTCTGCCTGATCCTCAACTTCGGCCAAATTGTAGACGGGTTCACTCGTATCGAATTCGATACGCGAGAATCCATTCCGATACACTGTTCCACTCTACGCACAGTCCTTACGCCATCTCGCCCTTGCTACGGAATGTCATGAAAATGTCTACAGATCTTCCTTCGGCGCACTTACCGTCGAACCTCCCGCCACCGACGGCACAAGCTTTGCGCGTCACCTAGCCCTGTTACCACCTTCGCTTCGAATGACAGTGATGAGCAAACCTCTCACCCAGGAGACATCATCATGGTCGCACTCTTTTTTCTCCTACTCGGAGGGCTCATCCTGCTCGTCGCGGCCGCTCGTATCTGGATGCACGCCTCTCCGGACACCTTGAAGGAGCGCAGGGCGTCGGTAGTGAACAACCAGGGGCGGAACTGAGCCCCCGTATAGGTCTGCGAGAAGGCTTTACGCCAACCGGGTACTGCCTTAGTATGCTGAGCCTTGGTCGCCACGGTAAGGGAAGCGAGGATTCGCTCTGGTTGTACGGGACGGATGCTCTCCCGGTTAGGCAGTCTCACAGGCGACACGCACGAGTCCGAAGAGAGGCGATTGCTACCAGGGCTCAAACAACCTAGTCGGGTATCCCAGCAGACCGTACTCATTGCGTCGACCGTTGTGGGGTTCTGACCACAACCACAAGGTGTGGGTCATCACAAGGCTTCTATGGTGAGCAGACGATTACGCGCCAGGCCTGCGAACGACCTCCTTCTCGCATCCGCGTTGCTCGTCTGCGGGCTGATTCACATCTGCATACCGGCTTGGTGCCACGCTCAAGCTTCTTCGCCCATCACCTCATCCGGGCTGAATACCACCGTCACCAAAAGCGCCACGACCTTCGAGATCACCGGCGGCACACGCCCGGGAAAGGGTCCAAACCTCTTTCATAGTTTCGGCGAGTTCGGCGTCCCCGCGAATCACGTCGCCAACTTTCTCAATGATGCGGGACTGCCCACTGCGAATATTCTGAGCCGCGTCACCGGCGGGAAGCCGTCCAACATCTTCGGCACCATCCAAACGACCGGTTTCGGCACCGCCAACCTCTTTGTGATGAACCCCGCAGGGATCGTCTTCGGCCCCGGCGCCTCGCTGAATGTCGGAGGCGCCGTGACGTTCACGACGACGGATTATCTCCGTTTGGCAGACGGGGCACGGTTCGCCGCCATTCCAGGACCGCAGGACGCGGCCATCTCCAGCGCACCGGTCGCCGCATTTGGATTTTTGGGATCGAACCCGGCAGCCATTGTCGTGCAAGGCAGCCAGTTGGTAGTAGCCGAGGGCCAGAGCCTCTCGTTAGTGGGCGGGAATATCGATATCCGCTCCGGCTTGCCGGAGAATGGTTTCTCCCAGTCCGCTCGTCTCTCGGCTCCCGGAGGCCAGGTCAACCTGGGAAGTGTCGCCTCGCCAGGAGAGGTCTCCATAGCTGGCACAGACCCAACCCTGCGTGGTTTCACTGCGTTCGGGGATATTTCCCTATCCCAAAAGGCCAGCATCGACACCAGTGCCGATACAGCCGGGCGCATTGTCATTCGGTCGGGTCTGTTCACAATGGACGATGCCTCGCTCAAAGCCGTCTCCGTGAATGGCTCAAAGTCTCTGCCCGATCCGGCGATTTCCATTACAGCGCAAAACGTCTCGCTCACCAATGGAGTACTGATTACTGCAGATACACAGGGATCGGCACCAGCCGGCGATATCACGCTCAACGTCGATACGCTGACCACGAAAGCCGGCGCCAATATCGTCCTCCTCAATCCGCCCAATAACGATGGGACCTTGAACGGCAACCTGATTGCGAGCGACAGCAGGAGTCCTGCAGCCGATGCAGGCCCCGCGGGGAGAATCACTATACAAGGTCTGGAGGGGCCAGGGTCTCCCGCAAGCAACGTGACGCTGAAGGACACTTCGCTGAGCACCAGAATTTTTGGCGGAACAGCAGAGACGAGACTTTCTGCCATCACGATTACGGCTGAATCGGTGTTGCTACACAATGAGGTATGGCCCGATGCACAAGGTGCGGGCGCTGCCACGATAGTGGCGAACACCAACGGTCCCGGACCAGCTGGCATTATTGCCATCAACACCGACAGGCTGCTGGTGAATGTCCATCCCGATGAAACACCGATCGACGGCGCGCATAGGATGTTCATCGTCACGGGCAACGATGTGGGCACCACGGCAGGCCCGGCCGGGATCCTGACGATTTCAGGAATCCGACCTGAGACCACGGACCCTGCGAGACTGGTGACCCTCTATAATGCCTCATTCAGCTCTGGGCTGGATGGCGGAGCCGCGACTCTGCCTGCGTCAAGCGCAACCGTTATCACGGCCGATACACTGAGTTTCAGCGGCAGAACGGGGATTTTTTCCGGCGCCTTCGGTACCGCCGCTGCGCCAGCGGGTAGCATCGTCCTCAACGTCAACACCTTGAGGGGGAACGTGAAACCCGACGGGACGCTTATCAATGGCCAACCTCCTTCCATCATCATCAGCTCAAGCGAGGCTGGGCAGGCTGGGATATTGACCATCTCAGGCATCGGCCCAGAACTTTCCGATGCGGCTCAGCAGGTGATGCTGAACAATGTCCGTCTCAACACTACGGTGAAAGCCGCACCAGCCACCATAGTTCCCGCCGCGATCGCAATTAGAAGCAACGCCGTGCATTTGACGAATGGCACGATCATCGAGACTGATACCTCAGGCTCCGCTGCTGCCGGAAACATCATAATCAAGGCCGATACTATGTCGATGGATCAGGGAGCCACGATCAGCAGCCGCACGTCCGCATCCGGACTTGGAGGCAATATTTCCATTACTGCAGCGCACTCTGTCTCCATAGGCGGCGGCTCCACCATATCCGGTCAGAGCACCGGTTCCGGGAATGCCGGGAATATCATCATCAATGCGGGCGCTCAATTTCTCAGTCAGAACTCCTCCATCACCACCGAAGCGACTCAAGCGAGCGGCGGCAATATTACGATCGAAGCGATCGATGCCATCCGGTTTTTGAAAAGCCAAGTCAGCACCTCGGTTCAGGGCGGACCCCACAGCTCCGGCGGCAACATCACGATCGACCCAGCCGTTGTCACGTTGCAGAATAGTGGCATCCTGGCGCAAGCCGTTCAGGGCCAAGGTGGAAACATAAGCATCATCGCAGGGACGTTCCTCGCGGACCAGACCAGCATAGTCAGTGCCTCCTCACAGTTTGGATTGAGCGGCTCGGTGAACATTCAGTCTCCCGTCTCAAGCCTGAGCAACACCTTGGCCACTCTGCCGCAACGCCCACTGTCGGCCCAGCCGCTACTCTCTCAACGCTGTGCGGCCCAAGCAGTGGGTCAACTCAGCAGCCTAGTCGTCGCTGGGCGGGACACGCTTCCTGTCGAACCGGGCGGATGGCTGATGAGCCCGTTGAGTCTCATGGCTTCTGCAGATGACGATCAGGACGTCCGGCCGCTCACGAACAGAAAAGACGATGCGTGGGAGCAGAAAGAAACCGTGGCGGAGCTGGAGGAAACACATCCGGATTCCCCGAAGCGATCACACGTGAGCGCCTGGGGAATAGGCTGTCGCTCATAACGAAACAGGCTGGCTCGCCGGCGGATGGGTAGCACCCTTGGCTTGGCCGATCTTTACGCGCAAATGGTTGTGCCACGTGGTGGTCTTGAACTGTTGCCTCATGAACGTCCAAGCCATGGCTCAAGTGGCGCCCCCGCTCCCGCCGATTTTTGATCCGACCGGGAAATCGGCCAAACCACCCGCTCTGCTCAAAGAAGACCTCAATGCTCCACTCACAGAGCCCCCGAGCTCGATTCTTCCCATCGTGCCAACCACGCCGCAGGTGCTGCCGGATAAGAAGTTGGGCGCGTTTCGCGTGTTCGTGCACGACATCCATGTGGCCGGCAGCACGGTCTTTTCTGACGCTGAACTCGCTGAAGTGACAGCCCCCTATCGCAACCGCGAACTCACCACGGAAGATTTGGAGAAAGTCCGGCTCGCTCTCACGCTCTTGTATGTGAACAGAGGCTACCTCACGTCCGGCGCGGTCATCCCGGATCAGGACGTCTCGTTCGGCACAATCGTCATTCAGATCGTTGAGGGAACACTGGCGCGCATCGACGTCGAAGGCAATCAGTGGTTCCGCAGTACGTATGTCCGCGACCGCGTCGCGCGGGGTCTCTCAACACCCCTCAGTATCTATCCGTTTCAGGAACGGATACAGCTTCTTCAGCAAGATCCCCGTATCGAACGAATCAATGCGGAACTCAAGCCCGGCGACATTCGCGGCGAGAGCGTCTTGACTGTGCGCGTCACAGACGCCAATCCTTTCCGTGCCTGGCTGGAGTTCAATAACTATCAAACGCCGACAGTTGGCGCCGAACGTGGCCTGGCCACAGTGGCACACCAGAACGTGACCGGTCACGGCGATCAATTCATGTTCACTTATGGGCGGTCACACGGCGTCAATCCCATCATCGACACCTCCTACAGCCTACCCATCAACAGCTATGAGACGACTGTGAGTGCCTACTATCGTCGAAATGCCTTTCTCGTCGTCGAGAATCCGTTCCGATCCCTGGATCTGAATGTGGATTCCCAGGTGATCGGGCTGGCTCTCCGGCAACCCGTCTATCGTACAGTGACCGATGAGGTCGCGATGACCTTGAGCGGCGAGCACTTATATCTCAAAACCACGTCCGCATTTGATGCTCCGGGCCTCCCTTCCCTGTTTATTCCCGGGTCTTCCACGACGGGAGTGGTCACGGTCAGCGCGCTGAGATTCAGTCAGGAATACACCCATCGCTCGCCCTCGTTGGTGTTTGCCGCTTTATCGCGGGTCAGCATCGGGCTGAACGTGTTGAACGCCACGATCAATAGCGGCTCTCTCCCCGATAGCCAGTTCGTGTCCTGGTTAGGTCAGGCCCAGGTCGTCAAACGGCTGGATGACTGGTGGGGCGTTCAATTGTTGGGGCGCGTGGCGGCGCAGTTGGCAAATGACCGGCTGTTTCCTCTTGAACAAATGCCTGTGGGAGGCCGTTTCAGCGTAAGAGGGTACCGGGAGAATACGTTGGTACGGGATGATGCGGTGCTAGCGTCGTTCGAATCGCGATTTCCATTAGTGCGGTTCGCCTCCGGTGAAGACCGCGTACAGTTTACCCCCTTCGTCGATTTCGGCCATGCCTGGAACGCGAAGGGCCACACCCCTGATCCGCACACCTTGGCCAGCATCGGGGCCGGATTACGCTGGATGATCCTTCCTCAGGAGCGGGCCCGCTTCGAGGTGTATTGGGGGCAACAACTCAATCATGTCCGGAGCGGCGAGGGCAACTTGCAAGACCACGGCATTCATCTCCAACTTGTCGTGCAGGTGCTGTGATGAACCACTATCGACGCACTCTGTTCAACGCAGCCTTGATGCGCCATCAACACTTCTCAAAGATTATCCACGTAATCCTGCTTCTCCTGTTCACCTGCACGCTCTCTCTGGCTGCAGACAATCCGCCGTCGCCCGATGACCTTATGGAACGAGGTCGAGTGTCTGCCCGGCAAGGCGCGTTTGAGGACGCACTTCGTGCATGGAAAGCCGCCGCGGACATGTACGACGAGAGAGGGGAAACGAAGAAACATATACACGCACTCACACAGGCGGCCTTTGCCGCTCGTACCTTGGGGCATGTGAACCAGGCGTTTCTGCAACAAGAGTTGGCCGTGCACGTGGCGCGCAGACTGCAAGATCCTCACTGGCTGGCCATCACCCTCTCAGAGTTGGGCAAGACGTACCTCGCAAACCATCAATATGAGGTCGCAGCGGACTATATCGCCCAAGCCTCTGAGATCGCACAGGCACAGGCGTTCCGGGCACTCACCGCCTCACTGCAGAATGATCTCGGCATTGTCCTGGCCCTACAGGGACGCCAAGAAGAAGCCCTGGAGGCATTCCACAGGAGCGCGGTCAGTTCGAAACAGGAGGGGCTCCTCTCGCTTTTCGTTCGTGCGCATGTCAACGGAGCCAGGATGGCGAGTCAGCTTGCGCGATTCGAGACGGTCATCCCGGGCTTAGAGGAAGCGGCGGCGCGACTCGTCGAAAGCGTGGCTTCATACGACAAGGCCGAAGGACTCGTGAATCTGGCGTTGGGATATCGCGATCTCGCCCTCGCGCATCCGGCATCCCGCGCGTCCGCCTTGACGCGGTCAGCAGCCCTGCTGCAAGAAGCCGTCGAGATCACCCCAAAACCCGGCGATGCGCGTCTCGCCTCCTACGCCTATGGCCACCTTGGGCATCTCTATGAACTCGAACGCCGCTATGATGAGGCCCTTCACCTCACGCGACGAGCCGTCTTCACCGCCCAATCAGCTCGCGCACCCGAATCGTTGTACCGTTGGCAATGGCAAAGCGGCCGGCTCCTGAATCGTCTGGGTCACCTCGACGACGCCTTGTCGGCCTATCAGGAAGCAGCCACGACCCTGCATCCAATTCGAAGCGAAGTGACCTTCGCCCTACAGACAACCTCGGATCAGAATCAGCCGTCCATCCGGACATTGTATTTCGAATTGGCAGACTTACTGCTACGGAGAGCGGCGCGGATGCCGGACACCCGGGAAGCCGAACCCTATCTGCGCGCCGCACGGGATACCATCGAAGCATTCAAAGCCGCGGAACTTCGCGACTATTTTCGAGACGACTGTGTAGACCAGATGCAAGCCCGCGTTGCGAAGTTGGATATGTTATCGCCTTCCACCGCCATCATCTATCCCATCGTCTTCGGCGATCGCACCGAGCTGCTGGTGAGTCTTCCTGACGGGCTGACACGACATGCGGTGCCGGTCACCGCGACGACCCTCACGGAAGAAGTGCGTCGCTTCCGGCATAGGCTCGAAAAGCGTACGACGCGTGAATACCTGCCGCATGCGCAGCAATTGTATGACTGGTTGATTCGGCCGCTTGAGCCCGACTTACGTCGGCTCAACGTGAACACATTGGTCTTTGTCCCCGACGGGTCGCTTCGCACAATTCCGATGTCGGCGCTGCACGACGGACATCGGTTCCTGATCGAGCACTATGCCGTGGCCATGTCTCCGGGCCTCGACCTGACCGATCCTCAACCGATTGATCGGGCCAACGTCCGCTTGCTGTCCAGCGGGCTGACACAAGCCGTGCAAGGGTTTCCACCGTTGCCGCGCGTGGCTGACGAGCTCGATTCCATTCACGCGCTCTTTCAGGGAGAGCGGCTGATCGATCACGAGTTTCTGGTGCCCCGATTGGAAGAGGCATTAAAGGGCGGCCGCTACAGCATTCTGCACATCGCCACCCATGGGCAGTTTGCCCCGGACGTAAATCAGTCGTTCCTTCTCACGTTCGATGCTCGCCTGAACATGACGCAATTGGAACAGCTGGTCGGACTCTTTCGCTTTCGGCGCGAACCGCTTGAATTGCTGACGTTAAGTGCCTGCCAGACCGGCAGTGGGGACGACCGGGCCGCGCTCGGGCTCGCCGGCATTGCGGTGAAGGCAGGGGCTCGAAGTGCGCTAGCCACACTCTGGTCCATCAATGACGACGCGTCATCGGAACTCGTCTCGGAATTTTACCGTCAACTGCATGACAAATCGATCTCGAAGGCGCGAGCGTTGCAGCACGCGCAGTTGAAACTGCTCTCGGATCGCGTGTATGAACATCCAGCCTATTGGGCCGCGTTTCTGTTATTGAATAATTGGTTGTGACAGAGTTGAAGAAAACAGGCACTCGTTTGGCTCACTGGCGCCAGTGTTTCATCGCTCCGATATTTGGAGCCATAGTCCTTTCCGCCGCGTTGCTGGGTGAGGCGACGGCGGCAGAGGCACAGGCAGAGCCTGACTTTCCGCAGTACAATGCGCCGCAAAACATGACGCCTCGTGCACGACTAGGGGGAAGTTTGCGTAGCGGCGAGGGTGCAGATCCTGCCGTCGCTGCGCTGGTTCCCGATCATGTCGGCATCACCATTAAACAACATCCGGCATTGAACTGGTTTCTATCCAAGCAGACCTCCTTGCCGATTACCTTCACCCTGATCGATGAGCGCTCCATTCACGCCTTGGTTGAACGGTCCCTCGCGCCCCCTCATCACGCCGGCGTCCACACCATCAAGTTTGAAGACCTCGGGTTCGCGCTCCAACCGAACATTCAATACCGGTGGTATATCTCGGTGGTCAGAGACTCGGACTCGCCCTCCCAGGATATCGTCACCGGCGGAATGATCGAGCGTTGTGAGTTCAGCGAGTGTTCGATATTAGGGGCCATGGCGACATGTACCCGGGAAGCTGTCGTGGCCAGTGCCGTCAAGGGATTTTGGTACGATGCGATAGGATGCCTCTGCGAGCTCATTGAAGCCGATCCGGCAGACAGGGCCCTTCGGAGACAGCGTGCCGCCTTACTCAGGCAGGTGGGCCTACACGATGTGGCGGACTGGGATCTCGCGCAATCCCATGCCCGACAACGCTGAGGCATGCCCTACTCACGACGAAGTGTCTTCCTGCTGGTGATCGCGGCCATCTGGCTGACTGCGGCGGATTTGTTGCCGTCTCCACTCGGCTCTGCGGCCGGTAGCGTGGCCGAGCCTCTGACCATCCCCGACACGCGTCTGCCTGAATACAAACCACGAAGGGCCGACACGCCAAAGGCTCGCCTCGGCGGACACATCCGCGGCGTGGAATCAGGAGGGCCTGGCCTCATTGCTCTCGTGCCCGACCACGTGGCCTTTACGGTCAAGACTGATCCCACCCTGTGTTGGTATCAGTCTTTGCACACCTCTCGACCAATGGTCCTCACAGTCGTCGATTCCCGCGGCATCCGCCCCATTCTTGAACAGTCACTGTCTTCGCCTGTTCGTCGGGGAATTCACTGCCTGAGACCGCGAGCGTGTGGGGTCGAATTCAGAGCAGAAGAATCCTATCGATGGTATGTGACGGTGGTGATGGACCCCGACAGACCATCCCTCGACGTGGTCGCCGGTGGGATGATCGAGCGCATCTCCCTGGACGAAGCATGCGCCCTCGGCATGCCCTGCCCTTCAGCTGCGTGTGATACCGACGGCATCTATCGCTATACCGAGTCAGGTCTGTGGTACGACGCCATTGCTTGTCTGGTCCAACTGATGGAACAGAACTCTGATGACGATCGTTTTCGGCTGATGCTCGATCATCTGCTGCACCAGTCCGGCGTACATCTCCCGGGAGATTCGTCGCCTTAATTTCGACATCAGACGCACTGACTCCTTTCATCCTTCGCCGTCAATGCTTCGAGCCGCCCTTCCGGATCACGGTACCTTCGCCATGACCGGTACATGTATCCAGTTGATCGATGCACATCATCTGATGCTCCCAGCGTAAGGACAGCGCCCTTCCCGTTCTGGTATCTCATCAGATACGCCTGGCAGCTGATCCGATACAGTAAGCCGCGCACCCGCGTGAGACCGCACCATTTTCTTCTCGAGATTTTCGAAAGATTTTATCCATCGAGCCGGAGTCGTGTGCACCAATCGTCGTGGCACGGCTGTTGCTGCACAGGGCGACGTAGACCATTTCGGGGCGGCTGTAGAACAAGACAGCCCCCCCTTCAAATAGAAAGGAGCCTGACATGGAACTCGTCATGGGCGGTCTCCTGGTGGGCGTCAGTGGCATGTTAGCCGTATTGATCGTCGCGGTATGGAAAGACAGCGCCGCTCATCACTCTGAGGCGCATCCCTCACAGCGGAGGATATAGCCGTCTGATGTTCTTTGGAGGAAGCGGCGCCTCCTACAATATGAAGCTGGAACGGGTCGAAAGGCGTACGCCTCCATACGCCTCTCGTACAAAGGAGTTGCACCATGAACCGATTCATCTATTTGAGACCCCAAAAACGGCAACGCATGACCGTCAGCCTGCCGGCGGACCTTTTAGAACGCATGCGCGATGCCGCGTACTGGACCTCTGGCACTACCATGGCCGGACTCATTTCCTCGGCAATTGAAGATCTGCTCCACAATCTGGAATCGCAAAATGGCCGCCCCTTCTCTCCTCGGCTCCAAGATCTCAAACCAGGCCGGCCGCGATCCACAAGAACGAATCAGGAGTCTGTATCTGAAAACATACAACCTGTATCTCGTTAGATACGCGGCGCGGCTCCAAGATTCTCCTCCTCGCCTTCCTTCGTGCCATGATCTTCCAAATCGCCTAGATCATTCCGCAATCCCAACCCGCCGGTTCATTCTCCAGATGCGTAGCGCAAGCATGCCTTTTGCGTCAGATTTTTGTAGGTAACGCCGGTCTCGCGTCCTTTCTCTGTCAGACAACGTCCGATGTCACCGCTAGAGGGCTCAAGGTATGCCATGCGCACTCGTACCACACGAGCCGAACCCATCGTTCGCCGATCCGCTGCCCCTACTCACCGTGAGATCGCTTTGGCCAGACCAACCAACCCTCGCCAGCACCACTTTACGCGCATATTGGGTAGAAGTCTCATGAGCGTATGTTGGGCCATCGCGATCAACACCTACTCGCCTGTCCCCTCCCATGCTGTTCCGCAAGCAGACATCCCGGCAAACGAAGAACTTGAACTGCTCAAAGAAGAAGAGACGGTCAGCATCGCGACGCGTCATGAACAACCGATCTCGCAAGCTCCCTCAAACGTATACGTCATTACGGATGAAGACATCCGGCATTCCGGCGCCACCGACCTCCCTTCGGTCCTTCGTCGCGTGCCCGGCCTGGATATTATGCAGGTCACGGGAGCCGACTTTAATGTGAGCGCCCGGGGCGACAACCAGCTCTTCGCCAATAAAATTCTCGTCATGGTAGACGGCCGATCGATTTACATCGACGGCGAGGGGCTCGTGTTCTGGAAATCACTCCCCGTGACGCTGCCGGAGATCAAACGCATTGAAGTCCTCAAGGGACCGGCCTCCGTGGTCTACGGATTCAACGCCTTCGATGGAGTCATCAACATCATCACGAAGTCCGCACAGGAGATGAAGGGCACGACGCTGCAATTCGGCGGCGGAGAACTGGGCACCATCTCGAGCGCAGCCGTCCAGGCCGGTTCGGCAGGCAAGCTCGACTATCGCCTGTCCATCGGACATGACCAGAACCAACAATGGCGGAACAATGATGCCTTGGCGTTTCGATCAAACAAGTTCAACGCGCAAACCCAATACAACTTCTCGGGTGACGCCACGTTACGCGTCGCGGGGGGATTCATCGATACCAACCGGTTTGACGGCCCCGTCTCAAATGTGCAAATCCCCCGCTCCCAATTCAATCAAGGCTATTCCGATGTCCACTACCAGTATCGGAGCTTCTCTCTGCGCGGCTGGTGGCAGGGCAACGATATCCCCGTAGAGTCTTCCACGCATCCGCTCCTCGCCCCATTTGTGCGGCAGACTAATTCGACGGGCGGGTCGAATGTTTCTTTCAGCACGCAGACCTATAACATCGAGGCCCAACACAGTCTCGACTTCAGTCCCACCAACAGACTCAGTTATGGCGTCAATTATCGCTACAACTCAGTCGACGGCGCGGCCGTCTCACAATTGGGCCGGGAGGATCGACTCGGATTTCATCTGCAGGATGAGTGGAAGATCCTCTCGCCGCTCACCCTCGTCGCGGGAGTCCGCTATGACCTGCATACCCGAATCAACGGCACCTGGAGCCCGCGAATCGCCCTGATTTATACGCTGACGCCGGAGCATACGTTTCGCCTCAGCGGCTCAGTCGCCTATCGGCCTCCGACTCTGTTCGAGTCGAATCTTGACCTGCGAATCCTCCCGACCATTCCCCCCCTCTTCCCCCCCATTCCGCTGTTCGGCTCACAAAAGCTGAATCCGGAACAAATTATTTCCTATGAAGCCGGCTATCAAGGCTGGTGGCTCAAACATCGACTCCGGACTAGGCTCGATCTATTTTTTAATCACTTGTCCGATTTGATCAATTTTCAAACCATCGGAACCACGCGCACGCTGATAAACGGCGGCGAAGCCGACATCTACGGGACCGAAGCCGGGTTTGAATTTCTGGCAACCAGATGGTTAAGCGGCTTTGCCAACCTGTCTTATCAAAAAATCGGTCAGACCTTTACCGGCGTTTCGCGTCGTGGCGGACCCGACTGGAAAGCCAACGTAGGGCTTCGTGGCGACTGGGACAGCGGCCTCAATGGGGAGATCGCGGTGCATTACGTCGCAGGCGCCACCTACCCGTTGATTGAATTGTTTGCCGCACTCGCTCCGGTGCTGCCGGGTTCGATCAGTCCCAGCATCGACAGTTATACCTTGTTGAATCTGCGAGGCGGCTACCGATTCTGGCACGACAAAGCCGAGGTCGCCGTGGCCGTCTATAACGCCCTGAACGACCGTCACAAGGAACATCCGTTAGGAGACACACTGGGAAGCCGGGTCATGGGCTGGGTCACCTTACGGTATTGAGTTATGCCTTCTGAATTCAACGGAGTGTGGCATACGATGGTCGCGGCACTTCTGACCATGAGCCTAAGCCATGTCGCCGTCGCCCAATCCCCAACGCTCCACGTCGAGGATCCCTTGGCTTTTTCTGCCAATAACGATCTGGAACTGCTCAAGGAAGAAGAAACCGTGAGCATTGCGTCACGGTACGAACAACCCATTTCGCAGGCGCCGTCAAACGTCTACGTCGTCACGGATGAGGATATCCGCCAATCCGGCGCAACCGATCTACCGACCGTGCTCCGTCGCATTCCCGGGCTGGAAGTCATGCAAATGACCGGGGCCGATTTTAACGTCAGTGCGCGAGGAGACAATCAACCCTTCGCAAACAAGATGTTGGTCATGGTCGACGGCCGTTCGATCTACCTCGATGTGCAAGGGAATGTCTTCTGGAAATCGCTGCCCATCACCCTCCCCGAGATTAAGCGCATCGAAGTCCTGAAAGGTCCCGCATCGGCCATGTACGGATTTAATGCCTTCGACGGGGTGATCAATATCATCACCAAGTCACCGGAAGAAATGAAAGGCACCACACTGCAATTTGGCGGAGGCGAACTCGGCACCATCAGCAGCGCCGCCATCCATGCGGGCACCGTCGGCAAATTCGGCTATCGGCTCTCTGTAGGCCGGGATCAGACACAACAATGGAGAGACGGCGATGCCCTGGCCTTTCGTGCCCATAAATTCAATGTCCAGACAGATTACGCGTTGTCATCAACATCGAAGCTGCAACTCTCCGGAGGAGTCGTCGAAACGAATCGGTACGACGGGCAGGTCGGCGAAGTCACCAGCAATTCCATTCGCCCTTCCTTCAGTTACGCCAATGCCGTTTACGAACAGGGAGCCTTTCTCGTTCGTGCCTGGTGGTCGGGGTATACGGATCATGCCACGATCAGTTCGCTTCCTCCATTGGCCGGTCTCCTCAGCATAACCGATCGTAACGGCGTATCGACCAATCCATTTTCAGGAAATACGTACAACGTGGATGTGCAACACGCGTTGAATGTGGGCACGGCGAACCACCTCCTGTATGGTGCGAACTACCGGCATAATTCGCTTTCAAGTCCAACCATCGATCAATTCAGCAGAGAGAACCGGCTGGGGGTGTTTCTGCAGGATGAATGGCGTGCCACCTCGGCGATCACCATCGTGGCCGGCATCCGGTACGATCTTCACAGCCAGATCAACGGTACCTGGAGCCCCCGCTTGACAATCTTGTATCAACCGGTCGAAGGACATACCTTTCATCTCTCAAGCTCGGCGGCCTACCGTCCCCCCACGCTCTTCGAATCGCATCAGGACCAACGCGTCACCACAAACATCCCGACCGGGTTACCCTTCCCGTTACCTTCGTCGGTCTCTTCCACCGTCCCCGTGACAGGTTCCGGCGCCCTGACTCCTGAGCGGATCATTTCGTATGAAGCAGGATATCAGGGGTGGTACTGGAAACATCGCTTACGCGTACGCGCAGATCTTTTTTTCAACCATGTCTCGGATTTAATCGGGAGCCGGATCACGGCCGCCGGGACCTCTGAGTTCGTGAACGATCCAGGAGCCGCCGACATCTACGGAGGTGAAGCCGGCATCGAGGTTCTGGCCAATCGCTGGCTGAGCGGATTCGCAAACTATGCGTATGAAGAGATCGGTCAGTCCTTCACCGGAACAGTCCGTCGGGGGGCGCCACGATCGAAAGTCAGCGCCGGTGTCCGGACCGAATGGGATAATGGCCTGAGCGGAGAACTCAGTTACTACTATGTCGGCGCCGCCGCCTATCCGATCGCACAAAGCTTCACCCGGCTGGGAGCCATTCCGGGAGCCGGCATCACCGTGCCGGGAAGCCAGGTAGGCAGCTACAATCTGCTGAATGTGCGGGCCGCATATCGGTTTTGGCAGCAGAAAGCCGCAGCGGGGTACATGCGTGATGCGGAGGTGGCTGTGTCGGTCTTCAATGCACTCAACGACGAACACAAGGAACACCCGCTCGGCGATCTGATTCGACGGCGGGTGATGGGTTGGTTGACGCTACGATTTTAATCTGTGCCCGATGATACTCGGGAGGATGCCATGGCACCGGCCACACTGACTCATTCCATCCTGGTTGTGGACGACGATCCTGATATTGCCCTCGGACTGCAGGATTTGCTCGACCACGACGGGTATCAGGTGAATGTCGCCATGACCTGCGCGGACGCGCTCGCGCAAGCCCGCGCCCACCACTACAATGCCGTCTTACTCGACTTGGGTCTCCCGGATGGAGATGGCTCCTCTGTCCTGCTCACGCTCCACCAACAACAGCCGCAACTGCCGGTCATCATCCTCACGGCCTTCACCAGCACCGACCGTACGGTCGGGTCGCTGACGCAGGGCGCCTTCGCCTATCTCACAAAACCGTATAACCGGGATGAATTACGCGCGGTCCTGCAACGGGCCGTAGGCGTTCAAGCCATGGCCGTCAAAGCAGAGCATGCCGAACACGCCCTGCACGAGAGCGAAGCGCGGTTTCGATCGCTCGTCGAGGCGGCGACCGACTCCATCGTGCTGGCCGATCATAACGGGCATATCCTGTCCTGGAATCGCGCCGCCGCCCAGCTTTTCGGGTATACGGATGAAGAAGTCCGCGGCAAGTCGCTCAGCATCTTGATGCCATCTCGTCATCGCGCGGCCCACGAACGCGGCCTCGCGCGCGTCAGAGATACGGGTCAATCCCGCCTCATCGGCCGGCTCGTCGAACTGGAAGGGTTGCGGAAGGACGGCAGTGAATTTCCGCTGGAACTCTCGCTCGCCATGTGGAAAATCGACGAGGCCGTCTTTTACAGCGGTATCATCCGCGACATTACACAGCGACGCCGCGCGGAAGAGATTCTGGACCGCCTTCGCCATCTGCATGAGGTGATCCTCACTCAGGCCGGCGAAGGCATTTATGGTCTGGACCGCGATGGAATCACGACGTTCGTCAATCCCACCGCGGCGCAACTACTCGGCTACGAACCGTTCGAACTGATCGATCGGCCGATGCACGGCCTGCTCCATCACTCGCGATCCGACAATAGCCCCTATCCGGCAGAGGAGTGTCCCATCTATGCGGCCCTGCAGGACGGCCTGGTGCATCGCGTGGCGACCGACGTCTTCTGGCGAAAGGATGGCCGCGCAGTGCCGGTGGAATACGTCAGTACGCCGATTATCGAAAAAGGATGCACGACAGGTGCGGTCGTGGTGTTTCGCGATATCTCCGAACGCAAACAAGCCGAACGCGCCGTCGAGGAAAGCCAGGAGCGGTTTCGTCAGCTGGCCGAACATATTCGAGAAGTGTTCTGGATCACGAACCCGGGGAAAACGCAGGTCGTCTACATCAGTCCCGGTTATGAGGAAATCTGGGGTCGCTCCTGCGAGAGTCTCTACGCCCATCCCGCCTCCTGGCTGGACGCCATTCACCCTGAGGATCGCTCTCGAATCGAACAAGCCGCCATGAGCCGCCAAACGCTGGACATGTACGATGAAACCTATCGCATTCTGCGTCCTGACGGATCCATGCGCTGGATCTGGGATCGCGCCTACCCGATCCGTGACGCCTCAAATCACGTCTATCGCATCGTAGGCTTCGCCGAGGACATTACCGAACACAAGCGGATCGAGGCGGAATTGATTGCTAGTGAACGACGCTACCGGGTGCTCTTCGACGACAATCCGTCCATGTATTTTATGGTCGATGCTGCCGGAACCGTACTCTCCGTTAATCGCTTCGGAGCCGAACGGTTGGGCTACGAGGTTCATGATCTGGTGGGCCTGTCCGTCGTCAACGTGTTCCATCCGGACGATCAACAAGCGGTTCGCCGGAATCTGTCCGACTGTCTGTCCCAGGTGGGGCAACCCAAGCGCTGGGAACTTCGCAAAGTCCGGAAGGATGGCCACGTGATCTGGGTAAGAGAAACGGCCCAGGCCGTGCGAGGTCACGAACAGGCTCCGGTGGTCCTGATCGTCTGCGAAGACATTACCGCCGTAAAAGAAGCTGAAACCGCCCTTCACGACAGCGAGGAGTTGAAGAATCAGATCCTGCACAGCAGCGCAGACTGCATCAAAGTTCTCGACATGGAAGGCCGACTGCAATACATGAACCATGCAGGGCAGACACTGCTAGAGATCAAGGACCCGGGCACGTATACCAATAAACCTTGGTTGGAATTTTGGGAGGGGGATGATCGGGATGCAGCCCTAGCCGCGTTAGAAGCCGCCAAGGCCGGCGATATCGGAAAGTTCGTCGGATTCTGCCCAACCACGAATGGACAAGCGAAATGGTGGGACGTGCAGGTCACGCCCATGCTGGATACGCAAGGGTATTCCCGGCGTCTCCTGGCCATTTCGCGCGATATTACCGCCTACAAACAGGTCCAAGAATCGCTGCACGCCAGCGAGGAACGATTGGAACACGTCATTCGTGGCTCTCACGACGGCTTCTGGGACGGCCAGATTTTGCCCGAGCATCCCTGGTATGCCCCGATCACTCCGGTCTGGTGGTCTCCCCGCGTCCGCGAAATGCTGGGCTACAATGAAGAAGAGTTCCCTGACATCCTGGACAGCTGGATGTCCCGATTGCATCCTGAGGATCGCGACGCAGTCATTGCGCGACTGAATGCCTGCATGGAACAAGGCATCTCCCACTACGACGTCGAGTACCGGCTCTTGAATAAACAGCATGCATATCAATGGTTTCACGCGCGCGCGGAAGTCGTCCAGCGGGACGCGCGAGGACGTGCTGTCAGGATGGCCGGCGCCCTGCAGGATATCACCGACCGCAAACAGACCGAAGCCCGACTACGCCTCAGCGAAGAACGCTTGCGTATGGCTCTCAACTCGTCGGAATTCGGCATCTGGGACTGGGATGTCGCCTCCGATCATCTCTATTGGTCCGAGGGCGTCGAGATGCTGTTCGGCTTAGCCCCGGGCTCCTTTCCCGGTACCTATACCGACTATATCGGATTGATCTACCTGCTGGATCGCGGCTCGACTCTCACTCGCCTCGAACTCAGTCTTCGCGATCAGACCTCCGTCCATATTCGGCATCGCGTCGTATGGCCCGATAGCTCAATACATTGGCTGGCATGGAGCGGACGGATCTATCGGAATGCCGATGGCGTCGCAACGCGTGTACTCGGTATCGTGCATGATACGACAGGACGCGCGGACGAATGACCTGGCGACATTCGTCGACCTCACACCGGGCGGGCTGATTCGACGAGGACGCAGATTGTGACATGTGCCTTCCTACACGTGGCGTGTGGCACCAAGGCGCCAGGACGCTTTCGGAACAGGCTCTCCTGGGGCATGGTTCTTTTCCTATTGGCCTTGCCAATCGCGAGCCCCGTCTTCGCGACGGACGTCATCATTCTCAAATCTTCCGACATCGCGGCCTACAATCAAGCCATCACTGGCTTCAAAGCCGCCATTCCACCCGGAATCAACCTGTCCGAATACGACTTACAAGGAGACCTGGAGAAGGGTCGGAAACTGGCGCGAAAGATCCGCGCCTCCGATCCGGCATTGGTCTTCGCCGTTGGATTGAAGGCGTCGAAGGCCGCGCAACTCGAGATCGTCGACATCCCCGTTGTGTACTCTATGGTGTTGGACCCGGCCAAATACGGTCTCAACGCCCAGAACATGACCGGGGTCTTGCTGGAGGTTCCGGCGGAACGGCAACTGGCGATGATCCGAAACCTGCTCCCTCAACTCACACACATCGGCACGCTCTATGACCCGGCTAAAACATCGACGCTCATTGACGAAGCCAGGCGTCTGCTGAAACTGAGCGCGACCGAACTTGTTCCCATGCAAATCAGCAGTGAGCGTGAGGTTCCCGGAAGCCTGCGCGCGTTACTGCCTTCGGTCGATGCCCTGTGGCTGGTTCCCGATTCGACCGTGCTGACCGACGAGTCTCTACGCTTCATTTTGAATACGGCACTGGAAGCCCGGGTACCGGTCATCGGGTTCTCACGCGAATTCGCGCGGAGCGGCGCATTACTGTGCCTGTCCGTCAATTATGCCGACATCGGACGGCAAGCCGGACAACTCACTCGCAAGCTCCTCGACGGTCAGCTGTCGCTGCCGATGAAGCCCTGGCACCCCGACCGCATCGAAACCAGCTTGAACCTCAAAACGGCCAAATTCCTCGGCATCGACATTCCTCGCGAACTCGAGCAAAAAGCCGACGAGCTGTATTGATGAAAGGACCGCTTGTGAAAGATCCCACCCGTCTTGCCGCACCGCCGTTCCTCCCGAACGGTCTGAAGCGGTTCGTCAGCCTCCGGACCAAGTTCGTCGTCTTTTTCAGCCTGATCATCATCCTCACCTGTTCAGGCATGAGTTGGTATTTCATCCACAGCAAACGCGTCGCCATGACCGAACGGGTGCAGGAC
>VOPT01000014.1 GCA_009594865.1 Nitrospira sp. | reverse complement strand
GGAGCACGGAAAGTAGGAGAAGGCGATCTCTCCACGTTTGTCGTCCCCACCACAGAAGATGAAGTCGGCCAGCTGACAGCCCTCTTTAACGTGATGACGAAGTCCCTGCAGGAACGCAATCAGGCCATCTCCGCCAACCTCGAAACCATCCGCCGTCATGTCACCCAGCTGACGACGTTGAATCAATCCAGCGCAGCGATTACGTCCACCCTCGACCTCGATCGCCTTCTTTCCACAGTGCTCCAGCTGCTCAGTGAAAATCTCGGGTTTGCCAGGATGGTGCTTTTTTTGTGGGACAGCGAGCGCGGCATCGCCACAGTCGGACAAATGCTCGGGATGCCCCCAGAGGCGGAGGAGGCGGCGAGGCGCCTGATCATTCCGGTGCAGGAGGACGACGGGTTCGCCGCGGAAATTCTCTTGCATGGGAAACCCGTCCTGGTCCCGGATATTGAGACCGTCGCCGACCACATCTCTCCTCCCGTCCTGCCCTGGCTTCGCCAGGTAGGATTGTCGTCCTTCGTCGCGGCCCCGCTCCGCAGCCAGCAGCGCATTCTCGGATATCTCGGGGCTGACCGCGGTGCACAGCCTTGCACCCAGGAGGATCTCGATCTGCTCGTCACCGTTGCCAGTCATGTGGCCGTCGCGGTGGACAATGCGCGGGCCTATACCGAACTGGCCACTCTGACGGAACATCTCGAACGACGCGTGGAGGAACGGACGCATGAATTGCAGTCCGTCAACGAACGCCTGCAAGACCACGATCAACGACGTTCGAAATTCGTCTCCGTGGCCTCTCACGAATTGCGCACGCCGATGACGTCCATTAAAGGGTTCGTCGAAAACATGCTGGACGGACTGACCGGTCAACTGTCCGAACGGCAAGAGCACTATCTGCAGCGTGTCAAACACAACGTGGATCGCCTGACGAGGATCATCAATCAATTGCTCGATTGGTCGCGCCTGGATGTCGGACGCATCGACATCAAGCCGGAGTCCTTGTCCATCGATGCCTTTGTCCGAGATGTGGTGGAGAGCTTTCAGACGCTGGCGGCAGAAAAATCCATTACGCTGGCGGTTCTCCCCTGCGAGCAGCCCCTCGCGGTCTATGCCGATCGTGACAAACTTGAGCAAATTCTGTGGAATCTCGTCGGCAACGCCATCAAGTTCACCCCGCATTCCGGACACGTCTCCGTGCGATGCAGTGCCCATGATGCACGCTTCATCCAAATTACCGTCGCGGACACCGGCTGTGGGATTGCCCCTGACGAGTTGCCGCTGGTGTTTAACGAATTTTCCAAAGTGGAATCCGCCATGCCGACCTCGCAAGGTGCCCAGCTCGGTCTCTTCATTACGAAAAGCCTCGTCACCCTGCACGGCGGTCAGATGTGGGTAGAGAGTCGATTGGGTACGGGAACACAGTTCTCCTTCACCTTGCCGCTCGCCACCACGCCACCGTCCACACTGTAGAGCCGCTCGTCCCTCGACCCGACATCGCTCTACTCCCTGTATCCGATCCGATAATAGCCGCATTGTTTTGCACGGCCACCACTGGACTGTCCTCGATTATCCGTCTGTCAGAATATTTTCCTTCACTGGAGAATCAATGAGTTGGTCGTCCACCTCGGATACGTATCAACCTGCTGATTTCGGCATGGGTATTGCGGACATCACTCACGCAGGATCTTTCACAGCTGGAGTGGCCTCACCGTGCATACCGCCGTACTCATTGTTGACGACGATCGCGATATCCGGGAATCCCTCACCGACATGCTGCGACATGAAGGTTATCTGGTCGAGAGCGCAGGGTCGGGGCATGAGGCCCTGTCTCAGGCGAAACGGCGACAGTACGGGGCAGCCATTCTCGACATCCAGCTGCCTGACCTGAACGGACTCTCGGTGCTGAAAGTGCTGATGGAGTTGGACGCCTCGCTCCCCGTGATTATTCTGACTGGAAACGCCACCTCCGAGAACACCATCGGTTCGCTCGCCAAAGGTGCATTTGCCTATCTGACCAAACCGTACAACGGGCAGGAACTGAAGGCCGTCATTCGCCGCGCCGTTTCAGTGAAAGGGCTCGCGGTACGCGCCGAACATGTCGAGGACGCGCTGCATGCCAGCGAAGAGCGATTTCGCGCGCTGGTGGAATCGGCCACCGACGCCATTGTCCTGGCTGACCACTACGGCCATATCATCTGGTGGAACGGGGCGGCGGAACGGATGTTCGGATATTCCAAACGGGAGGCCCTCGGGCAGTCTCTCGTCATGCTCATGCCGGATCGTTTCCGTGCGGCGCACGACGCCGGCATCATGCGCCTTCGCAATGGATCGCCCCCGAGAATGATCGGCAAAACCGTTGAATTGGTCGGTCTGACCAAAACCGGAGACGAGTTTCCCATCGAACTCTCCTTGGCCTCCTGGCGCGCCAAGGAGGGCGCATTTTTCAGCGGAATCATTCGCAACATCACCCGCCGCAAAAAGGCCGAAGACTCCGTCGTCCGGCTCAGTCACCAGAACGCCCTGATTCTCGATGCCGCCGGAGAAGGCATTTTCGGGCTCGACCTCGAAGGACGCACGACCTTCGTGAACGCCACGGCGGCGCGAATGCTGGAGTGGAGTGCTGCCGAATTGATCGGCAAACCCTTAGTCCCGCTCCTGCATAGACGTGATGGTGAGGCCACCGAGCCGGGCTCGGACCCCTTGTGTCTTTCCGCGGCAGTACGCGACGGAGCCGTGCACCGCGTTCAAAACGCCCTGTTCATCAGCAAAAGCGGGGCGTCTTTTCCGGTCCAATACGTCACCAGTCCGATCCGTGAACAAGATCGTCCCGTTGGCGTGGTGGTGGTCTTTCAGGATATTACCGCCCGGAAGCAGCTGGAAGGTTTGCAGCAGGCGCAACTTTCGATCAGCCATATCCTCGCGCAGACCGGCACGCTCGAAGAAGTCGTTCCACAATTGCTCCGTGTAATCGGAGAAATGGGCCCATGGGACATGACCCTTTTCTGGCACAAAGAGCCGATGAACGAGCGGCTGGCCTGTGAGGCTACGTGGATCCGGCCATCGTGCCGATGGGATGAGTTCGCCGCGATCTGCCGGAACAGCGAGTTCCCTCCGGGAATGGATTTTCCTGGTCTGGTCTGGAGCACGAAACTCCCGCTGTGGATTCCCGACGCGTTGACGGATGCTCGCTTCACGCGCGCCCCGACGGCCGCCCGGCTCGGGATACACGGAGCCTGCCTCATCCCCATCCGGACCGGCAGTGTGATCCATGGGGTACTGGAACTCTTGGCCGACAAGCCTCGCCCTCCTGATCGCCAACTCATCCACATCTTGACTGATAGCGGCATGAAGATCGGACAATTTATCGACCGCGCGCAGGCCGGCGCTGCATTACGCGCGACCCATCGGATGACACAGAATGTGCTGGCCAGTCTGCCAGGCGCTATTTTGCTCTGTGGCCGTGATTTACAGATCCAGTATGCCAATACCCTGGCGCATCACTACTTCGGCGTGGCGGGTGCATCCTTAGTGGGCCGACCTTTGTCTGCATGCCTCGCGCTCAGTGACGCCGCGACGCAACGATTGGTCAAGGAATGGGCGAGACTCAATGCCGACTCACCACACCAGACACCCGAGCGCGAATGCCAAGTCGCCTCACGGCTCTACCGGTATCGCTTCTTCCCGGTATCCACGCCGGACACCGCCCAGTATCAGATCGGCATGGTGCTGTGGGATGTCACTGACGACAAACATCTCCAGGATCAACTGATCCAATCGGAGAAACTCACCAGTCTTGACACGATGGTGTCGGGAATGGCGCACGAGATCAACAACCCGGCCCAGGCCATACTCAGCATGGCCGAACTGATTCAAGAGGAAAAAGACCCGGCGATGATTCAGGAATTTGCTGCCGACATCGTGGGCTACGCACGCCACATCTCCAATGTGGTGCGCGATTTCGCCGGCTATGCCCGTTCCGCCGGCAGTGATGGGGAAACAGAAATCGATGTGGCGGAGCGGCTGATGGAGGCGGTCAAAATGGCGCGCCGCGGCCCCCATTTCGGCTACGTCGATGTCGTCACGCGGTTCGACGGGCCCGTGTTTCTGCGCGCACGCAAGAGCGAAATCGATCAGGTCTTCGTCAACTTAATCAATAATGCCACCCAAGCCATGAACGGGACCGGGAGCCTGACCTTAGGCGCGGCTCAAGACGGTGCGTGGATCGAGGTGACGATTTCAGACAGCGGGCCGGGCATTCCTGCTGCTGTGCGACCGCGTATTTTTGATCCGTTCTTTACGACCAAGGCGCCGGGAAAGGGGACGGGGCTGGGTCTCAGCATCGTGCATAAGATCGTGACCCGGCATGCAGGCACGATTACCGTGGACAGTACCGAGGGGCAAGGCAGCACGTTCAGGCTGCGTTTTCCGGCCTTGTCGTAGTAAGGGGAAGGGAGCACAAGCCGTCGACGAGGCAAGGCCGGCAGGCTTAGGCGCGGGAACGAGAAGAAGAATAGGCGCGTTTAAACACGGATCGTAATCCGAAGTACGCGAACGAGTCCTTCAGATTGGAATAGAGGCGTTTAAACGCGCCCATGTCCGGATTGGTTACGTACTCTAGGGTCAGCACGATCCGCTCCTCTTGAGCGCCGAGCGGCGTCACGGCATGCCAGAGCTTGTCGCCGTTGAAGATCACCAGATCTCCGGGCGCCGTGGCCAATTCCATATGCACCGGCTGCTTTCCCGGCACATCTTTGAACAGGTCACACACTAGGCGGCATTGCTTCGACTGATCCAACAATCCCAGCAGGATCGTGTATCGCGCGCCTTTATAGTAGGAGGTATCGTAATGGTATCCGATGTGGTCGCCGGCCTCCGTGTAGTAATACAACGCGCAGGAATGCGGATCGTTATCGGGGCAGAGCAGGAGATTGACCTTGGTCAACCGGTTGAGCATGGCTCGAAAGGCATCGGAGCGATACAGGTCCATGAACTGCGGTGCCTGCTCCCTCACCGTGTAATAGCTGACACTGCCGCCCTTCTTATGTCCGGGAATGTAGTTCCGGTTCAGCCCGGATTTGAGCGCCTGCGCCTGTGAGGTCAGCTCGGCCTCGACAAACTCGCGCGGCAGAAACTGCGGAATGTACAGAAACTCGTTCTGCGCCCAATACTCCCGTTCCAAGCGATCGAGATCCAGGGCCGCAACAGCCCGATCCACTGCTTCGGTCACGCCGCTCACACAAGCTTGCGTCATACTTCCCTCACCACATCTTGATTCACGATGTCCGGCTCACCCGTGCGTGTTGTTTGTTTCTTGAGTTCCTAAAGCACTCTTCGTGCGCTCGCAGGATGGTCAACACGGCCGTCCAGCGAGCAGAGAATCGAGGCGTACTCTGGCGGTCGTTGAGGTTCCCTGCGATGCGAGAACGAAGCTGGGGGTCGTTTTCATCATCTGCTGGCTCGGATTACTCATGAATGCCGTCGTGGGGCATTCGTGAATAGTGCGGGCTAAGGTCGGCTCAACACCGGCGCCCGTACGATTTCTACATCGCCCGGGGCCTTGAAATCAAATAGGTCGTCCTTCAATCCGCTGTTCGGCTTCAGTTCTGAAAACTCAAACGTGGCGACATTCCCGCTCACCTCATGCAGCGCGATGGTTTTGAGGAAGTAGGTTTTGGGCTGCACCTCGATCACGATTTTCTGAATCGCCCGCTCCGGTTCGGCCCGTCCCTGTTTTGGGGTCAGCGAGACCAGGAGAATACCTCCGGCTCCCCGCTCCTTGTTCGGCATCGGTTGGATATCGAATTCCTCATCCAGCTTGGCGACACCCTGCAAGAGTTGCAGCGGCGCCTGTGAGGCGGCCATATACGTGAGCTTGCCCACCAGGACCTGCTTATGCTCCGGCACATACATCTTCACATCGTCTTTGTTGACGTAGATTTCTTCCGTGGCCGGTTCGATATAATCCCACCGCAATTTGCCAGGCTTCTTGATGTAAAAGTGGCCGGTTGAAATCACCGGCGTCGAGAATCCTTCGATCCTGGTTTTCTGCGTGAATGACGCCTGCAAATCCTTGGTCTTTTCATACCGCAACTGAATGTTCTTCACCACCTCCTGCACTTCGTGCAGCGCCTGGAGGTCGACCGCCGGCTCATCCGGTTTGACCGGTTGCGCAAGGGCCGGCATTCCCGTCACGAGCAGCCACACAAGGGCGAACCATATCCGCATCATGCCTCATCTCCACCGACCGGGCCGCGACGACCCAGCACTTCCCGACGTCCATCACGACCGGCCGCGCCGACGACGCCCTCCGCCTCCATCTGTTCGATCATGCGCGCCGCCCGGGGATACCCCACTCGCAAGCGGCGCTGGATCAACGAGGCAGACGCCTGGCCCGTCGAGAGGACCAGGTCCTTCGCCTGTTCATATACTTCGTCTTTCGCCTGCTCCTCTTCCGCCTCTTCGATCTTGAGCGATTGCAGTTCGCGGCAATACGAGGGCAAGGCCTGCTTCTTCACAAACTCGACCACCCGCCGCACATCGTCATCCGACACAAACGATCCATGGATGCGCATCAATTTCCCGGTCCCCGACGCGAGATACAACATGTCACCGCGGCCCAGCAGCGCCTCCGCCCCGTTGGCGTCGAGAATCGTGCGGGAGTCGGTTTTGGATGACACCTGAAACGCGATCCGGGCCGGAAAGTTCGCCTTAATGAGGCCGGTCAACACATCCACCGACGGCCGTTGCGTCGCGAGTACCAAATGAATACCGGAGGCGCGTGCCATCTGGGCCAGCCGGGCGATCTTGTCCTCGACATCCTTCGGAGCCACCATCATGAGATCGGCCAACTCATCGATCATCACCATGATGTACGGGAGCGGTTCCGGCGGGCTCGGCTTGACCGAATCAGTCGGCCCGTTCTCCCCGGCCGGTTCCGCATCTTCGCCTTTCGAAAGCCGTTCCTCCTCGGACAGAAACGTCAGTTCGACCTGCTCGGCTTTCCCGGATTGCCAGACATCCGACACCGCGCCCTGCACTTCAGAAATACGCCGATTGTACGCATCGATGCTGCGCACTCCGGCTTCGGCCAGCAGCTTGTACCGCCGTTCCATTTCCTGCACTACCCAGCCAAGCCCGCGCGCCGCGGACTTGGGATCGGTGATCACGGGACGAAGCAGGTGTGGAATCCCGTCGTAACTTTGAAACTCCAGCATTTTAGGATCGATGAGGAGCAATTTCACTTCATCCGGCCGCGCGCTGAACAGGATACTGAGCAGCATCGTATTGAGGCCGACGCTCTTGCCGGCGCCGGTGGCCCCCGCAACCAGCAGATGCGGCATGGTTTGCAGATCGGCACAGACCGCGCCGCCGAAAATATCCTTCCCGAGGGCCAGACTCAATTTCGAGCGTGAACGTGAAAAGGCCTCACTGGTGACGACCTCCTTCATCGACACCATTTCCCGATGCGGATTCGGCACTTCGATGCCGACGACGGATTTACCCGGCAAGGGGGCCACGATGCGCAGACTGATCGCCTTCAGCGCAAGAGCCAAGTCATCGGCCAGGTTCACGATGCGCGCGACCTTGGTGCCGGGCGCCGGCTCGAATTCATACATGGTGACGACCGGACCCGGCCGCACTTCCGTCACGCGCCCTTCAATCGCAAAACTCTTCAGAGCCTTGGTCAGAATTTCCGACTGCAGCTTCAGTTCATCGTCGCTGAGGCGGGCGATAGGACCGGATGGATCGCTCAATAACTCTTGCGGATCCGGCAACACATATCCATCGGACACGGATGGACTCGTCGCCACCGCGGCAGCCGGTTCGTCTTCAGACGTAGCACGCTTTTCAACTTTCATCGGCGGCTGGATCTTGGGAGGAATCATGGGGACTGCGATTTGCTCAACGGCCTCCGCCACCACCTGCACTTCACGGTCGAGTTCCGGCTCGTCTATCTCGCGTGCCGGGCGGGCGACTTTCACACGAGCCCGCTTCGGCTGAGCCATCGGCTCATCCTGCTTCACCGGCCACTCCGGCACGAGCTGCGTCATACGCTCGCGGGCAGCGATCCACCAGTCCGGAACCCGCTGCAGCAATGCCGTCAACGACAAAGGCACCGTAAACAGCAGGGCCACCATCAACCCGGTGAGCACCACAATATGCGCGCCGGTCGTGGCGAAATAACTGCGCACGCCGTCGGCCAACACCTGGCCGATGATGCCGCCGGCTAAGCCGCGATTGACCCATCCGCTGGAAATCGTAGGGACCGCCGTCACTTCGAGGTGCAAGAGCGCGCTCAAAAATACCATCGCAGCCAGTCCGCTGCCCGCATTCCTGAGTCGCATCGTGAGAGGGATAGGGGTGAAACAGCGCGCACCGAGAAGCCCGAGTAGAATCGGAAAGAGGTAGGCGGCACCACCGACCATGAAGAAACAAGCGGCCGCCGACAGCGCTCCGACCGACCCGATCATGTTTTTGGGCTGATTGCCGGCTGCTCCGGATGCCGCAATCGATTTGGCGTCGCCGGGAACAAACGACACCAGACTGAGCAGGATCAAGAGACCGACTGCGATCAGGAGAACCCCGATCACTTCGCGCTTCACATGAGAGGAACGGGAAGGGGCTGAGCGGGCGTCACCGCGCTTTGCCGTGGTGGTTACACCCATGCGGCGGATCGTAGCACAGGGAAAATGCCTTTTCAAACAAAGCGGTAATGTTGCGCAACGCCGTCATGCCACCCCTTCTGCCCCGTGGGAAGGTCATGATCAAGCCGACTCGTCGCCGCCGAACGCCGTCGCGAGGGCGCGATAGTCATCGAGGGTCAGGGTCTCCGCGCGAGCCTGCGACGGAACTCCGACAGTTTGCATTGCCCGGGCAATCCGCTCAGCCGGATACCCCTCGTCACGCAGTGAATTCACCAGCGTCTTCCGCCGATGAGCAAAGGCGGCCCGCACCAATTGCCGGAACCGCTCATATTGTTTCGGCTTGATGCCCTCATGAGTCTTAAGTTTCAGATGGACGACCGCCGATCCAACGGTTGGACGGGGGCGGAAACAGTTCGCCGACACGCGAAACGCCACCTCCACCTCTGCCGCCTCTTGCGTCAGGACTGACAGCACTCCGTAATCCTCGCTGTTCGGTTTGGCAGCCAATCTGAGCGCGACTTCTGTTTGCAGCATGAGCACCAGACGATCGAGATGGGCACGGGCATCGAGTAAGGCAAACAGGATCGGCGTGGACACATAATACGGGAGGTTGGAGACGACCACCGTCCGCGGCGGCAAACTGTTGAAAGGAAACTCCAGCGCATCGCCGATCCGAAGATCGAAATTGCGGCAATGGCTGAGCGTCTCCTGCAATTGGGGCTGCAGTTGCGGATCGATCTCGACCGCGATGACGCGTCCGGCTTCGGCACACAACCCCGCCGTCAGGGCGCCACGCCCGGGTCCGATTTCCAGCACCGTGTCGTCGGGACGAAGCGCTGCCAGGGACACGATCTTGCGGATAATGTTCGGATCGATGAGAAAATTCTGACCAAGCCGTTTCAGAGCGGGGGGAAAGGAAGCAGCCATGGTTTGACGCGGCTTTCTATCCGGCGTTGGGAGGCACCGCAGCTCGCAGGCGTTTGGCCAATGTCACGAGATAGGACCGGTAACATTCGACCTCGTCGCTGAACTCTTCAATGAGATCGTTGGTGAACGACATCCCGGGACTCTTCCGGGACAGGCCATCCGCCTCGGCCTGTCCGGCATGCTGCTGAAGCAACGCTATCGTGCGAATTTTCCACTGGCCCACACGTTCGGTGCCCAGGGTAGTATTGAAGTCCTGGATGGTCCGCTTCTCGATTCCGTCCAACTCCTTCACCTGTTGGTCAATCATGGTGGCTACGGAAGAACCTGCGTCTGACATGGAGATACGGCCTCTTTCCTATCGTGACGATGAGTGAACAGGTGACCAGGATGTGGCCAAACGAGCCGCCACCTTCACCGCCTCCAGCAGACTTCCATGCTCGGCAACCCCTTTGCCTGCAATGTCGTACGCCGTTCCATGGTCGACCGAGGTGCGGATAATCGGCAGACCCACCGTCAAATTCACGCAGGTGCCGAAAGCCACCAACTTGAGCGGAATCAATCCTTGATCATGGTACATCGCCACGACGCCATCATAATCGCCACGGGCCGCTTTGCCGAACAGGGTATCGGCGGGCAGTGGATCGCTGGCTTTGATCCCGGCCGCCCGGGCCAACTTGATGGCCGGCGCAATGCTGGTTTGTTCCTCATTGCCGAACAACCCGTGTTCACCCGCATGGGGATTCAACGCCGCAACGCCGATCTTCGGGCGCGCGATGCCGAAATACTTCGTCAGGCCAAGATGGGCAAGACGAATCGCTTTGGCGATGCGCTGCGTGGTCAAGAGCGGAGACAAGGCATGGATCGCGACATGGGTCGTCGTAAACATGATCTTCAATGGCCCGCCCACGATCATCATCCCGAACTCTTTCGTCTTGGTCAGATCCGCCAACAGTTCGGTGTGGCCCGGGTAGTGAAAGCCCGCCATGTTCATCGCTTCTTTATTGATGGGCGCCGTGACGATTCCACCTACGCTCCCCGCCTGCGCCAATTCGACGGCTTCTTTGATAAAGGCGATGGACGCCGCCCCGGTCACCGCCGACGCCACGCCCATGCGAAATTTCGGCAGCGCAGTCTCCAGCGGATCCGCAACAGCGACCTGCCCCGGCTTCAATCGTGCTCCACTCGCCGGATCAAACGTCATCACATCCAATGGCAAATCCAGCCACTTGATCGTGCGTTCCATGACCGGTCGCGAGCCGATAACCACCGGCTGACAGAGCCGTGTCAGCGCCTTGTCGGCCAAGGCCTTGGCGATGACCTCCGGACCGATACCGGCGGGGTCACCCATGGTGAGACCCAAGACAGGACGGACTGATCGTTGTGCGGATTTACGAGCCATGCGCATACAAAAATAACGTGTACCCAAGGTACAGCAGCGCGCTGCCGCTGAGCAACCAGGGCCGCCAATGCCCGGACCAGACGGCCTGCAAGAGGCTCAGGCTCATGGCAATGACCGCGAGGACCATCGTCGCCAGCGCCGTTGTGCCCAAGGTCCATTCGGTTCCCAATAACCCGACAGAGACCGGGATCGATCCCTGAAACACCATCGCCCCGGTCACATTGCCCACCGCCAGCCGATCCTTTTTCCGGTATAACCACAAAAAGCTATTGGACATCTCGGGCAATTCCGTCGCCAACGGAGCGATCAACAACGCGAGGATGAGCGGCGAGACCTGCAGTTCGGCAGAAATGGAGTTGGCCGCCGTGACAAAGAGGTGGGCTCCCCCAACCAGTCCCAGCAACCCGACGATGCCTTGCGCTCCGATCAGCAGATAGGACGGCTTCGTGGACCGGCGAGCGAAGAGCAGCGGTTCCAGTTCGTCTCCCCCCTCACTCTCTTCGTCTTCGGCAGAAAACTTGAGCTTCATGTAATAGACGTACATGGCCAATAGGACAACCGCCACCCCGATATGCAAGACCCGCGAGGGAGTCACGGCGCAGACCAAGGCCAGCACGTAACTGATCAGAAAGAAGGTGATGTCGACGCGAACCTCGCGGTAATTGAGTTTGAACGTCGCCGTCCGCTTCCCGAGCTTTGCGTAGAGCACCAGCAGCAGCGCCAGAATCGGCAGCACTAGGGTACTCAGCATAAACGGCGCCCCAAGAATCGCGCCCAGACCGACTTCCATCTGTTCGCGGCCAGCCCCGAAAAAAATGGCAATAATCGGAATCGATGTTTCAGGGAGCGTCGTCCCGACGGCAGCAAACACACTGCCGACAGCGCCTTCGGAAATATGCAGGCGTTTTCCGAGCCACTCAATGCCGTTCGTGAAGAGATGGCACCCCGCCAGGGTGATAACGACCGACGCCACGAACATGCCCACGTAGAGGAGAACCGTCACCGGCGCCTCCACGGGGCAAGGGGAGAGAGGAAGGAGTGAACAGGCACGAGTTCGTGAATCACATGCGCCCTTTTCTTCTGGGGCCGGCGCCTTGCTTCTGCCGATACATCATCATAGCTTCGTCGAGAATGTCTTTGACGGGACGACCACTCATTTCGGCGACGCGTTTACAATCGTCATATTCCGGAGCGGCTTTGCTCTGGCCCGGCCGGATATCGGCGAGTTTGATGCGCACATCCTGCCCGTTGACCTGCACCGAAGCGAACCGGCGCGGCAAGACACGCCGCTGCACCTCGCGGGTCCGCACACCGAGCGCCGTCGTCTCGGCAAACAGGACAGCCAGAACCGCTTCTGTTTGTTCCCGCGGCGCAAGGACGGACAGGACATTTCCCAGCCGGCCCTTCTTCATAATCACCGGCGCCAAGGTCGCATCCACAGCCCCGGCGGCAAACAGCCGGTCGAACACCGTGTCGTACACTTGCGGGTTCACATCGTCGAGATTCGTCTCCAGCTCAACGATGGTTTCCTCCACCCCGTTCCCCGACGCCTCTTCGCCAATGAACACTCGCAACACATTCGCCCACTGCGGAGGATCGGCAGTCCCCGCCCCATATCCTACTTGACGCATCTGCAGGAAAGGCAGGCGGCCGAATTCGGTGGCCACGGTTTTGAGCAACGCCATCCCGGTCGGCGTCGTCAGTTCCCGTTCAGGCCCCTTGGCATAAATCGGCACGCCGACCGCTAACGCCGCCACGGCGGGGCCCGGCACGGGCAGCGCGCCATGCGCCGACTGCAGCATGCCTGATCCGACATTGATGGCGGAGGCCGTTACACGGTGAATGTCGAGGAGGTGCAGGCCCAGAATCCCGCCGACGACATCGACAAACGAATCAATCACGCCCACTTCATGGAAATGCACATGCGACGGCTCGACTCCATGGGCCTTCCCTTCGGCATCGGCCAGCACATCGAACACCGCCTGACTCCGTTCCCTGACCGCCGGGGGCAAACCGCTTTTTGCCAGAATTCTGGAAATTTTCGCCAGGGTTAAGGGCGCGCGAAAACCTTTCTCGATCAGCACATCGACCTTGGTCGCCGTGATGGCCCCGCGCTCAACCCGCTTGCGCGCCAGCCGATAGCCATCGATCTTCAGCGAGGCGAGGCCACGCACGAGATCTTTGAACGGCAACCCTGCATCGACCAACGCACCCAATGTCATGTCGCCGCTGATGCCGGAGAAACAATCGAAATGCAGATACCTCGCCACGTCACTCCTACGATTAACTCGTTCGCGCAAACGAGCGGCATCTTACCGGAGCCGCACCCAGACAGCAATCATTCCGCTCGTTCGTTGACAGCCCTGCCATGCTGTGTTATCCCCAATCAAGAGACGCACTCCATCGTCGACCACCCACCACCTGCGATACCGACACCCATGACCAATTCACAACCAGCTCCCCGGATCAGCATCAAACGCGCATCGAGAGGAATGACCCTCGGCCTGCTGATTCTGCTCAGCGGCATCTGGGTACTGGGGGAGCCCGGTGTGCTGCTCGCCAAAACCAAGGGCAAAAGCAGCGTCCCGCGCCCCGAGCCGGATCTCAAAATTCTCTCGCTGCATGCTGCACCGATGCCCTATCGGCCGCAAGATGGGCCGTTTCACTTCATCGCCACCGTGCAGTTGCCGAAAGAAGTCGATGAACACCTTATGCTCGAGGTGTCCGCCCTCGTCACCTCCACCTCCATGACCTCGCTGCGCTTCCTGTCGATCCGACAACCGGTGAATGAACATGTCCAAACGACTCCCAGCGCCAATGGCGATACGCCGCAAAAACATGTGCAGGTCGACCTCGAATGGGACGGACTGGATCACAACAAGCAGCAGATTCCTGTTGGATCGTATGAGTACGAAGTGCGGGTCAAGCTGTTAAGTAACGGAGAGAAGGGCCAGCGCACCCAAATGCTTTCGTGGCCTAAACGCGGCAAGATTGTGGTCAAACCCTACAAACCCTAGCAGGATCGTGAAAAAGGCCGCCAGCTTTGTTCTCGCGTCGCTCTGGGCCTCAACGTACCACAAGGGTACGCCTCGCCCCCTCGCTCGCTGCGGCCGCGTTCGACGGCCTTTTTGACGATCCTGCAAGCGGTCTGAATATCTTCCCACACTCACGCATCAGTTTGTTTGCCCAAGCATCGCTATGGGCCTTTGGCGCTGTTGAGTGAACGGCGATCACCCCTGGCTCAATTTTTCTTACCTGCAGGCTCCTCACCATCCATCCCACTTACCATATTGATGCGGTGAGCCAGGCAGCCGGCGCCGAACCCGTTGTCGATATTCATCACGCCAACCCCCGCCGCGCAGGAATTCAGCATCGTCAACAACGCGGCCAAGCCGCCGAAATGTGCTCCATATCCACGACTCGTTGGCACCGCAATCACCGGTTGCCGGACTAATCCCCCGACGACGCTCGGAAGCACACCATCCATCCCGGCCGCCACAATGATCGCCCGCGCGTCATGTAACCGGTCTTGTTGACCGAGCAATCGATGCAATCCCGCCACGCCCACATCGTACAAGGTGTCAGTCTTACTGCCCATGATATCGGCCGTCACGCGCGCTTCTTCGGCAACCGGAATATCGGCCGTTCCGGCCGTGACGATCAACACGGACCCTCGACGCACCAACTTCGGCGGCACAATGGCCACCACCCGAGCCGCCTCGTGATAGGTCGCCCGCTTGCTCACTCGCAACAATGCGCGCGCGACCGCGGGGTCCACCCGTGTCGCCAACAACAAATTATTCTTCAGCAACAGGGTCTTGGCGATGGCCACCACCTGCGACACGGTTTTTCCTTCACAAAAAATGACTTCCGGGAAACCCTGTCGCAAGGCGCGGTGGTGATCGAGCGAGGCAAATCCTAAGTTTTCATACGGCAGCGTGCGTAACCGGTGCAGCGCATCCGGTACTGCCACGGCACCTTGCTGAACCTCCAGGAGCAATGTCCGCAACTGATCTTGATTCATGACGGGGCCTTCTCTTCCTTCGCTTCACGTTCCATTAAGTCACCAACTGCCTGGCGGCAGGGTTTGTCGGCGAAGAGAACGGCATTGACCTCCTGCACGATCGGCATATCCACCCCGCACCGTTGTGCCAACCCCAAAGCCGCCTTGGCCGTCCGTACGCCCTCGGCGACGGCCTGCATGCTGGCCAAAATTCCTTCCAACCGTTCACCCTTTCCTAACCGTACCCCGACCGAATGGTTACGACTCAACGGGCCGGTACAGGTCAGGATCAGATCTCCCACCCCGGACAATCCGTAAAACGTCCGCGGGTCTGCGCCCATCGCCATACCAAGTCGAATCATTTCGGCCAGCCCGCGCGTGATCAAGGCGGCGCGAGCGTTATGGCCGAGTTCCAGCCCATCCACCACCCCCGCAGCGAGGGCCATCACATTTTTTAGCGCCCCGCCGAGCTGAACCCCGATCAGGTCGTCATCGGCGTAGACGCGAAAGGTCGGCGTCATGAAGAGCGCCTGGATGGCTTTGACGGCTCCGGCATCCTGGCCGGCGAGGCAGAGCGCGGTCGGTTTCCCTTGGCTGACTTCACTGGCGAAACTGGGACCAGACAGGACCATCAGTGAATTTCTCAGCTGCGCAGGCAAGACGTCCTGCATCACCTGCGTCATCAATTCGAGCGTGGTTTCTTCGATGCCTTTGGTCGCGCTGACGAATGGTACCGAGTGTGGCAGGAGGGGGACAATCCGGCTCAGGACCAGTCGCGCGACGTGCGAGGGCACCGCGAAGATGACACAATCAGCTCCGCTCAAGGCGTCGGGCAAGTGGTTCGTGGCGGTTAAGGTGGCCGGTAATCGCACTCCCGGCAAAAACACGGCATTTTCACGTCGTTGCTCGATGGCCTGCACGACTTCCGGTTCATGCGCCCACACACACACCGAGATCTGTTTCTCGGCCAAATGCCGGGCCAATGCGGTTCCCCAGGCGCCTGCGCCGATGACCGCTACACGTTGACTCGATGATCGCGTCATGGACGCGGATTATAGGAAGGGGTTTGGAAGGGTGTCAACGAACGCATCCGGCACATCCGCATCCGCACTGGAAATCCGTTCGACCACACGGTAGGCTGCAGGTCCACGAGGAGCCAAAGCCATGAAGCCTTGTCCAGCCTGCGGACGCGCCCTGCCCGAAATCAATCGCTACTGCACCTACTGCGGGGCCGGCGTAGCTGGCGACACCGAACAAACGGCGACACCGCAAGTTTCGAGGCCAGTCAGAGACCAGCTCAATCTACAGATTCTCTATGGCATGGTCACGGTGTTGATCGTGTCTGTCATCATGCCGCCCTGGGAAACGCCACCCTCGCAACCGGCAGCCTTTCTCGGCTTTCACTTCATCCTTTCGCCGCCGCAACCCGACGCCATCGTCAGCCGCTTGTTGCTCACGATCGAACTCACCACGGCCGCCATTGCCGGGCTCTACCTGTCGTTTCTTTTCCGGTCGAAGGGGTAACGGGACGGCACTCAGGCAGGGGAAGGTTCTGTTAGTCCAGCGCGAGGGTCAGGCATTTGGCAGCGCCGCCTGATTTCATGAACTCACCCAACTCCACATCATGGGTGCGATACCCACGGTCCTGAAGGACGCGCGTGGTTTGCGGGCATCCGGCCGGGATCACGATGTGTTTGCCCACGCAGACGGCATTACAGGCAAATCGAATCGCCTCGTCTTCAGGCACGGTAAGCCGCTGTTCCTCAGGAATCCGTTGTGCGATCGCGGCCAGGCCATAGGCATCGAAGGCGGAAGGGAAGTACAACAGCTCTCCGCCGCTGAGCGGACAGAAACAGGTATCCAGGTGATAGAAGCGGCCATCGATGAGTTCGAGGGGAATGATTTCACGCTGGAAAATTTCGCTGAGCTTCGGAAACGACCGGATATCCGATCGCTGGCGATATCCACCGAACCATGTGTCCGGAAATCCCAGGAGGTCGCCGGCTCCTTCAAAATAGAGCGACTTTTCGAGTGTCAGTACTTCATACCCGTGCTCGCGAAACCATTGCGCGAAGTACACCTCTTCACGCCGGCGTTCGGGATAACGAAACCGGCTGATCACAACGCGACGACCCGCAACTACCCCGGCATTGGCCGTAAAGACGAGGTCCGGCAGGCCGGGAACCGACAGCATTCGCTCAAGGCCCACTCCCACGTCTTGCTCCAGCACGTGCATCAGCGTCTGCCATTGATTCACCGCATGCGAGGGAAGCACCGCATTCTCACGCCGCATCCAGGGATTGATTTCGTAATCGATCTGGAAATGGTCGGGAGGACAGACCAGCAGCCGACTCATAGACGCCACCCCAGTTCACGCGCCAGCTCTTTGAGGAAGGAGGCGGCATCCATCACGAGGCCGACCGCCTGAAAACTGCCGCGGTCCGCGAGTTTTGTGGGCACGGAAGGGTTGACATCGACGCACACGGTGGGAACTGAGGCGGGTAATAAATTGCCGGTCGCGATCGCGTGCAATGTGGAGGCTACCAACAGCGCAAGGCCGACGCCCTGAACTTCAGCGCGCATCGCCTCCTGGGCCTGCATGGAATCGGTCACCACGCCGGGCAAGGGGCCGTCGTCACGAATGGTACCGGCCATCACCATCCTGACGTCGTGGCGTACACAGGCCGCCATGATGCCTTCAGTAATGACCCCGGAACGCACGGCTTCGTGAATGCTGCCGATCGCGCGAATGCGGTTGATCGTCCGCAGATGATGCTCATGCCCATGTGGAACGGAACGACCAGCGGTCAAGCCATACCCGAGAGACGTCCCGTACAATGCGGCTTCCATATCGTGCGCGGCCAGCGCATTGCCGCAGAACAAGACGTGGATAAAGCCGGCTTCGATCAACCAAGTCAGCGCTTCCCGGCCCCCGGCATGGACAATCGCCGGCCCGCCTGCCAGCAGCACCTTGGTGTCTGGCTGTCCCTGTCGATACCCGACGCGCAATTTCAGCATGCGCTGCGCGATATCGGCGATGACCGGCTGATGCGGCCGCTCGGAGGACACCACAGACTCCATGAACCCGAACACATCCCGCTCCCGAGGACGGGCCAGCGGCGTCACCCGGATACCTTCTCTCCCCGTCACGATCAAGTCCCCAGGTTTCACCGATCCCATGGGCAGCGTTCTGGCACGAGCCTTTGCCGGGTCGACACAAATGCCGAGATCCATCTCCATGCCTTCCACTTCCACCCAGTCTCCGTCGAGGCGGATCTGGGTCGGCAAATGCGTCGTGGCATAGAACTGATCCGGGAATATGCCGGCCGCCGAAGCCGGCTCGAACCGGCAATCGGAGTCCCGCTCGACGGCGGCGCCATGCGGTTGAATGGCTTGGAGAATCTCGGCCAACAGCCGGCTGGAAGGGGCGCGCACGACAATCCGCGCCTGCGACGGCGCGTCTCTCGTCGCCCCAATGGTCACATCCTGCAGATCAAAGGTGCCGCCCATCATCAGGATCGTGTCCAGCACCTTGGCCAGGATCAACGAATCGATAATGTGGCCTTGGAGAAAGACCGTTTCCTGCAGTGCAGTCATGACGGATCTCCTGAACGCCCGTCCACAGTGGTAGCGGCATCGCCCCTGAGTGATCTCTGCGTATCATGATTCTACCATTAGTCAGGAAGGATGGCCCGCGTTATGCGTTCGTCTTCACGATCTCTCGTAGCACGCTCGTGGCATAGGAACCGGGGGGAAGCCAGAAGGAGAGGGTCAGCACCGACCCCTCCAGCGACCAGACCAGATCATTCAGACGCACGCGCAACGCCCGCCGCTCGCCGCGAAACCCGCAATCGGCCCCGGCTTTCGACAAAAGTTCCGGGGTGGTTCCCAAACCGGCGATCACGGCCCGTTCTATCTCTCCGGGCACACCCGTCGCCCAGGGCGCGCGCGAACCGAAAAGCGGTCCCGTCGGGCTGATCTCGAATCGATCCGCCCGAGGCTGCTCGACCTCCGGTTCCTCCACCGGGAAACAGGCGCCGTTCTCCGACTTCATGGCCCAATCGCCCAGAAACACCCGGTCGATGCTCTCGATCCGCTTGGCGACAATCTGGTTGAACACATAGGACTGATACGCATTCATGAACCAGATGCGCTTGGATCGCGGCATCTTGTTGCGGCGCGCCGCGTCCTGCAGCAGCTCGGCCCCCAACTGAAAATTCGTCCCCGATCGCCCTTGCCGTTGCGGGCCGAAGTAGTTCGGCACACCGCGCAGTCCCAGTTCTTCGAACAACTGCCGCAACGATTCCTCGCTCCCTTCGCGAACATCCCGTACCACCAATCGAAAATGATTACCCGCATGATGCCCCTTGCGCAGTCGATTGCGGTGGCGTCCCAGAACCTCCAGCGTGAGCAGCCGCTCGTCCGTAGGTAGTGCGGCAACCGTCTCGGCCTTCACCCCTTGCAACGAGAGCATTTGCGTGGTCACGGCCTGTGCATCCTTCAGCCCGGCCACACCGATGGACTGCGCTTTCACATGGAGTTGGGACGAGAGCCGCAGCACCAGATCGGGAGTCGACAACCCGCGCTTGGTGATCTTGATGTACAAATGCTCGCCCTCTCCGCAGGGGAGATACAGGGGACGCTCCTCCACGCAAAAATCCTCCGGCGTACTGCGGATACGGCCGCCGAGGGCAGGAACAGAGGCAGTCAAATAGGGCACGGTATCATCGAGCCAGGAGGGAGTCGGCATGGGAGTCCTTCTCGTTCTTGAACAATTACAATTGCAGTCATTTGGGTGGGGGAGCGATCACCCGTGTTATACTCGTGTAAGACGGTTTAAGATAAGCACTATTCTGCTGGACCCCGCTCCAATGCGAACACCCTCTACTCATGCGCGCTGTATTGGCTGGATCCTCTTCTTCTGTGCCATCGCCGCCGGCTTCGCCCCTTCCGCTCTTGCCGCGACCCGGTTGAACGGAATCGATGTCTTCGCACAACTGACTCAGCACATCAAACGCCAGGCCGACACCGACAAGCAGGCCTTTGCGATTGCCAGCCAATGTATGAACTGGTTCTACAAACAGCAACGGCAGAAGCCGGCCCCGCCCGCCGTACAGAACATCGCCTGGGTCATGCCCGAATCTTCCGCCCTGGCTGCCGCCGAGTCAGAGACGGAGGGGGCCGACTGCCGCAATCGGTATCCCGACGGACTCGATGGGGTTCGAACAGATTTTCAACGCACCCAGGCGCTGCTTTCTCTCAGCCTGACGTTTTACGAATTCGCCCTGGTCGGAGACGGCGACGATAATTCGATCTATAGCGCCCGGGAATTGCACGACATTCTCGTGGCGTTGAACCTCGCCGCTGAACCGTCTCTGGGAGCGGATGCCCATCTGCGTTCGCTGACCTCACAGTTCGATTCCCTCCACGAAGCCCGGGGCATGGAAGCGCTCATGACCGGTATGGGCAAACTCTACGACCAGGGTTACCGTGTCACCACCGCAGACAAGGCTCACTTGAATCGAGTGATGGAATGATCTCCACCTTGATGCGGTGGCAGGAGCTGACGCGCGTCTGGATCGGCCATTGGCTCAGTCGCCCCTTTCACCATCTGTTCAATCTGATGCCTGGCGTGGAGATCGGTTTATCGGCAACCGTTGTGACCCGGCTTCCGCTCACCCATGCGCCCCTGGCCGGACGACGCGCGGTGCATGTGAGCGATCTGCATCTGGATCGCTACCGCCCGCGGCATCGCGCCCTGATTCGGGCGGTGGCGGATCTGAAGCCGGATTGGATCTTCATCACCGGCGATTTAGTAAACGTCCGGGATGGACTTCCCCATCTGTTGCGCTTTCTCACCGAACTACGCCGATTGGCCCCCGTCTACGTCACCCTCGGAAACCACGATCACTACAGCGGCATCCGTGTCGATGAGTTTGCCGAGCAATTCGACCGCCGCAAAGTCACGCTGCTGCTCAATCAGGTCACATTCATTGGAGTCCCCGCTGGCGAACTGGCGATTGTCGGGTTAGACGACCCGTCACTCCATCGCGCGGACCTTCGCTGCATGCCTTCTCCGCAGCCGGGACGCTTCATCCTGGTGCTGGCTCACGCACCGAACATTCTGGATCAACTGACGTCCGCTCACCACACCGATCTGACGCTCTGCGGCCACAGCCATGCCGGCCAATGGCGCATTCCCGGCATCCCGACCTTCTGGCTGCCGCCCGGTTGCCATGGACGAACCACCGGCATGTATGAGAAGGGCGGCCACCGGCTGTATGTCAATCGCGGCATCGGATGGTCGGTCCTGCCCATGCGACTGAATTGCACACCCGAAGTTGTGCTGCTTGAATGGGCAGCCTGAACATCGACTGCCCGTGCCTGTCCTCCTGCTTCAGCCTTAACGAATGCGCTCCAACGCTTCACGCGCCCGGCTCCGCACGGTTTGATCCCAATCTTCCTTACTGACATAGGCCAGCTTGTCTTTAGCGGCAGCGGCGCGCAAACGACCGAGGCCCAACGCCGCACTGGAACGCACATAGGCATGGTCGTCTTCCAACGCCGCCAGAAGATGGGACACGACCGTCTCATCACCGATCACGCCTAAGTGGCTGGCCGCCATGCCTCGCACCTGATGCTGCTTGTCACCCAGCGCGCGCTTGAGCGTCGTGAGAAATAACTCCTGAAAGCGCGGAGCCACCGCCTCTAAGCCCGCGCGCTGGTATTCGTTCAGTTCGATCACCGCAAACGCCAGCTGCAGTCGCTTGTCGGCGGAGGTCTGGCTCTCGAACAACGTGATCAGCCTGGCACGCTGCTGATTTCGCTTGCGGCGCGTGCGAATTTTTCCGGCCAGCCCCCACACCACCGCCACCACCACGAGGGCCAGCGCGGCGAGAGGAATGGCTTGATCGATGATCAGATCCTGCATATCCGGCGAGAGGCGCTTCCACACCCAGACTCCGGACACAACAAGGCCCAGCAGGAGAAAGACGGCCGTCAGATTGGCTTGGCCTGATTGTGAGTGACGAGGCATGGCAGGCGACATGATAGGGGGGCGCTCCTTGCGGCGTCAACGCAAGGCCTGCGAACGACTCTTGACAGCTACCCTCGCGGATGACTAGTCTCGCCCGCGATGGACCTCCCTGACCTGAAAGACGATCCTCACCTCAAAGTGCTCCGTCCCCTGGTCGAGACCTATCTCGCATTTTGGCGCACGGACAGCCGCCATGTGCGTTCGCTTCGGCTCACTCCATCCCAATTCGACGTAATCGCGACGCTCGGTGACACGAAGGGACTGACCTGCGCTGAACTCTCGACGGCAACCTTGGTGACCAAGGGTACACTCACCGGCGTATTGGATCGGCTGGAAGCCAAAGGACTGATTCGCCGAACGCCCGTGGCTGATGATCGCCGAAGCACCCGTATCTGCCTGACCGCCAAGGGCAACAAGCTCTTCCAGACGACCTTTGCCGCCCACATTGCGTTCCTTCGCCCCTTCTTCCAACGCGCGCTCTCCACCGCTGAAGCCGATCAATTGCGCACCCTGCTCCTGCGTCTCCATCAGAGTTTCCAGGAGAAACCGGTCGCATGATCCGCCTCACGGTGCTGGGGTCGGGAACCAATGTTCACCCCACGCGCGCGGCAGCCGGGTACCTGATCCAAACCGATCAAACCTTCCTGTTGGATTTCGGACCGCGCACACTCTCCAACCTGATTAAAAGCGGGGTCGATCGCCACACCATCACGCATATTCTGTTTTCCCATTTCCATGCAGACCACTTCGCCGACTTTATTCCGTTCTTCTTTGATGCCGTGATCTTCTGCAAATACCAGGGCGGGACCAGACCGCCGCTGACGCTCATCGGTCCGCATGGCACCGCCACCTTGATGCAGTCCATGATGACGACGTTCCCGAGTTTCGATCGCGCGCCTTTCCGCGTCACGATCCGCGAGGTGTCCGATCGTAGCTTCCGGATCGGCGAGACGCGCATCACACCCGCCACCGTCACCCACGCCCCCAAGCTGCATTGTGTAGGATACCGGGTGGAGTATCACGGCCATGCCGTGGCCTATTCGGGGGATTCGCAATATTGCGAGAGCCTGGTGCGGCTCTGCCATGAGGCTAATTTCGCCGTGCTCGACTGCTCGTTTCCTGAGAACCGGCCTGGCGCCGGACATTTACATGCGGGCCTATGCGGCCGCGTGGCCCAGGAAGCAGGCGTCAACCAGCTGATCTTGTCTCATTTTTATCCCATTGCCGAACGGTATGATGTCCGCGCACAGGCGAAAGGCTACTTTCCCGGACGAGTCAGAATGGCGCGGGACCTACTCAGACTGCGGAGCTAGTCGAGACACATCCTCTGCACGATGGAGAAAACCGAACGGGAAAAACCCAGCATTTTAAAGGGTGGGGAGGCCGGTCTTAGACAGCATCCGGAGACAATTAGCCCCGCAGGATGCTCGAAAAGGTCGCCCAGCAAGGCCGCAGCGAGGTCCACGGCGCGAAGCATAATGAGCGCCACGTTTGTGGACGCCGGCGAGTCGGTGAGCCGGCCGTGTCTTGGGGCGAGGCGTACCCTTGCGGTACGATGAGGATCTGAATGAGGCGAGAACGACGCTGGCGGCCTTTTTCAGCTTCCTGCTACAACCCTTCTTCGCGTTGCTCACAGCCCAGGATTTCCACGAACCGCGGCAAGCGGTGCTGTTTCAGCGGCTCGTCGAGCTTATTGTAGATAGCGAGGAGATTTTTGATCATGCGGGCCAGAATGGCCCGGGTGGGGCTCTTCTGCAGGAAACGATCTTCAAAGCCATAGCCGGCTTCGGTCAGAAAGCGCGCACAGTTCTTCTCCGTCAGCAGCGCGCCGCCGTTGAAACAATCGATAAAAATCTTGTACCTGTCCGAATCGAACTTCACCAGGAAATGGCCGGGCATGCCGATCCCGTGCACCGGCAATTGCAACCGCTTGCCGATCAGGAGATAGACGGTCGAGAGGCTGATCGGAATGCCGGTCCGGCGATCGATCACGCAATTCAGATAACTGTTTTCGACCTCATAGTAGTTCTTGGTGTTTCCTTTGAATCCGGCTTCCGTAAACAGGTACCGGTTGAGCGCCTTGACCGTCTCTTCGCTGGATACCCGGGATCCGATCTGTTCCCGGACATCCTGCGCCATTCGATCCAGTTGACGCTGATACGCCTGCACATCCAGCGTGGGATAGGCATACCGCGCGAGGATGAAGGCGCCGGTTTCCAGATCGATCTGGTCATCGGGAAAGGCGATCAGATCGCGAAGCTCCTCCTCCAATCTCGCGCCACGGATTTCTTCCAAGACGGTGACAATGCGGTCGGCCATCTCCGGCTGTTCGATTTCCGCTTCCTGAAGCAGTGGAACCGCGCAGTCCCCGAAATCAATTAGTTTTCCGCTGATCGTTTTGACGATCCGTTCATCCTCGTCACCAAGGAGCCGGATCAAGGCGCGGATTTGGCTTTCGTTCACGAACATGGAAGATCCCCGGTGCGTAACCGCGCTCACCCGATCGCCCGCCGGAAGGCCCGCGCACCACCATACAGACAGAGCGCATCGAACAACACCATCACGCCGATCACCATGCCGACATGAGGCAAGGCCTCGGCCCATCCCTGGAGAATGAGCGGACGGACGGCATCAATGGCCCAGGTCATCGGATTGAACTGGGCGAGAAATCCCATCCAGCCCGGCATGGCGGCCAGGGGCACTAACGCAGAGCTCAAAAAAATCATGGGCAGCGAAAGGAAGCCGAGCACGGAAAAGAAGTCGCCGTGGCTTTTGACGGAAAACGCCATGGCCATCGAGATGGCCGTTAAGCCCACTCCGAACATCATGCCGATGAGCAAAATCGTCGCGACGCCCGCCAAGCCGGTGACCGGATGCACGCCGAACAGCCAGGCCACCGCCAGAATGACCAGGACCTGCAGCGACGTGATGGTCGTCACAAAAATGAACCGGCTCAGGATGACTGAGGTGCGGTGAATCGGCGTGGACATCAGCCGTTCGAGAAACCCGTTTTCCTTATCGAATAGGAGATCGACGCCACCGGCCAGCCCGTTATTGAGCACCGTCATGACCACCACCCCGGCGGTCAAAAAACTGATGTAACTCGACGACTGGGTCACCTGCAGGTCCGCCGCGCGTTGAAACAGGTTGCCGAAGAAGATTAGCCAGAACAACATCGGCTGCACGAGCGTAAACAGCATGCTAAACTTTTCCCGGCTCAGCCGCCGTACCCAGCGCATCGTCAGCGCACGAATCTCCTGCGAATATTCTTTCATACCCCGGCCTGCATGCTCCTCGGCAACAGTTATGAGTCCTCGGCCCTCGGCTGGTCGTCCTTAATGGATCGCCCGGTATGGGCAATAAACACGTCATCCAACCGTGGCCGGTGATAATCGATAAACTCCAGCTGGCAGGTCAGACGATTGGCCGCGTCAAGGATAGCCGGCAAGGCTTTTTCGGGGGAATCCACCCGAATGTCCAGACCGTTGGTGGTGGTTGCGACCGCACGAATGGCCGGAAGGTCTCTGATGGCCGCCGCCAGCTTCTCGACGCGATCATGTTCGCGCACCGTCAGCGAGACGAGGTCTCCGCCCAACCCGACTTTCAGTTCGTTGGGGGCGCCCAGCGCTTTGATCCGTCCCCCATCGATGATGGCGATCCGGTCGCACAGTCGGTCGGCCTCATCCAAATAGTTGGTCGTCATAACCACGGTGATCCCACGCTCCCGCATGGCCCGCACATGGTCCCAGATACGCAACCGACTCTGCACGTCCAGCCCCAGCGTCGGCTCATCAAGAAAGAGAATTTTGGGATCGGGCAAGAGCCCGCAGGCAATATCCAACTTGCGCTTCATGCCGCCGGAGTAGGTTTTCGCGGGACGGTCCGCCTGCTGTTCCAATTCCACCAATTTTAACAACTGGGGGATTCGTTTCGCCGCATCGTCCGCGGAAAGATGGTAGAGGTCGGCCAGTAATTCGAGATGTTCCCGACCCGTGAGAAACCGGTCTATCGCCCGCTCTTGCGGGACATACCCGATGGTCTGCCGGACGCGGTCCGCATCCTTCACGGAATCCAGGCCGAAAATCCTGGCCGATCCGGAGGTGGGATTCAGCAGGGTGATCAGAATCCGGAGCGTCGTGCTTTTCCCTGCCCCGTTCGGCCCGAGGAGGCCGAAAATTTCTCCGGTGTAGACCTGAAACGAGAGGTCCTCGACCGCCCGTACCTTGTCGTACGTCTTCCCGAGGTGGGATACGTCAATAGCGACCGGCCGCGACATCAGCCCCATCCTCCGGCGCCGCGCCGCTCCGCCAGCTTGAATTGAATCAAATCGCTCAGGCGGCGAGCTTGCTGCGGCACATGCTCTGCTTCCAGGAGGAATTGTTTTTCCAGCGGCGTACAGTCGAGATAGGTGGAAAGCGAATTGACAAACACCTCGTCGCTCACGTCGGGGCGGATCAAGCTGTGCAGCGGGGAGGCCTCCTCATCGGCTTTCAAATATTCATCGAGCACGCCCATCAAGTACCGGCGCAACGCCTGGTCCAGGAACACCGACCCGTCGCGCGGCTTCAACGTGATACGGGCTTCGCGATAACCTTTTTCAAAGAATTCTTCGTGAATTTCGTAGCGTTCCAGCCCTTGCAGCAGGATGTTGGAGCGGCCATCGGAAAGCATTTGGACGCTCGCCAATCGCCCGACGCAACCAATGGAAAAAATCGGAGGATTTCCTTCGTACTGTTCCTCCCAGCCTTCCTTCAATAACGCCATGCCGATGCATTGCCCTCCCGCAGCCGCATCCGCTACCATCTGGCGATACCGGGGCTCAAACACATGGAGCGGGAGATAGGTCTTGGGAAAGAAGACGACGTTCGGCAGAGGAAATAAGGGGATGCGCTCCGGGACAGGAAATGGCTGCACCTTTCCCGACAACTCCCGGTTCGACGGCTCGCGTTCAGACTCAGGAAACATGGCTCACGATAGCTGATGCTTTGCAAAGTTGTCAACGCTGCCACGAGGTCGCATCAGGTGGCACAACATCGCAAAATATGCATGGATACTGGCGTTTCATCGACTGTCCATCAAAAAAGACAGGGAGTGTTGGCGAGCCCATGTGGACTGACCTGCCGGACTGGTCGCTGATTTCTTCATGACAAAACTGCGTCTCGCATGGGTGATTGCCCTTCTGCTTTTGGCGGGACGGCCTGCCTTTACCACGCTGGCCGTTGCGACGGAGGAGGCCACTCGCGTCTTCGACACGGCCGTACCGGGTTATGAGTACCGGTTCCCCCGCGATCATGGAGCACACGAACGGTTCAGGACTGAATGGTGGTATTACACCGGCCATCTCACCGCGGCCGACGGCCGTCGATTCGGATTTGAACTCACCTTTTTTCGCCGGGGCATTCCTCCTGATCAGATTCAGACCCTGCCGTCGAAGTGGTCTCTTCAGCAACTCTATCTGGCCCATTTCGCCCTGACCGACCTGAGTAGCGGACGATTCTATTATGCCGACAAAGTCAGCCGCGACGGACTCGGCAAGGCCGGCGCGGAGACGGGCCGGTTACACGTGTGGGTGGACCGCTGGTCTCTCCGGATGGAGGATCACCCTGCACCGAACCACCAACTTCAGGCCGCAATCGACAGCGTGGCGATCGATCTTACGGTCGTTCCGGAAAAACCGCCGATCATCCATGGGCGGGGCGGCATCAGCCGAAAAGGCGCCGATCCCGGACAAGCTTCGCACTATTATTCGCTGACTCGTCTTGCGACCGAAGGGCAGATTCGAGTCGGCACCGAAACCGTTGCCGTCACCGGTCTCAGCTGGATGGATCATGAATTCGGCTCTGCCGATTTGGGACAGAATGTGGTGGGATGGGATTGGTTCAGCCTCCAGTTAAGCGACTCCACGGAACTTATGTGGTATTCCTTGCGCCGCACAGATGGATCGAGCGACCCGGTCTCAAGCGGGACCTTGGTCCTGGCCGACGGGCACATACAGCCGCTCGACGCGAAGGACCTCACCATCGAACCGTTGGCCTACTGGACCAGTCCACGTTCTAAAGGACGGTACCCGCAACGGTGGCGACTCACGGTGCCTGCTCTAGGAATCGATTTGACCGTGGATTCGCTGCTTGCAGACCAGGAATTGGATACGTCCCGCAGCACCCGCGTGACCTATTGGGAAGGGGCCGTGTCTGCCTCCGGTCAGGTGCGAGGCGCACACGTGACCGGCAGAGGCTATGTCGAAATGACCGGATATGCCGAACGGTTTACGCCGAAACTCTAATGCTTCACGCTTTCTGAATGATGTCTCACCTTGACTCAGTGGCGACGCTGTGGTTAGGTCTGCGACCACGGTGATGTCCTTACGCACTCGCATGGCCGCTCTCTTCCGGCTGTCAGTCTGTCTGGTCGGCGTGTTTCTCCTGGCCTGCGGCAGCCGTGAATCGGCCGTGGTCTCGATCGCGCTCCATCCGTCGAACCCTAACATTGTGTATGTGGCCACGAACGACGCCGTGCATAAAACGCGGGACGGCGGGGCGACGTGGGAACAGTTTCCGGCGTTCACTGCGCGCCGCGTCACCACCTTAGGCATCGACCCGAAGCTCCCAGCCACCGTCTATGCCGGCACCATGGGCGATGCTATTTACAAGAGTCCCGACGGCGGGCAGCATTGGCTTCCCCACAATGTCGGGCTCAAGGAGCACGTGTCATTCATCAATGAGATCATTTTTCATCCCGAGCACACCGAGCTCATCTACCTCGCCACGACGGTCGGCGCCTTCCTCTCCAAAAATGGAGGGCGGGAATGGGAAGAACGCATGGCCGGGATGAAGGAAGTGCACATCGTGACCTGCATCACCATGGATCACCAGCATCCCCGCGTGTTGTATGCGGGAACGACGGGCGGCACCTATCGCAGCGAAGATGGCGGCACGAGCTGGCAGAAAAAAAATAACGGGCTCATTCCCGACGAGGTGTTGAACGCCGCCATGGCGCTCGGCGTGAATGTGCTGGCCGTGGATCCGCGGAATTCCGAAGTGGTCTATGCCGCCACCACCAAGGGCCTGTTTCGATCGAGCAATCGTGGCGAGTATTGGGAACAGATCGGGCAAGGATTATCGAACCAATTCATCAGCACTCTGGCGCTGCATCCCACGGATGCCAACATTTTCTACATCGGTGGACCGGATGGCGTGCGGAAAACAACCGATGGGGGAAACACCTGGCAACCGCACAATGAGGGACTCACGACCACGAATATCCGCACGATCAGCCTCAGCGCCAGTGATCCCCGGCTGCTGTATCTCGGCACCAACGGGAGCGGATTATACCGATCGACCGACGGGGGCCAACATTGGGCGCCGGTTCCTCTGACCGGGCCAACCCAAGCCGCACCCGCGCCATAACGAGGCGCAGAGATTGCCCGATGCCAACGCTGTTGCTGATCCGACATGGAGAAACGGACTGGAATCGATCGGGGCAAGTCATGGGCAATCAGCCGATCCCCTTGAACCAGACCGGCGAACAACAAGCCCGCGCCTGCGCCGAGATGCTGGCGCATACTCCCATCGCGAGCATCGTGACCAGCCCTGTCTTGCGCGCGGTGCAAACCGCCGACCTCGTCGGTCGTACACATGCAGCGCCGGTACATCATGCCCCGGGACTGAGCGAGATCGGCGTGGGCAACTGGATCAATCGGTACTGGAAGGACTTGGCGGAGGACCCGGCCAAGCGCGACTGGTATGCTCAGCCGGATCGAGCCCGGCCGTCAGGCGGCGAAACGCTCCGGGAAGTCCAGCTGCGCGCGGTGGCGGCCGTTGAAGAGGCCCTCCAGATTGCGCAGGAGGGCCCCTACGTGTTTGTATCCCATGGCGATGTGATTCGGGCGTTGCTGGCCCATTATCTCCGACTCGATATGAATGCGCTGCGTCAGGCGCGCATCGACCATGCCGGGGTCAGCGGACTCGAAGTGACCGAATCCGACACCCACCTGCTGTTCCTCAACCATCGACCCGGCCTCCACAGTCTGGCCTAACGAGCGATGGCTCCCATGCTAGTGCGCCGACATGCCCTCCGCGCCTGTTCCGTAGTAACGACTGCCGTACCGCTTCATTTCGTCGGACAGCGCGGTCCATTCCTCGGCGGTCAATAGCGCTTTCATCTTGAACCGAAGCCCCAAAATTTTGGCCGATGAGCGCATCCGGTTGTTATTCAGTTCGTCGAGGATCTTCGTAAACTCCTCAGGCGAAGCCGAATAGTTCGCATTCAGCTCATAGAGTGCGCGATGCGCCTGGCGTTGCTGTTCCCGAGCCGACTTGATTTCGGTGATCAACTCTCCCATCACCACATTCACCTGCTTGACGGTCTCCGGATTCTTGACATGTTTTTCCACCAGACCGCTGACGTCCTGAGAAGCCTTGCCCCAGTAAGCGTCTCCCTTGGCATGCTCATAACTGCCATGGTGATGGGAACAACCGGTCAGTCCGGCAAGCAGCACACCGACAAGAAGACACAGGGATCGAACGCTCATCACAACCTCCATTAAAAAAATGACCGTCTCGCATGAAAACGCGTTGCGCCGCAGCGCCTTCCTCTCGTAAGCTTTCCGAACACCTGATAGGGCAAGGGAGTACGGGCATGGGCGAACAGAAGGTCTCTCAACGCGGAACAGGGCCGATCGAATCACTCCGGGATGAATTCCGCAGACAGCTTGACGACTTTTACAGCCGCCTCAAATTGGCCGCTCCCTACGACAGCGTCGAAAAGGCCTTGGGTACTCTCACCACCGTGCTCAAAGCCTTACCACCGGAGGAACTGCAACGCCTGGGCATGGACGAGACCCAGCGCTGGACCCACTTTCGTCAGGCCTTCATCGAATCGGGCCTCATCCAGAAGCATCGAGGGATTATTTCGGGCCTGGCACGCTCCGGTGCCCCACTAGACCTGCCGCCCGAATTCAACCATCTGCTCGACCTGTATCGCGCCAAAGCGTAGGGCAGGGTCGCGAAAGCGTGCCGGACACAGGCGACCTTCTAAGTGCATTATAGGCGCGATGCTGCTCCTTCATTGGCCATCGCCACGTCTCTGAGCTCCGTATACACGAGCATAAGCCGCGTGTTTTCGATGCGGTAGGCCACCGTGACTGTCAGCAGTCCAAAGGCGACGACGATCAATCCCACGCCCGTTACGCCAACCCCGAGCAACACACTTCCCAATGATTCGAGTCCGCCCTGAAGCACGTAGGTGATGAGGAACCCCAGTGTTCCGAACCCGACGAGACTGAACCAGAGGAACGTCAAGATCGAGGAAGACCAGGGTACCCGCTTCGTGCACACCATGCGCAGGCCCTCAGGGTCCGATGCCAATTCGATGCTGCCCTTCAGGGGCCAGGCCGTGCGGAAGCGCATCGAGAACAGGCGATGCGTGGGGCGGATGATCATGCGATTCGCGTCGGGGAACACGCGGGCGACCCCGTGAGGCAAACTCAAAAACCCGTTCGTGTCGAATGCGCGCAGGAGGGTGGGAAGAGTGAGAGCCACAAACCGGTCCTGCACTTGCCCGATTCCATAACCGTAGCGGGTGGCATCGGACGACAGGCGGGTAAAGTACATCCAGTCGCCCACGATCAATCCGATAAGCAGCACGATGGCAAACGCACCGGCGAGCATCATAGCCGAAACTTCCCATAGGGCTTTACGGAGAATCAAGTCTGAACAGACGATGACGGCAGGCAAAAAGCGGGAGGAACCTGTTGACTACCCATCCGCGCATTGGCTACATTAAGCCCGTTCTTATCCGGCGGGTGAGGACGAGTCATCCGAGTTGCGTTCCCGCCTTCATAGATTTTCCACGCCACACTTCTTATCGCCGTCACTTCTGCACTGCAGAGTTGTGCGGGCAGAGCGGCGTGATTTTGCGGAGGGACGATGGATATCGCCAAAGTCGAGCGTGTGTACACCAGTTATTCCGGCGTCTACGATCATATCTTCGGGAAAATCTTTCATGAGTCGCGCGAAGCCTGCGTGCGCAACCTCCGCATCCGCCCGGAAGAACACATTCTCGAAGTCGGCGTGGGAACGGGAATCGCCCTCGAATATTACCCTAAAAACTGCAACATTACGGGTATCGATCTCTCCTCAGGCATGCTGGCCAAGGCCAGACAACGCCAGTCGCACTACCATTTGGACCATGTTCGGCTGATGTTGATGGACGCCGGAAAAATGGAATTCCCCGACGACAGCTTTGACACCGTCATGGCGGCATACGTTGTCACCGCGGTGCCCGATTACCGAAAAGTCGTCAATGAAATGATCCGCGTGTGCAAGCCGGGCGGCCGCATCATCATGCTGAATCACTTCAGCAACGGCAATAAACTGATTGCCGCCGTGGAGAAAGTCATTTCCCCGCTCTGCAAGCACATTGGCTTCCGTACCGATCTCTCGTTAAACACGGTGCTCGAAGGCACCGACCTCCACGTGGCCCGAAAAGAAAAAGTGAATCCGATGAAATTCTGGCACTTGGTGGAATGTGTCAACCGGAAGGGCTCCAAGAGCAGCAATGGGAAGGGGAGCACGAATGGCAATGGTCACCACGGGCACGTCAGCTAATATTCGCGCGGTCGTCAGAGATCCGGCACAGGCCTAGTGGTCGGATGTTGAAGACATGCTCCCTGGCCACTCTTCCCTCGAAACCACGTGTTCACCAGTCAGGTAAGTCCCTGCATACCGCTGCATGACGACTTCGGTCACCGCCCTCAATAACCGGCCATTGATGCGACTACTTGCGCGTCGCGGCTGAAGCCTGATTCCAAACCCGCCCCCGTCGATCGGTTCATACGTCCGCACGGTCAGCGCTGCCGTCGAGCCGGCGTTGACATCGGCTGCGGCCACCAACTCGCCTTCCCAGCACAAGGTTCGAGAAATACCGGACCGCCGCGTCGTCGATTTCCATACGCACGGGAGTCCCGCCTGATCAAGTTCATCCAGCAACCACGCCACGGTGGGAGGGTCACCGGATTCAGCCTGAAAGATCCACTGAGCAGCCCCGGGGCGCAGGTCTAGCTCGCTGTGTGGCAGTGACACCTCCTCCAGGAGTGCCTCTTCACACACCACGTAGAGATTCCCCTCGGGATCGAACCAGAAGCGCAGGAGGCCTTCCTGGACCTCAACGTGAATCATCCCGAGAGGCGCACAGTCCCCGCCGTCCTGCTCAAAGACGGAAAAATCGGACACTCCTTGCAGCGTCAGTTTGGCAATCCGGAGGATGCCGTGCAGGTGATATCTGACCACCACCGTCACGACGCTCCCTGCCGACAGGTCCCGACCTGACTCCTCGTCGTACATCCAGCGTTTAGCCAGATGCACGTCCATCACACGACCGCCCAGAAATCCTTGCGTGTGTGTCAGCAACCAACGCACGTCATCGGCCGTTGTAATCGAATGTGTCATCGCGACGTGACGTCCCGTAGCAGAGTGCCTTCGCTCGACACTCCTCTAACCACTGTATCACGCCGAGGTCGGAAAAAAGCGATGGAAATGTCTGTGCCGGGGAGAAGGGGGATATGCGGAATGGAGGCTAGAATAGCACCTGCTGCTGCTTAGCCTCTGCCAGTTGCCGCTCCAATTCCTCCACACGTTCCTGCAGTCGCTGATTATCGAGGCGGAGCAGGTCGAGGCGGTCCAGCAATTGTTCGCGTTGGATGTTCGTCCATTTCAGCGTGCGCCTCAAACCGGCCAGTTCGAGCTGTGCCTGCTGCCTGTCTTCAAACACAGAGCCCATGCGTACGCCTCAGTCGATCGCCATCAGGAGTCATGATGGGCAAATCGTAGCGCACTCTTGGTCAGTTGCGGAGCGATTAGTGATTTATCGACGGGGCCGCGCAGGAACTGCGCGCATGCGGCATGGCCGTGAAGAAACTCTCTCGGACGCTTATTTTTTTTCGCGAACGCGAAAGGGCAAGGTGCTGCACTTGAGGCTGTCGCTGGATTCCCAACGATACTGAATCAGCACACCGTTGGCTTCCCAGCCAGGGGGGCACAGGTTGCCTGTGCCGTAATAATCGGCATCGAGGACTGAAAATGGTGCGACATTCTTAATCCAGTCCTGGGGATGACCATTGGACTCGATATAGGACTGAAAAAAATATGCGCCACCGGTCAAGGGAAGATCCGGCACGATGAAATCCACATATCCGGTTCCGCACAGAGTCAAAGGCGTCGGATCCACGATATCCGTCGACAGGACGAACAAATCCTGTCCCTTCCGCCCATTGACGGAAATGCTGACACGGCAGTTGCGGAATTCTTTGCCTTCCACACAGCGATAGTGCATCCGGATGATCACATCCCGACCCGTGATGGCCGCGGCAATCGAATGCCGATCTTTGTCTAGCAGATCAATCTCCGTCACCAGGATTTCGCCGAGCCCGACGCGGTCCGGGCGCTCGCCGATCGACATACTCGCCTGACTGCGAATCGCATCGGCATACCCTTCAACCACGGTCTGCGTCTTCCCGATTTTGGCGATCCGCCCCTTCTCCAGCAGAATCGCCCGTTCGCAGAGCCCTTCGATGATGCTCAAATTGTGACTGACGATGAGGACCGTGCGCCCGCTTCGGCCCACCTCTTCCATCTTCCCCAGACACTTTTGCTGAAAGCTCGTGTCCCCCACCGCTAATACTTCATCCACGATTAATACTTCATCCACGATCAAAATCTCCGGTTCGAGATGCGCGGCGACGGCAAAAGCCAACCGTACATACATGCCGCTCGAGTACCGCTTCACCGGAGTGTCAATGAAGTCCTCCACACCGGAGAAAGCGACGATCTCATCAAACTTTTTCCGGACTTCCTCCCGCCGCATGCCCAACATCGCCGCGTTTAAAAAAATATTCTCCCGCCCCGTCAATTCTGAGTGAAAGCCCGTTCCGACTTCCAGCAGCGAGCTGACGCGCCCATAAATATCGACCGTGCCTTTAGTGGGCTGCGTGATGCGCGACAAAATCTTCAGTAAGGTGCTTTTGCCGGCCCCGTTGTGCCCGATGATGCCCAGCACTTCTCCGTGCTTCACCTCGAACGAGACGTCTTTCACCGCCCAAAACGAGGGATCGGGCTCAGACCGGCCGGAGCCCCATTGCGTGAGGGACTTGAGGCGATGCATGACCTGATCGCGCAACGTATTGTGCTGCACGGCTGCCCCCAGTCGATAGTGTTTACACAGCCCTTCGGCCCGGATCGAAACGGTACTCATTTAAATCACATCCGCAAAGGTGCGCTCCATCGAACGGAAATAGATCAATCCGCCGATGAGCACGATAAAAACAATGCCCAAGCTGGGAAGCGCCATCGAAAAGTCGACCTGGAATCCCGGAATCAATGCCCACCGAAATCCCTCCACGACACTCACCACCGGGTTGAGTGCGTAAATTGCGCGCCAAGATTCCGGCACTTTACTGACGGGATACAGGATGGGAGACACGAACATCCCCAGCTGAATGAACATGGGAAGGATGTGGCCGACATCGCGGTACCTGACATAGAGCGCCGAGACCCAAAGCCCGGCGGCCAAGGTCATTATCGCGCCCAGCCCGGCGAACAGCGGCAAGAAGAGAATTCGCCAGGTCGGCACAACTTGAAACCAAGCCATGAGGCCGAGGAACGCAATGAATGCCAGGAACAAATCGACCAACGGCGCAATCGTCGCCGAGAGGGGAAGGATAAGCCGCGGGAAGTACACTTTACTGATGAGTGGGGCCTCTCCCACCAAACTGGTCCCGCCACGACTCAACGCCTGAGAGATGTAAAACCACGGCAATAGCCCGGCGTAGAGAAACACAGGATAGGGAAAACCGTCGGAGGGAATCTTTCCCATCACGCTGAACACCACCGTGAAAATCAGCATGGTCGCCACAGGCTGGAACATAGCCCAGGCCACGCCTAGCAGCGTCTGCTTGTACCGCACGGTCACATCACGCCACACCAGAATGTGAATGAGTTCGCGATACTGCCAGAGGGCGGCCAAATCCAATTCCAGCAAACCCTTGGCCGGCTGAATGCGCACATGCGGCAACACCGCCGGGTGTCGCTGGTCGATGTTCACGACGGACATTTCGTTTTAGTGGTTCCTATAGGCCTGTACATGTCAAGCTGGAGGACAACTCGCAGAAGACCCAAATCTTCATGTACCCGCACAATTGGTCCTAACTCGTACTGAATAGCATTTGTTATGTCAAATCTATGACGATTGTCAAGCCTGATACGCAGACACAACATTCCTCTCTTGACTATTGCCTCGGGACCAATGCCTTTCCGTACGAATCATCCAAAGACCTGTTGCCGATACAAACGCGCAAGCCACAGGCTCGTTGACTTCTCCAGCCGCAACGGGTCAATCGATACAACGGAGTGACGAAGAACCTTAACAATCGCTTCAGCCGGCAGGAGCCCGGCTATGGCATGGAGAGGGGAGGCTTTTGTGCGGCTTGCACTTCTTCTGCCGAGAGATACCGAATCGCCAGACCGGACATGTGGAGCATCCAACCTTGCCCGCCGCCGGCACCTTGAGTAAAACTCCACGCATCCATCCGGAACGGGTTCCAATACCCGCTGCGGTAGGAATTACTTGATACCCCGCCAGGGACCGCCGTGCCCATCGTCGACTGAAAGGTGGGCCCCCTGTCTGACAGGCGCCGGACATCCGCGTCGCCTAACACGACGGCGTCTGCCCCCAGTTCTTTGGCACGATCGAGAATGCGATCACGCAATGTATCTTCACTAGCATATTCACTCGTAGCGACAATGCGAGCAATTTGCACATGACCATGGTTCGGCTCGCGCTGTAACGTCGTCACAGCATCTGCTCCCCGTCGAGGTTCAAATGCCTTGGTGGTCAACGGATCCACCTGGACGGACACACAAGCGCTCGACAGGGCTAGGCACAGGACCGCCGTGAGGTGGGTCGCGCGTCTGATCACAACAGAGCCTCGTGTGTTCATGAAATCTGTCCTGTAGGGGTGTCCCTGTAGATCTCGCTACAGGCATCTTGACGACTCATGTCCACCAAAGCAACCACAAATCGGCCGTCTGACAGGTTTGTCTCGTCAATTTTCGCATCCGGCGGCACAGCTTGTCCGATTTCGCACTACAATTTGCCCTCGACCAGGACGCGAATGTCTTCCATGCGCCGCCGATTCACGCCAAGGTCGCTGTAGCCCGTCCTGGAGGCCGACCGAAAGTGAATCGTCTTCGTGGCCTCATCAAAGACAAATTCTACATCATCGACGAACCGCAGCAACAAGCTGGTGAATTCATAATGGAGATATCCGTCGTTCTCCTCAACGAGTCGGGTACGAGGCAACCGATTGACGATGGTCTTCAGCGTGTCTTTTGCCGTAGCCAGATTTTGCTGATACCGATATGGCATGATCTGGTGACTCTGATCCGTCGCCTGCGTCGACACGCAGTTAGGGCTCGAGGGGCAGGGCGCAAGTAGGTTCATGGCCGCGGGTCAGGACGATTCGGATGTATACAGGACTCTAATAAGCCACGCCTGCGCTGTCAACCGCTCGCCCATTGCACATCAGGCTTCACTGGCGGCCCGAGGGCACCGCGCTGGCGCCGATGTTCGCTCGGCGACCGACGAGCCGTGCGTGCCAGCGTGGCACGGCCTCCATGCCCGGCTTCTCCACCAGGCGAAACGTTGCAAAACAGAGAAGAATCAAAGCAGGAACCTGGCACAGCACCATGGCCCAATGCTCGACGGGGGACAACGTGGCGGCCGATTCGCCCAGCACAAGCCGATAGGTCACAAACAACACCACACTATGCAGGAGATACAGGCTGTACGCCATTTCGCCCAGCACAATGGACGCCCGCCATTCGAGTATGCCGTAGAGCGTATTTCCGCAGGCAATAATGAGAAAGCCGCCTGCCAGCAGCAGAACGGCCGGAACCGTATACGCCGTCGGAAACACCATGAAGGTGGTGACGAGGCACAGGATCGCGATGGCCCCCCACACGCCACGGGCCAGCATGATCCGGATGGCAGCAATCCGCACCAGCGCCGCCGCCACAATCCCACCGGCAAACGCATAGAACATCGGAAACCGCACCTGCGGCATCACCATCACAAGGATCACCACAGCTGCCACACTGACGATTACCCAGTGAAGCGGAGGGCTTCTCCGAAGACAGAAGGCACCAAGCGGCAACCAGGCATAGAACAACCATTCGTACGGTAGCGACCAGGCGGCCCCAGCCAAGGGCACGGTTTCCGTGAATCCGTTGACCGGGGAGATACCGGGAATGGTGAACAGCAGCCATTGTGCCGTCTGTTCAGCCACAACTCCCGGCGCCTCGCGCAAGTGAAACCCTGCGCGGCCGAACGACATGAGCAACACACAGGTAACCGCCACAAGGTATAAGGGTCCCAGTCTGAGCACCCGGGACAGATAGAGGCGTGACCAGTCGATCGGTTGCTGGCGCCCATCAAGGAGCTTTGACCAGAACAGAAACCCGGTGATCATAAAGAAGAGGGTGACGCTGCCTTGCCCCAGCTGCGTGTACAGATTGGAGGGAGGAACATCCCAGGTGCCCGATCGCAAATAGAAGTACCGATGGAGGAGTGACTGACAAACACCGCCAACGCCAGATACCCTCGAAGTCCATCAAGCGACGGATAACGCGGCGTTGACGAGGCCTCCAGAGGAGCGGCTCGAGGGGGAAACATGGCTGTGGCGAGCGCGACCATCACCACACCCGCTGCAGGCCACAAACTTGTCGCATCCATGGACTCACGACATCATAGGACAGCACATTTGTCTAACCTTTATGAGGTCGACGCCACCCCGTTACCAAGCTGTTTGCTGACGTTCACCACCGCTCTCGCCCTTCAGCCGATGGGCGATCACGCCCCTCCGGCACTCGCTCCGTTGATTGCGAGAGTGGTCCTGGGGTAGGCTAGCTCCTTTCGATTCCCGATTGACGGCTACCTGCCGCCACCTGTCGTACACCGCTGAGCGGCACCGCTCAGGCCAACAAAGGAGTGCTCTCGCATGGCCGGTTTTCCGATTGAAGTCGCAACCCGCATTAAGACGCTGCCTCCCTATCTCTTTGCCGCCATCGACAAGATGAAACAGGAGGCACTTGCACGCGGAGTCGATATCATCAACCTTGGGATCGGAGATCCTGACCTTCCGACACCGGCACCCATCATCGAGAGCCTGTATGAAGCGGCCAAGAATCCGAAACACCATCAATACCCTTCCTACGAGGGCATGCTGTCATTCCGGAAAGCCGTGGCTGACTGGTACAAGCGACGGTTCAATGTCACCCTCGATCCGGCGAACGAGGTGCTCACCCTGATCGGGTCCAAAGAAGGGATCGGACACGTCCATCTGGCCTTTATTGACCCAGGCGATCTCGTCCTGGTTCCCAGCCCCGGTTATCCGGTGTATCCGGTCGGCACAAGCTTCTGCGGCGGCGTCTCCCACATCATGCCTCTGACCAAAGCCAACGGCTTCCTGCCCGATCTCAGTGCCATTCCGAAGGATGTGGCGAAGAAGGCCAAATTGATGTGGCTGAACTCCCCCAACAATCCGACGTCCGTCATCATGAACAAAGACTATTTCAAGCGTGTCGTCGAGTTTGCGCAGGAGAATCAGATCATTGTTTGCCATGATGCGGCCTATTCGGAAATTTTCTACGACGGCAAGCGGCCGGCCAGCTTCCTCGAAGTCGACGGCGCGAAAGAGGTGGGCGTCGAATTTCATTCTCTTTCTAAGACCTACAACATGACCGGTTGGCGCATTGGATTCGCCGTCGGCAACAAAGAAGTCCTGGCGGGGCTCGGCAGAGTAAAAAGCCAGTTGGATTCTGGGGTATTTGAAGCCGTGCAAGCGGCCGGCATCACGGCCCTCGGGCTCGACGATTCCGTGACCGATGGATTGCGTAAAATCTATCAAGAACGGCGCGACACCCTCGTCCCGGGCTTGAAAAAACTCGGGCTGGAGGTCGATCCGCCTCCTGCGGCGTTCTACATCTGGGTCACGGTGCCGAAGGGATATACGTCTGCGTCTTTTACGGCCCATCTGTTGGAAAAGGCCGGGATCGTCACGACACCGGGAAACGGCTTCGGCGCGCCTGGTGAAGGCTACATCCGCATGACCGTTTGCGCAACGAAGGAGCGGTTGGCGGAAGCGGTGGAACGAATTCGCAAGGCAGGATTCTAGCGTTGCAGCTGTCGCGGGGTCCCCTGTCTCCGCTCGTGGCTGACGCAGTACTCAGCGTGCTGAGTGCATACCGTTGAGCCGGCTTCAGACTATGGCAACAGCATTTATCGGTTTCGGCGCCAACCTCGGCAATCGGATCGATTTTTGTGATCGGGCCGTAACCCTCCTCGGACTCCTGCCGCATTCACGACTGGATGCGGTCTCGTCGCTCTACGAGACTGAACCGATCGAGGACGGAGCGGCCCCTGGCCCCGCATGGTTTCTGAATGGAGCCGTGCAAATCGAAACGAATATCACCCCGAAGAGCCTGCTTGAAATCTGCCGCGAGATCGAACGGGCACTCGGACGAGACCAAGACAATCGCAAGGGACCGCGCACGCTCGATCTCGATCTCCTGCTGTACGATGACTGTGTGCTGAATGAGCCGGGCCTCATCGTTCCCCATCCTCGGCTCCATCAGCGTCGATTTGTTCTAGCGCCGCTGGTGGAGTTGGATCCTGATCGACGCCACCCGGTGATCGGGCAACCCCTTCGTGAACTCCTGGAGACAGTCGCCGATCATTCAGTCGTCCGCCTACTCAATCCACAACCGAACTCCCGTTACGGATCGAGGCCGACCTGCAGTCCACCCCCCGCCGCCCCTAGTCCCCACACATGAAGATCATCCGCACGACCTCAGCCATGGCCGATTGGAGCCGTCGCCTGCATCGAGAGGGCGTGACGATCGGGTTTGTCCCGACCATGGGGGCTTTGCATGAGGGACATCGCGCATTGATTCGTGCCGCTCGATTGGCCTGCGATGCCGTGGTCGTCAGTATCTTTGTCAACCCGACACAGTTCGGGCCGACAGAAGACCTGGCGAAATATCCACGCCAACTTCGACTCGACCGTGCACTGTGCGCGAAAGAAGGAGTCGACGCCATCTTCGCCCCTCCCGTCGACGCCATGTATCCGGCTGGTTTTCAGACCATCGTGTCCGTTCCGTCCTTGGCGCGACTATGGGAAGGCGAAGCACGCCCGCATCACTTTCAGGGTGTGGCCACCGTCGTGACGAAACTCTTGTCGCTAGTCCACCCTGACATCAGTTGGTTCGGACAGAAAGATTTTCAGCAGGCCGCACTGGTCCGGCAGCTTGCAAAGGATCTCAACCTGCCAGGCATAGTGAGGGTTCATCCAACCGTCCGGGAAGATGACGGGTTGGCACTTAGTTCACGGAACGTGTACCTGTCCGCTGAGCAACGGGACGCTGCACCTGTGCTCTATCACGCACTGCAGGCGGGAGCTGCGGCTATTCGTGACGGCGAACGGCGAGGGGCAGTTGTACAACGCATCATGACTCGGGTCATCAAGACAGAGCGGTCAGTCACACCGGAGTATCTCGCCGTCTGTGATCCTTCTACCCTGGAGCCGTTACCGACAATCCAGCGCCACGCCATTCTCCTCGGCGCGATTCGCCTCGGAACCGTGCGACTCCTGGACAACATGCCGGTAGCGATCAGACACAAGTCCTGAACAAGCAGGGGATGGAATGTCTCTGCCCTCGCATGGAGGCAGACCTATTCCATCAGAAAAGACTCGACTCTGTCTTGGGATTATACCGAGATGCGAGGAGGCGCTTGCTGGTAGGCCAGGAGCTCAAGAATCAATTGCCCCATGCGCTGCTTGTCTTCAGGCTGGAATTCTAAAAATTTCATGCCGATCGACTGCGGCTGAATCGAGCAGATCATCGCCGCTTCGACTTTGATATCAGGTTGCCCGGACGGCCCATTCAGCACGAACGTCACGAAGGTACCGCGTGGAAGCGGTGTGGTCGCCTGCAACGTACAGCCCCCCATGGAAATGTCGGTGACGACCCCTCCGGCCGCCGTGCGATCGAGCTTCAGCGTCCCCGCAAAGTTGACGGGCAGCCGACGATACTCACGGCGATCGAATGCTTGCGTGGTCAACCGGTTCCCCGGCCGGCGAGCCTGAAAGCGCGTCGTGCAGAGCTGGCACCGCACCTGAAAAATGGACAGCCGGTTCAACGTCTTCTCGATAAGACTCGTCCCGGACGTCACTCTGACGCAGGGGGTACCGCAAGCCGGACAATACAACTCTTTCATACTACGCTTCTGACTCCTGCAGCCCCGTTTCCACATGCGAGACGGAGCCCAGGCCTGACGACAACTGTCTCGCAAGCAGTGGCTTGACATCCGCTGGAGAATAGGTCGGCGGTTTGACCCACTTTCCATCCTCCCGCTTGTGGCCTCCCACTTTGCTCAAATTGGATCGATGGACCTCGCGGAACACCGGATCCATATCTACGCCGTAGGAGACCGCCGTACCATAGACAACATACAACAAATCGGCCAATTCTTTCGCCACCGCCGGAAGGTCCTGGGCGGTCATGGCTTCCTGAAGTTCGGCAAACTCCTCTTGAATCAGCCGCACTCGCAACTGCCGAGTGGTGTCAGGAGGAATCGCCGGCTTCTCGCCGACTGGGATGTCGAACTTGCGGTGAAATTCGGCCACCATGTCCTGAGGTTGCATCATGCTCACGTTCTCATATCCTCGGCCGCAAAAGGAACTCCTGTCCTCGGCTCGATACCGGTAGATTCCAACATCGCCAGGTCTTTCTCAGATGATATCCCGAGATCTTTAAATTTTCTAGCGGCAGGCAAGACCCGGCTTTCCAATGACGCCACCGCCTTGTTGTAGGCCCCGACGCTTTTCCCTAGCGCTTGACCGATATCATTGAGATGATCGGTGAGCACGGCCATCCGCTCGTAGAGATCCTTGCCCAGCCGGCCCGCCTGCTCGGCATGTTCGGTTAACTGTTCTTGTCTCCACCCGTAGGCCACTGCGCGTAACAGCGCCATGAACGTAGTCGGGGTGGCCAGGACCACTCCCTGGGCAAAGCCATCCTCGATCAGGGTGGGGTCTTGCTCCAGCGCAGCGCCGAGAAACTGCTCGCCTGGCAGAAATAAGACGACAAATTCCGGTGTCTGCCCGAACTGGCTCCAATAGGCCTTTAGGCTCAGCGCATCCATCCTGGTGCGCACCTGACTCGCATGGCGACGTAAATGCATCTGTCGCTGCTGGTCATCCTGAGCTTCGTACGCATCGAGATAGGCGGCCAATACCGTCTTGGCATCCACCACGATTTGTCGGCCTGCAGGCAGATACACCACCATGTCGGGACGGAGCAGTCCGTCCATTGAGTCGACCGAGTCCTGTTCCAGAAAATCGCAATGCGCCACCATCCCCGCCAGCTCAGCCACGCGACGGAGGGTCATTTCCCCCCATCGCCCGCGCACCGCCGGGGCTCGTAAGGCTTTCACCAGATTGCTGGTTTCCTGCTGGAGCCGCTGATGCGATTCAGCCATGAACTTCAGCTGCTGGTCCAGCCCACCGTATTCCCGTTGGCGAATCTGCTCGGCCTGTTGGAGTTGCTCCTGATAGCGTTGGAGCGATTCTTCCAGCGGCTTGACCAGCTCGCCTATCGCTTGGTGACGCTGAGATAACTCACCTTTGGCTTCCGCGTGCAAGGTTTCAAATGAGGCGCGGGCGAGGTTCAGAAACGCGTCATTGTTTTGTTTCAGGGCTTGCCCGGACAAGGCCTCGAAGGATTCCTGCAGCTCCCGCCGCGCCTGGCTTAACATCACCTTTTGGTCTTCCACGCTCCAACTGATGACTTCCATCCGCGTTTCGGCTTTCGTTCGGCCTTCTTGAGATTCAGCCAATGCCTGCCGCAACTGCCCGACTTCGGACTGTTGCGTATCGAGCCGCTGTTGCAACGCCACCGCCTGGGCATCAGCCCTCTGTGCACGCTCTCCGCTTTCGAGCAGCTGGGCCTGGACCCGGGATTGCGTGCGAGCCGTCACCCACCATCCGGTGACCAACGCACCAATCCCAAGGCCGGCCATGCCACCTGCCACAAAGGTGGCCGAGGTGAGATCGATCATGATGCATCCTGATAAAGACAGAGCACCGCCGCCATGCCTCGCACCTGCCCGTTGTAGGGAAATCGCGTAGAGGGTACGAGAAACCACCTCAAACGTCAAGGGACCGATCGGCTGACTGTACCTGTCGCGCTCACAATGTGAACCTGCTCATCCTCGCGCAAGAGGGTTGTGGCATAGGGCACATTGACCAGGACCGGAAGGCCGTACTCCCTCGCCATGATGGCTCCATGCGACAAGGTACCGCCCATTTCAGCGATGAGGCCGGCCGCGACGCCAAATAGTGGAGCCATCCCCGGATCGATGACCGGAACGACGAGAATGTCGCCCGGCCGCACGCGCTGCCAATCCTGTGTGGAACGGACGATGCGGACGGGACCAGTCGTTGTTCCGGCACTGACCGCTACACCCCGCAGCAGTCCGCCCTTGACTTGGTCGGTCGTGGACATTCCCTGTTCGAGAACCGCTTCCCAATCTCGAACGGTGTCAGGCACCGGCACCTCGTTGTCACGCGTTTGTTGCGCCCGGCGCGTGTCTACGAGCCGTTGCCACTCCCGTGATGCCCCCTCACTCAGTGCCACTCGCTCATCCAGGGTGAGATAAAACATGTCCTCACGTTGAGTCAGAATTCCTTGCTCCACCATTCGCTCGCCGAGTTGAAGGAGGAGATAGCGCACAGCCGTGGAGTAGTAGAGCAAATGATGGCGATTCGCCTCCCGCAGCGCGCAAAAACGGCTCAGCCTTCGATACCACCAGTGAAAAACCACCCCCCGGTGACGCCGCCAGCCGAACCGGCGATGGATCTCCGCCAGCGCCGCTTGACGCCGCTGCGCCTGCTGAGCCACGACATCGCCCGGCGGAACGGCCTTGCCGTTACGCAACTGTGTCTGCAGCAGCATCAAGACGGAATCGGGCTGGTCTGCAATGCGCGGCGACATGATGTCCGACTCTCCGACCGCGCGATGCCCATAGTCCCCGAGATACTCATCGAAGCGTCGTAGAAATCCGGTACCGACGAGGGCCTCGCGGAATCCGGAGGCCGCCCACCCTTCGGAGAGAAACCACCGCTGAACAACGCTCTCGCTGCGTGCGACTTCGACCAATTCCGCAAGACGCAAAATGTGCTGTGCGCTGATCACACTCCCTTGTCCTTGCAACGAGGCGTTCAGCAATTCGCGCCAGTCTTCCCCCAGCCACCCGGGCAAGAAAGTCCCCATGGCCTGCAGACTCTGCGCGACCCCGCCCGCGATTCCGAACGTCACCTCGTGCGCATCGAGCCATTGCCCTAGACGGTCCAGCGTGGCCCCAAGCTCCTTCGCGGACAGGTTGCTGATACGGTTGGGTTGATAGGTCTCCGCCATGTGCTTCATGGCGACAAAGTTTGCCGGCCCCTCCCGCACGACCCTCCGCCATTCCCGCATCATCAGTAACCCAGCGCGAACCAGCGCAAGACCGCTCAAGGGACGTACCGAGGGCATAAAGCCCAACGCCTCCCCACCCATCTGCTCGGTTAAGAAGGACGGATTCCCATGAAGTTGTGTGACCAGGGTGTAAAACAAGGTGACATTGAGATAGGGCCGGCCATGCATGACGCGAACGGACGAGAGCCCCTCAGGAACCGTGCAACCCAGGCGTCGATAGGGCGCGACGATGTAAGCATCCATGAACCGCTCAAGGAATGACAGGCCCAATGGGCTGGGCAGTTCCGGCATGGTTTCTTTCAAATTGGCTCGCGTCCACTCGCATTCGTCATTTGTCAGGGCCGGGGAAGGTTGTACCGCAGTGATCGGCCGCGCCTGAACCACCCATAACCTGTCAGCGACCCACACCCACTCGAGGTCTACCGGATGTCGAAAGGCAGCTTCGATGTGCTTCGACACTTTGGCCAATTCGAAGAGCTGCGCATCAGACAATGAGGACTGCTTCTGCGCGGATTCCGAAATCGTTTCGACGTGGACTCCAGCAGGGGTGGACAGCAGTTTCTGCAGTTTCGCGGCCAGCAGACGCCGCCGAATACGAAGCGGTCGCCCCTCGTCTTCCGCCACTTCCACGACATACTGGTCAGGCGTCACCTCGCCGCTTACGAGGGATGAAGCGAGACCGGGCACAGCATTGATGACGACCTGAGAGGTGCGTCCCGTGACTGGGTGGATCGAATAGGCCACACCTGCGGTAGTGGCTTGCAGCAGCGGTTGGATCACCACCGCCATGGATGAGCAGGCTATCGGACTGCTCGTCCTAAGGGCATATTCGAGTGCCGCCTCCGTCCACAACGACAGCCAGCAGTCGCAAATCCCACGTAACACTTGAGAAGACGATAGACCGAGGGACGTATGATAGAGCCCGGCCGCGCTGGCTTGCTCGACATCTTCGTTGGTTGCAGAGGACCGCACTGCCCATCGCAATGTCGGATCGGGCGTGAGTTCGGCGAGCCGTCGTTCCAATGCGAGCTCAAATCCTGTGGGCCACACCTGCTTCAGCAGGCAGGCGCGCACTCGTGACAGCTCCTGCCCCCGCTCTTCCTGGGATGCCTGCAGGACTCTGCGCCAGACTGCTTCGGCATTGATGCCGCCTGCGGCCAGGGTTTGATTGTATACCGTGGTTGGGACACACAAGCCATGCGGTACGGCAAAACCAGCCGCCAACAATCGGCTCAAGCCAGCGGCCTTGCCCCCGGCCAGACTCGGATCGCGACTCTCCTCAAGGGAGAGAATGAGTGGCTGAGTCATGGAGGGGATAGTAACTAGAGCGCAAGGAGGAGGTAAAGATCGTTCACGTTGGTCCCTGTGGGACCGGTAACAATATGGCCCTGCAGCTTCTCGAAGAATGGATAGGCATCGTTATGTTGCAGCGCATCAGACAAGTCCAGCCCCTTGCGGCGCGCCCTCACCACTGTCTGACCATCCACAACGGCACCGGCCACAGACGTCGGACCATCAGTGCCATCGGTCGCAAAACCCGCCACCCACATGTTTGGCAATCCAGCGATCTCCGGCGCGGCTGCCAACGCAAACTCTTGAGCTCGTCCGCCCGTGCCCTCCCCTCGAATCGTGACCGTCGGTTCTCCCCCTGCGATGATGCAGCAGGGCCGCTTGAGGGGCCGTCCATGCCCCGCAATCTCACGCGCCATGGCGCCGAATATTTTGGCGAGTTCCCTCGCTTCACCGGTAAGAGTCGTGGTCAGGACCAAGGAGCGTAACCCTTGTTGCTGTGCAGCCCTGGCGACGGCATCAACTGCGGCTTGATTGTCTCCGATTAGAATGTTGTCGACACGGCGAAATAACGAAGCACGAGGTTTAGGCGTCTCGGGCGCACGGCGCTTCATGCCAGTCTGCAGCCGGTTTCGCACGGATGCCGGAATAGTGTTGGAGACCCCATACCGCTCGACAAGCTCCCACGCCTCCCGAAAGGTCGTCGCATCAGGGGCGGTGGGCCCCGATCCAATCGTACCGAGATCGTTCCCGATGACATCCGAGAGAATCACGCTGGCCACGCGCGCCGCAGTCGCCGCGGCGAGTTGTCCGCCTTTGACGCTGGACAAGTGCTTGCGTACCGCATTGATTTCATGAATGGTCGCCCCAGACCGTAGCAGTAATTTGGTCGTCTGCTGTTTATCTTGAAGCGTAATTCCCGAAACAGGGGCAGGAAGGAGGCTCGACGCCCCCCCGGACAGAAGCACGATAAGCAGATCCTTGGCCGTGAGTGTCTTTACCAACGCCATGACCTGGCGGCTGGCCTCAAGACCGGCGGCATCGGGAATGGGATGTCCGGCCTCCACGATGCGAATGGTGGTGGTCGGTGCGCCATGACCGTACTTCACCACGACCAAACCGGCGTTGATCCGTGCCCCTATCTGGTGCTCCAGCGCCTGCGCCATGCGGGCCGACGCCTTCCCGGCGCCCACCGCGACGATGCGTTTGCATTGATCAAGAAGGTACTGATGGGAACCGATGGTGAGATGCTTGCGCCCGATCCTCACCTGGCGCCGCACCGCCTCATAGGGATCAACCGCATGCAATCCCGCCTGCAACAGCCTGGCGAGAAGGGCTCTGGTGCGAGGCTGCGGGACGCCGATGGTGATCATGCGAACTACGGGAGCTTGTCTTGCTTGAAACAGCGGTTCGGACAGGTTTGTCGCGGCACCTTAACCTGATAACTGCCCTTTGGCAAGTAGTCCTTCGTGAACTCCGGATTGAGCATCTTCAATTCGAGGAAATAGGTGCCATACTCTTCGGCAATGGAGGTCAGGCGGCGCTGGGCTTCCTTAATGGTAACGGTGACCGTTTCGGTTTCCAGCGGCGGATAGAGATCCTTCTTGGTCAGGCCAAGATATTTCTCCGGCTGGGAATAGATTTCCTTCGCCGCAATGATACGCGCAACATAACGCATGGTTTCTCGCGGGCCATGCATACGCCAGAAATCCGTAACATTCTGCTCCTTGAGCAGTTTTCGCACGCGGTCTTCACCCGCATTATAGGAAGCCATGGCCAGGAACCAGTCGCCCTGCAACTCCCGGAGATACCGCAGGTACTTGATGGCTGCTTCGGTAGACATCTCCAGGTTGCGCCGTTCATCGAGCCAGCGTTCGTTGTGCAGCTTGTAGCGCTTACCCGTGGAGTTAATGAATTGCCACGGGCCCGACGCCTTGGCTCGAGAATAGGCCGCGGCGATGCACTTGCTCTCGACCAGCAGCATGTATTTCAGGTCGTCCGGTAATCCGGCATCGGCGAGCTGCTTTTCAGCCGGCGCGAAGCACCGCCCCGTTCGTTTCGCCAGGATGATGCTTTCGCCCTGATCCTCGAGGAATTGATAGAACTCATACTCGATGCGCTCACGTACCTGCCAATTATCGAGTGGAATCGACTGCCCTGCGAAGGTCAACTTGTCGGGCAGCTTGAATGAACTCAAGAAGAACCGCTCGCCTTCCCGTTTGATTTCGGGCAGGATCACAAGGCGGTCTTCGAGCTCAGGCGCGCCCTCCGGTTCCGTCGCCATCGGGGCTGCTCCGCGGTCCGATCCTGGGACTCGTGGCTCGTCTCCCGAGCTCGGCGACGCCGGCGCTGGGGCTTTCGAATCCAGCGATACTTCTGC
>VOPT01000010.1 GCA_009594865.1 Nitrospira sp. | reverse complement strand
ACGAGGCACATCCCGCACGATCCGAAGGGATCGAAGGTATAGTGGTAGCACATGGCAGGAATAATTTTGCCGGTGCTGGCGATCACATCGTAAAGCGAGACGCCGTCCTTGGCCGATACCGTTCGTCCGTCGATAGACAGTTCAATGGTCGCGGCTTCAACGTCGGGATTGGTCGCTGGTTTCAAACCCATGCTTTGGCCTAGTACTCAGTTATAAGTGTTTGGAGTGAAGTGAGAATTCAGAATTCCGCACTCGCCACTCTCAATGTGCTTATCGGTCACACTCTCCCATGACGATGTCATACGTGCCGAAAATCGTCACGGCGTCGGAGATCATATAGCCTTTCGACATATGATCGAATGCCCCCATGTGAATAAACGAGGGAGCGCGGATTTTCAGCCGGTACGGCTTCCCGCCGCCCGTGCTGACAATATAGAAACCCAACTCACCCTTATGCGCTTCAGTCCCGCAGTAGATTTCTCCGGGAGGTGCATTGAACCCCTGCGAGAACAGTTTGAATTGCTGAATCATGGATTCCAGGTTCGTGAACACGCGCTCTTTGGGAGGCAGGGTCACGCTGGGCACATCCGCCATAATAGGCCCGTCCTGGATCTGTTCAAGGCACTGGCGGATGATTTTGACGCTCTCGTAGAGCTCCTGCACGCGGATCCAGTACCGATCATATGTGTCGCCGTTCTTGCCGACGGGGACGCTGAATTCACACTTGGGGTAGGCGGAATAGGGTTCGTATTTGCGAAGATCGAAATCAACGCCAGACCCTCGTAACGTTGGTCCGCTCAAGCCAAAGCTCAACGCATCTTCTGCTGAAATAACGGCCACGCCCTTCGTGCGTGCCAGCCAAATACGATTCTTCTCAAGGAAAATGACGTATTCATCGATCTTCGGTGGGAAGTAATCGAGGAATTGCTTCAATTTGGCAAACAAAGACGGGGTGAAGTCGCGCTCGACGCCGCCGATGCGATACCAGCTGGTCGTCAGGCGGGCACCACAGAGTTCATCGAACCAATCCAGCAAAATTTCTCGGTCGCGGAAGCAATAAAAAAACACGGTCATCGCCCCGATATCAAGGGCTTGCGTGCCCAGCCAGAACTGGTGACCGATGATACGTTGGATCTCCGCGACAATCGTACGCAGGTATTCGGCACGATCCGGCACGGTGATGTTCATTAATTTTTCAACCGCCCGGCAGTAGGCGAAGTTGTTGTACATCGCGCACACATAGTCGAGCCGATCGGTATGCGGGATGAATTGATGGTACGTCCCTTCTTCAGCCAGCTTTTCTACGCCGCGGTGAAGAAAGCCCATAACCGGCGTCGACTTGACCAATCGCTCGCCTTCCAACTCCAGAATCACCTTCAGCACACCATGAGTGCTGGGGTGTTGAGGGCCCATATTAAGCAGGAGCTCCTCGGTCCTGAGCGTTGGAAGCGTGTCACTCTCCGGGTGCTCTGGATCAATCTTATAGACGGTGGTTCTTTGATCTTCGAACTGTGCCATGATCGTTCAGTGAGACAAAACCTGTTTCCTATCGGGACGGTTCATCCAAAAACTCGAATGTGTCGCGCCAACCTTTGCCGCGAAGCGGAAAGTCTTTGCGCAACGGATATCCTTCCTCATATTCGTCCGGCATCAGAATGCGGCGGAGGTCCGGGTGATTTCGGAACCGGATGCCCATCATGTCATACACTTCGCGTTCCATGAAATCGGCGCCTTTCCAGACGTCAGTCAGGGAATCGACGATACTGTCCGATTCCGGCACGCGAGTTTTCAGGCGAATCCGTTGTCGCGTGCGAATTGAATAGACTTCGTAGACGACTTCGAACCGCTCTTCATCGTCAGGCCAGTCGACGGAGCTGACATGGACGATGTAGTCAAACCGTAAGGCGGGGTCGTCTCGGAGGAACTGGGCCACGTCGTGCAACGCCTCAGGCGTAACTGTCACCGCAAGGTCCCCGCGCCACTCCACCACCTTGGTACAGGCGCCAGGAAAGGTATCGTTGATACGTTGTGCGAGTTGGCTCATGGGGTCGTTCCGTCCGTCAGACCTTCAGCGCGTCCTTCACTTCCTTGGGCTGGGAAAGGAATACGCGCTTTTGCATGATGCGCTCCTGCAATTTCAGAATGCCGTCGAAGAGCGCTTCTGGAGTAGGAGGACATCCCGGCACATAAATGTCGACCGGTACGAAGCGATCAACTCCCTGTACCACACTGTAACTGTCGTAAATATTTCCTGAAGTCGCGCAGGAACCCATGGCAATCACGTACTTCGGTTCAGGCATCTGGTCGTAGATTTTTCGAATGACTGGCGCCATGCGTCGGCACACGGTGCCGGCGACGATCATGAGGTCGGATTGGCGGGGAGAGGCCCGGAAGACCCCTGCTCCATAACGATCCATGTCATAGCGGGATGAGACAGCCGCGATCATTTCGATCGCGCAGCAGGCCAGACCGAAGGTCATCGGCCATAAGGACCCTTTTCTGGCCCAATTCACGGCTTTTTCAACCGTGAGGGTAATGACATCAGGAGAGCCGTCTTTATCGTGGCCACCGAGTTGAATTAATCCCATTCCAATGCTCCTTTTCGCCAGGCGTAAACATAGGCGACGAGGAAAAGCCCGATAAAGATCAACATCTCGACCAGGCCGATGAGGCCGATCTTGTTAAAGACAATGGCCCAAGGGTAAAGAAAGATGACTTCCACATCGAAAATCACGAACAACATTGCGAAGATATAGTAGCGAACGGGAAACGGCATTCTGGCGTCAGAAAAGGGTTCAGATCCGCACTCATAAGTAGATAGCTTCTCTGGTTCAGGATACTTGGGTTGAACAAAGTAACTGATCAGCAGTGTGCCGGCGCCGAACGCCAGTGCGATGAACACAAACACGAGTACCGGAAAATATCGACTGAGATATTCTAAGAGGAGCTCGGAACCGGCCATTGGCTCGAACCTCAACAGGTTTGAGGGCTTATAAGGCTATTTAAGAGGTCGGAATCTTAGCCCTTGCCTATTTTTAATAGCAAGCGCACAAAGGACCTAGGGCTTTTAGTCCCGATAGTCCTAGAAAGTGAATACTGTCCAGGAGTTAGGAGAGAGCGCCGATTGTCACGATTCGCGGGGATTGTTTGAAGGCTCGGGGCCGGATGCTGGGGAAACATCGTTGGTCGAATGATCATGCGAGGAGGCCGACCTCATGTGGCTGGCCGGAGTTCTCAGGGCAGAGGGAGGAGATCCGCCACCAACATCCCATTCCGATGCCAAGGGCGTAGAGGGGTGAACCTTCGTTCGTCGAGGCATCTGCGTGTTGATGCGTCGTTTTTCCGTTCCCATTCGTCACCCGCTCGATGGTAGTTCCGCCAGACTGTTCGGTCTGAATCTCACGATACCATCCAGGGTCGCCTGATTCAAACCATTGCTGTCCGGCCGGTTTCTTGACAAGCCTCTGCTGTTTGCTAAGGTTGCTACAGACAATCCTCCTAGGTGTGATCAATATGAGGACATTATTTATGCGCGCCAGCCTGACCATCCTTGCCTGCAGTCTCATGGCCATCACGGCTATACCGGGTTACGCAGAGAATGCGCAAAGCGTGCGACTGGGTGACGCAGCGTTGATCTATGCCGCCGGATCGATTCGACAGGAGATGCCGATTGAGGGTGTCATCAATGTCATTACTGGCGATAACCAATTGTCCGGCAACCGGATGATGCTGGGATGGTCCGGCACGGATACGCTGTATCTGAAACTGAAAAATCCGGGCGACGCCGCGATCGGTGATTTGTACACCGTCTATCGGCGCTCCCGGAAGGTGTTCCATCCCATCACCAAGCAGTATCTCGGATATGTCATCAATCGGGTCGGTGTTGTGAAAGTCGTTCAGTTGGATCCGGTGCTGGTAGGTGTGCAGGTGGTACGATCGTACGCACCCCTGTCCCCCGGCGATCCCGTCATGCGTTTTACACCTCCTTCTGCAGAGGAAATCAGCGAGCCTGTGTCTTCAGGGCCAGATGTGGAAGGTATGATTGTCGAGCTGCAGGCCGACAAACATATGTCGCTCGTGTCCCAGGGCAATGTCGTGTACCTGGACAAGGGGCACGATGACGGACTCCGGTCTGGCGACTACCTGGAAGTGTTTCGTACGGGCGGCGGCCTCCCAGAGCGAAAGATCGGCGAAGTAAGGGTGCTTGCGACGGAACCTCACACCGCCACTGCGGTATTGTCCAAGGCTTCGGCCCGCGCCCTCGTGGGAGATCGTCTTCGTTCCAAACATGGCATGCCCGTCGAAGCCATGCAATCTGACGGCGGAGAGATTGATCATCAGGCGACAGCGCAGCCCGTGATGGTTTCGAAGGCGGATGCGTCTATCTCTGATGCAAGTGAAGCCCGTTCGACCGGAAAGGGAAAGATCGAACGTGCTGGAAGAAGTCAGAGGCTCAATCTTGACGACCTGGCGGACCAGTTGCAATACGAGTCCGGAGAAGTCAAAGTGAAACCCGCCGGGGTCCCCATCCTTGAAAAGTTAACAGCGTACCTGACAACGAGCGCCGGCGGCCAACAGGTCCGCGTCGAAGGTCATTCCGATAACATGGAAATCGGACCGTCCTTGAAGGGCGAATTTCCGACCAATTGGGAATTATCCAAGGCCCGTGCGGCAGAGATCGTCCGGTATCTGGTCGAGAAGGGTGGCATGGATTCCGGGAAGCTATCTGCCGTGGGGTATGGAGCGAGCCGTCCCGTGGCAAGCAACGGGACCGAAGACGGACGCAAGAGAAACCGCCGCATTGAAGTCGTACTGGAGTCCCTTGAGGAGGCAGCCTCAGCGCACCCGGTGAAAGCCTTGGTCGATGACAAGTCATCAGGGGCGACACAGTTTACGTATAACCAAATGAATTCCGCGCCGGTGAATCCGACGAATATGCCGGTGTCGGAGGTGCCGTCTGGACCGGCTCCGTCGGATGTGCCAACCGATCGTGGCCCGATAGCTCCTGATGCCGGAGTGCCGGCCTCTCCCGCTGATGGGGTCCCACCATCGCCTGCTCCTGGCTCGTAGTTTAGGCGACGGCTGGTTTCTCGCAAGAAGCCGGCCGTCGTCCGATGCCCTCCCTGTAGCCTCTCTCTTATCTGAACTCCTTGTCCTGTTCACTCCTCGCACGTGCACGCTCTTGTCATTGTTGCATGGGGCCGGTGTTGTTAGAATGCCGCATGCTCGACCCTCGCTCGCAGCGAGCCAGCCCGATGGTTCCTGCGCCTTCTTCTGCCTATGTTGACGTGATATTGCCACGTCGGCTTCACCGACCGTTCACCTATCTCATCCCGCCAGAACTCAAGGACCGGGTCGTCGTCGGACGTTCAGTGGTTGTGCCGTTCGGCTCCCAAGATCTTCACGGTCTCGTGATAGCGGTGTATCCCCAGCTCCCACCTGGCGCCCCGCAGGAGGGCCTCAAAGCTATTCGTTCGCTGAGTGCGGCGTCAGCGGATCACCTGCTCACGGCCGACCAAATCGGGCTCAGTCAGTGGGTTGCGGAACGGTATGCCGCACCGTGGGGGCAATGTATCAAGCTCGTTCTGCCTCCTGTGGGTCGAGGGGGACCGCCTCAGCCTCGATATGTGCTGACAGCGCAGGGCCTGGCAAGGCATTCCTCCGTGGATCCGTTGGGAGAGACCGAAACAGAGGTACTCGCCCGTTTGCGTCGGCGTCCCAAAGGCATCATGGCGACGACGCTTCTAAAGGGGGACAAAGCTCGTTTAACCCTCGCCCTGCACACACTGGTAAAGCAGGGGCTGGTTGGCCGCTGTGATGAACCGGTCGCTCCCAGAACCCTCCGTTCCACAATGCCGCCTGGCGACACGTCAGCAGTCGCTCTTCCTATGGAGCCGGAAGAGGCTGCTGATGGTGTTGAACCGACTCCCCCCAAGGCCATGCTGTGGCCGACCGTTCTGGAACAAGCACGTACGAAGCAAACCCTTTCCCCCTTGCTCCTGCAGGGAACCCACCGCACCCGACAGTGGTGTCTGATGCAAGCGGCCCAGGCCACCATTCGCCTTGAGAAGCAGGTGTTGATCCTCACGGGCGATGTCGAGCAGGCGAGTCGATTGGCGGGATTTCTGGCCGCAAGAGGCGAACGGCCGATGCTTCTGCACAGCGGTTTGTCGATGAAGGCGCGGGCGGCGGTGTGGCAGGCGGCGCAGGAGGGCTCCGTCAAAATTCTGATCGGCACCCGTATGGCGGTCTTCGCTCCCCTGTCGCGGCTAGGTCTTGTGTGGGTGGACGGTGAAGACGATGCGTCCCTCAAGGAAGAGCAGGTGCCTCGCTATCATGCCCGAGAGGTGGCGCACCATCGTGCTTCACGCGAAGGTGCAGTGTTGGTGCTCGCCTCGAATCATCCGTCTCTCGAAAGTCTGTCGGCGGTTCAGGAAGGACGCCTGACGGCATGTGTCTATCGTGCCCCAGAGCAACTGCCGAGAGTGAACGTGATCGATATGAAGCACTCTCCCAGAGACGTTGGCGGAGGCATGGTCTTGTCGCCTCCCCTGATCGAAGGACTGCGTGGCGCGTTGCGCCAGAACGCCTTGTCGATTCTGTACCTGAATCGCAAAGGCTTTGCGAGTGTCCTCCATTGCGGAGACTGCGGGGCCATGCCGCAGTGCGATGCCTGTAGTGTCGCGTTGACCTTCTTCCGGCGAAGCAACCATGTCCGGTGCCACTACTGCGGTCGAACCAGACCGGTGCCCGAACATTGTCCCCGGTGCCAATCGCTGAAGTTGGAACCGGTGGGGTCGGGAACGGAACGTGTCGAGGAGGCCGTCCGGCGCCAGTTTCCACAGGCGCGGGTAGGACGTGTGGATGGCGAAACGATTCGTCGTCCGGCCGATGCGCGAGCGTTGCATCGGCTCTTGACCGCTGGGGACATTGATATTCTGATCGGGACACAGATGATATTCCGTCTGGGTTTTCACGGGCGGGCGTTGTTCGTCGCGCTGCCCGATGCAGATGCCGGTCTTCATGTTCCCGATTTCCGTTCCGCGGAACGGATGTATCATGCCCTTCTGGACGCTGCCGCTCTGGCCCGTCCTGCCGCTGTTGGTGGCCAGCTTCTTATACAGACGCGCCTCGCAGAGCATCATGCGATCATGGCCCTGGCCTCCGGTGACGAAGAGGTGTTTGTGCAGCAGGAACAGGCCTTCCGGCAGATGCTCCAGTATCCGCCCTGGACTTGCCTGGTCAGATTGGATGTGTCCGGGACGAAGGAGGCGGTAGTGTCTCACGCTGCCGAGCGTTGGGCGGCGGTATTGAGAGCCCGGGCTGCAGGCAGAGAACGGACGGTAGCGGTCTTGGGGCCATCTCCGGCGTCGCATGTTCTCAGGCGAGGTCGGTACTGCTGGCAGATTCTGATCAAGTCCAGCTCTCCGGAGGTCGGGAAAGAGATCGCCATGCGGACGCGCGAGGAGCTGGAGCGGGAATCCCGCCGGGGTGGTCTCCGGTATGATATCGACGTCGATCCGGTCTCGATGGCGTGAACCGAGTCAGTTTCGGGCGCGCTTTTTCTTGCCTCTCGGTGGGGCCGGTGTGCCCTCTTGAACCGGAACCGGTGGCGCATTCTGTTCCCGCAGCCGTTTGAAGAGGCCCAGGGCAAACGTCACCCAGAACACCGAGGTGAACAGGCCGAAGAGCACAGCGTTCAGAATCGTTCCCATCTGTTCTTCGGTCGGCTGAATGCCTTCTATCCGGATCCGCACCATGGTCACAATCGGCCAGGTCATGCTTTCAATGCCAAGGCCCAATGTCGTCCAGGCCCAGACAGCTCCGATGCTGCGTGCCTGCCAGAGGAGAAGCGCGGTTGCCACAGCGGCGACGAGCAGGGTCCAGACGACCCCTGCTTGATCCCACATGACAAAGATGCCGCCGGCGACGACCAGGCCGCCGAGTACCGCGTGCAGTTGAGGAGTCCACCAGGTCATGCGTGCGCTCTCGTTCTCGCGAAAAGGAAAGCGAAGCGGGCGTAGTGTGCGGGTCGATGGGCCGGAAGTCAATGGACCAATGCGTGGTGGTAAGCGAGCGGACGTGTGTCGTCAGCTGGCAATCTCGGACTGAACGGCGTCCAGCAGCTGCTGCATCTCGAAGGGTTTTTGGAGCGTGCGGCGGGCGCCGAGCATGCGGGCGACATCCAAGAAATTGAGGATGCCGATCATGTCGCTGCCGCCGGTGATGGCCATGATTTTGGCGTTGGGGAATTCACGCCGCAAGGTCAAAATGCTCTCCAAGCCATCCTGGTCCGGCATGAGAATATCCATAATCACCAGATCTGCGGGTGATTGACGATAGTGCGACAAACCCTCCTTGCCGTCGGCTGCTTCTTGGACACGATAGCCTGCCTGCTCGAGCGTGTTGCGGATAAGCCGGCGAATGGCTTCTTCGTCGTCCACAATCAAAACCGATGGCATAACAATCCTCACAGGAGTTCTAGTGATGGCTCTCTGGGGCAAGCCGTGCGGCCCTGCAGAGAGGGCTGGTGCTGATCCCTCTGGGGTGCCGGGCACTCATCGCGAATCTATCGCTCTTTGTCGCGCTCAGCAAGAAATTCCTTCTGTCCTGTGATGTCTACTGCTTCTGCTCGGGGCGAGGCGGTCGCGCCCAGGGATCCCGGTGGAAGTATTGCAGGCAGGTACACTTCAATGGTCGTTCCCTGGCCGACTGTGCTGGTGGAACGGAGCGTTCCACCATGTTCGCTCACCATGCGTTGAATCCCTGCAAGTTCCGTCCCGGCTTGGGTTCCATCCGGAAGGTTGGCGAACAACGGCCCCATTTTACGACGGTGGTCTTGGGCATTCACTTCCTCGCCTGTATCGGAAACCGTAAGGCAGACATAATGGCCAGGGCGAAGTGGGAGATTGTGTTCGTTTGTCGAAGGGGTCAGATGGACATTGTCGAGGCGCACTTCCAGGATGCCACCGTCCGGTTTCATGGCTAACTCGGAATGGGCCAGCAGCTGCAGGCAGATTTGGTGAATCTGGGTCGGGTCGGCATAAATCGGATGGGTGGCCCCCGGAATCCACTCGCGAAGACTAATGTTATCCGGCAGCGTCCCTTTCAAGATTCTCAAGGTTTCTTTCAGGAGGATATCGAGAGAGACCGGTTGTTTGATGCCCTCTGCCTGGCGGCCGAACATGAGCATCTGGGTCACCAGATCTCTGGCTCGTTTCGAGGCGAGGACCACTTGCTGGACATGACCATACACGCGACTGTCCGGCACAAGTAACGGCAAGGCCAGGTCGGAAAACCCCATGATGGCGGTCAGGCAATTATTGAACTCATGGGCGATGCCGCCGGCAAGGGTCGCCACCGCAGCCAGTTTGTGCGCCCCCCGCAACTGGGCGGCAGCGTCTTTTTGTGCCGTGATATCTGTGGCCAGGACCTGAATGGCTGAGTGGCCATCAAAGGTCACCGGGCTTGCCACCAATTCCATATCAAGACGCGTTCCATCGGTGTGAACGTATTGTCGCTCCACGGGGGTGGCGGATGCCGTTCCGTGAGTGAGGTTTGCCACGGGAAGGTCCTGCAGGAATCCGTTCGGGAAACATTCCGACAGGGAACGTCCTTCAACCGAGGGCGCTGTCGGCAGACCAAAGAGTCTCACGCCCGCGTTATTCATGAACAGAATGGTGTCGTCCGCGTAGACCACGATTGCCTGAGGCGCAAGTGCGGCCAAGCTCCGGTAGCGGTCTTCACAGGCGTGTAAGGCTTCGAGGGCCAGGTGGCGCGGGGTGATATCGCGGATCATGCCCACGTATCCGCTGGGTGGAGCTCCCTCTGTGCGTAGGGGAAAGGCTTCGGCCATCACCCAGCGAAGTGATCCGTCTGGTCTGTGGAAGCGAAATTCGCGTGAAAAGCTTCGTGTCTGCCCGGTGGCCGCCGACCACTCGGTGACAATCACGTCGTGGTCTTCAGGGGCAAGAGCCGTGAGCCAACATTCTCCTGATGCCGATGTTGTGGAAAATCCAGCCATGCGGCGCAGGCGTTCATTGAGATACAGGGTCTGCCCTTCCGGGTCAGAGAGGAATATGCCGATCGATGCCTGCCCGGACAGGGTACGGACCACGGCCTCAATCGACCGGAAATCCTCCGAGGAGGGAAAGGCCGCTGCCAAGTCTTGCGCGCTCACACGGTACTCCTTCATCTGCACTGAGGTGGACTGATGCGGTCAGCCCGGTACTCCACCATTGAGTCTATCCGGCTGGTGCTGGTGGGTCCCCAAAATTATGGGGGCACGAATACGTACCCCAGCGCTTCATCGCCTGCAGGATTCGCATCATATCACCAAGCCTGATCATGCGGTGAGAGATGATTGAAATTTCGCAACGTAATTGGGCCCTAGTGTGGTAGGGCCATTTATCGGCGGGGGCGACAGAGGGACGCCGCTAGCTCATTGGGTATCCGCAGGAGCATGGAACGTGGTTGGATGAGGAGGGTGCGGAAAGAAGAAAGACTCGCGGAATGGGCTCGGCCCTCATCCCACTGTAGATGGAATGCCTTCCGGCCACTGCTGAGTTTGGTGCCGAAGGCGGGACTTGAACCCGCACGGCTTGCGCCACACGCCCCTCAAACGTGCGTGTCTGCCATTCCACCACTTCGGCAACCGGATCGCTCTCCATCGACACATGAGGCAGGGTGCTGACGTCCCGGACGGGTCGATGAAGTACCCGTTCTCGCTACGTAGTCCCCAGGCCCCAGAGGAAGCGCATTATAGAAGTGGTCCAAAATGCTTGTCAATCAACTAGTTGTCCGGTAGAATCTGACGCGTGCTGCGTGGACACGCGGCATCCCCTTCCCATTACAGCGATCAGCGGACCAACGTTCGAGATGACGCCTCTCTCAGCCCCACATATTTCCTATACAGGACGGCAGACGGACATTGCCGCGCTTTTCGACGTCGACAATACGTTGCTCCCCGGACAAGCCAGCGAAGTGCGATTCTTTCGCTTCCTCTGGAAACGGGGACTTGTGGGATGGCGTGAGGTGCGGGATAGCATTCAGTGGGTGTTGCGATGTGCGCCTCCGGTGTCGCTCCACCCCTTGCGGGAACGGAAGCTCTATCTGGCTGGAAAAGGTGCAGCTGAGGTCGAAGCCTTGGCGGAAGAATTTTGCCGTACCGAATTATGTCCCCGTTTGTCCGCCCAAGGGCTCTCCCGCATGGATGAACACCGCCGAGCCGGGCATCATATCGTGCTGGTGACCGGATCGCTCGACTTCCTGATTGCTCCGCTGGCTGCATTGCTGGAGGTCCCGACCCTGCTGGCCGCCAGGCTGGAGCAGCAGGAGCGACAGTTTACGGGGCATGTTTGTGCGCCCCTCCCGTATGGCCCCGGCAAGCGGGAGCTGATTGCGCGGCTGACGCGGGACTCAGGTATCGATCTGACGCAGTCGTTTGCCTATGGCGATAGTCCCGGCGATGTCGAATTACTCGAGATGGTAGGCCATCCGTTGGTCGTGAATCCCATCAGAGGGATGGACCGTATCGCGCAGAGAAATGGGTGGCCGATAACCACATGGACATGAAGATCTCCGCCGGCCCGTTGTCACAGGCTGCCCCGTCACATCTATCCACGATGCTGAAGGTCACCGAAATTTTTCACAGCATTCAGGGTGAGTCGACGCACGCCGGTCGTCCCTGCGTCTTCATTCGTTTGACGGGATGCCCTTTGCGCTGCACCTGGTGCGATACCGCCTATGCGTTTTACGGCGGCCGGGAGCTGGCGCAGGATGACATGATCGCGCAGGTGCGGGCCTTCGGGTGCAACCTGGTCGAAGTGACCGGCGGCGAGCCGCTCAGTCAAGCGGCCTCCCTGCCATTGTTGACGAGGCTCTGCGACGAAGGCTTCGAGGTGCTTCTGGAAACGAGCGGGGCCGTCGATACGTCGGGCGTGGATGCGCGAGTCCGCGTCGTGCTCGACGTAAAATGTCCAGGAAGCGGCATGGCCGAGCGCATGTATTGGCCGAATGTGGATCGGCTTGCATCTCGGGATGAAGTGAAGTTTGTCATCAAGGACCGGATCGATTATGAGTGGGCGCGGGAGGTGGTGCGCAGCCGGGATCTTGCGGCGCGGTGCACGGTGCTCATGAGTCCCGTCTTTGGCGAAGTCGATGCGCGACAGTTGGCGGAATGGGTGCTGGCCGATCGATTGCCGGTCAGGTTTCAGTTGCAAATGCACAAGCAGATATGGGCGCCCGATATGCGCGGGGTGTAAGCCGCCGGTTGGCGAACCTCGGCCGATGAGTGAACAGAGAACGGCAGGAACCAGGGGGGATTGATGAAGAAGATCCAAGTTCAAGCACAGGTTGGGCGGGCAGAACAAGAAGTCGCGGAGGTGCTGGTATTGCTCTGGTGCGAGGGCGTATCAGACCTTTCGCCGGAAGCCGCCGCCATCAACACTCAACTCGGTGGACAGCTCGCGGCCTTGATTCAGCGCGGGGAATTTGAAGGCAAGCTCGGCGAAGGGTTGGTCGTACATACGCAGGGCAAAGCCAAGGCCAAGCGGCTGCTGTTAGTTGGCTTGGGGAAGGAAAAGGATTTGCGCCTGGACGCGTTCCGCCAGGCGTTAGGCGCTGCCGTCAAACGCGTCCGCCAGGCCAAAGTGTCTTCATTCGGCGTGGTTCTACCAGGTGCCGTTCTGGAGGAGATTCCTGTTCAGGACGTGGTGCAGGCTATGGCCGAAGGTGCCATCCTCGGCAATTACCAATTTACGGCGTACCGGAGTTCGAACGGAAGCAAACCGGTGGAGGTCGAGCGGCTGACGATCTATGTCGCGCAAGCATCGCTGGTGGCGCAGGTCACCGAGGGTATCCGGCGCGGCGTGGCGACGGCGGAGGCCACGGTTCTGGTGCGCGATCTGTGTAACCATCCGGCCAATGTCATGACGCCCGGCCGTATCGTGCAGGAGGCGAAGGCTGTCGCGAAAGAACCGGGCGTCAAGCTGAAGGTGCTTGAGCAGAAGGAGATGGAACAACTCGGCATGGGGGCCTTACTCGGCGTAGCCAAGGGCAGCCATGAACCGCCGAAGTTTATCATTCTGGAATACAAGGGCGCGAAGGCGAAGAAGGGCGATCCTCCCGTCGTCATGGTCGGTAAGACGATCACCTTCGACACCGGCGGTATTTCGCTGAAGCCGGCCGAGAATATGGAGCATATGAAGGCCGACATGACGGGCGGTGCTGAAGTGCTCGCCACGATGCGGGCTGCGGCACGACTCAAATTGCCGGTGCATCTGGTAAGCATCTTGCCGGTCGCGGAAAATATGCCGGGCGGTCGCGCGATGCGGCCAGGCGATATCGTCAAGACGCTCTCCGGAAAAACCGTCGAAGTTCAAAACACCGACGCCGAAGGCCGATTGATTCTCTCAGACGCTTTGGCCTATGCCACCCGCTATAAACCGGCAGTCTTGATCGACATCGCGACGTTGACCGGCGCCTGTGTCGTGGCGCTCGGTCAATTTGCCATCGGCATGTTCGGTAACAATGATCAGCTCAAGGAACATGTCCGGAATGCCGGCATGCGAGCTGGTGAGCGCGTGTGGGAAATGCCCCTTTGGGACGAGTACTTCGAGCAGTTGCGCAGTGATGTCGCCGATATGCGGAATATCGGGGGCCGTGGCGGAGGCATGATTACCGCGGCGCTGTTCCTGAGCAAGTTTGTCGGGGACTGCCCGTGGATCCATCTGGATATCGCCAGTACGGACTGGAGCGAGCGCGAGCGAGCCTATCTCCCGAAAGGCCCCACGGGAATCGGGACGCGGCTGCTTATTCAATTTCTGCTCGATCGTACCTTGCCCTAGCGGCAACCGGTGCATGGAGCGGCGGTCAGCCGAGGATCCATCTGCTTCTCACTCAGATCGTCATCGTAGGGGGTTATGACATTACGCGAGGAAATCGGTCAGCTCTTCATGATGGGATTTACCGGGACCACGGTCAGCACAGACCTGGCCTCCTTTCTCACCGCCTACAAGCCGGGCGGCGTGATTTTCTTTCGACGCAATCTCGAATCGGTCCAGCAGATCGTTGATCTCACCAATGGGCTTCAGAAGTTGTCACCAGCCTCGCCGCTATTGATTGCGATTGACCAAGAGGGAGGGCGGGTGTCCCGGCTGCCTGCCGAATTTACGATTTTCCCCCCCTGCAGTCAGCTCGGCCAGTGTCATTCCAGTGAATTGGCCTATTCTGCGGCCGCCACCATCGCCAAAGAGTTGCGGGCCGTGGGCATCAATATGAATATGGCGCCGGTGCTGGATGTGAACAGCAACCCCGACAATCCCGTGATCGGCGATCGGGCGTTCGGTGCCGAGCCTGACCTCGTGGCCGACATGGGGCTGGCCACGATCGGCGGTCTGCAGGACAATCTGGTCGTGGCCTGCGGGAAACATTTTCCCGGCCATGGTGATACGGCGACGGATTCGCACAAGGAGCTTCCCGTGGTGGATGCGGGAATTCAACGGTTGCGCGACACGGAATTTCCGCCGTTTCAACAGGCCATCCGGCAGGGAGTCGCCAGTCTCATGACGGCCCATGTGCTGTATCGGGCGCTGGACCCGGATGCGCCGGCGACGTTGTCTTCCGCCGTGATCCAGCGATTACTGCGCGACGAGTTTCGCTATGACGGGGTGGTTTTCACTGACGACCTGGAAATGCATGCGATTATCGATCATGACGGGATCGGCGAAGCGGCTGTTCGTTCGTTCGTGGCCGGCTGCGACGTGCTGCTGATCTGCAAAGATCAGGACCGGGTCATGCAGGCCATGGAAGCGATGGAGCTCGCGGTGCGAAACGGCCGGATTACCCCGGAAAGGCTGGCGCAGTCATTGGCGCGGGTGGCGCGGCTGAAGGCGCGATACCTGATCCCCTACAAGCCGGTGACGATTTCTGACGCACGCCTGGTGGTCGGGTGTCGTTCGCATAAGGTGTTGCTGGATTCCTGGCACAAGGCCTATGCCCGTCTCCCTTCATCGAAGGTATCGGAGAGCGCTGAGTCGTCAGCGGCATTGGATTCACCCGTCACGCATGTCTGAGGCTGACCTGTTCACTGCGTGCGGGGTCCTGGTTGATGGAGAGCATCGGGGCGAGAGGTATCTCTTCTTGCTAGGGCACAAGGCTTGTGAGGTCCTCGGGGCGTCGGCGCTGGATTTTCCTTCCTGGTTCTGCTTCACTAGTGTTGAGTCCGATTTCCCATCTTCTCATCGTAACGAGGCGCTATGGCCATCAAGAAAGGTGACATTCTCGACGAACGGAAACGATTTCCGGACTCCTGCGGATTAGTGGTCAAATGCACTGGCGGTGGTGAGGGCTTCCGGAAAATCTTTTGCTGCGGCCATGAGCTGACCGAAGAGGATCTCGTGGCGGACATCGTGTCGTCGAAGGGCCGAAAACGAGGGCCGTTGCTTCCGGGGGCTATGTTGGAAGAGCGACGGCAGTTTCCTGACTCCTGTGGTCTTCGCCTCATGGTGATGGATGGCGGCGCCGGACTTCAAGGCATTGATTGTTGCGGCCATCTCATTACGGCCGGTGCGGTGCATGGATTGAGATTCGGTCAACCGCTGGATGAGGGCACTGCTACGCCGACTGGTCCGGCAGGGCAGGCGTAATGCGCTCACCAAGTACGCCGGAGCCAGATGAGAGGTATCATCGGCCCAGTATGCGCTGGTGGCTCGGTTTCATGGATCAGTTGGACCGCCTCGGCTATGTTGCGGCCGGATTCAGCCTGCTGGCTCTCTGTCTGATTATTTTCGTCCATGCCTGGTATATCTTTTTGGCTCGACCCGTTCAGCTCGCGCTCCTTCCTGCCGCGCTCAAGTTATTGAACGATCTGCTCCTCGTCATTATTCTCCTGGAACTGTTTCGCACGGTGGTGCGATTTCTTCAGACGGAAGTGCTGGAGTTGGAGCCGTATTTGTCCGTGGGGATCATTGCCTGTACCCGGAGACTCTTGACGGCCAGTGCCGAACTTTCCTACCAACTTGAAGCGGTGGCCAAGGAAAGCAGGCACGAATTGTTTCAGCAATATCTCCTCGATGTCGGCTTGAATGTGGTCGTCATCATCATTCTCATCGGCGGCCTATACCTTCTTCGCTCCCGTCCCTCGACCGAGCGTCCGGCTCTCTCCTGAGTCGGAGTGGACCGAATAGCCGTGGGGTGCTAGGTCCTTCTTGCCCTCTTCCTACTTCTTATGGCATCATGCACGTCTTCTTGGAGGCATGGTGGCCACATTGCTTGAATATGTGGGATCGGTGCATATCTACCTCGGACCCTACCGAGGCAATCCTATTGCCTTGTATTTGAGGCGTACGGAGGCGGGCTGCCAGATCGGGCCTCGCGCCTATCCATGGAATGATGTGGTCGGAGCCGGGGAAACCCCCAACAAGGCTGCGGCGGACTTCGAAGAAAAATGGAAGGGCAAGGGGTTGGCTGCTGATATGTACTCAGGCCCGTCCTGGGAAGGTGGGATTAAGCCTGAAAGGCCTGCCCCTCCAAAGCCTGCGGCTCCTCCGAAACCTGCGGCCGCTCCTGCGGCTGGTGCGGCCGCGCCAGCGAGGTCGGCTCCCGCTCCCGCTACATCAGCAGCGGCTGCTGCGAAACCAGCTACACCGGCTCCGACGCCCGTCGCAGCCGCACCTAAGGCCGCTCCTGTCGCTCCAACTGAAGCTTCGTCCTAATTCTTCTCTCGGCTATTGTTCAAGCAGCGGCGTCACGCGCGCCGAGGGGTACCGCTCTATTCAAGGGCCTGACTTGTGGCGAGTTTGCTGCGCCGTATGCCGTACGTGGCGTAGACCACAATCCCGATGATCGTCCACACAAAAAAGCGGATCCAGGTCATCCAGGGGAGGAAATACATCAAGCCCAAGCAGGCCAGGACGCCCAATATAGGGATGACCGGCATAAAGGGCATGCGAAAGGGCCGGGGATGGTTCGGGTTGGTATAACGAAGCACAATGATCCCAATGCAGACGAGTACGAAGGCGAAGAGCGTGCCGATGTTCGTCATGTCGGCTGCTTCGCCGATGGGAATCAAGGCGGCCATGATGGCCACGGCGATGCCGGTGAGGTAGGTGGCATGGTGGGGTGTGCGAAATTTCGGATGCACGCCTGATAGCCAGGGACCGAGCAGGCCATCTCGGGACATGGCGAAAAACACGCGAATCTGGCCCAGCATCATCACCACCAGCACGCTCGTGATCCCGGCCACTGCTCCGACCGCTACGATGGCGGCGCCCCATTTGAAGCCGGCGACCCGCAATCCTTCGGCCACCGGGGCATGGATGTCGATGCGTGAAAACGGCACCAGGCCTGTCAAAACCGCCGCCACGGCAATATACAGTAGGGTACAGATGCCCAGCGACGCGAAGATGCCGATGGGGAGGTCGCGTTGAGGATTCTGGGCCTCTTCCGCGGTGGTCGAGACGGCGTCGAATCCGATATAGGCAAAGAATACGATGGCCGCCGCTGCCCCCACGCCGGCAAATCCAAACGGCATGAAGGGCGTCCAGTTGGTCGTGTCGACGGAGGAAGTCCCGACCGCGATGAAAAAGACGATCACGGCGAGTTTGATGAGGACGATGCCACAGGTGGCTCGGGCACTTTCTTTGACGCCGACGATCAAAATACCGGTCACGAGCAGGACGATGACCGCTGCGGGGATATTCGCAATCCCTCCGTCCGCACCTGGGGGATGTGTGGCCCAATAGGGAAGTTCGACGCCGCAGAGTTTCAGAATATTATTGAAGTAGCCGGACCATCCGATCGCGACCGCCACGCAGGCCACGCCGTATTCCAGAATGAGATTCCATCCCGTCAGCCAGGCCAGGAATTCGCCGAGTGTCGCGTAGGAATAGGTGTACGCACTGCCTGCCACCGGGATCATGGCCGCAAATTCCGCATAACAGAGCGCGGCAAGTGCGCAAGTGATGCCGGACAGAATGAACGACAGGACGATTCCGGGACCGGCTCCTGGGCGATGCGCATCACCAACGATCGCGGTGCCGATCAGCACGAAGATGCCGGTGCCGATAATCGCGCCGATGCCGAGTCCGGTCAGGTCCCAGGCGGTGAGGCTCCGTTTCAGGCGATGTTCAGGGGCGTCGGAATCAGCGAGGATTCGGTCGATCGATTTGGTGCGAAACAGCGGATTGCCCACGCCGTGTCCTCTCTCCGGTGACGTCACGCCCGAGTCCGCTGGCATGGGCGATTGAGTCCCGTGTCATGTGGTGGTCCTGCGTTGCGGAGGCAATGGTTGACGCGCCGGGCGACGGGAGGCCGCCCGTAAGAATGCCTCAAAGAGCCGCCGATGCAGCTGGTGGCGCTCGAACAAAAATTCGGGGTGCCATTGCAGGCCGAGAAAAAACGGGTGGCCGGGATGTTCGATCGCCTCGATGATGCCGTCGGGTGCGGTTGCGCTGGCGATCAATGCGCGGCCCACGCCTTTTACCGATTGGTGATGGGAGCTATTCACCTGCATGCGCGGTCGTTTCACGATGCGATTGAGGAGCGTGCCGGGGGTGATGGAGACGCTGTGCGAGAGACGGATCGCCGGTGTCGTCTGTCGATGTTGCAGGACATCGGCTACCTGGGCAGGAAGGTCCTGATAGAGCGTGCCACCGAAGGCGACATTCATCGTTTGCATCCCGCCGCAGATGGCCAAAGTCGGGAGATGGGTACGGGTTGCGAGATGGACGAGATCCAATTCGAAGCTTGCGCGCCGCTGGGCGACGATGGGAAAGGGGTAGTGCTGCTGTTCTCCATACAGGGCGGGGTCTAAATCTGGACCGCTGCCTGTCAGCAGCAGTCCGTCGATGGTGCGGAGGAGGCGGCGACGGGCCGCACGATCAGCCACCAGGGGAAGAATGAGCGGCACCCCGCCGAGCTCTTCGATTGCGCGAACGTAGCGAGCCCGGAGAAAATACGTGGGCTCTTTGCCGCCCCATTCCTGACGATCACCGGCATTGAAGTCGGGCGTGACTCCGATGACGGGTTTCATGCTATCGGATCGGTTCCAAGGGCAGCGGCAGGGGCTCTTGCGGGGTATAATCCCCGGCCTCCCGCGCGGGCTCACTCGAGGAGACACCGAGGAAGCGGATCGGTTTATCTCCCTTCAGATGGTCCGGCGTGATGACGTACGTGCCGTACATGCTGGGAACCCAAATGTTTTTTGCGGTTTGTTCGCTCCCGCCTGAGAACCCATAGGCCAGTCCGCCGACCACGCCGCCACCAATGGCAAAGGCCAGTTTGAGCGGGAAGTAGATGATCGTGGCGAGTGCGGATCCTGCCTGAATGCCGACCCCTGACGGGCTGGCATCGTTCGAGGAGACGGGGACGTTGGAAGTGCTGCCCGAGTCTTGTGCTGCCACCGGCACAATAAGGATGGCCAAAGAGCACAATGCCACCAGGCCTAGAACCAAGGCGTTCGACCAGAGGCTGCGGCGTCTTTTACAGGACACATTGACAGAGACGTTCACGTTAAGTGCCTCCTTCGTGCTGAAATGCTGACGGTGTGAAATTCGAAGATGAGTGCCGATAAACGTTTACAATTGCGAGTACTCCGTTGTCGTTATAACAAATTCATCCCCATTTTCAAACCCCTTCCGCGTTTGTTGCAGCTGTTGCTCGCTCTTTACGAGTCAGAATTCTGACCCAAGTCTAATTCGGAGCGAATGAGATCCGTCACCTGTCCGGGCTGCTCGGTGATGATCTGCCGAAGTTCATCAGCGAAGCCGGCGGCGGGGATCACCTGGTTGTGTTGTTCAATGCCTGCGTGGAGAGCCAGGGTCAGCGCACAGGTACATACAGATTGAACGAAGAGTTCATCCGCTCGCCTCATCGCGTCCTCCTGCTCTTCCGGGCTGCTCGTGCGTAGGTGATGTTCAAGCCAGGATGAGAATCCGAGCGCCCGGCGAGCTTCCTCGACATACTCCTGAGCGATATCGACCCCGACCTGTACGCCGCCTTTCCAACTGCGTTTCTTCACATTGAAGACACAGCGTAGTTGATCGGGCTGATGCTCCACCGGTTCGGGTCCGAAGAAGAAGGTGACGCGGTACTGACTCGGCTCTGCTGCGGGGGGAATACTCATAAATGGTCGGCGGCATTGTATCATCCCGAAGAGTGGAGAGCATTGCCTGATTGCTGAGTGGTTTCGATTTCGAAATGGCGTTATGATGCGACCATGGAAGCCGCCTCTCGTTTCATGGCCCAGGTCAGCCGGATTCAACAGGCCATTCGAGACCAACCAGGAATTGACGGATGGCTCTTTTATGATTTTCGCCATCTCGATCCCATTGCCTATCGCGTGTTGTTGTTAGACCCCTCGATGCATGTCACGCGCCGCTGGTACTACTGGGTTCCGGCGGTGGGGACCCCGATGAAATTGCAGCATCGCATCGAGCCGCATGTCCTGGAGGACTTGCCTGGGGAAGTGCGGTTCTACGTCTCCTGGCGAGAACAGCAGGCGGCTCTGAAGGCACTTCTTCACTCGGCCACACGAATCGCCATGCAATATTCGCCGATGAATGCGATTCCCTATCTCTCGCGTGTGGATGCGGGGACGTTGGATCTCCTGCGCAGCTTGGGTTTGGAAGTTGTCACATCCGCCGATTTGGTCCAGCAATTTGAAGCGGTGTGGGATGAGGCGCAGTTGGCGTCGCACCAGGCGGCTGCCATGGGGCTGCGGGCGATTGTGGATGAGGCGTTCGGGTTTATCGGGACGTCTCTCGCGGCCGGCTCCTCGCTCACTGAGTATGGGTTGCAACAATATATCCTTTCTCGGATGGATGCTCGCGGTCTCGTCACTTCGAGTCCACCCATTGCCGCAGTCAACGCCCATAGTGCCGATCCTCATTATGGGCCGTCTGCCGAGGGCTCGGCTCCTATCCGCCAGGGGGATCTCGTATTGATCGATTTATGGGCCAAACAACCAGAGTCCCGGGCCGTGTATGCCGATATCACCTGGACAGGCTTTGTCGGGCAGGTTGTGCCTGCGAGGCAGAAAGATATCTTCCAGATCGTCCGGCGAGCCCGGGATGCGGCCGTAGCGTTTGTGCAAGCGCGCGTACGAGCGGGCGCATTCCCGTACGGTTGGGAGGTCGACGATGTCTGTCGACAGGTCATCGTGCAGGCTGGATACGGGGAGTATTTTGTTCACCGGACCGGGCATTCAATCGGCGAAGAAGTCCATGGCAATGGCGCAAACATCGACAATCTGGAAACCCAGGATGCCCGCCGCTTGCTGCCCGGTACCTGTTTCTCCATCGAACCAGGGATCTATCTTCCGGGGGACTTCGGGATTCGGAGTGAGCTAGACGTGTACCTGTCGACCAAGGATGCGGTGGTGTACGGTCAACCGGTGCAAACCGAACTCGTCGCGATTCCCCTTTCCGCGCCGTGATATCGAGTCTGATCCTCAGGACTGACCTCCGCCTTTCTTGACACACTTTGCATCGGGCAGCTATCGTGAGAGATCGAATGGCCGAAGAGGCCTCATGCCTGGTTGGCCCCTACTTGCCGAGGAAGGATACCGAACATGTTTGGCACGATGGGATTCTCCGAACTGATTATCATCCTGGTTATTGTGTTGATTATTTTTGGCGCCGGCAAGCTTCCGCAAATCGGGGAAGGTGTGGGCAAGGCCCTCAGAGGGTTTAAGAAGGAAGTGAATGACATTCCTGCTCAGGATGTAACTCCTGAACAGGGTGAATCTTCGGCGGTCTCCCCGCAGGCTCAGATACCAGCGGTGGCAGAAGTGGCCCAGGCAGTTCAACCGGCGCCGGTTGCTCAGGCTGCTACTACTCTGAAAGCCACTGCTCCCTATACGCCTGGGCCGGAGTTAACCCCTGGCACGACCGCTGCCTTAATGGCTGCAGCTGCGCCTCAGGGGCCACAAACTGCCCAGCCGTCTAAGCCTCGGGTAGCTATGGTGACGCCGACTCAGGCTGCTCCCGGGTCGGCGGTGGCGCAAGGTCATCAACCTCCGACGATGGAAGACCGCATGGCGGCTCCGGCACCGGTGATGCGGGGGCAGTACCCCCCCTTGCCTGCTTCGGCCCAAAGCAAGCCGGAGGCCAAGCGCCCTTCTGCGATCGTGAACAAAGATGCGGTGGCCCGTGTACAGGCTGCGCAAGCTGCCATACGCGCAAAATCCGCGCAGCCTCAGCCGGCAGCCTTTTCTCCGCAAGACATGCAGGGCTTGGGCGAGGGACTGGGAGATGCCGTGCGGACTTTCCGGCAGGCTGTCGCGGATGTGCGGAGTTCAGTCGATCCCCAAATGCGGACGATTCGAGCAGAAATGGATTCCGCCCAAAAGGAACTGGAACAGTCGATCGAAGCAGCGAAGCAAGCGCCGGTGCTGGACGAAGATGCGCCTGCCAAACCGCTCTAACGGCTCGAAACTTTTTGTGACATTTCAGCAAGGACCGGTACATCGGTTCGTGTGCCAGAGATCGGCGGCTCGATGTGGAGGAAATCCGTTTCACCATGCTGGGCCGATGTCCATGCCTTGGGCGCTGAGGGGGGGGCTGCTGATTCCACCTGTAATCCTCTCCATGTAGCATGCACCCGCCATTCTAAAATCCACATGAGTCCTGTCTGTTTTCCGTCTCACGCGCCATACCGTGCATGCTTACTGCCACTCGTACTCTTCTTCGCCTTGACCGGTTGTTATGTGGAGGTCCCACCGGACGCTCCGCCATCCGTTTCAATCAGATTGAGCGAATTGCTCGCTGATCCTGATCCGGAGGTGCGGCGCACTGCGGCCGAAGCGCTGGGAAAGATCGGCCACCAATCTGCAGAGTCAGCGCTTCTTGCTGCATTGGCGGATCAAGATCCCCGTGTTCGCGCGGCAGCCGCGCTCGCCCTAGGCCGAGTGAGTGACGGAAAGAGCGGTGCGGTGCTTGTGAGGAAGTTAGCGGATCCGTCCGAGTCTGTTCGCGTGGCCTCCGCGTTGGCTCTTGGTGAAATTGATCATTCGGCAGCTCATGAGGAGCAGATTCTGCACGCACTGCACGATGCGGATGCTTCGACTCGGGTGGCTGCCAGTCGAGCCCTCCTCCGGTTAGAGACTGTTTCCTTCTCTACGGATCTCGAGTCGGCTCTAAAAGATCCGAATCCGCAGGTGCGTCAAGGGGTCGCAGCGGTTCTCAGTGAGACGGGAGACACGAGATCTCTACCAAGTCTCTTGCGGCTTTTACAGCACGATGCCGATGCGGGTGTGCGGGCTGAGGCCGCGTTTCGACTTGGAAAAGTGGGGGATGCCGCTGTGTTGGATGTGTTGTCCGCGGTTGCCGAGAGGGATGCGAATCCGAGGGTTCGTGAATGGGCACACTGGGCTATTCGGCAGATTACGACACAGCCCGGCACCGATTCAGAGAATCGACGAGGTCAGTGAGTCGGGTTTGAGCCTCGGGATCAATGTCAGTAAATTGGATGCCCATTCCTGGAAAGAGCAGATAACGTTCAGGTTTTGACCGCGTCCAGGCGACCTTCGCGCGCGTGGCAAATTTCTGGTTTGGCCGGTCTGGTAAGGCAAATTCCACGGTCAGTTCCGTGCCTGGCGCCAAGGGCGTACTACTTTCGATAAACAATCCCCCTCCGCCGATCCCGCCAGTCAGGCTGTCAAAATGCTTCCCGTCCCCGGTGATGCAATGTACTTTGATCGCCAGGGGAGCTCGTGGGTGCGATCGGCTATGAGCAAAGCGGGTATCCTCATCAACGGCGAGCATCTGGTCGATGAGGGTGCCCCAGCTCAGAATACTGAGCTGTTGCCCGTTGTGATCGAACAAAGACACCGTTTCCTGTTCGCAATCAATGTCCAGCGTTTTGCCGTGGTGTTCGCGGGTGGCAGTGATGGGAAATTTCATCGTGAGGTCTCGGCGGGTCTGCAGTGCATCGATCTGCTACGATCTGGAAGTGTGCGTCGAGGGTGTTTAGTGAGACTCGCTCGGCGGCATGCCCTTTACCGAATGGACCAGATTCAAGACGCGATTGCGGGTCTCCGATGCGATATCCGTGAAACGCACTCCCATCCCGGGGCTAAATGTGTACTGGTCCGCTTTAGGGCAGACCCAGGCAATCACTCCCTTTGCCGACATCCACTCGGTGGGATCTTCCGGGAGGGTGAATTCCATTGCCAGTTTGGTTCCGACAGCCAATGGGGCGACGCTCTCAATAAAGAGACCGCCGCCGCCGATTCCTCCGGCTCGACTCTCGAAGTGCATTCCATCGGGAGTGTGATATTTGACGCGGATAGAAAGGGAAATCCGTGGTTCGGAACGGGCCTCACGGGATTGCTGAGGTTTTCGATAGGTCAAAATCTGATCGACAAGAAAATCCCACCCGAGACTTCCCATTGGTTCGCCGTTGAGGCCGAGCAACGTGACCGATTCCTTGGAGGAATCAATTTCAAGCGTCTTACCCTTGTGTCTTGAGCTTGATACAACTGGAAATTTCACGTATACGCCCTTTAGAAAATCTGGGACCTTGGAGGAAAGGCATCTTGTGCAAGTATAGCTTATGGATCGAACTTGTCGATAGAAACCTGCGAGTTTTGGCGTCGTAGAGAGTGGGGAAGTGTACTGCTGCGCTGCAAAGAGCAAAAAAAGAGGGGGCTCAGGCCCCCTCTCCCGTTTCCAGGAATACCTTAATACGTGAATGTTTCTAAATGGTTAGGCGCTTTTGACGTCTTTGTCCTGCTCAAAGATTCGAATCGGCGCATGTTTTCCACTAATGGCGTCTTCAGTGATCACAACTTCTTTGATCTGTTTCTGCGAAGGGGCATCGTACATGACATCCAGCATGGCCTCTTCGAGAATCGCACGTAATCCGCGGGCACCGGTCTTCTGAGTAAAGGCCTTTCGGGCCACAGCACTCAAGGCGCCTTCAGTGAACCGGAGCTTCACTTTTTCAAAGGACAGCAATTTTTCATACTGCTTAGTAAGAGCATTTCTGGGCTCTGTGAGGATGCGAATGAGCGCTTGCTCATCGAGTTCGTCGAGCGTAGCGACGACCGGCAATCGGCCGATAAATTCGGGGATCAATCCGTATTTCAGCAGATCTTCCGGCTGGACATGCGGCAGTAACTCGCCCAATCGAATATCATTGCGGCCTCGAACTTCGGCTCCGAACCCCATCGATTTCCGGTTCAGACGCTGCTCAATAATGTGTTCAAGTCCGACAAACGCCCCGCCGCAGATGAAAAGAATGTTGGACGTATTGACCTGAATGAATTCTTGATGCGGATGTTTCCGCCCCCCTTGCGGGGGGACGTTTGCGACCGTTCCCTCGATGAGCTTTAACAGGGCCTGCTGAACACCCTCGCCAGAAACGTCCCTGGTAATCGACGGACTGTCGCTTTTCCTGCTGATCTTGTCGATTTCGTCGATATACACAATTCCGCGCTCTGCGCGCTCGACATCGTAGTCGGCAGCCTGGAGCAATTTGAGAATGATGTTTTCAACATCTTCTCCGACATAGCCCGCTTCCGTGAGTGTCGTCGCATCGGCGAGCGTAAACGGGACGTCAAGAAACTTGGCCAAAGTCTGGGCCAGGAGGGTTTTCCCTGTGCCGGTCGGGCCGACGACCAGAATGTTCCCTTTCTGGAGTTCGACGTCGTCAACGTCCTTATCCTTGGCTGATATCCGCTTATAGTGGTTGTGTACGGCGACTGAGAGGATGCGTTTTGCGCGGTCCTGACCGACTACGTACTGATCGAGATGGTGTTTAATCTCGGCCGGCTTCTTTAGCTTGGAGGAGATTTCCTCCTTCGCTTCTTCCCAGTCCTCGGCAATGATGTCATTGCATAGGTTCACACATTCGTCGCAAATGTAAACGGTGGGACCGGCGATGAGTTTGCGCACTTCGTCCCGACTTTTCCCGCAGAACGAGCAGCGCAGGTGCCGATCAATCTTTTCCTGTTTAGCCATGCTGCCTCCTGTACACCAAAGGTCAACTAGCTCTTGCCGCCATCTTTCCCTGAGTCCGTTGATCCCACGGGTTTAAGGCTCTTCAGGGGGCGTGTGATAACTTCGTCGATCAGTCCGTAGCGTTTGGCTTCCTCACTGGACATAAAGTAGTCCCGCTCGGTGTCCTGGGAAATTTTATCCAGCGGTTGTCCGGTATGTTTCGCCATGATTTCATTCAGGCGTTCACGAATCTTCAGAATCTCCCGGGCATGAATGTCGATCTCCGTCGCCTGGCCCTGAAATCCGCCCATTGGTTGGTGAATCATGACGCGGGCGTTGGGAAGTGCATAGCGTTTTCCTTTTGTCCCGGCTGTTAAGAGAAACGCCCCCATGCTGGCTGCCTGCCCCAAGCAGATCGTGTTAATGGAGGGTTTGACGTATTGCATGGTGTCATAAATGCCGAGTCCCGCCGTGACGCTTCCCCCAGGGGAATTGATGTACAGATTAATATCCTTTTCCGGATCCTCTGCTTCCAGGAACAGCAGCTGGGCAATAATTAGGTTAGCGAACACGTCATCGATCGGAGCGCCGAGAAAGATGATGCGGTCCTTGAGAAGGCGGGAATAAATGTCGTAGGCACGCTCACCGCGGTTTGTTTGCTCAACAACAATCGGAACTAGCATTCGGCCGAATCCTTTCCGCTAGAGGACTAACAGGTGGAAACTCTTCAGTTTACCATACTCATCCCGCCGGGATTTGTTGATGCCCCCCCGACCTTCAATGCCCGCGACTCCAGGTATTCGGAGATGTCAGCCCTGAATCATCGCGTGTTTGTATACAAAATCCAATGCCTTGTCAGCCAAGATTCTTGAGCGAAGGTCATTCAGCGTGTCTTGACCACCGGCTTGAATCATGCGGGTGACTTCCTCGACGGAGAGTTTCACTTCAGCAGCGAGCCGCGTGATTTCGTTGCTGAGATCCTCATTGGTCACCGTGATGTTTTCTTTCGTTGCCAGCGCTTCCAAGATGAGCCCGACCTTCACGCGACGTTCAGCCTCCGGGCGATATTCTTCTTGTAGCTGTTTGGCTTCGTCGGCTTGCGAGAGCGCGGGGGAAGCCTCCGTCCCATCAGTGGCCTTTCGTTGCCGGGACTGCAATTGCTGGCGAACCATGGCGGAGAGTTCTCGTTCTACGAGTGTTCCGGGGAGATCAAAGTGGTGAGTTTCGGCCAGTCGCTTTAAGATTGTATCTTTGTAGGAATCCTCGATATCCTTTTTCAAAGCCCGGTCCATTTCAGCCTGGAGCTTCTCTCGAATTTCCTGCAAAGATTGATAGGGGCCGCAATCCTTTGCAAATTCGTCGTCGAGCGCCGGAAGTTGTTTGCGCTTGATCGACTTGACGGTGCAGCGAAAGTTGACGGTTTTCCCAGCCACTCGTGTATCGGGATGTGTCGCCGGATAGGCCTGAGGAATGGTGATGACGTCACCTTCCTTTTTCCCGAGAAGGTGCGGTTCAACATCGATTCCCAGGACGGAGGCGTGAGAGCCCATCTTATGAAGGTGTCCCGTCTTGGTTGTCCCATCAAGAGCGGTCCCATCCACTGCGCCGTCAATGTCTATAACAGCATAGTCTCCGTCGGCCAATGTCGTGCCGGCTGGAGCCGGATGGAGCTGAGCCATTTGCTCGCGAAGGACTTCGAGAGCCTTTTGTACCTGTTCATCGGTGACGGTTCGCTGATCTTGTTTCAGAGAGATCGGATTCGGAGCTTTGTAATCCCGAAGCTCAATCGTCGGCTTGATTTCAACGGTGGCCGTAAAGCTAAACGGGGAGTCTTTCTTGACCTTGACCCGTTCCAACGGTGGGATTTCTACAAGAACTGGAACGATTCCCGCCTGGCGGATGGCTCGATCATAATAATCCGGCACTAAGCTCCGGATGACATCTTCTTCAATCGTTTTCGCATAGCGCTTCTCGAGCAATTGGAGAGGAGCTTTTCCAGGGCGGAAGCCGGGAATGCGAACTTGCCGATTCAATTCAGAGTAAGCCTGAACAAAACGCAGATTCACTTCGTCAGCAGGAACTTCGATCTTGAGCGCTCGCTTCATGGGGCCGAGTTCGGTCATTTCCATCTTCATAAGTCTATTCACGTCCTCCAAGTCCGATAATGTTTGGTGCGTCACGCCAGGCCATAGAGGGTGGTGCGAGAGGGGGGACTTGAACCCCCACGGTTACCCACGAGATCCTAAGTCTCGCGCGTCTGCCAGTTCCGCCACTCTCGCGTGACGCTGAGTACTAGGCTGCTCACCGATGGTGCGTAAGGAATGGATGCACATGTGTAAAAGCACGATGAATAATGACATTTTGTACCGTCGATCGTATCTGCCTGTCAACCCATACGCAGGTGGGGACCTGGCGTTGAGATGTCATCCTGAGCGGCACTAGTCCGGAAAATAGCTTCTGAGTGGCGAGGCATCTATCACGGGGTTCCATCTCACCGTGATGAGAGGTCTTTCCTGGCACTGCCCTGCATAAGGAACGGTATAATGAGTCGCAGGCAGGACTCACCATGCCACCATCCGAATGTTCTCCGAAAGAAAGGGGGATACCGTATGAACCGCCAGTCTGTGACCGCTGCAGTTGGGTATCTCATTCTGTTGTGCGGCTTCCCTCTTTCCGTCGAGGCCTATCGAGACTATTTTACGGACGTACAAAAGAAAGAATTAGGGGCGATTCAAACGGTGTTGATTGAGGCATTGGCCCTCACAGACAAAGGGGCTACCAATGCCCAGGGAATTCTAGACGTGGTGATGAAGCGCATGGGTGAACTCGGCTATGCAACGGCCTCGGATCCAAGCAAGCCCCACGATGTCGTCGTCCGGGTCAAGTGCGAGCAACGGAAGACGTGGGAGGGCACGGCGTCGGCGGGCGGAGACAACGATTTGCCCGATGCGCCGTCCCGCTTGTGGAAAGGGCCAGCATGTCAGATTACCTACGCCTTGGGTGGCATGAAGATCAAATGGCAGAAGGAGGTTCGGACGGAATTCCAAGATGCTGCCGAAGCTGCTCAGTCGGCTCAGGCGCCAGACCCGGGGTTGTATGCGATGAATGCGCTGCAGGGAGCATTGGAAACATATGAGTTCCCCCTTCTCTTGACTGCGGAGTGGGGCCAGCCTGATCGCCTCCTCAAATTGCTGGATGCGCCGCAAACCAGCCAAATCAGGAAATTAACGATCATTTCCCTCGTAGGAGAGATGGTCGCGGATGAAGCGTTGCCCCACCTCACCGAGGCCTTGAAGGACAGAGATCTCGCGAAGCAAGCCGCGGTCGCATTGGGGAACATGGGGAAGGAGGGCATCCCCGTTCTGATCGACATTTTGAAACATTCCAAGCAGCCCGAGCTGCAAGCGGCTGCGGCGAAAGGGCTAGGCGATCTGGGCAATACTCATAGCGATTCCAGAGTGGTTCCCCCGTTGCTGGAGATGCTTGATGCCCCCGGCATCGACATTGTGGTGCAAACGGAGATTGCCTGGGCATTGGGGCGGGTGCCGGATCGGCGGTCGGTTGAACCGTTATTCGCACTCGACCGGAAGCTCCAAAAAATCCGGAAAGATCCCCCGGATCCCCAGATTAAGAAATTAAAGGAGGCGGTTTTCTGGTCAATCAAGCAGGTGTATACCGAAGATCAGTACAGTTAGCAGGTAGACAGATAGTTGAGTGTCCCAACGTCTCCGCTCGCTCTGCACACATAGCCATTCACGATGGCTCACTAGCCCGCGCCCCTATGCTGCTCACGATGGTGAGATCTGTTGCCGCCATTGTAGGCCACATCGGCAGAACATCACCGACCACTTCGAGCTGTGAAAACAGCGTCGACTCTGCTATGAGAGTTGAAACGGTGCCAAGGCGTGTGTGTACGTAGGGCACATTCAACATGCCGGAACAACGAAAAGGGTAGGCACCATGAGTGCTATCTCGCGACGACGCTTTCTGCACATCTTCGCCATGAGTGGTGGCGCGCTGCTCTTGGGCGATCTCGCCGGGCGCCAGCTCGGTGTGCCTTTTGTGCGCTCAGCCGCCTTGGCGGCAGAGCCGATCAAAATCGGTATTCTGGACCCGTTATCGAGCCCCTATAAGACGTCTTCCATCCACGATGTGCACGGGGCGAACGTCGCGGTAGATCTCTTCAACAAGCGCGGCGGGGTATTGGGGCGGCCGGTGACGATCCTGGAGGCGGATGATGCCTCCAACCCAGATGCAGCCCTCAAGGCCGCTACGAAATTTGTGCAGGACGATCGTGTCGATGTCTTGATGGGAACATTCAATGCTGAGTGCGCGCTCGTTGTGTCGGAGTTCGCGAAGAACGAGAACAAGCTGTTCATGGTCACGGGGTCACATTTGCCTGAATTGACTGGGGCTGCTTGTAATTCCCACACCTTCGTTTTCATGCCCCATGCGTCCATGTTGGCGCAGGCCGTTGTTCCGCAGCTGGTGAAAGCCTACGGCACCCGGTGGTTCATGATCACGACCAGCTCCATGGACGGAAAAGCGATGGCCCAGGCTATGGTGTCGACCGGTCTCACCCATGGGGTGGAATTTGTGGGCGAAACACTGATGCCGTTCGGTTCGACAGAGTTCACGTCGGCACTCACTGCGGCTAAGGACAAGCGCCCGACGCTGGTGCTGCTGAACCTCTATGGATGGGATCTGGTCCACGCGCTCAAAGCCTACACCAAGTTGGAGTTAGCCAAGGACAAAATCGGTGTCGGTGGGATGATCGCCGGCGAACAAATTGGTCGTCCCCTCGGCTATGCGAACAACGCCGGTATCTGGGGGCTTATCTGGGACCCCAAAGTGAATACCGATGGATCCAGACGATTTATCCAAGGTGTCGTGGAGAAATACAGCCATACCCCCACGTCGCGCTGTTATCTGGGGTACGCCGCCATGACGCAGATCCTTGAAGCGATTCAGCGGGCAGGCACAACCGAGGCGCCCGCGCTCATCAGGACATTGGAAGGACATGAGTTTGATGGTTTGAAAGAGGGGCGATCCTATTTCCGGGCCTCCGACCACCAGCATGTGCAGGATGTGCTGGTCGGAGAAGCCTACGGCAAGGAACTCGGATTAGGGCACTACAAGATTTTGGCTACGGTGGCCGGTGACTCCGTGGCCACCGTGCAAACGGGGGTCTGTCAATTGTAAGGCAGGGTCGCGAGGGGCGGCCTAGTATGAGGGGGCCAATGCGGCGAGACGATCCCGGTCGTCAATCAGTTTCCCCGTCGTAGATGCGACGGTAGGGCCCTGCACAATGAGCAATTCGAGGCGGCGGTTTTTCTGGCGGCCCTGTTCGGTTGTGTTGGACGCGATGGGCCTGGAGTCGGCCAAACCGACCGCTTTGGTTCGTTCCGGAGGCATCCCTCCGGTCACCAATGCCCGGCGAGCATTTTCAGCCCGAGCCGACGACAGCGCCTTATTATCTGAAAACGTTTTCTGAAGCGTTTTGCTGAGCGCTTGATTGTCCGTGTGGCCGGCCACCTGGACGAACTTGTCTGAAAGCGGTCCCAGCACGGTGCCGATGCGTTTGAGCATGGTCATGCCTTCAGGGGTCAACGCGGCCTCGCCGGAGGCAAACAGCCAGTTGCTCGATAGCGCGATCGTCAATCGGCTTCCATCCTGCTTCACCGAGATCGCCTTCTGCCCGTTGTCGCTCGGGAGCACCTTCAGGATCTCCTCCTTCATGGCCGCAAAGCTCGCTTCACGAGCCGCAGACTGAGAGGGACTTGTGGGTGAGAGACCTCCTGTGCGGCCGGCCTCCTTTTCGAAGGATCCGCTGTTTCTATTGGAGGGCGTTCCGGGGTCTCGCGAAGCCGTAGTCCCTTGGGCAGCCTTCTGGCGCGGGGAAAGCTCGCGGGTCTTTTCATTCAGACGTTGTTCGAGAGCGGCGATCCGGTGTCGGGCCTGGTAAATCTCCGCGATCATCGCATTATATTGCGGCACCAGCTTGTCCCGTTCCATGAGGCGGGAGCGAACCGTTTCAAAAGCTTGCTCCCGGTCTCTGAGCTGTTGGTCCAGCACGCTGATGCGCGCTTTTAACGAATCAATCGTGGCCGTGGCCGTTTGTAATTGGGCAGCGAGACTGTCTCGTTCGGCATTTTCAGACTTGACGGTGCGGAGATCGTGATCCTGCCGAGCCACCTGGGCTTCCAGATCCGTGATTCGGCGTCGAGCGACTTCGAGATCGGAAACAGCGGTGGAGCGGCCTTGAAGAGCGGCGAGGTCTTTTTCTCGTGTCGCCAGTTGTTGTTCCAGGGTCCCAATGCGCTGACGGGCCTGCAGTAATTCGTTGTTGGCCATGGTGAACTGGCTGACGAGTTTGTCGTGTTCAGGTGTGAGCCGGCGCAGCTCGGCCAATTCCGCATCCTTTGCATTCAGCAACTGGTCGTAGGAAGCCGTGGCCGGCTGGTTCTGGCGATCTCCCAATTTACTTTCAAGATCGCGAATACGATCATGGAATTCGCCGAGCGTCGTCAGAAGTTGCTCTCGCTCCTGTTGAAGCGCCAGGAGTTTGGCATCCCCGCCCGGTGGCGCGGGCGCGACAGGCTGTGGCCGAGGAACGGTTTCACAGGCTGGAACGAGGGCACCGAGAACCATGAGCGCCCACACAGCTCGTCTCATACGATCTCTCCCTGGTCAGCGGAACGACTGATGCACATGGCGGAGGGGGCGATAGTCGTCACAGATCTATTTAGATGGGCAGCAAGCCTCAGACGACGGAAGCCGATCTGGTTGATGCTGATCGGCCGGTGTGCGCACTGCGTGCCTAACGAATCGGGTGACAACCATGCACGCCCCAAGAACACGCCAGGTACTCTAGCGTGTTCTTGGGATGGACGCAAGGCGTACCACGTGTGATGGGCGAGGACTACTGTCCGACCACGATTTCGACACGCCGATTTTTCTGCCGTCCCTCGGCCGTTGAATTGCTCGCGATGGGTCGGCTGTCGGCATGACCTGTGGCGCTGATTTTATCGGCGGCCATGCCCCCCTCTGTCAGAGCCTGGCGTGCGCTTTCGGCTCGCGCCTGGGAGAGCTCCGAGTTCGTCGGGAATCGCTTGGCCAATCGTCCCTTGATCGGCACATTGTCCGTGTGTCCCGCTACATGGATTGAGCGATCCGGATAGTTCTTGAGGACGCTGCCGATACGATTCAACACGTCGGCTCCCCCCGGCTTCAAGGTGGCCTCCCCGGAATCGAACAGCAAGGTCGTGGCTAAACCGAGGGTGAGCTGATCACCCAGTTGTTTCATCGTCACATTGCCCTTGGACACCTCGGCCTGGAGGAGTTTCGACAAATCGTTCTTCGCTTCGGCGAGACTGGTCTTTTGTTGATCGAGCGCCCCACGCAGACCCGCCATCTCATGGTCTCTGCGCGCGATTTCGCTTTCGAGGTCCGAGGCTCGCTGCTTGGCCGCGGCCAGATCGGCCACCAGCCGATCACGGTCACCGGCCGCACCCTTCAGCGCGCCCAGTTCCTGATCCTTTCCATTGAGTTGGCGCTCGAGCTCGGCGATGTGTTGTTTCGCCTGTGCGAGCTCGGACGAAAGCCGATCGCGATCGCCGGCATTGTTTTTCAGACCGGCAAGCTCCTGGTCCTTCGTGGCGAGCAACGCTTGCAATGCGGCCAATTCGGCGGCCAGCCGGTCGTTGTCTTTGGCGCCCTGTTTCAAACCCGCCAGCTCGTGATCCTTGGCGGACAACTGCCGGTCTGCATCGGACAATTGGCTTGCCAGCCGGTCCTTGTCGCCGGCGGCGTTCCGAAGGTCCGCCAATTCCCGGTCGCGCTGGTTGAGCTGGTTCTCCAGTTCGGTCATCCGGGCCTTGGACCGATCTAAGTCGGCGGCGCTCGATGAACGCAGGCGCCCCAACTCTCCTTCGAGATCGGCCTTCTGATGTTCCAGTTCGGCGATCCGGAGATCGCGCGGATCCGGTTTGGGCGGGATGGGCCTGGCCACGGCCTTCATCTCATTGAGTGCCCGACTCGCTGAGTCGTTGGGTGCCGGTGCGGATGTGCAGGCTGCGAGCATCACAGCACTCAGCAGCGCGGGAACTACGCAAACGTGTTTCATGCAATCCTCCTTACAGAACAGTCAGACAAGCCGGACATGCCCGAGCGGCAGGGGCGAACGGCCTATGGTTAACGACGCTGATTCTTGAGCAGATCACGGATCTCGGTCAGCAACACTTCTTCCTTCGGCGGCGCCGGTGGGGGGCCGGGAGGCGTGGCCTTTTTAAAACGGTTCATTTGTTTGACGACCAAAAAAATCACAAACGCGAGAATCGTGAAGTCGAGCAGGGTCTGTAGAAAGACGCCATAGTTAATCGTGGCGGCACCGGCGGCTTTGGCTGCGGCGAGGGATTTCCCTTTGGTCTCTTCACTCAAGGGAATAAAGAGGCTGGAGAAATCCATGTGCCCCATGAGGAGACCGATGGGCGGCATGAGAATATCACTGACCACGGAGGAGACGATTTTCCCGAATGCCCCGCCGATGATGACCCCCACGGCCATGTCGATCACATTCCCTTTGACGGCAAATTCTTTGAACTCACTCATCATGCCCATTGTGCACCCTCCTTGTGTGAGCCGAATAGATCCCCAAACCGTCTCGGACTTATTGTTTTCGACTGGTGTCGAAGCTGTATCCCAGCGTGATTAGGTAGAGGTTATCGGTATCCGACACACCCGGCGGTGGATTCTTGTTGTACCGCATGGTCCATTGGAATCCGCTGACCAGTCCGCCCCACACTTTGAATCGCAACCCGGTGTCAGCCGTGAGGTAGAGATCCTTGGAATTGGCCAGCGATTGGAAACCTTCCTGGAAGTGGTACAGGCTGACTTGATCGCCGCCCCAGAGCGGCCAATTCCATTTGACGGCCCATCGTCCTCGGGTGCTCGACTTGTCGTTGGCGAGCTTGAAATCTTCATTGAAGTACGCCGCGCCGGCTTCCGCCCAGAGCGTCATGTCTTTGAAGAACCCGGTCAGGTCGCCACGGTCAAGGAGTTGATATCCAGGCCCGGTCGCGAGCGCCGTACGCAGCTTCAGGTCCTGAAAGGTGTCCTGCTCGAAATAGGCAGAGGCGAACCAATACAACCGCTTCGTCAGAAAGAAGTCAAGCTTGATGGTGCCGCGGCTGTTTCGCACGATGAGATTTCCGGAATTGTCTCCGTAGACGTACCGGCCGAGGATGGTCAAGCGCAGCGACTCACTGCGGGCGGACATTTCGCCGAGCAGACTGCCGTTGCGGAGATGACTGTTGCCGGTGGTTTGCGAGTATCCTGCTTGAAGGGCGCCGGTATAAATCACGGCAGGCTGGTTCATGCCCACGACGGCATCGAGCGGGACGGCCATCGGGGTACCCATCGGAGCGGCTTGCAAGGTGAGTGTGCCCGGTTCACCGGGCTGGGCCGTGCCGACCACCGTGGTGCCCTCTTTGAGGCTGAAGGGAATGGGACGATTCACGACCAGTTTGGCCACGTTCGGCCACATGATCTTCACGATATCCTCGCCGGCGGTGGGACCAAACCCGGTCTTGATGTGCAACTCGTCGGCGATCATGCCGAGGACACGTCCGTAAATGACGGTACCATCCTTCAGTGTCACCGAGTCCAGTGTCGGCGCGGCGGCTGCGGCATCCGTCGGAGCCGGTGCTTCGGCTCTGACGCCGTAAGCCGTGAGCGCCAGCGTGAGCAGTGCAAGAAGGAAACATTCAAAGCGTCGCATCATTCCATCCTCCTGAGGCTTGCGAATGGCAACGGTGTGCCGGTTGCCTGATGAGTGAAACCCGTTCGCGTTGTATATTTGAATCTTCGTAGGAGATCAACTTTTCTTCCCGCTCTGTTCGTCTGCATCCGGCTGTCCCCCATGCAGGTATACGCATTGGTCAGCCGCTGTCGCCGCGCGGAGACAACGCCCCGACGCGCTCCGGCCATAACCATGCATGCGATCACAGGGTGGAAGCCTTGTCGCGGTAGACCTCTCGATACCGCTCATCGCGAAGCCGGAGATTCACGTTGTGTCACAATGACACGGCGTGGATGGTTGTGAATCCCTCCGCCGGCATGCGCGGTGTGTGTGCCGACTCGAGCGCACAGGTGACGGAGGCCGTCTTCATTTGAGGCTCGTGAGTCTTCGCGATGCTGTTACGCTCTCTGACGCGCGTTTGCCGTCCGGCGCGCATTCCGTTGACGGAACGGAAAGGAGGCCTTCCAGCAAGGCCAGGCGTAGCAGTTGGGCGGCATTGGCCGCACGAAACTTTCTCAACAAGTTGGCACGATGAGATTCCACCGTTTTGGGAGCAATCTGCAGGCGAGCCGCAATCTCCTGGCTCGTCAATCCTGCCCAGATGTGGTTCAGGATCTCTTGCTCGCGCGGCGTCGGTTGGTCCGGTCGAGGGGTGGAAAGCGGAAATACTTTATCCATCGCTGATCTTGATGCTCCTTTGTAAGAAGTCCTACGCGGTGACCGCACAGGATTGCACGCAGTGGTTTGTCCGGTGGCTTCTACAAGCTCCATGCCTGTGTCCGCGGACGGTGCATCAAGATGAGCCAGCGCGCTGGATCAGCGTGACGGCTGACTCGATCGGCGGGAGGCTGATGACTGGACGAGACATCTCACATCGTCTTGCATTGTCTCGCGGGAGACGGTGTGAGACACCTTCGGCGGAACGTCGGGTTTAGTAGGCGTCTAGCTGGTCGGGAGATCGAGTTCAGTCAATCGGCGGTAGAAGGTGGCGCGGCTCATGCCGAGAAGGCGTGCGGCTTTGGTGCGATTGCCACGGGCCTGTCCGAGGGCGGAGACGAATCGACTGCGTTCGTCACTCTGGCCGGTTGGTTCAGGCGCAAGGTCTGCCGGCTTCTCCCGAAGCTCCGGCGGAAGATCCGTTGCCTCGAGCGTGTCGCCTTTGCCGTGAATCATCGCGCATTCGATGGTGCTCTTGAGCTCCCGCACGTTGCCGGGCCAGTGGTAGTCCATCAGGGCCGCCATCGCTGTCGGACTTGCTCGATGGATCGTTTTGCCCATGCTGGCCCGCCCTTCGGCGAGGAAGGAGGTGACGAGCAGCGGGATATCCTCCTTGCGCTCCCTCAGCGGGGGAAGATGAATGCGAGCGACTCGAATGCGGTACAGGAGATCGGCGCGAAAGGTCCCCTTGGCCACGTCCTGGGTCAGATTGTGGTGCGTTGCCGTCAGGACGCGCACGTTCACTTTTCTCGGCTTGGTCTCACCGAGTCGGGTCACTTCCTTTTCCTGCAGCACTCGAAGCAAATTGGTTTGAACCGTATGGGGAATGTCGCCGATCTCATCCAAGAAGAGCACGCCGCCCTGCGCGGCTTCGAAGAGTCCCTGCTGGTCGTCGATCGCGCCGGTAAAAGCCCCTTTTTTATGCCCGAAGAGTTGGCTGCCGAGGAGGGAATCCGTCAGGCCTGCGCAGTTAGCGGCAATAAAGGGCCCTGTGCGGCGCGGGCTGGCCTGGTGTAAGGCGCGGGCGACCAGTTCTTTCCCCGTTCCCGTCTCACCTTCGATCAGGACCGTCGAATCCACGCGGGCCAGGTCTTGGATCTGTTCATAGATCTGGGTCATGCCGCGACTTTTCCCGATGAGATCGTGATAGTGCGCTTTCAACTCCAGCAGACGCCGGAGATGATAGACATCCGTCATGTCATGGAGAAACGCGATTTTACTCCGCCTGTCCCGCGGGTCGTCGTGCAGCTCGATTTCGAGCCAGAGGCGCCGTCCCCCGGGCGTGTCGATGTGGCCGCGGACGCGTTCCCGTTGCGCGATCGGTTGTTCAAGGAGCGCCTGCACCGTCAGCCGCTCGGCTTTCGTGAGAGGGAGCAACTGATCCCACCGTAGTCCAGGGTTGACGAGAGGCGAGGGCAATTCCAAGAGAGTGGCTGCGGAGGCACTCACAAAGCGTACCTGCCCGGCCTGGTCGATCAGCAGCGTGGCGAGCCCCAGCTCCTGCAGGATGGCCGCTACATCATCCCGCGACCGTTCCATATCCACCAGCTGCATGGTGAGAGTCTGCCGCGTGCGCTGGTGTCCGCGCTCGTGCTCATGCTGGTGGAGTGCCTGGTCCCGAGCTCGTTGGAGTATGGAGGCCTGTTGTTCATAGGCTGCGGTGCTGTGCTGGATGACCAACAGACGGCTGGTTCCTTCGCGGAGGGCTAACGCTTCAAAATGCCAGGGCACGTCGAAGGCGGTCTGTTCAGTCCAGAACCCGGATCGGCCGATGCGTGTCTCGCCGGTCTGCCACACCTCCGCCGCATCGGCGAGAAAATTATGCAGCACGGGTGTGCGGGTGTCGACGGACAGTTCCAGTCCGGATTCAGCCTCCGGATACAGGCGAAACAGCCATGAAGAGGGATGGCCGAGGACGCGAAAGTGCGTGCCGGCAATATGCTCCAGGACGACGAACTGCAATCGCTCCAGCAACGTGGCGCACAAGAAGTCCGGCGCGCGGAGTGACATGTCAGGAGCCATGGATGTTCCCGGCTATGGGTGAAGAGTTTGCTGGTGTCAGCATTGCGCGAGCCAGTGTTGTGAAGGCGTCTTCCACGCCTTGCCCGGTTTTGGCGCTGCTCATCACGAATGACCATCCCCGCTGCGTCAACTGCGCGAGGTCTTGTTCGGTGATATCCCACTCCGCTCGTCGATCGTGCTTATTGATCAGGACGACGAACGGCACCGGACCGAGGGTGTCGGTTGCCCGTTCCTGGATGTGCACGGCGATATCGAGTGTCGCTCGCCGCATCCCGTCAAGAACCAGGAGGTACCCGGAGGATCCTCGCAGATACGACGCGCGCAGTTTTTGAAACTCGTCCTCTCCGTAGAGATCCCACAGGACCATGGTGAGGGGGGTCCCGTCTATCGTCGTCGACTTTTTATCGACGGTGACGCCGATAGTCGTGTGGTATTGTTCAGAAAAGCAGCTGCTGACGAACCGCCGCACCAAACTGGTTTTTCCCACGGCAAACGCGCCCAGCATGCAGATCTTTTTCTCAATCATGGTGGAAGTCTTTCACGGCAGCGGCTGAATCGTGACGTCCAGTGAGGCTCGCCGATACTGCGGATGGGCCACGGCCGGGGTCGCCCGTTGTAATTCGGTCTCCGGGGTCATGCCCCTCGTCTGAAACGTGAGGGCCTGAAAGGATGCGGGGTGGATCGCGTCGAGGACCGCTCGGGCGCGACTCTCACTGAGGCGTCGGTTGAGGCTCGGCCCTCCCACGATGTCGGTCTGGCCGACGATGGAGACGGTCACGGCGGCGCCGACAAGGCGGGCCATGTCGTCCAACTGCCGAAGCAGTTCGCCGATGCGCCGGACATCCTGAAGTTGGGCCGGCGAGGCCAGGTTGCTGCGTCCCTGCTCAAATAAAATCGAGGTCTCGGTTAACTGCTGACGCAGCACGTCAAGTGAGCGGCTCACAAGGCGCCGGTCGTCATACCCATCGAGGCCGGGTAACGCGCGGGCCAATGTTCGGCTTTGCCTGATCCAGTCCGCCGGGGCCGTCCCTCCGGCTGTCAGACGGCTTCCTTCGAGGGATAGCTGCACCGTCTGCGGGGGCGAGAGAACGAATTCCACGCGTTTCAGAATAAACGTCGGGTCCAGCGCATAGTACGCTTGCCATGTCGATTCCACGCGACTTGCGTCCACGCCGCTGTCCTGCAGAAGGGCAACCGGATCGGCGGCCAGGGGGTCTCGAAGACCGGTCAGCCGATAGCGGCGGCCTTCCGACTCAGCGTGGGTGACGATCAGTCCGGGCTCCATTGCCAGATGGGAGAGGTAGGCCTGCCAGCGTTGGCGCTCCTGGTAGGACGACAAGCCCCACCAGGCAGTGACAAGGAGCGCGACCACCACCAGCACCCAGGTCATTGGGGCGATCCCGCGCCGCCGTGATTCGAACTGCGCGCGCAAACACTCGTCCAGTAGTGGTGTGACGCTGGCGAAGGTGGCGGCATCCCCGGTGAACCGGGCCAAGGCCTCCGACCGTTCGGCGTGAATCCGCGTGAGGATATCTTGAAGATGCAGGCGCAGGTTTTCCGGCGGGGTGCCGCGAATGACCGCGGCGAGAATCGCGGCCGGTCCCTGTTCGATCCAGACCGTGAGCTCACCGACCTGCAAGGTATTCAGCACCTGATCCGGCGCGGCACCGAAGGAGTCCTGGACGAAGCTGCGGATGGCCGACAACATGCCGGATATCAGAGTCTGATCCTGCACGGCGACGGAATCGCCGGCGGCATGCGCCAGCAGCAGTCCGGTCTGTGAGTGGATGAGAAAGACTTGTTCAACCCGATAACGCAACGTATGCAGCAGGACGATTTCTGCGAACGGTTTGCCGGTACGCAGCGCTTCCACTCTCCACTTCAAGCTTTGGATCGACAGGCTATGTTCGATGGTTTGATTCAGCGATTGGACCATGCTGCGCAAGGCATTGGCGATGGCCTGGCGAATGGCCGGCATCATGATCGGCGCGATGGCATCCACGATCATATGGGGCTGTCTCCGCACTGATGTGCCCAACGCTTCCGACACATGCGGGGTCAAGACGTGGGTCAATTGGCGATCACCCTCTCCGCGTAGCGCGATGGCGTCGGGCAGGACACGGCTCAGGTTCTGCGCATTGAGATCGATGTGCTCGACCTGTTCCCGCAGCTGCTCCAGACGTGTCTGTTCGGGCGCGAGCAGAAGGCTGCGCAGTTCGGCATAGTCCTGTTCGCCCGGTGTGGTGCCGGCGTTACGTGACTGCGCCATACCGGTATCCTGGTTCATCGTGATGAAGAAGATGCCCCGTAGAGAACATGGGGCAGCAACCGGTGCGGCTCTGTGAGAACAAGGCAGGCCGTGACCGTTCAGGCATGGAGGGGGGCTTAGGCCTGTTGGGGAGGCTGATCATGCGAAAGCCTCTGCGAGAGTTCTTGAAACAAGGTCGCCAGCGCTGTCCGGTCTGTCTTCTGATGTGCAAGCTGCTGTACGGCTTGATCGAGCGTCGCCGACAAGGTCGCATGTTGGTGCGTAAACTCACCCGTGAGTGAGGTCGCCTGATTGTGCAGTTGGTTTTGCAGGTCGCGGTGTGCCTGTTCGCTCTGCTCCCGCAGCTGAGCGGCCGTCTGCTGGAGGACCCCGGCGAGAGTCTGCAGCTCCGCGGTCAGAGCGCCGACGGCATTCGCGCGGCCCTGCTCCTCCGCGTTCAACCGTCCCGTCACCTGCTCGACCTCGGTGCGGATGTATTGTTCCAGCGACGCGAAGCGCTCTTTGAGGTCGTTACGTAGTTGCGCGGCCTCTGCCAATAATTGCGTTTCAAGTTTGGTAAAGCGGCGCTCGTGATCGCGGACCTGGGCGCCGAAAAGGATGTCGCGGATCTTGTCGAGATTATTGCCCGCTGCGGGATCGTCGGCGAGCGCGGCGTCCGAGTCCGTCTCGGCGAGCGTAGCCGGGGTGCGTTCCGAGCGTCGGGTGCGATCGAGATCCGTGTGCCTGCTCATGGTATCGTCTCCTGTGCCGCAGTCGTCTGCTATCGAAAGGCGGCTACACTAGCATATCTACGCAGGCGCAACAAGCCACGCGGGGGCCCTAACCCGTGGAAGGGATAGGGCCGATGATAGGGTCGTTTGCTGCTGGATTACGAAGGATTCAGCAGGCGCACTTCACGTTGCGGAAAGGGAATGTCCACGCCATCGGCTCGTAATCGTTGAATGATGGCCTGGTTCAGTTCACTGTGCGCAGATCCGACGGAAGCCACCGGCACCCAGGGCCGAATGGACAGGGTGATGGAGGAGTCGGCAAAGGCGGCAATACCGATGATCGGGACAGGATCCTGCAGCACGTTCGGGTGCCTGGCGACGAGCTCGCGCAGCACGCGGAGGGTGGTTTCGATATCGGTCTGGTAGGACACGCCGATGGAGAGGTCCAATTGCCGGATCGTTCCGAAGTTGTGCAGAATTTCTCCGACGACTTTGCGGTTCGGGATGACAATTCTGGAATGGTCGGGATGCAGGAGCGTGGTGGTGAAGATATCAATTTTTGCGACATCGCCATGGACGCCCAAGAGGGAGATGTGTTCGCCGACCCGGTAGGGCTTCGTGAAAATAATCGAGAGCCCCGCCACGACATTGCTGAGCACCCCTTGCAACGCAAGCCCGACACCCAGACCCGCGACACCGAGGCCCGCCACCAGCGGCGCGATTTGCACGCCGAGTTGATCCAGAGCGATGAGCACGCCCAGGATGACCAACAGGGCTTTAAGGAGTCGCAGGAGCAGCAGGCGAAGGGGCGGCTCCAGATCCTGTTTGTTCAGCCAACGCTCGAAGAGACGACCCACTGAATTGGCCACGAAGAGGGCGGCAATAATGACGACGACTGCCCCCATGATGCGAAAGCCGTATTGCACGGCGTATTGGGTAATCAAATTGGCCAGTGACATGTCTCCTCCACCCTCTCCCTACCGTCCGAACAATCCCTTGAGAAGATCCTTGCCCTGCTTTTTGAGGTCCTCCGGCTTCGCCGACCCTTTCAGGAGGTCTCCCACCGCGCCTTTGACCTTTTCCTTCACCTGTTCCTGGACTTTCCCCGCGAACATTTTGGTGTCGAGTCCATAGGAGGGGGCTTGGGTGCTTCCGGTAATCACCAGTGGCAGCGAGAGGCGCCCATTGGTCATGGCGACCTTCGCAATGGGCGAGCCGGCGGCGATTTTCTGACTCAGGGCCTGAGACAGATTCAGATGCAGTTTCATGTCGAGTGATTGATCGAGGCCGATCGTACCGCCACCGGTCGCCTGGAAATCATGGCTGTCAATCAACACTCGTTGCAGGCCAATCAATCCCTGTTTGACGACAATATCGCTTTCGATGGTGGAGAACGCCGTCGCTTTGACAGTGTCCAAAGATACGCCGACGACTTTCAGTAACATCGCAGCCTGTTGCAGGAGATTGATCCCCTCGATCTTGCCCTCTCTGACGGACATGCGGCCGGTTCCTGCCAGGGCCTTCACGAGATCCGGATGAGTAAACCCGCGCCCGCTAAGCGCCAGCTCGGCATTGGCGGTGCCGCTGAGGGAGACCTGATCGGTGCCCACAGCCTGGAGCGCCGGTCCGACCTGCAGGCCTTGCAGCGAGACGGTGCCCGTGAACGGCGGGGTTGGAGTGCCCAGGCCCAGTGTGCCTTGTGCGCGAAGGAAGCCTCCGAAGAGTTGGAGGGTGAGGTTGGTGAGTCGCGCCTCCTGGCCCTTCATTTCGGCTGCCGCCTGGAGATCTTTGATTTCCACGGGCTTTTTCAGCGGCAGCACGATGGGCAGATCGGCGGTATTCACGAGTTTTGAGGTCGCTGTCACCTTCGCCAATCCGCCGAGGACCGATCCCTTCACCTCGACCCGTGAGCTTCCCAAGGCGACCGTCAGGCCCAGGTTCGGTACCTCTGCCAGCTCAAGTGGCGCGGTCCCTTCTTTGGGTGGATACTTGGCCCGGATGTTCATGTGCAGGTCTTTCACTTCGACTGGTTTGGCCAGTGGGATGGCCACCGGAAGGTCCGAGGAATTGATGCTGGCCGACGCCGCAGTGACATTGGCCAGACCCTTCGTGGCCGTGCCCTTGACGTTGATGGCGGACCCGCCCATGACCAGGGTCAGGCCGAGATCAGTCACGTCCACCTGGCTGGCAGGAGGGGTGTCGGGGGATATCGGATACGGGGCATGGATCGTGAGATGCAGATCCTTGACCTGGACGGGTTTGGTCAGCGGCAATGCGACAGGGAGATCGGCCGTATCGATTTGCAGCGCATTGATCGTGGCATCCAGGTTCCCACCAACCGCACGTCCCTTCAGGCCCATCGCCACCTTGCCAAGGCCGAGGTTGAACGTGAATGATTTCACGTCCAGCGTTTCAACGAGTGGACCGAGGGTGCCATCAAGGTGCACGGAAAGGTTATGGGGCAGGACGGTGGCTCCCAGGTGCACCGTGGGACTGTCGCCGAGATGGACCGAAGTCAACAGAAATTCGAGCTGGTTCACGGTGTACTCGGTCGGCTTCGGGGTCGACTCGTCACGATAGGTCAGTTTCCCGCCATCAATGGAGACCCGATCGACGGCAAAGAGTGCCAGCGCTTGGAGCGGACTGCCGGCCGGCTGTCCCGGGGCCTCGGGTTTCGTCGGCGCGGCAGGAGCCGTGGGCTTGGCGCCGATGGTGGAAATGTTGAGCTGGCCCTGCGAATTTTTCAGGACCAAAATGACCGGATCGCGCAGGGTGATCTCTTCCACATCGACTCGGCCTTTGAGCAGCGGCAGGAGCTTGACGCCGACATCCAATGAGGCAAGAGAAGCGAAAGGCCCGGTGCGGAACGACGGATCATCCTGGACCACAAACCCGCCGATTCGGGCGCCGATGCGCGGCCAAATGGTCAGACGGATATCCTGGAGTTCGACGTTGCGGTTGAGCGCCTCCTCAATCAAGGGGCGGTATCGATCCTGATACTTGTTCAAGTCGATGAGAAAAGGCAAAGCGATGATCAGGATCAAGAGGAGCAGGATCACGACGCCGATCCCGACCAGGATTTTCATCACGTACCTCCGCTGAAATTGTTCCGCAGTATAGGAATGCACGCGAAAGGGGTCAATGGTGACCACTCGGCCAGGTATCGTCTCTCGTGGCGGTCTGGGCCATGTCGTGGTCTTAGCCGCCTAGCCGTTTCCGGATCGAATCCGATCGACGAGAAGCGGGCTCCTTACCTTGCCGCCCACCGACCTGCGTGATAAGATGCCTCCCCTTGAAGTCGTCCGATCGCGGAGAGGTGCGAGAGTGGACGAATCGACATGCTTGGAAAGCATGCGTCTCGGCAACGGGACCGTGGGTTCGAATCCCACCCTCTCCGCCATCAAACGTGCCATGTAAGATTGGGAAGGCGTGAACGTTCAATCGCCATCGCAAGGTGATGCGGTGGGATGTGCCTTTCCTCTCTGCCGGATCACGAAGTCCTCGGGGCCGGGCCCTGTGCAACAGAACCCTGTGAACCCCGCCAGGTCCGGAAGGAAGCAACGGTAAGCGGTTCGTTCTGTGTGCCGCAGGATCACCTGGCCCCACTTATTTTGATTGCTGAGCGGGAAGTGGGTACGCCTGTCTCCCCAGGCATCGAGTTTCTTGCTCGGCGCCCACTCGTATGAGTCGCGAGAGTCTGGCAAAGTGGATTACCAAGTCTCCGCAAGAAAATACCGGCCCGGAACGTTTGACGACGTCATCGGGCAGTCGCACGTCGTGCAGACGCTGATGAATTCGATCGCCACCAAGCGGATCGCCCACGCGTTTTTGTTTTCGGGCACGCGCGGCGTGGGGAAAACGACGGTCGCGCGGATCCTCGCGAAGGCGCTCAATTGCGAACAGGGGCCAACCGGGTCCCCCTGTAACACCTGTGCAAATTGTCAGGAAATTACGCAGGGGACGTCGGTGGATGTCGTCGAAATCGACGGCGCGTCGAACACCAGTGTGGACGATGTGCGGGAGATTCGCGAGAACGTCAAGTTCACCCCGTTCCGGGGTCAGTTTCGGGTCTACATCATCGACGAAGTGCACATGCTGTCCAACTCGGCGTTCAACGCCTTGTTGAAAACCCTGGAAGAGCCTCCGTCCCATGTGGTGTTCATCTTCGCGACGACGGAAATCCATAAAATCCCCGCGACGATTCTCTCGCGCTGCCAGCATTACAATTTTCGCCGGATTTCAAAAGCTGAAATTATGCAGCGGCTGCGGCATGTGGCGGACCAGGATGGATTGACCATCGAAGACCGCAGTCTGATGGCCCTGGCACGCGCCAGTGAAGGCAGCATGCGTGACGGGCTGAGTTTGCTGGATCAAGTGATTGCGTTCGGCGGCAAGACCATTCGCCATCAGGATCTGGAAACCTTGCTGGGCGCGGTTCCGCAGGAGCGGGTGCGGGCGATGATTGAGGCCGTAATCGAACAGCACAGCGCCAAGGCCTTGCAGGTCATCGCCGGTCTCTTGGATCAAGGCCATGACGTACGCGCCTACTGCGCCGATCTGGTGGAGTATGTCCGGAATATGTTGGTCGCCGCTGTGGTGCCGGCAGGCCCCGAACTACGAGGGCTGATCGAGGCAACCGATGAAGATTTGACGCAATTGGCCCGGGACGCGCAACAGTTCTCGGTGGAGCACCTTCAAGAGCTCTTTCGACTGTGGGCGGCCGCGGAGGATCACCTGCGGGTGAGCGCGCATCCGCGGTTTGTGCTCGAAACGGCGGCGGTTCGGGCGACTCGTCTCCTGCGCGCGTCTGACAATCCGGCTGGGCAGCCGGCGGTGACGGTTCCGTCGAATACCTCCCTCGTCGATCGTGGAACAGCCGTTCGCGCCTCGTCATCAGCGGAGAAGGCCGTTCCACCAAAACCGGCGAGACGTGACACGTCGAAGACCAGCCCCGACGCGGGAGAACGGCCCGCTGTTCCCAGCGGGGCTGCTCCTGTGCCGTCTCCCGGTGCGCGTTCTCGTGAAGCGGCGGTTCCGCCGACTCAGACTCCTGCGTCTCCTGTTCAGGCTCCCGCGAGCGTACAGGCTCCGGTCTCGCAGCAGCCGCAAAAGACCGAGGCCCTGTCTTCTGCTACCACAACCGCCTCATTTTCGGCGGAGATCAATTGGGAAGAGTTTCAAGAAGCCGTAGCGGCTCAACATCCCAATATCGCGCCGTTCCTTGAAATGGGGCGGGTTATGAAGATCGAAGGCGGCTTGGTTACGTTGGGGTTTACCACGCAGGCGACGGTGGCGCGGTCGATGTTGGAGAAGGAAGACAATCTGCAGGCCCTGGCGGCGTTAGGCGAACGTCTGTATGGCAGTGCATTACGGGTTCGAATCATCGACGTGGCGGAGCAGGAGCCGGGGGCTGCGCCCACGATGAAGCAGTTGAGGGTCGCCAAGGAGCAGGAGCAGCGGTTGATCCTGACGCAACAGGCGAAGGCCCATCCTCTCGTGAAACAAGCGCTGGAGATGTTCGGCGGAGAGTTGGCGGAGGTTCGCACGACCACGCCGGTACAGGAGGTACAGGAATGAAAAGTCCATTCGGGAATATGTCCAACATTTTGAAGCAAGCGCAGGCCATGCAGGAACAAATGGCCAAAGTGCAGGAGCAGGCTGCGACCAAGACGGTGTCCGGAACCGCGGGCGGGGGCATTGTGACCGTGACGGTAAACGGCGCGATGGACCTGTTGAGTGTGAAGATCGATCCGGAAGTGGTGAAGGCCGGTGATGTCGAAATGTTGCAGGATCTGGTCGTTGCGGCCGGCAACGATGCACTGAAGAAATCACGCGAAATGATGGCTGAGGAGATGAAAGCCGTCACGGGCGGAATGAAGATTCCCGGTCTGTTCTAATCCGAGGGGTGTCCATTGTGTGTCGATGGCCGGAGAAGTCGGGGGTTTCGGTGCGTAGGGTCCGGAGATGAACAGGCATTATGAGCATTGATCAGCAGGGGCTGCTGGCAAAATTGGTCCGCGAGTTAGTGCGTTTGCCAGGGATCGGTCAGAAAAGCGCACAGCGGCTGGCATTTCACCTGCTCAAGGCGGAACGGGAAGAGGCTCTGCGACTCGCCGAAGCGATTCAGGCCGTGAAGGATGGGCTCTCGTTTTGTCGCCAATGTCGCAATATCGCCGAGGGTGAGCTCTGCGAGTTTTGCCGGGATTCCAAACGGGATCGTAGCAAGATTCTCGTGGTGGAGGAGCCGAGCACGTTGTATGCGATCGAACGCGCCGGTGGATACCGTGGTCTGTACCATGTCCTGCTGGGCGTGTTGTCGCCGTTGGACGGCGTCGGGCCATCGGATATTCGCGCGGAAGAACTGCTCGAACGGGTCAAAGCCGGAGGGGTGGAAGAAGTCATTGTCGCCACCAATCCGACGATTGAAGGTGAGGCGACGGCCATCTACCTGACGAGGCTCTTGAAGCCTCACCATGTCCGGGTTACTCGCATTGCCTATGGAATTCCCGTGGGAATGGATATCGAGTATGCGGACGAGGTGACGCTGGTGAAATCGATCGAGGGCCGAAGAGACCTGTGACGTCACTCGAGGGAGCTGCCGCAAGCGGAACAGTCGTATCGACCAACACGAACCGATTGACCCCTTCGATTTGCGGCTGCTATAGTCCACACTCGTGAGAAGGTCTGGCGGCGATACCGGCGTAGTGAACCGAGTATTTGATGAAGACTTCGACGAAAAAATCCACTCCCACCAGGAAGAAACCGGCGAAGGCGAACGGGGTTAAGTACCCTGATATTCAGAAAGACCTGGAAGGCCAGCGTGCGGCCATCCTCGCCGAAGCCGGAGTGGTGTTGACGAATCCTACCGGTCTGGAAGTGTTTCCAGACGTGAGCGACCAAGCCTCCGCAGAGGCTGACCAGCATTTCTCCTTTCGCATCCGCGAGCGGGAACGCAAACTCCTCAAGAAAATCGATGAGGCCTTGGGGCGACTTGCGACGCACACCTACGGCATTTGCGAAGGCTGCCAGGGCGATATTCCGTATAAGCGACTGAAGGCCCGTCCGGTCACCACCTTGTGCATCGAGTGCAAGACGAGTCAGGAAGAAGCTGAAAAGTCCCCCCGCTGATTCCGGTCCTGCCCCTCCACCTCGCTGGTTCTGCCTAGTGACTCCTTGCCGCAGGACCACCCACGCTATTGGCGCTTGAGGGCCTTGACGCGCGATTGCGCCAGGGCTGAGCGATCGGCCTCTTCGGGGATTCCTTCGGTCAGGGCCAGATACGTTTCATATTCTGTAATGGCTCGTTTGGGGTTCGCGTCCGCGATGGCTTCAGCCAGGTTAAACCGGGCGATCGCATAATTGGGGCGCATCAAGACCGCCTTTTCGAAGGAGGCGAGCGCGCTCTGCTTCTCGCCTAATTTGGTGTACACATACCCGAGATTATTGACGACTTCCGGGGAGTTTGGACGTTGTGCCAATGAGGCGAGTAATTCGCGTTTGGCCTTCTCCAAATCGCCGGCCGCTTCCCAGGATACGCCCAGCCTGTGATGAAGTTCCGCTTGCCAGACTTGGCTGGTGAACCCTGAAGCGCTGGCCTTCTGGTACGCATCGAGCGCAATGGTCTGATTCTTCATCCCACAGTAGGCGAGTTGTGCGGTTTGGCCGCGGGCAAATTGTTGAAGCGAGCCAAAGGGCTCTTTGTCTTCCGCTCCTTGCGTGTCGAGGTGCTGGCCGCCACTCTGTTGCCCGGTATCCCGAAGACGATCGAGAAATTCCTTCCGGTAGGGAGAGAAGAGCTTCACATAGGGATCAATGGAAAAGGATGCAGCCAGGAGCCGCGGAGGCTTGTCGCCCAGGACGAGGTACCGCGTGGTGGTTTTTTCATCCCCCGTGTCATAGAGGGTGCTGGAGGCCATATTCTGACGGTCGGCCAATTGCGCGACGGTCAGGTAAAACTCCAGGCTGGGTTTCAGCTGGCTGAGGGTATAGCGAAGCGTTTTGTAAGGAGCGAGGTCGAGTCCGGAAGGAAAGAGGAACAGTGTTCCGACCAGTATCCCATCCTCATCGAAGAAGTATGACTCTTCCCCTTTTGAGAGGCTCTGTTCGCCTGAGAGGCGCAGCTCTTGGCCGCTGCCCCAAGCGTGAGTTCCTGGCACGACGCCGGGATGGTGCTCCAGGAATACCTTGCGGGTATCACAGAGTTTTGTCGATCGCAGCAGGTCCAGGTCACTTTCCGAAGGGGGAAGCGGCGCGCGCGCCGGCGGCGGGGTTTCGCACCCGGTCAGCAAGGCGCAGACGGCGAACAGTGCAGGCAGCAGTGGGAGCCGACGATGCATGGTCGGATTCGATGCCCCAGGTCAATGCTAGATAGGATCGAGGGGGAGAGCATACCCGAATAGTCGGAGAGATGCGACTGTCAGGGAGAGCAGTGACTGCGTCGCCTCGCCGCCGGGAAAGAGAATCCCGGCCGGCAAGGCGCCACGAGCGGGGGTTATCGGCGTTGCGAGTCGATCATTGCATCTTCGGCTGTGTATCCAAAGAGGTACGGCGCATGTCTCGCAACAGCATAGAGCGGACGGTTCACCGTGTAATCGACGACATGCCCGACAGGGTGCAGCACGAATCCCAGCCATCGATAGGGATTGTCGTTCGCCTGTGAGGCGGCCATGGGATCGGAATAGACCAGCGAGGTACTGTCCATCGCACTATAGATGCTGAGCGGCGCATTGTAGGTCTGGTCCTGCGTCGCCATCTGGTTGGTGGTGGAGCAACCCGTAGTCAGAAGCAATCCCAACATGAGTGTGGCCAAAGTCCCGCGCATACCGTGCCTCTCTTTCTTCTTGAGGAACACTCGAAAAGACGAAGTCTGTTCCTTGTGAAAAAAGTCTAGCGCATGATCTTGATTCTGTCCAGGTGAGGGGAACCCCAGCAGTCCGTTGTGGAACACGAGAGAAATTCAGCGGTTGCTGGACCAGGACGGAATAGAAGCGGGATGGTGGGCGATCCAGGGATCGAACCTGTGGCCTCTTCCGTGTGAAGGCGAAAATTTTGACAATGTTCGCTGTTGCAATGGTTTCCCCACAAAAGCACTGCAAATCAAGCATTTAAGAGCTTTCTATTGCTTCGACTGTGTACAGGACATTTTGAGGTTTTTGATAATT
>VOPT01000030.1 GCA_009594865.1 Nitrospira sp. | reverse complement strand
TTTCACCGGACTGCCGGCGGTCACGCGGGCAGCCCATGTTAGGGGGACTGGGGGTGTCGAGAGACTCCCCCGGTGGATCTGCACATGCTCACCATCAAAGAGCTCTCGGCTTGGCTCAATATCAAGCCGTCCACACTCTACTTCTGGGCCTCACAGGATAAGATTCCTTGCCGCCGCATTCATGGCCTCGTCCGCTTTGAACCTGAGGCGATCCAGGCCTGGCTAAATGGCTTTTCTTCCACATCTCGTCACAGGCCTCCTCGTCTGCTCCGGCATCACACCGACGACGTAGACCACCTCATTGAAGCGGCTAAACGTGCCGTCTATACTTCCCGCCACGGGGAAACCAGCCCAACAGCGAGCCCTCTTGGAAAGGAGAACGATAATGGGGCTCGTTAAGCGAGGGAATATTTGGTGGATGAATATTGTGTTTCAAGGGAAACGAATTCGCCGTTCGACAGGGTCATCGAATCGAGCCTTGGCGGACGCCATCATGGCGAAAGTCAAAGTGCAATTGATCGAGGGACAGTATTTCGACCGGGCGGAGGAACAATCTCGGACCTTTGCGGAATTGATGGATCGTTTTGAGCGAGAGTATCTCGTGAAATTGGCCAGCCGACAAACAGGACAAGCCTTCCTGAAGCGTTTCCGTGCCTTCTTCGGAGACCGGACGTTAGCGGAGATTACCCCCAAGCTGATCGTGGAGTATAAAAGTCGGCGGTACGCCACTGGGGTGAAACCCGCCTCGATCAATCGGGAGCTTACCTGTCTCAGAAAGGCCTTCAGCCTGGCGAAGCGGGAGTGGGAATGGTGCCGAGACAATCCCGTCAGTCGCGTGTCTCTCGAAAAGGGCGCGACGAAACGAGACCGGTGGCTGATGGAGGATGAAGAGGCACGATTGCTCGATGCCTGTCCGTCCTGGTTACGCGAGCTCGTGGTGTTCGCGCTGCATAGCGGGATGCGGTTGGGCGAGATTCTGTCACTAACCTGGAACGGCGTGGATCTGTTCCGAAGAACTGCGACCGTGTTTGAGTCGAAAAACGGGGAGCGGCGGACAGTGCCATTGAATCAGACAGTAATGGCGCTCCTGACGGAGAAGGCCAAAGTGCGGCACATCAAAACCGCGCTGGTCTTTCCCAGTCTCGCCGGGACACGGTTAGATCCCAACCATCTGCGACGGGCGTTGCGGCCTGCGATGGCCAAAGCGGGCATTGTGAACTGCCATTTCCATGACCTCCGCCACACCTTTGCGACGCGGCTGGTCCAGGCGGGAGTGGATCTCTACAAGGTGCAACGGCTCCTCGGGCACAAGTCGCCGCTCATGACGCAACGCTATGCGCATCATTACCCGGAAAGCCTGCGAGATGGAGTGGAGATTTTGGACCGACGGACACACCGTGACACAAAACTGACCACAGTGTTGCGTGTGTCGGAGAGTGCTGTCGTGCAAGTGGTTGAAAAAATGGTGGGCGATACAGGTATCGAACCTGTGGCCTCTTCCGTGTGAAGGAAGCGCTCTCCCACTGAGCTAATCGCCCGAGCAGGTCGAGAGTCTACCACGGTCCGGCAAAAAGGAGCAACACATCGTACGACGGTCATCGGACCGGAGGCAGGCCTGGATCGGCACCAACGTTCGCTGAGCAGTGTCGCTAAGGTCAAATCCGTCCTCACTTTTCTTGACATCGAGAAAAGGCGATTCTTACAATGACCCTCCTTCCATCTTCTCAAAGGTTTCCCATTCATGCGTGAAGACATCGTCATCATCGGCGGCGGTCTGGCCGGCTCGGAAGCGGCCTGGCAGGCGGCACATCGCGGCGCCAAGGTCACACTCTACGAGATGCGTCCGAAAGAGACGACGAAGGCGCACAAAACAGGCGATCTGGCCGAGCTCGTCTGTTCGAATTCACTGGGTTCAATGGACCCGCTCAATGCGCCCGGCATTCTCAAGGGCGAGATGCGCCGCCTGAATTCACTCGTCATTCGCGCGGCGGAGGAAGCACGTGTGCCGGCCGGCTCGGCACTGGCGGTGGATCGCGACATCTTCGCACGTGTCATCACGCAGGCGCTGGAAGGACATCCCAATATTCGGATCATGCGCGAAGAGGTGACGGAGATCCCTGCGGATGCCGTGACGATCATTGCCACCGGCCCGCTCACGTCGGAAAAATTGTCGAAGGCCATCAGCGAACTGACGCACGAACGACACCTCTATTTCTTCGATGCGATCTCGCCGATTATCGATGCCGACTCCATCAACATGGACATTGTGTATCGCGCATCACGGTATGGGAAGGGCGGCGCGGACTACCTGAACTGTCCCATGGATGAAGCGGCCTATAACGCGTTGTACGATGCCATGATGGCGGCTGAAAAAGTGCAGCCGAAAGAATTTGAAAAAGCCGCGTACTTCGAAAGCTGCATTCCCATCGAGGTCATGGCCGAGCGGGGACGGCAGACCATGCAGTTTGGTCCGTTGAAACCGGTTGGCTTAGAGGACCCGAAAACCGGGAAGCGTCCCTATGCGGTGGTGCAATTGCGAACCGAAAATGTGCATGGCACCTGCTACAACATGGTCGGGTTTCAGACCAAGCTCACCTATCCTGAACAGAAGCGAGTCTTTCGAATGATTCCCGGGTTGGAGCAGGCCGAGTTTTTGCGGCTCGGCAGCCTGCATCGCAACACCTTCATCAACTCTCCGCAACTCTTGCGCGACACGCTCCAGCTCAAAACCCGAGGGACGGTCTTTTTCGCCGGCCAGCTGGTCGGTGTCGAAGGATATACGGAGTCGGCGGCGATGGGGGGAATTGCCGGCATCAATGCGGCACGCGGTCTCGCCGGTCAACCGCTCGTCACCCCGCCGCCCACCAGCGCGCATGGTTGCCTGATGGCGCACATTACCAAGAGCGATCCGGCGCATTTTCAACCGATGAACACCAACTTCGGCCTGTTCCCGCCCGTCACTGTCAAGACCCGCGACAAGGATCAGAAGCGGCGTCTCATCCAGCAACGAGCTGTTGAGGATTTTGACGCATGGATCGCGCAATCCGGGCTTTCCTAGACGTGTTGGCGGTTCAGGAAGGCGCCTCTCCGCAAACTATCCGCGCGTATACGTCCGATCTGGCCCAGTTCCGGGCCTTTGCTTTGGCTGCGCTGAAGCCTCGTGACACCCTGACAGTCGAATCGATAGAAGCAGGCGTGATTCGCGAGTTTCTTGCCTCGCGTGATCGCGCGGGAGAGAAGAAATCATCTCTGGCCAGAAAGCTCGCGTGCCTGCGAAGTTTCTTTCGATATCTGGTTCGAGTCGGCCGCTTGCAGGCGAATCCGGCAGAAGATGTGCGTGCGCCGAAACTGCCGAAACACCTACCTCAAGTGCTCACGAAAGACGATGTCGGGGCGTTGATGGAATTTCCCCCGGGAGAAGCGCGCGAGGGGCTGCGCGACCGAGCCATTCTCGAAACGTTGTATTCCACCGGCGCGCGTGTCAGTGAACTGGTCGGCATGGATCGTCAGGACATCAGCCGCAGCGAAGGGGTCGTGCGTGTGCGCGGCAAGGGAGGGAAAGAGCGAGTCATCCCCTTGAGCCCTCTCGCCATGGAGGCCATCGATGCCTACCATGCTCAGGCTCCCGTCGCCGCTGTCGCTGGATCCAACGCAGGCGGGGTAATGGATTCCGCGGCTGTGTTTCGCAATCGCCGCGGAGGGCGGTTGACCACCAGAACAATTGCCCGCATCGTCGCGAAATATTCGGGACAACTGAGCGGTGGCGCGATTCATCCTCACACCTTGCGACATTCGTTTGCCACGCACCTGTTGGATGAAGGCGCAGATCTGCGGGCTATTCAGGAGATGCTGGGGCATGTGTCGCTCAGTACGACGCAAAAATACACCCATCTTGCGACCGACCAGCTACTCGCGTTATACGATCGCACGCACCCGCGTGCCGGTACTGCGGGGGAAGCAGGCGATGGGAATAAGCAGAAGGGTTCGCGATGAAGATTCGATCGACCACAGTCTTATGTGTCAGACGGGGCCATCAGGTGACGATGGGGTGTGATGGACAGGTTACGGTCGGGAACACCGTCATGAAACATAACGCCAAAAAAATGCGGCGGATGCACAACGACACGGTCTTGTCGGGATTCGCCGGCGCCACGGCCGATGCCTTCACCCTCTTTGAAAAATTCGAGGCAAAACTTGCGGAGTATCGCGGCAACCTGACGAGGGCTGCCGTGGAGCTGGCGAAAGACTGGCGGACCGATCGGGTCTTGCGCCGTCTGGAGGCGCTGCTGGCAGTGGCCGATCTCGATCACTCCTTCATCATTTCCGGCACCGGAGATGTGGTGGAGCCGGAGGACGGCATTCTGGCCATCGGCTCCGGCGGACCCTATGCCCTGGCTTCCGCTCGTGCCCTGCTGGCGCACTCCGACCTGGCCGCCGAGCACATTGTGAAGGAATCGCTGATGATTGCCGGCGGGATCGACATTTATACCAACCAACAGATTGTGATCGAATCGCTCACGCGTTAGGATCAGCCCTGTCATGACCACCGACTCCACGCCCCGTTCCCTCAATGTGAATAGTCTGACGCCCCGGCAGATCGTCGAGGCGCTGGATCGGTATGTGATCGGTCAGCAGGATGCCAAGCGCATGGTCGCAATTGCGCTGCGCAACCGGTGGCGCCGCCAGCAGTTGGCCCCCGAGTTGCGTGATGAGGTCATGCCGAAGAACATCATCATGATCGGTCCCACCGGCGTCGGTAAAACAGAAATCGCCAGGCGGTTGGCGAAACTCGCGGAAGCGCCGTTCATCAAAGTGGAGGCCTCGAAGTTTACCGAGGTCGGGTACGTCGGTCGTGACGTCGAATCCATCATTCGTGATCTCACCGAACAGGCGATCAGTCTGGTGAAAACCAAACACTTGGAGGACGTGCAAGAAAAGGCCTCGCGACTGGGGGAAGAACGGCTGCTCGATGTGCTGTTGCCCGGTTCGCCCTCCCGTTCAGTCCCGCCAGGATTCGACCATGCCGGCGCGCGAGCCGAGTCTGCAGAGCAGACTGAGTCGCCGGACGCCACGCGCTCGAAGCTGCGCTTGCAGTTGCGCGAGGGCAAGCTGGATCAGCGATCGGTAGAGGTTGAAGTGAAGGAACGCGCCCTCCCCCTCGGTGTCATTTCGAATGCGGGCGGGATGGAAGATCTCGAAGGGAATCTCCGCGACATGCTGGGCGGCATGTTTCAGGGGAAGAAAAAGAAACGGGTGATGAAAGTCCCCGACGCCTTGAAGCATCTGACCCAGGAGGAAGCCCAGAAACTGATCGATATGGACGAGGTGGTGCGGGAAGCCATCACCAAAGTGGAGCAGACCGGCATCGTCTTTTTAGACGAGATCGACAAAATCGCCGGCCGTGAGCGCGCGATGGGCCCGGATGTGTCCCGTGAGGGCGTGCAACGCGACCTCCTCCCGATTGTCGAAGGATCGACCGTCAGCACGAAACACGGTGCCGTGCAGACCGATCATATCCTGTTCATCGCCGCGGGGGCCTTCCATGTCGCCAAACCGTCGGATTTGATTCCCGAGCTGCAAGGCCGATTCCCCATCCGTGTCGAACTGGCGCCGCTCACCAAGGAAGACTTTGTCCGTATCCTGACCGAACCGCGCGGCGCGTTGGTGCGCCAGTATCATGCGTTGATGGCGACCGAAGGGCTCACCGTCGAATTTACCGCGGATGGATTGGCGGAAGTTGCCGCGACGGCGGTGCAGGTCAACGAGCGTACGGAAAATATCGGCGCGCGGCGTCTGTTCACGATTATGGAGCGGCTGCTCGAACAGGTCTCGTTCGAAGGCTCGGAATTGGAACAGAAGACGGTGGTCGTGGATGCCGCGTATGTCCGGGAACGGTTACTGAACATTGTGAAGGATCAGGACCTGAGCCGCTATATTCTATAAGCGGAACCAGCGAGAGCGAGGAGTGACGGATGAACAAACTGATTAAGAAAGCCGACGTGCTGATTGAGGCCTTACCCTACATTCGGACGTTTAAGGGCAAGACGGTCGTCATCAAGTACGGGGGGCATGCGATGACGGATGCCTCGCTCAAGGCGCGGTTCGCGCAGAATGTCGTCTTGCTGAAGTACGTCGGCTTGAACCCCGTCGTGGTGCATGGGGGAGGCCCGCAAATCGATCAGATGTTGGATCGATTGGGCATGGAAGCAAAGTTTAAGCATGGCGTGCGGGTGACCGATGCCGCGACGATGGAAATCGTCGAGATGGTCCTTGCCGGCCGGATCAACATGGAAATCGTCGATCTGCTGAACCGGCATGGGGGCCAGGCCGTCGGGCTGAGCGGAAAAGACGGCGGGTTGATGTTGACCAAGCCGTTGACCGCGAAGGCTTGGGCGGAAAGCATCGAGAAGGATATCGATACCGACGACAGCGACGCGGATTTCGGGTTCGTCGGCGACGTGAAGTCGATCGATCCCACGTTACTGCTCAAGCTCCAGGAAGATCACTACATTCCGGTCATTGCGCCCATTGGAACGGATCGGGAAGGCAACACGTACAACATCAATGCCGACCTGGTTGCCGGAGCCATCGCTGCAGCGCTGAAGGCGGAAAAGCTGGTGATGTTGACCGACGTGAAGGGGATCCGGGATGCGAATGGTCGCCATCTGTCGACGGTCTCCCGGAAAGATGTGCAGCGCATGGTCAAGCGAGGCACCATCAGCGAAGGGATGCTGCCGAAGGTGCATGCCTGTTTGGATGCCTTGGCCGGTGGTGTGGGAAAAGCGCATATCGTCGATGGGCGCGTGCCCCATGCCATTCTGTTGGAAATTTTCACCCACAAGGGTATCGGCACCGAGATCGTCGCGTAGTCAGTGCACCAACCACGCAGGTACACTTCAACCACAAGTGAGTGGGCCCCCGAGTTTCCGGCTCCCGGATATCGAGTGGGGGCAGGATTGCGTCGGCGCTAAGCGGAAGGCCGGGCACGTCCTGATCGCCTGCCTCGTTGCCTATCTTCATAAGGGGCGCGGGCAGGGTCATGAACAGTTCAGGATGGAGGCACGTCATCAACGATCTGCCTAGGATGGAGAAACATGGCGCGTAGGATTGTGACGGTAGACCCTGCCACCAGGCGGGCGATAAGGGAGATATTTGCGCGGCTCGATTATGCCCGCTTGGGCCCGATCTATTGCGACGAGGGCGGTGATGAATTTTGGGCCGCGAAGCGAGGCCTCTGTCAGCGTCTCGGGACCAAGGTCGCGACTGCGTTGAAGTCCAGGCTCAAGCCAGGCGGCACCAGTTTGTATGTAGGAGCCGGCGTCGCGGAGATTCCGCCGCTGGTGATGGAAGCGCTGGAACTGGAGCGGCGAGTAGTCGCTTGTAACTTGCGGCGGAAGGAAGTGCTGGTCCTGAATCGTGCCTGCGGCGAGTTCCCCATCCGGTTTCAGCATCACGATGCAGGTTCGGTCACACAGCGGGTGGATCACCTGTGGCTGGTCAGTGTGCTGAACGATCCTGAACGCTTTCCGGAATTATCTGTGCTGTCCTACGGGAGGGCGAACCCTGTCACGTTCAATGCGAACAAGTTTGTCACGCAACAACGCACGGTCGCCCGACTCGTCGATCGTTGCTTGAACCGATTAACCGTGCCGGGCTTGGTGACCACGACGGTTGAAGAGGCGGTGTGGGTTGCCGAGTGGTGTCATCGGCGCGGCATTCCCTACCGACTTGATGAGCGCACGTACGCCTCACCTACTGTTGGAGATCCCATCTGTCTGATGCAAATCGGATGAAGCGTGACGACTGATTGTTGCAGCGTTGTTAGACCCAAAAGCCTGGGCGTGGTTTGTCCGGCCCGGTGAGGTACTGACGTGAATAGCGAATATAGTTCTGCGCCGATTCCCGTATCCATGCGAGTTCCTGGTCGGTCACCGGGCGCTTGACCTTGGCTGGTGATCCCAGGATGAGGCTCTTCGGTGGAACGATCGTCCCTTCCGTGACCAGGGCTCCCGCGCCGACGACGGAGTCTTCCCCGATCACGGCGCCGTCCATGATGATGGCGCCCATGCCGACCAGCACTCGGTTGTGAACGGTGCAGCCGTGTAGCACCACATGGTGCCCGATGGTCACGTCGTCGCCGATGATGAGCGGGTGCGTGTCGTGCGTGACGTGTAACATGCAGAGGTCCTGGACGTTGGTCCGATGGCCGATACGGATGTGATTCACATCCCCGCGGATCACGGCATGGAACCAGGCGCTGCACTCTTCGCCCATCACAACGTCGCCGATGATGACCGCTGTGTCTTCGATAAAGCAGGATTGGGGAATGGTGGGCTTGATGCCTTGGAAGGTCCGGATCATGTGCCCAATCTAGGATAGCTGCCGCTCCAATAGCAAGAGACCTCGTTTGACAGACTTTTCCGCCGTCTCGTAGACTGCCTGGTTATGGCTTCATCATTGATTACGCCCTCGCGGGCGAAAGATAAGAAACCCACCATCGGCTTTGTGAATCTGGGTTGTTCAAAAAACCAGGTAGATTCCGAAGTCATGCTCGGCACGCTGGTGGCCGGTGGCTTCCAACTGACCGGCGATGCCCGTGCCGCCGAAGTCGTGATCATCAATACCTGCGGCTTTATCGAAGAGGCCAAGCAGGAATCGATCAATAGCATTATCGAACACGGCCGTCTCAAGAAGTCAGGTTCCTGTCGCGTGTTGATCGCAGCGGGCTGTCTGGCACAGCGTTATCAGGGCGAACTCTTGAAAGAACTGCCGGAGTTAGACGGTGTGGTCGGAACAGGGGAATTCGGGCGGATCGCCGAAATTTGCCGTAGCCTCCTAGCCCCTAAGAAACGCCAGCAACGTCTCTGGCTGGGGCAGCCGCCGTATCTTTATGATGCCGACACGCCGCGTATCCGGCTTGGAACGCCTCACAGCGCCTACCTCAAAATTGCCGAAGGGTGTAACCGGAACTGCGCCTTCTGCGCCATTCCGATCATGCGGGGCAAGCAACGGAGCCGCCCGATTGAATCGATTGTGGCCGAGGCGAGACGGCTGGCCAAGGAAGGGGTGAAGGAACTCAACCTCATTTCCCAGGACACCATTAACTACGGGGTCGATCTGGGGCTCAAACAGGGACTCACGGCGTTGCTGCGTGAATTGGTCGCCGTGGAGGATGCGCGATGGATCCGGCCCTTCTATTTATATCCGCAACAGGTCACGGATGAATTGCTGGATCTCTATGCCGGAGAGGCGCGTATCACCAAGTATCTCGACATGCCGCTGCAACACATCAGCGACGGGATGCTCAAGCGCATGCATCGACTGGGTGATCGCAAACATCTGACGAAGCTGGTGGAACGGATTCGAACCAAAATTCCTGGCGTGTTTTTTCGAACGGCGTTTATCGTCGGGTTTCCCGGCGAGACGGACAAGCACTTTGAAGAGCTGAAACAGTTTGTCCTCGACATGGAGTTCGATCGCGTGGCCGTCTTTCTGTATTCCGACGAGGAAGGCACCTCGGCCGTGGATCTCGACCGAAAAGTCGAGCAAGCGGTGCTGGAAGAACGACGCAATGAGCTCCTGTCTCTGCAGGAATCGATTTCAGAGTCCAAAAACCGTGAGTACCTCGGCCGTACGATCGAAGTGCTGGTGGATGGGGTGTCTGAGGAATCTGACCGGCTAGTGGAAGCCAGGCATCAAGGCCTGGCGCCTGAGATCGACGGGGTGGTGTATTGTGAACGTGGAATCGCCAAGCCTGGAGAATTCATTTCGGTCACGGTGACAGATGTGGCCGGATATGATTTGATCGCTCAGCCAATTGGCCAGACCGACAAGCCAAACACGTCTTCCTCTTCTCCTGCGTTGCTCATGCCCCAAAAAAGCGGAGCGGGTTACCGGTAAACCTGCGCTCACCGGAACCCGCCCCATTGCTCTGCGTCTCGTTAGATCTTCGCGCTCAGGTACAGGGATGTGCCGCGCCGGTTGATCAAGACCAGAACGGTTTCACCTTTCTTGAGATTCGATGCGGCTCGATCAAACTCCTTCATCGAGGTGACTGGTTTGCGGTTGATTTCCCGGATGACGTCACCGGGCATCAAGCCGGCCCGTTCCGCGTCACTCTCCGGATCGACCGTGGTCACCACGACGCCCTGAATCTTCCCCTTCAGCCCGAGCTCCTGGGCCGTTTCCCGATCAAGCTCCTGCACGGCGAGGCCAGCCAATGGTTGGTCGGAGGGTTCAGCTTCTGCTTTGGCCACCTGCTGGTTGTCCGGCAGTTCTGCCATAGTGACCGCTAACTCCTTTTCGTGGCCCTCCCGCAACACTTTGACCGTGGCTTTGCTGCCGACCGCGGTTCGTGTGACCGCGCGTTGGAGAGTCACGGCGTCTTCAATCGGGGCGCCCTGGAAGGACAGGATCACGTCGCCTTGTTTGATTCCGGCCTTGTCCGCCGGGCCATGTTCCTTCACGTCGGTGACGACCGCGCCATTGGTGCCTTTCGCGCCAAAGGACTTGGCTAGGTCATGGTTCAGGTCTTGAATGCCGATGCCCAGGTAGCCGCGTACGACCTTGCCGGTCTTCACCAGGCTTTCATAGATCGGCTTGCTCATGCCGGTCGAGACGGCGAAGCCGACGCCTTGATATCCTCCGGTTTGAGAAAAGATGGCCGTGTTGATGCCGATCAGTTCTCCCTTCGTGTTCACGAGGGCACCGCCGCTATTTCCGGGATTGATGGCGGCATCGGTTTGAATGAAATCTTCATACTGTGTGATCCCCATATGTCCCCGGCCCAGCGCACTGACGATGCCGAGGGTCACTGTGGAATTCAGACCGAAGGGATTACCAATCGCCAGCACGTATTCACCGACCTGCAGGCGGCTGGAATCGCCCCACGTGATAGTCGGGAGCTGCGTGCCGTCGATCTTCACCACGGCAATATCACTCTTGGGATCACTGCCGACAATCCGGCCCTTGAACTCTCGTTTGTCGGGGAGCGTAACCGTGACGGTCTTCGCTCCGGCAATCACATGGTTGTTGGTCAGCACGTATCCATCCTGGGTGACGATCACCCCGGATCCCTGACCGCCGCCTCGATGTTCACGTGGTTCCATTGGTGGTCCGAATCGGCGTGGGCCGAACGGTGATCCGAAAAAATCTTCCATTTTCCCGCGCGGGCGAGCGTGGTCAGAGATCTCCTCCGCGCCGCTGGTGGTGATGTTGACGACGGCCGGTGTGACCGTCTTGGCCACATCGGCGAAGCCGGCAGCGGGCAAGGAGCCAGTCGGCGCCATCGCGCGTTCCTCTACGACGGGAGATGGATTTGAGGCGTGAGACGATGAAAGCGGAGTATAGCTCCAGATTAACCCCGCGCTCACGGCGGCAATACCGGCTAAGACACTGACTGACGGTGTGGGTCGTTGCATAGGGGTTCCTCCTCCTAGATGACGGTGGTCTGTACACGCGAGAGAGATTGATCCTCCGTGCGACAGTCATTTGGAAGGTAACAGCCCTGGATGAGAAATCTGTTAACGAGGAATTAGAAGTCGTTAAGCTGCCGCTGCAGCCAACGGCAGGACAAGGGTGAAGGTGGAGCCTTTACCGACCTCGCTCTGGACTTCGATGTGTCCATGGTGAGCTTCGGCAATCCAGGCACAGATGGCCAGGCCGAGGCCGGTCCCTTTTTTGGTATGGGCCCGGGCGTCATCGGTGCGGAAGAAGCGGTCGAAAATCTGCCTGTGCGCGTCCTGCGGAATGCCGATCCCGTAATCGCGTACCGCAAGACGTGCGGTAGTGCCTTCTACTCGCACATCGATTTCGACCTTGCCGCGGGGATGAGAATATTTCACCGCGTTGTCGACGATGTTGAGGATGAGCTCCCGTAGACGCAGTTCGTCTCCGCGTACGGTGGCCGGTTGAATCGTGCCCATGATGACGTCGACTTCCCGTTCCTGCCCGAGGAGACAGGCCTGGCGTTGAATGTCCTCCACTAAGGCCTCCAGCCGGACCGGCTCGCATTCTGTTTTCACCTGCCCCATATCCGCCCGCGAGAGGAAGAGCAGTTCCTCCACGATGCGGGACATGCGGTCGATTTCCTCCAGGTTGCTTTCCAGCACGGCGATGTAATCTTCAACGGGACGGGGACGGCGCAGAACTAATTCGCTCTCGCCTTTCATGACCGTCAGCGGCGTGCGTAGCTCGTGGGAGGCATCGCTACTGAACTGGCGGATTTGCGAGAAGGACGTTTCCAACCGCGCAATCATATTGTTGAACGTATCGGTTAGACGCCCGATTTCATCCGTTGAGCGTTCAGAATGCAGCCGCTGCGTGAGGTCGCCCGCAGCAATCCGTTGTGCGGCGACGGTGATGGAGTCGACCGGGCGCAGGGCGCGTCCTGCGAGAAACCAACCGCCCACCAAAGAGACGACCAAGGCGATCGGCGCCATGACGAGCAGCACGAGGAGAAAGCGGCGCAGGGTTTCCTCGACGCCTTCCAGCGTAGTCCCCACCTGCACGATATAGAGCAACGAGCCACGGTAAATAATGGGAACGGACACCAAACGCAGCGGCGGCTCGTTGGGGTATCTGGCCGATTCGAAGACGGTGCTGCCAGTGAAGGCGGCTTCCAGGGCCGGGCGGCTCAACGGAACGTCGTGCTGCCGGATATTCGGGGAACGGATGGTGATGGTGCCGGTGGGGCTGAAGATCTGAAAAAATTTATCGATACGGGTGAGTTCAGGGAATTGACTCAAGAGGGCGTCTTCATCGATGAGGGGCAGGAACCCCCGGGTCTCCAGTGAGCGCACGGCCGCCGAGGCGGTTTCCTGCAACGACTCATCGACCTGGTCGCGGAGGCCGCGGGCCGTGATGGTGTAGAGCACCACGGAAAACGTCAGCAGGATCAGGGCCAGGGCCGTTCCGTACCAGAGGGTGAGCCGGACTCGAAGGGGCATCAGTCGACCTTGAGCATATACCCGCTCCCTCGGATCGTATGGATCAGCTTTCGCGCCCGCCCGCGATCGATCTTATTCCGCAGATAATTCACGTAGACGTCGATGACATTGGTGAAGGTATCGAAGTCCTGATTCCAGACATGGTCGGAAATCATCGGGCGGGTCAACACCCGACCGGCATGACGCATGAAATATTCCAGGAGGGCATATTCTTTGACCGTGAGATCGATACGCTGTCCTCCGCGGGTGACTTCCCGCGTGGCGGGGTTGAGGATGAGATCATCGATCTGAAGCGTGCCGGACGCTTCGGCCGTGCCGCGCCGCAGCAGCGCTCTGACGCGGGCGAGCAATTCGTCGATGGCGAAAGGTTTGGTGAGGTAGTCATCCGCCCCCGCATCCAAGCCCTTGACGCGTTGATCGACTTTGGACTGCGCCGTCAGAATCAAGACGGGCGTCTGAATTTTTTCTTTGCGGAGGCGGGTCAGCACTTCCATGCCGGGTAGGCCCGGCAGCATGAGGTCGATCATGATGAGGTCGTAGCTGCCGGTCAGGGCGAGATCGAGACCCTGCGCGCCGTCTTCACAGAGGTCGACGGCGTAACTTTCTTCCTCGAGGGCTCGCTTGATGAAGGAGCCCACCTTGGTTTCATCTTCAACGACTAGAACGCGCATAGGTCTTCATGCCCACAGGTGGGTGGATTATAACAGAGGCCGCGGGTTTGTGATGAGGTCAAACGTGGTGTCAGGGGAGATCGGCAGAGTCCGGGCTGGAACGTCTGGCGGCCTGTATTCGACAGAGGGAGCGAATATCCATCCAGTCTTCGCCGGGAAGCAGCGGGCGCGCGTCAGTCGGCGTGGGGCCGGCAAGGGCGAGAAGGGTGGCGAGCCGACGGCCCATGTCCGGGTGGGTGGAGAGAAAATCCGGTGGTCCGGCATGGTCCTGCTCGGATTTCTGCAACGTTCCGTAAAACGCAATCACGGCGGCGGGATCGAGATGCGCAGCTTGCATCATGCGAAGCCCTTCGATGTCCGCCTCCTCTTCATGGGTGCGGCTGTAGTGCAACGATCCCATGGTCTGTGCCCCTTGCAGCCCCCAGGCCAGTCCTCCTGACAGGTCTCCCGACACCGCGGTCAGCAGCAGCGTACCGGCGGTCTGTTCAAGGATGGCTCTGGTGCTGTGGCGGAGATAGACATGTTGGAGTTCGTGCGCCAGCACGCCGGCGAGTTGTTCGGCGCTGGTGGTCTGTTCCAGCAGGCCTCGCAAAATCACCAGCTGGCCGCCGGGAGCCGCAAAGGCATTGATGCCGGGATTGTCCACCACCGAGAGCGTGATCCGGTAAGGAGAAGACGGATGCGTAGCTGCCAGCGTTTGCACCACCTCGTCGATCTTCCGGAGTCGATTAGGATCCCGGCATTGCTGCGTCTCCGGGGCGAGCTGTTCGACGATCTTGCGGCCCAATGACTCCTCCCATGTGGTCGGTACGTAGGGTGTCGCGGCGGAGGCGATACCGGGAATCCCCCAGCGGTACAGGCCAATGAGCATGAGTATCACCCCGAGCCCTGCGCCCAGCGTCCAAGCAAGGCGCGTCTGCCGCCAGGAGGGATTGTGAAAATGCTGTGCGAGCGCGGGTGCCGCCGTATGAACTTCGGTCAGCAAGGCGCGGCTGGCGACGACTACCGCCTCTGCTGGTTCAGGCCCGAACTCCAGGCGGACTGGCTCGCCACGGTAGGTCCCTTGTGTTTGGCGAATCTCCCCGTAGGGCCATTGCTTGCTGCTGCCGTCGGGCATGGCGATCTGCAAGGCGGCCGGACTGATGGTGAGGGTGACACGATGTCGCGTGGCGGTGCGGCCGTCGAGATAGTGAGCGGTTCGGGCGGTGGACATGATCACGCATCCATGTCGAAGCCGGTGTCGAGGAGGTTCGACAGCCCTTCGCCCGTGACCGAGGCGTCGGTAGTGTCTTGCATGACGCGATCGAGATCGACCGTCCCATGGAGCGACAGCGTGCCGATAAAAAATCGGGCATTACGCACTGTAACCCATGGCCAGGCCCATCCCAAGGTGGCCAGGAGGAGGCCGAGATTCCCCAGATACAGCGTGAACAGCCGTTGCCAGGTGATAGCGGAGGAGAAATGGGCGTCCCCGAATGAAGTGTGATTCCAGAAATAGCGCTGCTTCTGTCCCAACAGCCAGATCCGCATCGGTCCAAGGACAAAGGGAATCAACAGGAGTGTCAGCCCCGCATTCGTCAACTGCAGGGCCAGAGCGAACCCGCACAGGCCCAGGACTGCATAGGTGGTAAACAGGGTCACGGCGAAGGGCATCATCACCCCGGACCCGTGGCCGGTGAACCGGAACCGCTGGTTGCCGAAATAGGTGTGGGAGTGCAGAAACGCCTGACGTTGGGTTTGAAAATAGGGATAGTAGGTGCCCAGGGTGAGGACTGTGAAGAACCATCCCCGGAAATACAGTTTGAGAAAATCTACGGTCCGTCCTCGAAACGAGAACCGGATGCCACGCCATGAGGTGCGGGTGCATCGATACCGGCGCGCGTTCACGATCGCGACGGGTACGTAGAGGAAAAATACCAGGCCGGCCATCGCTTGGAGCAACACATCGATCCACTGGGGAAGCTCCAGAAACGTATGCGCGGCGCTCAGAGAGAAATACGGGATGCCGAAGACCAACATGGCTTTCAGAAAGCCTTGATAGAGTTCCTTGCCGGTCCCGTGATACGCGAACCGATCCCCTGCAAAGGATGTCTGACTGAACAGGTACCGACGGATCTTCGCCTTGGCCCAGAAGTGATACCCGCCCAGCGTGATCAACGTAAGGCAGACGTTCACGACGTGCATGCCCAAGAGCGTCCCGCCCACTCCATGAAAGGCCGCGCGTATGGGCGGAGACAATGAGGCGGTTGCGCCGGAGGTGGCCGAGGCGTCAGGAACTGCGGAAGGCTTGTCGTGTTGGTTCGGCGAGTCTTCGTCGGAGCGTAATGATATCGCCTCGACCACCGCGAATCGGGCACCGCAGGTGGGACAGGTGCTGCGAGACGCGCTGGTCAATTGCTCCAGGGCGCGTACCCGATACCGGCTGAGGCAGCGGTGGCAGGTGACGCGTGCGGCGCTCGTGTCGTCATGCAGTGCCGCAGTGGTCATGATTCAGCAGGCGGCCTGATGACCCAAGGCGCAGGCCTGCTGCAATCCCTGTAGGAATCCTGCGCTATCGCCTTTGCCTCGCTTCACGATGGAGCGTTCGAAATAGGCACGCCCGTGTTGTGGTTGGTGTGTGAGGAACTGATCCCACAGCGTGAGGGCCTGATCCCATTGTCCCCGCGCCGTGTGTACGGATGCAGCGGCGTTGTAGGCATTGAAGGAGGTAGGATTCAAACGGATGGCGGCATGAAAAGCGATCAGTGCTTCGTCGGGCGCGTCCTTTTGGAGCAGGGCGGTCCCGCGTCCGTAATAGGCTTCATCATCATCGGGGTCCAGATTCAACGCGTCGGCATAGGCGAAGAGCGCCTTGTCGATCTGGCCGTGTTTTTGGAATGCGATGCCTTCCGCGCGTTTGGCTTTGGCGTTAGAAAACTCTCTGCCGCTGTGCGCGCGCAGCAGTGCGATCAGTTCGGGATCCTCGTCGTGTTGTGCGATTTCCAGCGGGGTTTCGCCGTGGCTCTTCTGATTCACCGGAATGCCCCCTTCGAGCAGGGTCTGTGCGGCGGCGAGATGCCCATGCCGGACCGCCCGATGGAGCGCCGAATCACCGCAGGTGCAGGCCGCTCGGATGTCGGCCCCGTTGGCAAGGAGCGCTTCAATGGTGTCGGTATGGCCCTGGTCGGCCGCAGCCAACAGCGGGGTGAAGCCTTGTTTCCCCTTTGCATTGGGATTCGCTCCGTGTTGCACAAGTAACGTGACGACATCGGTGTGCCCGCGCTTGGCGGCTTCAAACAATGCCGTCCGTCCATTGCCGTTGCGTTGGTCCACCGTCTGTCCCTCTGCCAGGAGTGATGCGGTGGCTGCCTGATCGCCTCGCGCCGCGGCAAGGTGGAGCGGCGTCCAGCCATTGGCCTTCAAAATAAACGGCGACAGCACCAAGCCATCGATCTCGTAAGGGTCGTGGGTCGTTTTGATTTGTCCCAGCATCCAATAGGCCATTGCCGACAACAGCACATAATTCAGCACACAGGCCAGGACAGCCACCGCGATTCCTGTGAGACGGCGTGACAGATCGACAGGCAGGTTTTCGTCCCACGATCGACGGGTGCTCTCTTCATCGGTCGGCCCTGCCGCCGGGTTGAGCACCAGGAGGTTGGCATGGCAGGAAGGACAGGGAAATGGGTGCAATGGGTGACCAGCCACTGGTGCACAGGCAGTGATGGCCTGGCAAAAGGGGCAGATGAGGGTCTGCGCAGAGTCCGATGGGATCAGCGCAGATGATGCAGGGAGTGCTGCGCCGGGGTGAACGGTAGTCATGGTGCCTTACGACCCTTCGCCCGGGCGCGTGCTGGACGGTCCCGTCAGTGGGTGATCGGTGATTATTGAAAAGGATAGCGCAAAACGGGAGGAGCGCAACCGATCGGACGGCGTGGGACGGCTCATTGCCAGGTCCTGACCGCGTTTTAGGGGAAAGAGAGGAAGGGGATAGGAACGGATGCGTTATGCCGGAGGAAAACGCGTAATGGTCACAGGGGCATAGGTCAGATGGGGACCCTCAGGACGGCGGTAGCTTAGGGAGTGGCGTAGCCAGGCCGTGTCGTTGCGGGTGGGGAAGTCGGCCCGGTAGTGAGCCCCGCGGCTTTCTTCGCGTCCTAAGGCGCCCACAACGATGGTCTCGGCGATCTCCAACAGGCACTGCAATTCCAGGGCGTGAATCAGGTCGGTGTTGAAGATGCGTCCCTTGTCTTGCACGCATATGTGCTCCGCGCGACGTTTCAAGGCGTGAACGGTCTCGAACGCTTCCTGGATGGATTGTTTCGTGCGGAAGATCCCCAGGTTCAGACTCATGGTTTTCCCGAGATCGTCTCGTATCTGCCAGGCCCGCTCAGGTCCGGGGTTGCCGAGCAGCAGGTTGATGCGCTGCTCTTCGCTCTTTAGGATGGCCTCGGATAGCGGCGGGAGCTGAACGCCGCGGATCGACTCAGCGGCCTTCGTGCCTGTCCGGCGTCCGAAGACAATGGTTTCCAGTAAGGAATTGCCTCCGAGGCGGTTGGCACCATGCACACTGACGCAGGCGCATTCGCCTGCGGCGAAGAGTCCTGGCAGGTCGGTTTCTCCCCAGGCATTGGTCCGAACCCCGCCCATCTGGTAGTGGGCGCCGGGGCGGATGGGAATGGGTGTTTCGATCGGATCGAGGCCCGCGAATTCCATCGCCAGTTCCCGGATCTGCGGCAGCCGCTCCAGAATTTTGGCGCGACCCAGATGTCGCAGGTCGAGCAGGACGCAGCCGTCGACGCCCCGCCCTTCTTGAATTTCCTGTCCGATGGCGAGGGAGACGGTGGAGCGCGTTGCCAGCTCCATTTGTTCCGGCGCGTAGCGTTTCATGAACCGCTCGCCGAGCGTGTTCAGCAGATACCCGCCTTCTCCGCGCGCGCCTTCGGTGATCAGGATGCCGGTGTCTTTCAAGGTGGTCGGATGAAACTGGACGAATTCCATGTCCTCGAGCGCAACGCCTGCGCGATACGCCAGTGCCATCCCATCTCCAGTATTAATGACGGCGTTCGTACTCGTGGAAAAAATGCGGCCACTCCCGCCGGTCGCCAGAATCACCGCTTTCGCGCGCAGCGTCTGTAGCCCGCCGTGGATCATGTCCCAGGCGACCACCCCGCAACAGCGCCCGTCTTCGACCAGCAATGCCGTGACGTACCACTCCTCATAGACCTTGCAGCGGCGCTTCATCAGCTGTTCGTACATAGCGTGTAAGAGGGCATGGCCGGTGCGGTCCGCTGCGTAACAGGTACGGGGGTAGCCGGCTCCTCCGAAGGGGCGTTGCGCGATGCGTCCTTCCGGGGTGCGGCTGAAGATGACGCCCATGCGCTCCAATTCTAAAATGTCCTGCGGCGCTTCCTTGCACATGGCCTCGATGGCGTCCTGGTCGCCCAGATAGAGTCCGCCCTTGGCGGTGTCATAGGCATGGGCCTCCCAGGAATCCTCTGCGCCGATGGCCGCGTTGATGCCTCCCTGGGCGGCGACGGAATGGCTGCGGACGGGGTGCACCTTCGAGAGCAGCGCGACATTAATATCCGGCGGCACGGCAATGGCGGCCCGCATGCCGGCGAGTCCCGCTCCAACCACGAGAATGTCATGGATCATCATGAGGTCTTCTTGTCTCGGTCCGGTTTCGTGACGGTCAACGTTGCCCTGGGCACAGGATTTGGTTTCACTATTACGCTATGGAAATTTGGAAAACAAGCGAGGTGAGAGGGTCGCTGAACGCTTGGAAAACTCTGTGCTGCATGATAGGGTACCCACTCTGCCTCGAATGAACGAGTGCGTCACCTTATAGCAGGATTTCACCCACATGCCAGAACCGCAGTTTCTCGAACCGAACGATACGTTTGTGCCGCGTCATATCGGTCCGACCGAGTCTGAGATCCAGACGATGTTGGAAACACTGAACGTGCCCTCGCTGGAATCTCTCGTCGAGGCCACGGTTCCCTCCGATATTCGTCTGCAGGGCACCTTGGCGGTTCCCTCCCCCCGCGGCGAGCAGGAGGTCTTGGCGGAGTTGCGCAGCATGGCCGGACAGAATCAGGTGTGGCGGTCCTTGATCGGGATGGGCTACTACGACTGCATTACCCCGCCGGTCATTCAACGTAATATTCTCGAAGGTCCTGGTTGGTATACCCAGTACACTCCGTATCAGGCTGAGATCGCTCAAGGCCGGCTTGAGGCGCTGGTGAATTTTCAGACCATGGTGGCGGACTTGACCGGGTTGCCACTCGCCAATGCCTCTCTGCTGGATGAGGCCACCGCGGCCGCCGAAGCCATGACGATGTGCGCCGCGATTTCCCGCGCGGCCGGTCACGAACGGCACAAGTTTTTTGTCTCTGAAACCTGCCATCCGCAAACGATCGCAGTGGTGCAGACTCGCGCGGAACCGTTGGGCATCGCCCTGCAGATCGGTGCGATGTCCTCGCTGGATTTATCCTCCGGCGAATTTTTCGGGATGTTGCTCCAATATCCTTCGACGGACGGGTACGTCGGTGATTACAGCGAGTTCATTACCCGTGCGCATGCCGCCGGTGTCTATGTGGTCGTCGCGACCGATCTGCTGGCTTTGACACTGCTCCGTCCTCCGGGAGAGTTCGGCGCGGATGTCGCGGTGGGATCCAGTCAGCGATTCGGTGTGCCCTTGGGATTCGGTGGGCCGCATGCGGCGTTCATGGCCACCAAGGAAGAGTTTCGACGGCAGATGCCGGGCCGGATCATCGGCGTCTCGAAAGATGCCACGGGTCATCTCGCCTACCGACTGTCCTTGCAAACCAGGGAACAGCATATCCGCCGGGAGAAGGCTACGAGCAATATCTGCACGGCGCAGGTGCTGCTGGCAGTCATGGCGGGGATGTATGCCGTCTACCACGGGCCTGCGGGATTGCAGCGGATTGCGGAACGGATTCACGGCCTCACGATGGCCTTGGCCGAAGGCTTGCGCCGGCACGGGTGCGCAGTCGGACTGGAACCGGTCTTCGATACACTTCGCGTCCCGCTCTCTCCGGCACAATCGGAGACGATTGTGAACCGGGCGCGGCAACAGAAGATTAATCTACGTCGGTACGATGATCACAGTCTGGGACTGTCGCTGGACGAATGGAGCACGGTGGATGAAGTGCGGCAGTTGCTGACGCTATTCGCCGGCCAGGAAATTTCGGCGGCAGAACTGCAGACCATTCTTGAATCGGTCGATGGGCGGTATCCGGTGGGCCTCCAGCGCACCAGTCCGTATCTTACGCATCCGGTGTTTCACCGGTATCACGCCGAACATGAGTTGTTGCGGTATATCCATCGTCTGCAATCTCGGGATCTCTCCCTGGTGCATTCGATGATCCCTCTCGGTTCCTGCACGATGAAGCTCAATGCCACGGCGGAAATGTTGCCCGTCACCTGGCCGGAGTTCGGGCGACTCCACCCCTTTGCTCCCGCCGATCAGGTGCAGGGATACCAGGCCTTGTTTCAGCAGCTGGAGTCGTGGCTGGCGGAGATCACTGGGTTCGCCGCGATTTCGTTGCAGCCCAATGCCGGATCACAGGGTGAATATGCCGGATTGATGGTGATACGCGCCTATCACCGGCATCGAGGCGAGACACAACGTGATGTATGTTTGATTCCAGTGTCTGCGCATGGCACCAATCCAGCCAGCGCCTCGATGTGCGGCATGACCGTCGTCCCCGTGGCGTGCGATCAGCGCGGCAATGTGGATCTCGCCGATCTCGAGGCCAAGGCGACACAGCACCGTAGCCGTTTGGCGGCGCTGATGGTGACCTATCCATCGACGCATGGGGTGTTCGAAGAAGGCATTCGCCGCATGTGCCAGATCGTGCATACCCATGGCGGGCAAGTGTACATGGACGGCGCGAACATGAATGCCCAAGTCGGGCTTTGCCGGCCGGCCGATCTGGGCGCTGACGTCTGTCATCTGAATTTGCATAAGACGTTTTGTATTCCTCACGGCGGCGGCGGACCGGGCATGGGGCCGATCGGTGTCGCCCGTCATTTAGTGCCGCACATGCCGGGGCATCCGGTCACGAAGCTGGGTGGACCGCAGTCGATCGGGCCGGTTTCGGCGGCTCCTTACGGCAGCCCCAGCATCCTGACGATTTCGTGGGTCTATATTGCGTTGATGGGCCGCGAGGGGTTGACCAAAGCGACGCAGGTGGCCATTCTCAACGCCAACTATATGGCCAAACGTTTGGAGAAGTATTATCCGGTCTTATACAGCGGCGCACGCGGTTTCGTGGCGCATGAGTTTATCTTGGATTTGCGCCCGCTCAAGGAAAGCAGCGGCGTGGAAGCGATGGATGTGGCCAAGCGCCTGATGGACTACGGATTCCATGCCCCCACCGTGTCGTTTCCGGTGGTTGGTACCTTGATGATCGAGCCGACGGAGAGTGAAGTGAAAAGCGAGCTGGATCGGTTGTGCGAGGCGTTGATCGCGATCCGTGGCGAGATCCAGGCCATTGCGGAAGGTCGACAGCCGCGTGCGGGCAATGTGCTGAAGAATGCGCCTCACACCGCATTGACCGTGACTGCCTCGGAATGGACGAGGTCCTACTCTCGCGAGGAGGCGGCATTTCCCGCGCCATGGGTTCGCGAAAATAAATTTTGGCCGAGTGTGGGCCGGATCGATGAAGCCTATGGCGACCGCCACCTCTTTTGCACCTGTCCGCCGGTGGATGCCGTCTCGTAGTCGCGCTTCGGGCGGCGGCGCCTGGTTGACCGTTGTGGGTCGGCCTGTCGTCCGTCAGATCGCCGTGGGGTGTCTGCTGCTCGACATGTTCTTCGCCCTGCCCATTCACGCCTCGATGGAATCCGTTGCCGTTGCGGACACTCAGAGCGAGGATCGTCCGCTCGACGTGGTGTCCGGCATCACCTATCGCGCGGGGACACGGCTGAGGATTCCGGGTACCGGTTGGTCATTTGTGGTGCCCGAAGGTTGGCAGAGCAATCGCCCGGACGATGCAGAGATGCCGTTTCTCATCCCGGAGGAAGGCAAAGACCTCGGCATGATATTCCCCCTGACCGAGGTCACGCGAGAGACGCTTCGTGAACAACTCCGTGAGCCGTTGTCGCTGTTGCATGGCCTCTCCTTTATCCCGTCCGGCTCCCAAGTCGAGACGGAGGCATGGATCGCGCAATCGTTCGAGGGAGAAGAAATGGCCGGCCGAGCCTTGGCGGTCATGGGGGCCGGCAATGCGGCGGTGATTTATTTTCTCATGGGACCGCCCCAACAGAGGGCCGTCTTCCATTCCGTCCTGGAACAACTCGGACAATCCACCCGCTTTGGCGAGTCGGGTCCAGGCCGTGACGCCGGTTTGTAAGACGCATTGATCCGTGCATTGCCGGGATGAAGGTGGATCACTGACGCTTCTCCCGCGAAGCCGCACCATTCACGCATGCAGAACAATTCTCCAACCAAAGTCATTATTGATACCGACCCCGGGGTGGATGACGCGCTGGCCATTCTGCTCGCCCTGGCATCGCCTGAACTGGACGTGGTGGGCATCACGACCGTCTGTGGCAATGTGCCCGTGGGGCAGGGCACAAAAAATCTGTTCCGTCTGTTGCATCTTCTCAACCCTCCCCCGGGATTACTGGTGGGACAGGGAGCGGCGCGGCCGTTGGAAGAAGGCCTTGAAACGGCTGTTCACGTGCACGGGAGTGACGGGTTGGGGGAACTGGATTCCCTGCTGACCGCAGAGGGAGCGATGCGGTATCCCTCTGTCCGTCTGCCGCCTCTCCTGTCCACCGCGCACGAGGTGTGGAACGAATGTGTGCGGCGGTATCAGGATGACGTCACGCTGATTACCTTGGGCCCGCTGACGAATGTTGCCGTGGCACTGAAGGTCAATCCGCTCACCGTTCAGAAGTTTCGCTCGGTGATTGTGATGGGGGGCGCGATCGGCGTCCCCGGCAACGTGTCACCGGTGGCTGAGTTCAATATGTATGTCGATCCGCATGCCGCCCATCGGGTGTTTCACGCGGCCCTTCCATTAACCCTGGTGCCGCTGGACGTGACGACCCGCGTCGGCCTGCGCCGTGATGTCCTCAAGACCTGGACTGCCGCCTCCTGTGATCCGCGCGTTCGTCTCGTGGCGGATATGACCACCAAGGCCTTTGATTTTGCTGAACAGGTCGAAGGTCACGGGCTGCTGTACTTTCACGATCCGATGGCCGTCCTTGCGGCCCTTGAGCCATCGTTGTTCAAAACCGAGCCGTTGCATGTTGACGTGGAAGTGGTGGGGCGCGTGTCCCGCGGAGCCACCGTAGCAGACCGGCGTCATCGCCGGGCGGAAGAGAAGGCCAGTCCGAACATGCAGGTGGCGGTAGATGTCGATGCTGAGCGTGCCTTGAGTCTCATCCGCAGTCGATTGTGCCCATGGTCGTAGTCGTCGGTTCCAGCAATATCGATTTCACCGCGACGGTCGATCGGTTGCCGGCTCGCGGCGAGACGCTGCTCGGCCACCGGCTTGTGCAATCGTTCGGCGGCAAGGGCGCGAATCAGGCTGTCGCGGCGGCGCGAGCCGGGGCCGGCGTCGGGTTTCTAAGCAAGGTAGGCAGCGATTCGCACGGCGACCTGATCGAACAGCATCTGGCCGCGCAGGGCTTCTCGCGGATGGCGCTTCTGCGCGATGCCGCAGCGCAGACCGGGGTTGCGATGATTCTGGTCGACGCGGCCGGCGAGAATCAGATTGTCGTGGTGCCGGGGAGTAATCAGCGACTGACTCCGGCGGATGTGCAGCACCATGCCGGACTGATTTCCGACGCGCGCGTCCTGCTCATTCAAATGGAAATTCCCATCGAGACGGTTCAGGAGTGTTTGCGGTTGGCCAAGCGACACGGGCTTCTGACCATTCTCAATCCCGCCCCCGCCTGTCCTCTGCCGACGGAGTGTTTCCGGATGGTGGATATTCTCACGCCTAACGAACGGGAAGCCTGCGTCCTCTCCGGCGTCACGGACCCGGCGGAAGCGGCGCGCATATTGATGAGCCATGGCGCAGGAACTGTGATCGTTACTCGTGGTGCGGAGGGAGCCGTCGTCTTGCGCGGCCAGACCTTCACACAGATTCCGGCCTTTATCGTCGAGGCGATTGATTCGACCGGTGCCGGGGATGCGTTTAATGGGGCGTTGGCCTGCGGGTTGGCTGAAGGGATGCTGATTGAAGCAGCTGTGGAGATGGCTGTTGCAGCCGGAGCCTTAGCCACGACGGGACAGGGGGCGCAGGCGGCGATGCCCAGCCGTGATCGCATCGATCGGCTCTGCCGGTTCGGAAGGCGGCGAAGCCGGTCGCTCTCCTAGTTTCCTTTGGCAGACTGGGCCCGCAGTTGGGCGAGGACTTGCCGTGCTTCCGGGATGAAATCGACGCGCTGCAGTTCCTGGGCAAGGTCCAGTGCCTTCGTCGCAATGGCGACGGCTTCTTCATGTCTCCCGCCGGCGCAGTAGCTTTTGGCCAGGCTCAACCGGGCATTGACGGCTGCCGGTTCACGAGTGATCACCTGGCGCAGCAAGAGCTCCCCTTTTTCCTTGTCGCCTCCCATAAAGCCCGGAACGCGAACCAATACGGTGCCTTTGGCCGATAGTGCGTCCAAATGATCCGGCGCCAGTTCGAGGGTGCGGTTCAACTCCTTCATCATCCGACGGAATCCAAACAGTGACGAGAGGCTTTCTCCGTCCACCCGAAGTTGTTCGCCGAGGTTGCAGAACAACGCAAAATGCGCGTCAGGCGATGATTCATCCGCCGCAACGGCCTGTTCGCCCAAGGCTTGTCCTGAAGCAAAATGTTGCACGCGATCCGCACGGGACTGCGCCTGCCGGCCCAATGAACATTCATGCATGGATTCCGCAGTGAGGCGCTGCACGGGGGTACCAGCGAAAGCCTGTTCGCCAACGGAAGCCAATCCGAGCACGAGCCATAATGCGAGCACGAGATATCTCATGGAAGCACCGATGATGTGAGGTGGATCAGAACGAAGGCGAATCGTACAGCAACGATCTTGCCGAATGCCAGAGTATAGCATGCCACCGGCCGCGTTGATCGGACAACCTATGCCCGGAACGTGTCGGTCCATGGTGCCAATAAGCGAAATGCGCTCAAGAGAGACTGGTACGGATAGGCGGCATTACGTCCACTCGGATTTGGAAGCAGCAGGATGCTCGCATCGTAGAGCGTTACGGGCTGCAAACCAGGCTTTCGACCCGGCTGCTTGGGCTCGCACGGGAAGAGGGCTGGATACAGTGTCATGCCAAGCAGCGCGATCGCACGCGGACGATATCGGCGAATATTGTTCATGAGCGCTGACCGACCGATGGCGTAGTCTTCGGCGGTGAGGCTCTCCACGCCTGCGGTGGGGCGAGCGATAAGGTTGGTGAGTCCCAGTCCCCATTCAAGCAATCGTTCGTCGTCACGGTAGGTCAGGGGTTCCGGCACCAGGCCCGCCTCATAGAGCAGTTTCCAAAAACGATTTGAATGGCCGGCATAGTGATGGCCCACTGCGGCCGAGCGGAGTCCGGGATTGATGCCCACGAACAGAATGTTCAGATTCGGTGCGAGACGGTCGGGCAGGGAGAGTGGCACTGGCATTCTGTGTATGAGTTCGAGAGGGCTATCTCTCTTGGTTGAGTGGGCTAGAGACCCCATCCTGCGAATTTCGGAGCCGTTGAATGAGGCGGTTTAGTATCAGTCAGGCTATTCTGCCACAGAATCGGCCTCTGCTGCATGGGGCCAACGGCCCATCGCGAGTTTTGATATATGGAAAAACAATACGTTACGCTCGCATCCCATTCGGCAAGGACCTTGCTATAACGAACACCCGTCGGCGGTCGGTAACTTCACACCTAACAGGAGGTAGTCAGTATGAAGAAGATGATGTTGACGGTCATGGCGGCAGCGTTGTTGGTGGCGTTCAGCGCTCCTTCGTTCGCTGGCGACGACAAGAAGAAGGACGAGAAGAAGGGCGGCCACTTGTCCCAGACCGTGTTCGGCGAAGAGAAGAAGAAGGACGAGAAGAAGGGCGGCCACTTGTCCCAGACCGTGTTCGGCGAAGAGAAGAAGAAAGACGAGAAGAAGGGCGGCCACTAAGAGTCACCCGTTTTCTGGCGAGGCTAGCTGGCTGAAGAGGTCTCCCCTCCTGGTGGTGGGAGGCCTCTTTGGTCGTTTACCGGTTTCTCACCTGCCGAATATAGACCGCTTGTAACCCGACAATCGTTTTGGCGTCCCGTATGGTGCCGTCTTCTATTTTGGCGATGGCCTCTCGCAGCGGCATCTCTACCACTTCCAGGACTTCGTCCTGATCCAGATTCTGAGTGCCCACTGTCAGTTCTGTCGCAAGATAGACGTGGATGACTTCATCGGCAAATCCGGGGGCTGTAAAAATGCTGGACAGCAGTTGGAAGTGCCCCGCCTTGTACCCGATCTCTTCCTCAAGTTCGCGAGCGGCACAGGCTAAAGGGTCTTCTTTCGGATGCAGCTTCCCGGCTGGGATTTCGTAGATGAAGCCGTTGGCCGCATGGCGGAATTGACGGATCAGCACGACGGTTCCATCGTCCTTCAGCGGTACGACAGCCGACGCGCCCGGATGGCGTATAACCTCGAGATCGATCATGTGGCCGTTCGGCAGGCGCACCGTATCGACATTGAGCGTGACGACCGTGCCTTTATAGATCGGTCTGACCATGGCGTAGAGCGGTTATGGCGTGCCGGGAAATTTTTTGTAGAACGGCGGTTTGACCACGACAGCAGAGCAGGATTTCCCTCTGATGTCGATCAGGATGGACGATCCTGGCTGGGAGGCAGCCGGCGTGACATATCCCATGCCGATGCCTTTTTGCAGAATGGGCGACAGATTTCCGCTGGTAACTTCGCCGATCACGGCCTGTTGATCCTGCGCGCTGAGGATCTTGAACCCATGCCGCGGCACGGCCTTTTCGACGAGTTCGAAGGCGATGAGCCGCCGCGATGACCCGTTGGTGTGCTGTGCAAGCAGCGTCGCGCGGCCGATAAAGTCTCCCTTGTCGAACTTCACGACCCAGTCCGCTCCGGCCTCGATGGGCGTCGCGCCTTCGTCCATGTCATTGCCGTAGAGCAAGTAGGCCATTTCGAGTCGCAATAAATCGCGCGCGCCCAGTCCGGCTGGTTTCAAGCCAAGCGGCTGTCCCACCTCGAGGAGACGAGCCCAGATCGCCATGGCTCCCTCGGCCGGAAGATACAATTCATAGCCCAATTCGCCGGTATAGCCGGTGCGCGTCACCAGGGTTGCATGGCCACAGACGACGGCGTCCAGACAGTGGCGAATTTTCAGCAGGGGAAGGTCAGTCAGCCCGACGGCGGTGAGAATGTCGCGTGAGGCGGGGCCTTGAATCGCAATTTGGGCAAGGGTGGTCGACTGATCTTGGACCGTGCAACCTTGGGCTTGCGCGACCTTTTCGTGAAACCAGGCGACGATCTTTTCCCGATTGGACGCATTCACGCAAACAAGGAATTCATACGGTTTTACGTGATAGATGAAGATGTCGTCCTTAATGCCTCCGTTCGGCGCACAGACCATCGAATATTGGGATTGGCGGACCGACAGTTTTGAGACATCATTGGTGGTCACGCGCTGCAGAAAGGCCAGTGAGCCGGGCCCTGCGACACGTATGCGCCCCATGTGACTGACATCGAACAATCCTGCATGACGACGGACCGTCTGGTACTCGTCGACAACGCCGGAATATTGAATGGGCATCTCCCATCCGGCAAAATCGACCAGCTTGCCATGTGCGTGACGATGGGCGTCTATCAGTGGCGTCTGTTTCATTGGGCCTGCGTGAAACTCCTGGTGAAGATGTGCGAAGGCTGGACCATCGCCCGGCCTTATCGGACTTCGAGCAATTCTACGTCGAACACCAGTGTGGCATTGGGAGGAATCACGCCGCCGGCGCCGCGCGCTCCATAGCCGAGGTCCGGTGGAATCGTCAGCTTCCGTTTGCCGCCGACCTTCATCCCGGCCACGCCTTCATCCCATCCACGAATGACCTGGCCTGCGCCGATTGGAAAGGAGAACGGATCACGGCGGTCGACGGAACTGTCGAACTTCTTGCCGTTGGTGAGCCAGCCGGTATAGTGCACCGTCGCCAGATTGCCTGCGGCGGCTGCGCGGCCGGTGCCCACGACTACGTCTACGTATTTGAGCCCGGATGCGGTCGTGACTTCTGCCGTCGTCCCGGGTTGTTCACTGTTCGCCATCATCGGCCTCCCTATGGTCATGAATACGAGCCCCACGATACCCCAAGTTGTCCACCAGAAGCGAGTCGTCATATGTCCCTTTCAGCTCCCTGCGCGACCTGACTAACGAAACAGGACAGGCGGAGCACTCAGCGGTTGAGGCCTGTCTGGCGCCATCGTTCGGGCTCCGAGAAAATGGCAATACTGGCCGTATAGCCATGGAGAAAATTTCGTCCGCCCACCGGCCCCACTTCTCCTTGCGCAAAAAATCCGGCCAGCGGAATCGCGCCCAATTGTTCGCCCAAGACGGATGCGTCGTGATGCGGAATGCCGAAGAGCCCTTTGCCGCGCCCGCAGCAACTGAACAGCAGCGCGCCGAGCGGTTTTGACGGGACACCGCGAGGCGGCGCAGCAAGCAACGCATGAAGATCTTCATCCGCCGAATGAGCGTCCCGGACTTGAAACTGGACGGTCTGCCCTTCCTGGATGACATCTCCGATGACGATCGCGCCGGTCTGCTGGTCGGCTCCGAGGAGATTGCGGATCAAGAAATCGCCTCGCGTGAAGTGCGCGCGTTGCTCGTCCATCGCGATGCCGATATGCAAGGCTCGTTGGGCCTGGGCCCGTTCATCGCTGCTGAGTTGTTCAAACACGGTTTGCAGGCAATGTAACGCCGGCATGCCTCCGAGCTCTTGAATGACGTTGTGCTCGGCCTTCGTGACGATGAAGCGATCGCCGATAGGGCGGCAGCCTTGTGAAATGACGGATCGGACGGCGATGTTGCCGGACAGGGCCACGCCCACCAAGCCGTCGGTGTACACCTGATCGTCGAGGAAAAGACGATTTTCACCCAGGTCCTGCCCACCGCCGGCGAGTCCGCCCAGGGTGCGGGTGCCGGGGTATTGCTCCTCAATGACGGCCAAGACTTCTTGCATGGGCGTGGAAAAGGGATCGGCAAACAGCATCATCACCGGGGCGCCGTCTCCCGCTTCATCCATGTCCGGCCAGTTGCGCAGCGAGAACTGATCATGGACGCTGGAAAAGGAGAGCCGCAACGGTTGGATGAGTACGCCGGGCAGGTGAGCCGCCCAAAGTGTGGCCGCCGGACCTGACTCAATTTCACGTCCGGTCGCGATTATGCCTTCGCCCGTACAGCCGACCAGCGTCACCGGACCCAAGGCGGTGCGCAGGGCTTGCGACAGCGCCTCGGCCTGATCTGCATGCTGAGCTGAGATAAACAGGAAGGCCACATCAATTCGGGAAGGGCCTAACTGTTCGCGGATGGCTCTGATCAAGTCATCGGCTGCAGCCTGGGCGTCACCCTGGCGGGTCAGGGCGGAGGCAAATCGCAGCGTTGACGGCGCAGTCGTAATCACGAGAGGTCCTGCTGAGTAGGGGATGGGCGGCGTGCAGCCAACGGGGTCAGACGCCAGGATTCATGCGTTCCGGTCGATCCGTGGCGAGCTTTTTGTAGTAGCGCCACATGTACGAATGATAATCATCAAGCTGTGCGAGCAAGTAATGGAGCTCGGTCGGGTCTCGCGTTTCCAGGGCTTGCGCCATGCGCGTCTTTAAAAACTCCGCAAATTTGTCGCTCTTTTCCAGCGCGGTGAGAAGCGTGAGTCCGCCTCCCATGGAATAATCAGCCATAGCCCTCCGCATCCGATACAAACGAGCCAGGAGAATAGCCGTGAGGCCCTGTAAAAGCAAGGTGCCGACCGGCGTCGAGCGCCTCGTCACCGCCCGCTGGTCACGTCGGGCGAGAGCAGTGCGCGGAGTCTCGGAATCGAGATCGCCTCCGCCCGAAATCCGTCGCGTCCGATGACGGTGGTGGCACCGGTCAGGGCGTTGAGGACCGCTTCCTCCGTGGCCTCTACCGTAGCGGTAATCACGGCATTCAAATGTGTGTCGGCCAGATGCGCGAGCGAAAAGATCGGTTCGTTCGGGTAATGGGGAATGACATTGCCGGTGGAGAAGGCCAGCATGAAATCGCCGCTGCCATGGCGTGCGGTCGAGCCGGTCCTGGCGAGGCCCAAGGCCGCTCGCTTGCCGAGCCTGGTCAGTTGCCGGCTGTCGAGCGGGGCATCTGTGGCAATGATGACGATGATCGATCCCTCGGCGTTACCGCTGGATCCTTCACGGCTCGCATGCAAGCGTTCCGGATTCTGGTCCGGCAGCCCGCTGGATTGAACGGACGCGGCGTCATACCGTTGTCCGACCGGCACTCCACCCATGACGAGTTCAGGGCGACGACCGTGATTGGCGTTGACCAGTACCCCGACCGTAAACCCACCGGTGGCAGCAGGAAGCCGCCGGGAGGCCGTGCCGATGCCGCCTTTGAATCCGTATGAAATCATGCCGGTGCCCGCTCCGACGGTTCCTTCGGCGACCGGCCCGGATGTCGCATCGTCCAGGGCTTGCATGACATCCGCTTCCGAGACATGGCGGCCTTGAATATCGTTCAACCGGCCGTCGTCACATTCCGCGACGACCGGCGTGAGGGTGTCGTCGGTGATGCCGATCTCCGGATAGCGACGGAGCATCCAGCTGATGACGCCATCGGCCACTCGTGGCACGTTGAGCGTATTGGTCAACGCGATGGGATATTCGAGAAACCCCGATTCGGCCACCCACGCCAGACCGGTCATTTCTCCGGTGCCGTTCAGCACGAAGGCCCCGGCGGGAACCTTCTTGTGCCACACATCCTCTCGTGGCACGACGACCGTGACACCGGTTCTCGCCGGCCCCTGCCCAGGTTGAAGCGGCCCGTCCCCCCGCATCACGGTCACCTGCCCGACCTTCACGCCCGGCACATCGGTAATGGCATTCAGCGGGCCTGGCTCCAGTTGCCCGAGTCTCAGCCCGAGTGCGCGTGCGCGTACCCGTGGTTGCTCAGTCACCTCGCTCGATGTCTCCGCGCTCCAGGCAAGAGGGACGCATGTGGTTGTCACAAGAAGGACGCAGGCGATGCTAGACCTCATAACTGCTCTCCTTGTGAGGCACGACGATGGATGTCCGGGGACATTCGGTCTGAATGGCCGCTGCCAGTGACAGGGCCTGCTTTTCTTCTCCGTGGACCACGAAAATCTGCTGAGGCGCGGGATTAATCGCTTGTACATAGGCAAGCAGATCGTTTCGATCCGCATGGGCCGACAACCCGTTAAACACCACCACCTGGGCGCGCCGCGCTGTGGGGATGCCGAACAGTGGCACGACATCCCAGCCTTCAACCAGCCTGCGTCCCAAGGTATGTTCGGCCTGAAATCCCACGATGGCGATGATATTGGCTTCGTCCTGAATGGCATGTTTGAGGTGATGGACCACGCGCCCCCCCTCGCACATGCCGGAGGCGGAAATGATCACGCAGGGGCCTTTCACGCTGTTCAAGCGCTTACTCTCATCGGGGGATGAGACATACCGGATATACCGCGCGGCGAAGGGATCTCCTTCCGAAGTGAAGGTGCGATAGGTCTCTTCGTCGTAACATTCAGGGTGTTTGCGGAACACGTCCGTGACCTTCGACGCCAGCGGCGAATCGATATAAATGGGCAGCGGATCGATCCGGCCCTCGGCCACCAGTCGTTTGATGCGCATGATGAGGTCTTGCGTCCGTCCGAGTGCAAATGCCGGCACGATGATCTTGCTGTTGTGCGCTTTCGCGTGCGCGACGATCTGTTGCGCTTTCTTGGTCAGGGCCTCGCCGGCCTCCTCATGCAGTCGATCGCCGTAGGTCGATTCGATGATCAACACATCGCAACTCGGCGGCGGGGTCGGGTCGCGGAGGATGGGCATGTGTGACCGCCCAAGATCACCGGAGAATAGCACCGTGGTGCTGTTGCCGCGCGCGGTGTATTTGAGCCGAATGGCGGCGGATCCCAGAATGTGCCCAGCATCATGGAACGACGCGGTGACACGCGGCGTCACTTTGATCGTGTCTCCGTAACGCGCGCCGACGAAGCGGCGGATGATGGCTCGGGCGTCACATGTCTCGTAGAACGGCTTCAGGCACTTCCTCCCGCGACGATTTTCCTTCCGGTTCAGGTAGGCGCAGTCGTTTTCTTGTAGCCGGGCCGAGTCCTCCAGCATCACGGCGGTCAGATCCGCCGTGGCACGAGTCATGTGCACGTCCCCGCGAAACTGGTGCTGGCTCAAGACGGGAAGCGCGCCCGAGTGGTCGATATGCGCGTGCGACAGAAGCACGGCTTGAATCGAGCGAGGATCGAATCCTAAAAACCGGTTTTGCCGATCAGCCTCCTGCCGTTGCCCCTGAAACAGGCCGCAGTCCAACAGGATTCGGTTGCCTGGCATTTCGAGAAGATGGCGGCTCCCGGTGACTGACCGCGCGGCGCCGTGAAAGGAGATCTTCATGGTGCGACAAAGCCTCCATGGTTTCGACTGATCAGATCCCATGCCTGCTGGGCCGTCTCTGCAAAATGGAACAGGGAGAGATCCTGGAGCCCGATGAATCCTTCTTCTGCCAGCATGGACCAATTGATGAGCCGTTCCCAATAGGCCTGCCCGATGAGCACAACCGTAATGTTGCGAGTTTTGCCGGTCTGGAGAAGGGTGAGGGTTTCAAACAGTTCGTCGAGTGTGCCGAATCCGCCGGGAAACACTACCAGCGCTCGTGCACGAAGGAGAAAATGCATTTTGCGTAACGCGAAGTAGTGAAATTGGAAACACAGGTTCGGTGTGATGTAGGGGTTCGGCTGTTGCTCGTGCGGGAGGGTGATGTTGAGTCCCATAGATTTGGCGCCGGCATCCGCTGCCCCGCGATTGGCGGCTTCCATGATGCCCGGGCCTCCGCCGGTGACGATGACGTAATCGCATTGTCCATTGATTTGGCAGGTTGCAGACACGAGGCGGCCGAATTCGCGGGCGATGTCGTAATAGTGCGCCAGAGCCAGCCGGCGTTCGGCCAGCGTCACCTGCTGCTGGCGCAGAGGATCCTGCGGGGCGGTGTGCAATTCGGCCTTTGCCGCTTCCAGGGCCTGGCGGGCAAGGGACGGTTCGACCAGCCGGGAACTGCCGAAGACTACGATGGTCGAACGGATGCCTTGCTCTGTTTGGATCAATTCCGGCTTCAGGAGTTCAAGCCCGAGACGTATGGGACGCAGCTCATCACGCTGGAGAAAGTCGATGTCGCGGTCGGCCGGAATATAGGAAGAAGACGTGACGTGAGGCGGTCGGCTGGCTGACTCATCGGAGGAACCTCGGCCCATGGGCGGCATTATAACGAGATGCGTGCAAGGCGGCAATTCGCGAAGGGCTCGGGGCCGGGAAAGTTAAAACGGATAGGGCGTAAACAATGGATCGGGACGATGGCGCACAAAGGCCTGGTGCGTCACGACCCAGTTGCTGTCGCACAGGAGCTCGAGCGCATCCGTGCCCATGCCGGAGCGAGAGAACACGAGGTCCGGGTCGACCGGCGACCACGGCTTAACCAGCCATCCGAAATTCACGCGAGCGTATTTGGCGTTGAGGAACCGATAGGTCACGACGGTTCCCCGCTCCGCTTCGGTAATGGAATCGGGCGCGCCCAATTTGGTCACGACATCGGTCAGCGTCGTCTGCCCCGCGGTAATGAAGGACACCGAATCGGGGGTTAGCGGAGTATTGATGGTCAGCCGCGCGACGTTGCAGCCGGACAAGGGCATCGCCAGTATCGCGACAAAAAGCACTGTGGGGGAAGCAGTGTGGCGTGACACGGCGTCAATCTCCGAATGGCCAGAACCTGAACTCCAGATTTCCCGTCCGTTTCGACGCGATCACCTCTTCTACGATGCCCTCATGATTGATAATGATAAACAGGTCGTCGCTTTTGACCGACACGCGGGAAAAGTTGATCAAAATCAGGAGGAGGCTGCCGACCTTGGCGTCGTATCGGTAGTATTGAAAGAGGTCGCGGCCGTTTAATTGGAGAAGGCGGTCCGGCGCGCCGAGTTGGGCCAAGACGTCCGCGCGTGTGGTGACGCCTTTTTTGATCGAATTGACCGTCTCCGTCTTGATTTCCTCACCGAGGGTGCCTCGGCTGAAGGCGCACCCGTTCAGCGTCAGCAGTATCACGCCCAGTAGCAGGCCCGCTCGTCGCATAGGCGATCCTCCTTGTGCGAACATGCCCTCGGGCCGGCTAGCTCTGATGGCCGGAGGGAGAAGGTTTGGGCAGGACGAAATCGGACTCGTAAATCCGATAGGTGGACGGGGTGAGCCCGACCCGTTCGTACACCCCTTTGGCGATCGTGTTGTCGCCCTCGACATACAGACGGACCCCGCAGACATCCGTGCGCGATTGCGCCAGGGTCATCATGGCTCCGTGCATGGCACGGTACACGCCTTGATGGCGCCACGCCGGGTCTACGTAGACGCTCTGGATCCACCAGAATTGGGCATTCCGCCAATCGCTCCACTCATAGGTGATGAGGAGCTGACCTACGGTCACTGTATCGGCCGACGCGTCTTGGCGCAAGTCTGCAACGTAATATTGGCCCCGTTCCGGCCGCTCAATCACGGCTTGTGTTCCCAGTCGGAGACGTGCGGTGTCCAGGTTTCGGTGTTCCGTTTCCAGGGCCATGGCCGCGCTGAATTTGGTGAGGACCTCCAGGTCCTGCAAGGTGGCCTGGCGAATGCGCAATTGATCGGCGGACATCATGATGATTTCACCGCCGGGGCCGTGAGCCAGCCTTGGAGGGGGCGATAGAGCCCCGCTGAAAATTCTAACTTCAGGGCTTCCTCCGGCAAGAGATTGAGCGGCTGCAGTTGAGTTTTGGGAATCATCGCGAGATATCCCGTGAACGGGTGAATGGCGGTCGGCACGAACACCATTACCAGTTCAACCGTCGGCGCGACCTGTAGCGCTGCCGGGGGAGCGCCCATGACGAAACCGAGTGCCCAGAGCCCATCGCGCGGAAACGGGAACGCCACCACCGTACTTTGTCCGAAGCGCGCGCGGTAGTTCAAAAGATCCGTCATACTTTTCAATGTCAGATAGATGCTGCGGATCAACGGAATGCCTTCGAGCGTCGTTTCGGCCCAGCGGACGAAGCGCTGCCCGATAACCTGGGTAGCAATGGCCCCAACCAGGAGCACCATGCCAATGAGCAACAGGATGCCCAACCCCGGCGCATAGGGCTGGATCTGGTGACCGATGAGATTGAGCAGGAACGAGTCCAGCGTATCGAACAGGGCCGCCAGGATCAGAAATGTCGTCCAGGCCGGCACGAGCACGAGCAGTCCGGTAAAAAAGATGCGTCCAAGCCGATGAGAAGACGTCACGCTGAGTCCTGGTGTTCGTGCATGAGAGGGGTAACGATCATGCACGATACCAGATGGAGAAGAGTTTTGGTATCTTCTTGATCTGCCGATTCATTTAGACTATGTTTCGGGTAACCTTTGAGTCACCCTGTCGGGTGAGATTGTGAGATGCATCGTGAGTGACGCCGTTCAAAAGAAAGTCAATCTCGATAAAGACTTGTTGGCCATTCTGTGTTGCCCTGAAACGAAGCAAGCGGTGGTGCTGGCTGACGATCTGGTGATTCAAAAGGTGAACGGCGCGATCGAGCGAGGCCTGTTAAAGAACAAGGCGCAAAAGCCGGTGACGGAAAAGCTCGATGGCGGCTTGGTGCGATCGGACAATAAGATTTTGTACCCTGTGCGAGAAGATATCCCGGTCATGTTGATCGATGAGGGGATTCCGCTCGACCAGATCGCCTAGTGTTCCTCCCTCGAACCGTTTCAGTTTCACTTTACAACGTCAGTGGTCGGATGGATGGCCCTGCAGGGAGCAATGAGGCTCTGCCTGCATCCCGCGTGGCTGCTTGCAGGATTACCCTGCGATCGGAAGAGGCTGCATGGCTGGTGGCGCCTATGGGGCTAAAAGCCCGCCTTCACCTGAGGCGCTTTCGGTTTTTGAGCCGGTGGAGGTTCCGCATTGAGCGCAAAGATACTCGTACAGATTCCCGGTAGGTAACACGAGAAGCAGGCGCTGCCTGGTGGGAGTCGCTTGACGACAATGACCGCAGTAGAGCAAGGACGCATTAAAGGAATCGTACTGATCCGCCTGGCCATGACCCGGAGACGGCGAAGGGGTGGCGCGTGGTCTCGCTGCACGCGGGGGCCAACCGGGCGGTGAAGGTTTGTTCGAACGCGGCTGCATGGACGGTATTCTACTGAGAGCTGGATAGCGCGCGCAATGGCGTATATGCGATGTTCGTCGAGTGAGGATCAGCGAATATGCTGGTCTTCGGGGACATCCGGCTCATCGCTGTTTCTCCCGCGAAACACCCACCAGAGCGAGCGCAGGACCTGTACCACCACATAGAGGGCCAAGCCGGAGAGTAACCCGTACAGCCAGGCCTTACTCCATGGCCACATGTCCGGTGCATGCAACACGACGGCGAGGGCAATATGGCCTCCCAAGCCGAGACAAATGGCGAAGATGATCCACTCACGGGCCATAGTCGCCCTCGGAGGAGGCCATAACGAAGGATAAGCCTGGAGACAATCGACAGGCGGTTACACGGAGGTTTTCGCGGACTCGATCTCGGTTGCCGTGATCAGGCTGGACAAATAGTCCGCGACGAAGGTCAGCGCCTCTTCGCGTCCGTCCGCCCGTCGGCCCTTTTCCCGACGCTGCACGGAGAGCTCATGATCCAAGTCTGATTTCACTTCCGTCAGGACGCGTTGCAGCGTCGTCGGGGTGATGTTGGTATCCATATCCTCGAGCTCCTGGCAGCGATCCAGGACCCAATTGAGGCCTTCAATCCGACCGGCATAGTGTTCCTGTTCAGCGGTATCGATGCGTGACATGGTCGTCGCAAATGTCTGCGCTTCGTATACCAGATTATAGAAACTCGTAACAGCGCGTTGTAACGTGGGATTCATAGTGCTCCTTGGCTCATTAAGAGGTTCTCGTGATTATACCTGAGATTAGGGGGGCGACAAGGTATTTTTTTGTGAGACGGCAGCTTACGTAAACAGGAGGGAGTGAAACTCGTTCATGAACCCGTAATACAGCGGGGCAAAATCTTTGAGGCTGTCCGGGCTGTTCTCTTTCAGTCGCTTGAAGAAAAAGACCTGCGCGCGAGGATCGAGTTGCTCGAGGAGGCGGCTGAGTTGGGCCATCGAGTAACTACCGGCCGGTACGCTGAGTACGTAGTGCACCAGCCGTTCCACAAACTGTTGCTCCACATATTCGCTGACAAGCAATCCGTCGGGAATTTTGCCCGATGCGAGATACTCGTCAAATGAAATGGCTTGCGCTGCAAAGGGTGCCGACTGCTGCGGGCGGGAGGTCACGCTACGGTTACCTCATTGATAGGAATGGCGAAAAGCGACATTACATTCACTCTACTCAAGCCTCTCAAGTCCGTCAAGTGGACAGAAGAAGCAGGCACGTCTGAGTCGAAAGACCAAGACAGCGGTCGCAGATGGGCAATCTGTGCGGCGAACGGTTTGGAGTGAAGCATGAATGCGTGAGGATCGACTGCGGCGGGGAGGATATTTGCGATGTCTGGCTTGACAGTCTTTACATCTGGCCGGTAGAATCCCGCTTCTTCCGACGGACGCGGGAATAGCTCAGTGGTAGAGCATCGCCTTGCCAAGGCGAGGGTCGCGGGTTCAAATCCCGTTTCCCGCTCCAACTTTCTCAAGTACTTCTTCAAAATCCATTTTCCGCATCTCCCTTCCATAGGCGGTTTATAGGCGGTCGAAGCCTCTGGGCTCTTTCCTTTCACTATTTCTGGTTCGATTGACGCTGAAGCGTAGGACTCTAACAGGACTGGGCCACTGCTACCGCGGCGTATTGGCGTGTAACCCGTTTAAGACCTCCGTCAGGAGCACGTACTTCAGGCACCTCTGGACCAGCCCCCTCGTGCCACATGGCCTGCAGACATACCAAGCTGCATTCCCGTCTTTGGTCGCACCGAGAGGAACGGAGAAGGAAGAGGGCGGAACGCCTGGTTGGTGTCCGCAAGAACCGGGACTCTTCAGTGGCCGTTGGAGCAAATCATTATCCTCACTTCACTGTTATCTCCGGTTTTCATCTGCAGATAGGACCCGTCTCGATGCTGCTGGAATGTCTGGCCAAGTTGTCGGCCGTCCCTGGTTCATAGGCCAGAGCGTCGCTTCGTCGAATCAGTGTCGCACACTCGTCCTTCGAGAGAAAAGTATGACTCACGAAGACTCGTTTGGCATCGAGCACTTCTTTGATCGCAATGACATCCTTCCGTTTCCCTGGCGTGTGAAAAGCCGGTGGTTTCCGTTAGCGCGTGAGTGATGGCATGACGGGTTCGCGAGATGGTGGCTGCGAGTCGGCTGTCGAGCGTCCGAGAAGGCGAAGTGTTCGCACCTGGGCTTCTGCCGTGGCGAGGGCCTCGTCCGTCAGGGCCGCCTCCCCGAATCGCACGTGCGTATATAGTCGCGTGACGGAATCAACGAGAGGCCAAGCCTCTCCCCATCGCGTGCGAATCTGCTCAAGAAATTCTACTGATGTAGCGCTGACCGGTTTCGTGATGCCCTGCTGCGCGCAGCATTGCAGCATGGCGTTGTAGAGCGCGATGACGGTCTGTTGCTGCGTTGAAAAGGGACTGTGTTGTGTGGTCCTATTCCGCAACCTACGCAGGATCGCGATTCCTCCATAGACTGCGGCGAGTGCCAGCACAAGAGCGATCGCGAAGTGCGGAAGACCCGATGGAGTCAAGCTGATTACCATATGGCTGACGATGGCGACACCTTGAGCTGACAGGGCGCTCAGCGTTTCCGACAGGCCTGTCCGTACGGCTTCCCCGCCCTCTCGAATGCCTTGTACGGCGGTGAATTGGTCATGTGCGCTGTAGTGGACGAACATCCGATCCCATTGGAGACGTACCGAGTCCATCGCACTGTTGGCCGATTGCCACCAGGTCGGACCGACTGCATCTGGGGAGGGCGGCGTGGGATCCATGGTGATCCAACCTGATTGCGGGAAGTACACTTCCACCCAAGCATGCGCATCTCGTTGACGCACGGTGTAGTACCCGCCGAATTCATTCCATTCAGTGGCGAGAAATCCGGTCACCAGACGTGCAGGTATGCCGACGGAGCGAAGCATCACGACCATGGCCGTCGCATAGTGCTCGCAATAACCGGTTTTTCGAGTCAGCAGAAAATCTTCGAGCGGATGCGGAGATTCCAGCGAGGGCACATCCAGATTGTATCGGTAATGCGTGAGCAAATGGGTGTGAAGTAAGGCCACGGCTTGGGCGATGCTGGTCGCAGGCTGCGTGATCTGGCGCGCGAGCTCGAGGACCTGCTCATTGACGGCCGGCACTTGCAAATACTGTTGGAGAATAAAATCGGGGTAGAGCAATGCCGCGGACTTTTTCTCCGTTGCATGTAACGTGGTCGGCGAAGAGTAGACGGTGTATTGGGTGCGCGTGTGGAGAGGAACCGGCAAGTACAGTGAGCCCATCAGATCCGATTGGAGCGAGAGGAAGTGGCCTTTCACCGATGTGGGAAACGGCGTGCCGAAGAGGACCGTGGTGTCGAGGGGCTCAAGAAGAATGTCCTGTCTCAGCTGCCGAGCCGTAGGCGCTGGTTTAGTTCCTGACGTACGGAGCGTGAAGGTGTCCTCGGGAAGCTCCGTGAGCATGCGGCGGTGGGGCAGGCTGTTGCTCCAGGATTTTCCGTCATACCGATTATAGGCGACCCCGCGCAGGTACAGCGGTTCCCATTTCGAGTTGCGACCTGTGCGTTCAGGGAGTTCCACCCGCATGACAATACTCGGGTCCTGTTTGACGGGCCCCATCACTCCCAAGTCGACATGCTCCGAAAAGCCGGTCGTGCGCAGGTTTTCTCCATGGTTATTTTGAAAGAACCCTACCCCGACACGCGGGATCAAAAAAAAGAACAACAACGTGATCCCAAACGCGCTCGCCGCCATGGCATTGGTGGTCCAGAAAAAGCGAGCCGTGAGGCGGGGGAGCGGCGCGGTGGATGGCGCGGCCTGGGTGTGCCCTTGCTGCGGTTCAGCCAGCTCTTCCTGTTCCTGCAGCAGGTGATAGAGGAGAAGAGTCCACACGCCGATGACCAGGTAGATAAAGAAAAACGGGGCATACCAGATCTGGGTCGTCAACGCAGCTGATGCCAGGAGCGCGATCAGGCTGATGGCGTACAGATGGAGAAAGTCGCGTCGTAGGTCGAGGTTGGAGAGTTTGTTTACCAGGAGCAGTACGAGGAAGTGAATCCCGGCTGGCAGGACTTCCTGGGAAATAAGCAGGAGATCGACCCAGAATCCAGCGAAAGCTAGGACGAGAAAGATATTCCAGGTCAGCGCGGACAGCCGAAAGTGGCGCATGGTATCGGAGATCACGCCGGGATGTCGAACCCGCAGCAGGGCCATGGCAAACGCTCCGCCGGCCAGGACAAGGAGCCAGGGCGGCAGGGTGATCGCGAGCGTCAGGCTCGCAAAGCCAGCTGCGGCGAGAAGGATTGAGCTAAGCCGGAAGGCCTGATCCAGCAGCATCGAAGAGATCCTTATGCGTCTGCGGCGTCAACATGAGATCTATGGCCGGAAGAGCCTCGGCGCAGGCTGCGTCCGTCCAGGGGGACAGCCAGATGATCGGGCCTTCCTCGGAATTGGTCAGCCCAAGGGCCATGGCCTGGTGCACTGATGCGCTGGCTGTTACGGGACGCCGTTCGCAGAGCGCCAATGCGTGGAACAGGTCGCGCAATTGGTCTTCCCCATCCGCCAGGAGATTCTGCTGATCTCCCAGAAGGAGGCGGAGGCGCACCCCGCGCTTCACGTAATAGTCAATCAGCGAAGCGGCGATGGACAGTGTGCGTTCGAAGGTGTGCTCGTGTTCGTCAGGGCAGACGGTAAGTACTGCCAGCGTGATCATGTGCTGGTCTTCGGCTTCCGTCTCCTTGACGATGAGTTTGGCGGTTCTGGCGGTGGTCAACCAGTGAATGGCGCGGGAATCGTCGCCTGGACGAAACTCCCGGAGGTTGTAGAGGGCTGTGCCGGGCCCACGTCGCGCCAATGCCTGTTCGTGGCCGACCGAGTGCAACTCCTGAAGGCGCAGTGGTGGCAGCGGGATGATGGCGGGGCACACGAGCAGCGTGGCCTCGCAGGGATAGAAGGCTTTCTTTTGGAAGAGTCCGAACGGGAACGGCGTGATGACGCGGATGCCTTCGAGGTGGTACTGCCCGCGCCGCTGGGCGAGCAGCGAGTACGAGCGGAGGGTTGACGCGCCGGGTGCAAGGTGGGTGATGTGAATGCCGCGATCGTGATCCTGCCCGGCTACGACGTCGAGGATCCGCAAGGAAACGCTCGGAACATGGGCTTTATGATTGGCAATCCAGAGGGTCGCAACGGTTGATTGATTCACGAACAGCGAGTCGGGCAGATGGCGATGGAAGTCCAAGCGGCGGACGCATTGTTCCGACAAGAGCCCCGAGAGCACGATTAGGCTCAGCATCATGGCCAGCAGGAGATAGAACAGATTGTTGCCGGTATTGACGGCAGCGATCCCCACGGCAAGGGTCAACAGGAGGAAGCGGGTTCCCTCCGTGGTCACCCGAATTGCGCGATGTTGAGACAGGCGATGAAGGAAGGAAGCGTGAGCTCGGGGCGTCTTGTTGGTGGCCGGTCGCATCGTGGGGGGTATGTCCAGGCCGTGGTTCGTCGGGCCCCGGTCCCAGCGTGGTGGCCGGGTCACACAGGAACCGGGACGCTCTCGAGCAGGTCGTGAATGACACCCTCGGCCTGCTCGACGCTTCTTCCTCGAGCGCCTTGCGCACGGTTTAGCATCACCCGATGCGAGAGGACGGCTGGCGCGAGTTCCTTGATGTCCTCCGGTAGGCAATACGTCCGGTCCCGCACCAGGGCGAGCGATTTCGCCGCCTTGGTCAGGGCGAGCGCGCCTCGCGTGCTGACCCCGAGGGACAGCATGTCTGATTGCCTGGTGACCTGCACGATGGCGAGCAGGTAATCCATCAGACTGTCCTCTATCCGGACTTTCTCGACTTGGGCTTGGAGATCCAGGATGTGTTGTGCGGTGAGGACAGGCTGCAGGTCGTTGGCCGGATGCAGCGACTGTGGCCGCTCCAGTACCTTTCGTTCCTCGTCCGGCGTGGGATAGCCGATGCGAAGTCGCATCAGGAATCGATCCAGTTGTGACTCCGGAAGGGGGAAGGTGCCGTGATATTCCGCCGGATTTTGCGTGGCAATGACCATGAACGGCTGGTGTAGCGGATAGGTCTGATTGTCGACAGAAATCTGCGCTTCGCTCATCGCTTCCAGCAAACTGCTTTGTGTTTTCGGCGTGGTGCGGTTGATCTCATCGGCCAGGACGATGTGGGCAAAGAGTGGTCCCGGCATGAACTCAAAGGCCTGCTTCTGGCGATTGAACACCGATATTCCGACGATGTCGGAGGGCAGCAGGTCACTCGTGAACTGGATGCGCTTGAAGGAGCAGTCCAGGGAGCGAGCCAAGCTGTGCGCCAAGGTGGTCTTCCCCACCCCAGGCACATCTTCGATGAGGAGATGTCCGCGGGCCAATAGGCAGACGACCGCGAGTTCAATGACCCGCGACTTGCCCTTGATCACTTGCGCGATATTGTCCTGTAAAAGATTGATAGATTGAGAAGAATTCACGATTTGGTATTAGCGGCGAGGATGATGTTCGGTCTATGGTGTGTATGTTCGAAGTCTAACAAAGGGTCTGGAGACCGTCAATTTATACGGCCTTTCGTGTGGGGTGGCGTGGGCGATCGATTTGTGAGGTGCCGGAGCAGGCCCCGGGGCGAGTCGTTACGAAATTGAGATAGGTTCGGGTACGAGCGTGAGCAACCAGGGGGGAGTTTCCTCTGACATGCCTTGGAACCGTCTGGCCGTGCTACTGGCAGGGAGGCCTTCGAATAACGCACCGCGCTGAATTTTGACCTGTCGGAATCGATAGGGGGCAGGCTGACCGGAAGCGGTGTGTAGAACCGACGGAAAACTCTTCCGCAGCGGCGTCAGGTCTGACAGCAGGCAGGAGCCACCGACCGGCAGCGCTGAGAGTTGGCGATAGGTTTCCCCGAAGATCTCAGGCAGCGTTTGTGCCGACAACACGACATCGGTGGGCCTGACGCGCGAGTCATCGATCAGCTGCGAGAGAATTTCCCAACAGACCTGCGAGTCCACCGCCCCCAACACACAGAGGGCTCCACGCCTGGCCATCAATTCCAGCAGGGCGAGCGGCCCGCGAATATCGAACTTCCATGGTGGAAACAGCAGGCTTCGTCCGGCATGGTTCACCTCGAGAGCTGCTTCTTTGCCATGTCGAATCTGGCGGGAATCTCCCTTGGTGCGCCGGAGCTCTTCGGCGAGGCAGCGGGCGGATAGGCGAGTTGGTTCATAGGCAAAGGTCGGCGTCGCCGGGGCCCAACAGGTGACGAGGAGATATCGGGCGGCCAGCCGCTGGTCTCGTTCCAAGGCGTCGAGCGCAAACATGTCCTGATCGCCATAGAACCGGAACTCCAGACCTGGCTTGCTGCGCAGGCGATTTAATCGAAGCGGCGGCGCATGTAATGGCCCCCCGAGTTGGGACGAAGGATCGAGCCGGTCGAGGCAGTGGAGTACGAGCGGCCTGTGTTGCGCGATCAACGCCGGTTCATAGAGGGTGGCCAGTTCTTCAGCAAATGAGAGATCCCCTGCCCCCAGATCCAAGACCGAGGCGGGGACCTGTTCCACTAACACATCAAAGGGATTGTGATGCGTCTGAATGAACCGGTCGATGGTGTCCGGTGTGACGGTCGGCAGCGGCCACTTGGCCGTTGCGGGTCTTCCCACCTTAAAGAACACGCACAGGGCACGCAGGGCTTTGGTGAGGGGAAGGCCGGTCAGCTGCTTGAGGAGTCCGGCGGCGGTGTGATCGGCGGTGGGGAGCACGACGGGCAAGGCTGATCGGAGATCCTGCTTGAGTCCGTCCGGGATGGAAGAGGCCAGGATTGCCTCGACGAGGCTATTTCTGGTTGCGGGCCAGTCCGTGGGATCGACAAGGTGACGCGAGGCCTCCCATAACGGTGCATCGAGCGACCTGGCGGACGTGACCTGTCTTCGGAATGCGGTCAGGCTGTCGGAATCAACAGGCATCGGTCAGGAGTTAACGGTTGGCGTGCGGGTTGTGGTCCATCGACTCTTCGGTTGCGTCGCGCAGAGTATCGGGCGGGTTGCAAGGGAGTCAAGCGCCTCGTCTTGCGGCTGCATGAGGCGTATGTTAGGTAGACCATATGCATACTCCATTACCACATGGACATCAGAAATTATGGCAGAGCCTCCGATGCGTGATTGCCGTCTTTGGGCTGGTGGCTGCCCTGGAAGCGTGTCAGACAAACGCGCCTGTGCCCCAGGTATCTCCACAAGTCTGGAACGAATGGTCTGTCGGTCAGGTAGTGGGCGCCAAGACCGGCCGCCTCGTACCAACGCCTGAATGGTTGGAGGGATTGGCCGGATATGACGTCATTTATCTGGGAGAAGAACATCATAATCGGTCCCACATCGAGGCCGCGCTGATGGTGCTACGGTCTCTGGTTGATCGTGGGCGTAGGCCTGTGCTCGCGATGGAGATGTTCGGCTGGGAGGGCCAGCCGGCGCTCGATGACTATCTCCTGTCGAAGGAGCCTGCCCGCCTGGAATTTCTCGAGCGTGTGGGATGGAAGCAAAACTGGGGCGGCGCATTCGAGGATTACGAACCGTTGGTCCAGTTTGCCAAGGATCAGCGGCTCCCGGTACTGGCCATGAATCCCCCGAAAACGCTCATTCGTCAGGTCGTCAAGCTGGGATTGGCTCAAGCCAAGGAGCAGCCAGAATGGCGTCAATGGGGGATGGAGCAGGAGGCGATTATCGATGCCCCGGACTATCGCTCCCGTATTCTGTCTCAACTTCAGGCCTGCCATGGAGGCGGGGCGCCGGAAGACTATCAGACCATGTATGACGCCTCGATGGTGAGGGACGAGGGCATGGCGAAGACCGTTACAGCGGCAGTGCATCGTGTTCGCGCTGCGGGTGACCCGGTCCAGGGGCCGGTGGTGAGTTATACCGGCGGCGGACACGTCCAGTACCGGTTGCCGGTGCCGAATCGCGTCGCCCGGCGGGTTGAGAACGGACTCGAGCAGGTGACCATCTATATGGCCACGTTTGAGCAGGAACGCGCTGCAGAACTCTATCAATCCATGCAGGAAGGCATTGCAGATTTTGTGTGGTTGACCCCGCCTGGGTCTCAAGGGGCTCCTCGCCGGTGCCGATAAGATATCGGGTGGTCGAGCCCTCGCGGCCTTGCCGAATGATGTCGACCCCTGCAGGGGTCCCTGTCACCGAACTAGTCGGATAGGGCGACCTGCCGCACATTCGGGTTCTATGCCTGGGTGATGGGCCTCAGGGGGAAGCATTCCATGACACTGCGGCGATCATTCGACAAGTTGCAAGGGCGACTCACGGGAACCAACCATTCCACAGGTGGCACGATGCGGGGGAAAATTGCCTGTTCGGCGGATCGTCTGAGTTTACTCGAGGCGGACATGATCAGCTCCATCGTGGAGCCCAATGCGTTTCAAATCGGAAAGCAATACCAGACCGAACGCCGGGTGCAGCTGACCGATGCATCGGACACCGAGTTCACCTCCTCTGTGATGGGCAATTCCGGGCTGTACGAGCAGACCATTCGTCTCCATAACGGCCACCTGGAGGCCAAGTGCTCCTGTACTCTCCATGAGCAACCGATCTGCCGGCACGGCGTTGCTGCGCTGCTCGAATACCAACGCTGGTCGAAGGCTCGCGTGGTGCCCAGAGCGGCGCGACCTACCGTTCCTCGTCTCGAAGCCGAAAGAAGCACGGCGAAATCTGCCCCCTCCGGGGATGTAAAACTCAGTGAGTTGAATCAGTTCAGCGATTGGATGCAACGCGTGGTGCAGGCCATTCAATCCGGTCAGCCGGTTCCTGCCCAGCCTGATATTGAACCGGGTCTGGTCTCGACGTGGACTCGGATCATCCAGCAATTGGATGAACGAAGGCGGGAAAGCGAAGTCGCGCAAATTGAACTCGATACGGATATTCGCAATCGTGAGGCGGTCGTCGCCCGCCTGACTCAGGATCTGGAAGCCTCCGCAAAGGAAGCCAAATCCTTGCAGGTGATTTGCCGGGATCTCCAACGGGAGGTGGACCAGCACAAGGCCTCTCTATCCAAGTCCACGGAGTTGTCACGACACGTCGAACAGTTCGAGAGTGAAGTGCGGACGATCGCCGGTCTCTTGACGGAAAAAGGCCGACGTTTGGAAGGCCTCTCCGATACTTGTCGAGATGTGGCGACGATGTTGAAAGCCCTGGGGAAGGTATAGCGGGCACTCCCGACGTTAACCCGTCCCCGTCCCTTCCAATCCGATTCAGATCCTTCTTTCCTCTCCCCCCTTGCGTCGTCCCTAGTCCCTTCAGTACAATGCGGGCCTCTTTGGGCATTCCTTGACTACAAGGGGGAGATCATGAACAAGCTGATAGCAGGAGTCTTGGGTGGAATCGGGGCGCTTCAGGCGACCAATGCGTTTGCCAACGTCAGTGAGGGGCCGCCGGATTACAGTGGAATTACAGGCCTCTATTACACCTTGATTGCGCTCATCTTGGCATTCGGGGTGTACGACACCTTTTTCAAGAAGAGCTAAGCAGCTCCTCCGGATCGAGTGGCGTGAAATGTTTCTCCGTTGCGGAAGCCGGAGGGGATGTTTCACGCCTTCTTTTTGCTGTTCGGTGAATGGGATTCGCCGGATTTGAGCAGCGGGAGCAGGGTCTGCAGCACGTTCTGAACCACAATCCGATAGCCTTCCCCGGTGGGATGAATGCCGTCGGCCTGATTGAGCTTGTGGTCCCCGCCCACTCCTTCCAGAAGAAATGGAATCAGTGCCAGTGTATGGGCCTTCGCGAGGTCTCGGTACATCGCTTCAAATTTGCTGGTGTACTCTTCCCCGTAGTTCGGTGGCAGCTTCATACCCGCTAGAATCACCTGCACCTGGGCCTCTTTCAATCGTTTGATAATCGCGTCCAGGTGCGAACGAGTTTCCGGCAGGCTCAGGCCGCGCAATCCGTCATTCCCACCTAATTCAAGAATCACGACGGACGGTTTTCCGGCGAGGACCCAGGAGACTCGCCGCAGCCCTCCTGCGGTTGTGTCTCCGCTTACCCCCGCGTTGAGGACCTGATAGTGAAGGCCGAGTGTATCGAGCTGTTTCTGCAGCTGCGCCGGGTACGTTTGTTCGGGGGAAACTCCCAGGCCGGCAGTCAAACTATCACCGAATGCCACGATTCTTGGTCGCGGATCAGATGCGGGAGCCGTCGCCGGCTGGTCCGTTGCAAGCGTGTCGTTATTCGTCGGCTGAGGTCGGGAAAGACCCACGGGGCCGGGTGAGGAGGGAGAGTTAGACGCAGGAGGCGCTTGATCGCAGCCGACGAGGCCACTCATCAGCAGGGCCATGAGCCCGATTGTCAGTCTGCGTGGGATGAGGTGGAAAAGGTCAGAGCAGGGCGTCATTCGTACAGTATAATATGAAAACTGTTTCTGCATGCGAGGACCGCGGATCAACAGAATGATGATTGCCACTCAACATGTGACCATGCGATTGGAGGCCGGAGGCGAAACGGTCACCATTCTCGATGATATCACCCTCGACATTCCCGAAAAACAAACCGTCGCGATTGTCGGGCCGTCCGGGAGCGGGAAGTCCACGCTCCTGGGCTTGATCGCCGGGCTCGACCGGCCGACATCCGGAACCATCTGGCTCAATGGCCGGGAAATTACCCAATTGAATGAAAAGACGATGGCTCGCCTGCGCCTCGCCAACGTGGGCTATATCTTTCAGTCCTTCCACCTCATTCCGACGTTAACCGCCCTGGAGAATGTGTCGATTCCGTTGGAACTCGCAGGTGATCGCCATGCCCGCCAACGCGCCATCGAATTGCTGGAGGCGGTGGGATTAAGGCATCGCGTCTCGCACTATCCCGTTCAGCTTTCCGGCGGTGAACAGCAGCGAGTTGCAGTGGCACGTGCCTTTGCCTGCCGGCCGCCGATTCTGTTGGCCGACGAACCGACCGGAAACTTGGATTCCCATACGGGCCAGCATGTGATCCAGCTCATTATGGCCTTACACCGGGATGCCGGCACCACGCTCGTGCTGGTCACGCACGATCAACAACTGGCTGCTTCGATGGAGCGGGTCATCACTCTGCGTGACGGCCGGATCGGGTCTGATCACCTCACCGCATTGTCCTACGACGAGTCCGACGACCGGCTATGAGACCCTTCTGGCTCATTCTGGCCTGGCGGGATTTGCGGTCTTCCTGGCGGCATTTTGTCTACTTTCTCGCCTGTATCGCATTAGGCGTCGGAGCGGTCGTTGGGGTGTCGCTTTTTTCAGCCAATGTCGAACGGGCGGTGCTCAAAGAGGCGCGCGGCCTGCTAGGAGGCGATCTGGAAATCCGGCTGTCCAGACCTCTGGGCGGTCCTAGCTCCGCCGTGCTGACGGACCTCGCGGGCCGTGGAATTGTGGCCACGCGTGTCAGCGAGTTGGTGGCGATGGTGGCCCGGGTCGATCGAGCCCAGGGCGAGACGGACGTCACGCAGCTCGTCGAGTTGAAAGCTGTTGAACCGCGGTATCCGTTGTATGGCGTCGTGCGGGTTGAGCCGGATCGGCCATTGACCGAATTGCTTCATCCGGCCGGTGAACGGTGCGGGACCATCTGCCATGGGGCAGTTGTGCAGGAGGCCCTGCTGATCCGGCTGGGCTTGGCGGTTGGAGATGCAATGAAGATCGGGCAGGCCTCCTTCCGGATCACGGGCGTGATTCATACGGAGCCGGATCGTATGGCGAACATGTTCAGCCTTGGCCCTCGGGTGCTGATTTCCCAAGGAGGGCTGGCAGCCGCCGATCTCATCAAGCCGGGGAGCCGAATGCGCGAACGGCATTTGTTCCGGCTTCCTGCATCAATGGCCCTGTCTCCGCTGATCCATGAGCTACGAGGCCGCCTGGCGGCAGAATCCGCGCGCGTGTCTTCCTACCGAGATGCCCAGCCTCAGCTCAAGCAGTTTCTCGATCAACTCGCACAGTATTTGGGGCTTGTCGGGTTGACGGCGCTTTTTGTCGGAGGCATCGGTGTGGCGCTATCGATTCACGCGTTCGTGCGAGAGAAGCTTCCCTCCATTGCGATTTTGAAAACCGTCGGAGCCGATACCGCCACCATCATCTACTCCTATCTGGGCCAGGCCGTCGCTCTGGGCCTGTTGGGCAGCACGGTGGGGATCGGCATTGGTGTCGCCTTGCAAACGGTTCTTCCGCAGGCGGTGTCTACGTTGCTGGCGACGGATGTTCTTCAGCAAGTCGAGTTTACATCGGTGCTTTCCCTCGCAGCCGTGGCTCCCATCGGGAAAGGCCTGGGCTTGGGCATTCTGACGACGTTGTTGTTCAGCCTGTGGCCGCTGCTGACCATTCGAGACATTAAGCCGGCTGCCATCTTCCGGCGTGACGTGGAAGGCGCCGTTGCGCCGCCGGTGGGGCGGGAGACCTCTCGTGCGAAACGCGCGGTGCAAATGGTGACGGCGGACCCTCTTCGAGCCGTCACGGCGACAGGTATCGGGATCGGACTGGCGGGCCTGTCGATGTGGCAGGCCGGATCGCTGGCCATCGGTGGCCTGTTTATCAGCGGGTTGCTGGTCGCGATTGTGATCCTGGCCGGGGCGGCTCAGGCGTTGCTGCGGGGATTACGTGCGCTCCCGGTACCGCGAGCGTTGTC
>VOPT01000032.1 GCA_009594865.1 Nitrospira sp. | reverse complement strand
GTGTTTGTGTTCGCGAGCGGGCCTTTCCCAGAGCTTCACGCTATGCAAGCTTCGAAGGCCTGAGAGAAGAGAATACGGAACGGTGAAGGAATCCTCTGATGGCGACCACGAGAATCGTCATCGTCGGCGGCGGGTTCGGCGGTCTTCATGCTGCGAAGGCCTTGTCGAATGAAGCGGTCGACGTCACGCTGATCGACCGCAAAAACCATCACACGTTCCAGCCGTTGTTGTACCAAGTGGCGTTGGCCCTGCTCTCGCCCGGCGAAATCGCCTCCTCGCTTCGTCACATCCTGCGCGCATCGCGCAACGTTCAGATCATTTTGGGCGAGGTGGTCGGATTCGATCTCGTGTCCCGGCAGGTGACGCTCAGCGACGGGACGGCACTTGAATACGAGTATCTGATCGTGGCTGCCGGCGCGCGCCACGCATATTTCGGTCATGACGAATGGGAGAGAGACGCGCCGGGGCTCAAGACGATCGAGGATGCGGTGGAAATCCGAAGCCGGTTGCTGTTGGCGTTCGAAGCGGCGGAACGCGAGGCGCATTTCACCGGCGGGCGGGCGCCGCTCAGTTTTGCCGTCATCGGCGGCGGCCCGACGGGCGTCGAATTGGCTGGAGCGATTGCGGACCTCGCGCGACGGGCCCTGGCCAAGGACTTTAAGGCCATCGACACGATGCAGGCGCGCGTCCGCCTGTATGAGGGCGCCACACGCATTCTCGGGACCTATTCGGAAGACTCTTCGCGCAAAGCTGCCAAGCAACTGAAGCAACTGGGCGTCGAAGTCTGCACCGACAGTCTCGTGCGGGCAGTCGAACCGGGTCGGATTCAGGTGCGGGATGAGTGGATTGCAACCGACGTGACGATCTGGGCGACCGGAGTGGCGCCCTCCCCACTCGCGAAGGCACTCGGAGTCGCCATGGATCGTTCTGGGCGGGTGCTCATCGAGCAGGATCTCAGCGTGCCGGGCCATCGCGACGTGTTCGTGATCGGCGACATGGCGGCGCTCGTCGATGTCGATGGCCGGCCGGTGCCGGGCCTGGCCGCTGCGGCCCTGCAGCAGGGGCAACAAGCGGCACACAACATTCTCCGCGATCTACAAGGGCGGCCGCGTGAACCGTTTCGATACGTGGACCGGGGCAGCATGGCGACGATCGGGCACCACCGCGCAGTGGCGGAGTTCGGCCGATGGCATCTCTCCGGCATCCCCGCCTGGCTGCTCTGGTCGGTGGTGCACGTGTTTCTGCTGATCGGGTTTCGGAACCGGCTTGCCGTCATGCTGCAGTGGATCTGGGCCTATGTCACGCGCACGGGCAGCAGTCCCCTCATCACCGACTTTCAACGGATGGAGGCCACGCGCGTCTCCCCCGCTAGGCGCAAGCTTTGACGATGGTGGAGAAGAAGCGGCGAAAGTCGTCGAGGTGCGACGTGATGATGCTGTGGAGAATCTCCACATTCAGGCTGGTGTAGTCATGAACGGCGACGTTGCGGAAGCCGACCATCCGTTGGAGCCGGCCTGCCAACTCGGGCGAAAGCAGTCCTCTTTTCTGCAACAAGGCAAACGCGTCCCTGCTTTCTTGCGGGAGCCTTAGCCCTTTGCGTCTATCCACACGTATGGCGAGAGCGATAGAGGCCTCGCAGGCACGCTGAAGATTGAGCACGATGGCCTCCTGCTTGGTCTGATGGTCAAACAGGTTGCGTCGATCTCCTCCATATTCATCGGTGATACGGCACAGGCATTGTTCGATGGTCGCTGCCTTGTTCAAGATCACATCGTCAGCCATAGATCAGCCCACGCGCTTTGATGTCCGCCAGGATGTCGCGCCGCTCTTCGGTCAATCGCGCATAGTCTGAGCAGGCATATATTTCAAATTCGGCCCGAGCCTGGTCGTCCCGGCAGTCGAGGACACGGCCGGTGGTGATGACCTGGGCGCACATGACCGTGGAAGCTCGCTTGAGATCGAGTAGGTGTACCTCCCGACCATGTTGCGCAGCGAGCTCTTGGGCCAGTTCGAAGAGCCGCCGTTCAGCCAGCACGGTCTTGGCGACTACCGCGAGATCGATGTCGTTGACAGGGCCGGCATCCCCGCGGGCCTGCCAGCCGAACTGATAGATGGCCACGAGATCGGGGATCTGTTTCCTCAACAATTGCACGATCGTCTGAACATCCATCGACTCATCTCCGACTACGTTGCGGAGTATACGTCACAGGGCAGGAAATGTCGAAAGACGCATCAAGCCGACTTTCGCTCGATATGCCATCAATAGAAAGGTATGTTCGCACACGCCGCCATTGACAGAGAATCGCGACGTTGCGCGAGCCTCGACATCAAGGCATACTAGGCCACCTATGCCCCAACCTTCGCCCGCAGAAACCGATCAACTTACGCTCGACAGGTATCGCGCACTGCTGCGCGTGGCGGAAGCCATTGCCAGTCATTCCGATTTGGCCGCGCTGGTGCAGGATCTCGCGCGTCTGTTGCCATCAGTCGTGCCGGTCAATTTTGTGGGGCTGTCGCTGCACGACCCTCAGCGAGGGGTCATGCGGCTGCATGTGCTCCAGGCCAATGTGACCGCCGACATCATCGGCGGGCATGAAAGCGCGCCGGCCGAGACGCCCGCCGGATTGGTGTGGGAGACACAAGAACCGCTGCTGCTCAACGATCTGGCCGCCGAGCATCGCTGGCCGAATGTGATTGGGTTGATGCGGGAAGATGGTGTGCAGTCCTGTTGCCTCGTGCCGCTGACCTCCGCCGCCCGACGATTAGGATCCTTGGAGTTTTCGAGCCTGGACCGGCACGCATACGGCATCGCCGATGTGGAATTGATGCAACAGATCGGGCGCCAGGTGGCGGTGGCGGTTGAGAATGTGCTCAATCGTGAGGCCGCGGAGGCCGCGCGGCGCGACGTCGAACGGCAGCGCGATCGCTTCAGTTTGTTGCTGCGGATGACGAATACCATTGCGTCGACGCTGGATCTTCGCGAGGTGTTCCGGGCGGTGAGCCTCTGCCTGCGCGAAATGGTCCCGCAGGAGTATGCCAGCCTGATTCTGTGCGACGGCAAGAACGGCCGCGTCCGCCTCCATGCCTTGGATTTTCCTGAAAACCAGGGCGCGTTGACGGAGGGGGCGATGTCCGATGTTGCCGGTTCTCTGGCCGGCCTGGCGCTGGAGCGGAGGCGCCCCGCGGTCGCCAACAGTCGGCGAGACCTCAAGGCCTTTTCTCACGCCGTGCCGCAGCTCCTGGTTATGAAGGGCTTCCAGTCCATGTGTTCCTTGCCCCTGTTGTCGCGCGACCGTGTGATCGGTTGCTTGAATCTGGCGAGTCATCACGAGCAGGCCTTTAGCGAGCAGGATGTCGAATTCTTAAGCCAGGTGGCCGGCCAGATCGCGCTGGCCGTCGACAATGCTGTGGCGTATCAGGAGATCCACACGCTCACCGACCGGTTGACCGAGGAGAAGTTATACCTGGAAGAGGAAATTCGGGTGGAACACGGCTTCGATGACATCATCGGCGACAGCCGGGCGTTGAAGCAGATCCTGGGACAGGTCGAAATCGTGGCGCCGACCGACGCGACGGTGCTGATTCTGGGGGAAACCGGTACCGGGAAAGAACTCATCGCCAGGGCGATCCATCGCCTGAGTGGTCGGTACGCGCGCACGTTCGTCAAACTCAACTGCGCCGCCATTCCCACAGGACTGCTGGAGAGTGAATTGTTCGGGCACGAACGGGGGGCGTTCACCGGGGCCATCGCCCAGAAAGTCGGCCGCTTCGAGTTGGCCCATGGCGGCACGATCTTTCTGGACGAGGTGGGAGAAATTCCGCTGGAGCTGCAGTCTAAACTGCTCCGGGTGCTGCAGGAACAGGAGTTCGAACGGCTCGGGAGTACCCGCACGATTCGCGTGGACATCCGTCTGATCGCGGCGACGAATCGTGATCTGGCGACGCTGGTTGAGGAACAGCGCTTCCGCAGTGATCTCTATTACCGGCTGAATGTGTTTCCGCTCAACCTGCCGCCGCTCCGGGCACGCCGGGAGGACATTCCGATGCTCGTCCGGTATTTCGCGCAACACTATGCCGCGCGCATGAAGAAGACCATCGAATCCATTCCCGCGCCCACGCTGGAAGCCCTGTCCCGGTATCACTGGCCCGGCAACATTCGGGAGTTGGAAAATCTGGTCGAGCGCGCAGTGATCCTGAGCCAGGGAACGCACCTGCACGTGCCGCTTCAGGAACTGAAGATCGAGGCGCGGCAACTTCCGGCGCAAGAAGCCACACTCAAGGATGCCGAACGCGAGCAGATCTTGAAGACGCTGCGCGAGACGCAATGGGTCGTCGGCGGGCCGGATGGCGCGGCCGCTCGCCTGGGCCTCAAACGTACGACACTCACTTCGAAAATGAAGAAACTCGGCCTCGACCGCCCCCGCGGGTGACGATCCGCTTCGTCACCTGACGACCTCGCGTCGTCTCTGTTTCGTCACTGTCGGTTCGCCGGCGCGTCTTGTTCTCCGGCCATATCGGATCATCTTGTTATTTCAGACGGTTTGCCTGTGTTGTATGATCGGGCACCGATTGGAACGGATCTGGCATTTCTGCTATATACCAACGCATGGTACACAACAGGAGGTGTTTGATGGATCGGATCGATGATGAGCAATGGATTCCCCGCCGGGGTGGTGCCGTCAGTGGGCCCAATTGGAACATTTCAAGCAAGGAGGAGGTCAAGATGATGGACGGTAAGGCGGTGCGCTCGAGGGTTCAGCCGGTGCCTGCGCGCCGATCGGTCTCTGGCGCTGTTGCACTTGCCATCGTACTCGCTGCGTCTCCCGGTCTGACGGATGAAGGCGGTACGCACACTCATGGTTCGAAAACTCACATGAAGGTGTCCGGAGTTGTCTCCAAGGTGCAGGAAGATCTGGTGACCGTCAAGACTCCATGGGGTCAGTTGAGGATCTCCTCCGCCACGGCGCCGAAGAACCTGCATGTCGGCGAGGAAGTGGAGATGCAGGTCAACGATAACAATGTCGTCATCGATGTCCATCGGAAAGGAGACCCGGCCCATTCCCATCGCATCGTCTCCGGCAAGCTGGCCTATGCGTCGTTGGATAGAAAGGAAATCAAGCTCTGGACGCCGGATGGTGAAAAGACCTTTGACGTCCAAACGGGCCGATCCCGACTCTCAGGAATAGAGGAAGGGACCCCGATTGCAGTCGAGCTGAACGAAGCCGGCAAGGTCATCGATATCCATCGCGTGACCGTCGAACTCGAGATCGATGAGCATCCGCACACCCTGTCCGGGTATCATCTGACCTTGAACGGAGAGGTGACCAAAATTCAATCGGGATTGGTCTATGTGAAGACGCCGGTGGGGCAATACACCATCAACGCGAAGACGGCGCCGGCCGATGCGGCCGTCGGTGACGAAGTGACGTTGTGGTTGAACGAGGAAAATATGGTGATCGACCACCACGGCAAACACAAGAACAAGCCGGGGGCGCACCGCCTGATCACCGGCAAGCTTATCTACACCGGGCGCACCAACAAAGAAATCAAGCTGTGGACTCCGGAAGGCGAAAAGGTATTCCCGCTGGATCGGTTGGAGGTCAAGACGAAGGGAATCGCGGAGGGTTCCAAGGTGACCGTGGAGTTGGATGAGAACGGAACGGTGATCGATCTCAGAAAGGCGGAGTCGTAACCGGTAGAGAGACTCACAGGAAGCGCTGCTTCCGTCCAGTGAACGGCCACGCCATGTAACAATGGCGTGGCCGTTGTCGTTGATAGTCACGTGCCTTGACGTCTCACCCTTGCCTCGTTCCGATCAATTCACGCGTCGTGACGAGTCGCGTCGTCACCTGACGATGCATCGTCTTCGTCGCGTCGTCACTTGCCGGACCGGTTTGCGGTGCGATGGTGGGAATGAGGTCTATTGGTTGTGAATTCAACGATATAGCCAGATTAGTGTGCGGTCTGCCGATGTGGTACGGGCCTTGCCATTACCGATGGATAGCAATGCACAAGGGAACCGGGGGTAACTACATGAAAGACATCACGCTGTGGGTTGGCTGGTACGGAATGCTCGTGACCCTGCCGCTCTTCGTGGCGGGGCTGTTGCTGAAGGACAGGATGGAGACGGCAGTTCCGCAATGGGTGCGGAGCCACCGGCGGTAATTCATATCATGGAGGTGTCGCATGTACAGCGTTTTCAAGACAGATGAGTCTTGGTCGGGTTTGATTCTGAGAGTGGTGCTGGGCGGGGTGATCTTCGCCCATGGCGCGCAGAAGTTGCTCGGTTGGTTCGGAGGGTTCGGCTTTGAAGGGACCATGGGGTTCTTCACGCAGAAGATGGGATTGCCCTGGTTGATTGCCTTCCTGGTCATCATCGGGGAATCCATCGGCAGTCTGGGACTGATTGCCGGCCTGCTCACGCGATTCACGGCGGCAAGCTTTGTCGTCATCATGCTCGGGGCGATTGCGACTGTGCACTTGCCGCAGGGCTTTTTCATGAATTGGTTCGGACAGCAACAGGGCGAAGGGTTCGAGTATCATCTGCTCGTGATCGCGATGAGTGTGGTGCTGGCCATCATCGGGGGCGGCAAGTGGTCGCTGGATGGAGTGATCGCGAAATGGCTGGGTGAACCGGCGAAGCTTCAGCCGTCACAAACAGCCAAGACGACGTATGCATTCCGAAGCTTGTAAGGCGTGGCGTGAATCGCGCCGCTCGGAGGCTGGAACGACCATGTTGAAAATTACAGTGTCGAATGAGCATCCAGGGATCACCTTCAGGCTCTCCGGGCGGTTGGTGGGTCCCTGGGTTCAGGAGCTCCGGCAATGTTGGCTGATGGCGGACCTCGATGATCCGGCGCAATGCCGGGTCGATCTCCGGGATGTGAGTTTCATCGACGAAGCAGGAAAACAGCTGCTGTCTCAGATGTCTCGCGGTGGAGTGGCCATTCAGGCATCGGGCTGTCTCATGAAGGCCCTCGTGGAAGATTTATGTAGGCCTGCACCGCCGGATTTGGTCAACAGAGATGCAAACCCATGACGCGAAAAGAGGCGCACTATGCCGGTGACATTAATCAACGTATTTTCGGTCCCGGCCGCCAAAGAAGCAGAATTTGTGCAGTGGTGGCAGGAGGTCAAGGAACAGATCACCAAGCAACAAGGATTTATCAGCGGCGCATTTCACAAGAGTCTCAAACCGGACAGTCGGTTCAACTATATCAACGTGGCCTCATGGGAGAACGAGGCGCTGTATTGGAAAGCCTACGAGCAGAGCGTCACGCCAATGAAGGAGAAACTCGGCACCTTGGGAGTGAAAATGACACCGGCGCTCTACCACGTTGCCTTCGAATACTGATTAAATAGCTATGAGGATAGTCGCTCAAGCACCATGTCATTCACCAAGGAGGGCAGCATGAAAATGCAGTATGTGGTTCGGGTCGCGATCGGGGGGCTGGTTCTGGCCGGGGCACTGGTTGGCGCTGGCTGCCACCGCCACCATACGCCGGCGGAGCGAGCGGATTGGATGACGAACAAGATCGCCAAACATCTGGATCTCGACGATCAGCAGAAGGCGAAGTTGATGGCCGTGAGAGACGAAATGGTGGCCGCTCGTGCCGAATCGCAGCCGGAGCACAAAGCGATCATGGAAGAGCTGATCGCCCAGGTGCAGAGTGACCGGCTGGATCAGGCCAAACTGACGCAATTGATGGATCGTCACCAAGCCGAACAGAAGCGCGTGATGCAGAAGGTGTTGCCCAAGGTGACAGAGTGGCATGCGACACTTCGCCCGGAACAGAAAGCAGAAGCCGTGGAGCATATCCGCAAGTGGATGGACCGGTACGGAGACCACTGAATCATTCGATCGATGGTGGGCCGATGTGCCGGGGGCGCCCGTCTCTGGCAAAAAGGTTCACCATCGACTACAGTGTCGACGCGAGGGCAATGGGACCTTGCAGGGTTGATCGCCTCCACGCCGCAGGACAGACTGATTGCATGACCATCCGGACCTCCATCACGGCAGCCGCCGTCCTCGCCGTCGTCGTGATAGCCGGATATCTCCTTCTTGATCGACTCGTATGGCACAACAGGTTGCCGGATGGGCTGATTCAGGCCAATGGCCGGATTGAAGGCGACCATGTCACCGTGGCCAGCAAGTTTCCGGGACGGGTGATCGAGCTGGCGGCGCGTGAGGGCACGGAGGTGCTCAAAGGCAGCGTCCTGATTCGGCTCGATGATGCGCAAACAAAAGCCAAGGTCGATCAAGCCGCCCGGCTGGTCGATAGCCTGATGGCCCAAGTGGAGGCGGCCCATACCACACTCGCGATCCTGAACCTTGAAGTTCCTCTGAGCATCGAGGCGGCCGCCGCCAAAGTTGAGAGTGCGCGCGCCGTCATCCGGAAAGCCCGCGCCGTCGAATACGAAGCCCGTCGAGACGCCGAACGCATTCGCGCCCTGCTTCCGGAGCAGGCGGTGGCTCAACAGCAAGCGGACCAGGCGGATGCGCGGTGGCAAATTGCCGTCACCGAGATTGCCGTCGCACAGGCAGCCCACGATCAAGCCGGCAAGGAACTGGCACAGGCGGAATTGGGCCGGGCACGAATCCGCTCGAAAGAAGCGGAGGTCGCCGCGCTCGAACGGCAGCGTGACCAAGCGGAGGCGACGCTGGCGGAGGCCCGCAGCGTGCTCGATGATCTGACGATTGTGGCCCCGACGAATGGTACGGTGACCACGCGCATGGTCGACGTCGGAGAAGTCGTGGCCACAGGCGCGCCCCTCCTCGAATTGGTGGACCTCGATCGCCTGTATTTGCAGGTCTATGTCCCGGAACTCCAAATCGGCAAGGTCCGCCTCGATTTGCCGGCGCACATTCACACAGACGCGTTTCCCGACCAACCCTTCGACGCGACGGTCCGATACATCGCCTCGAAAGCGGAATTCACGCCCAAAGAAGTCCAAACCCCGGACGAACGGGTCAAGTTAATCTACGCCGTCCGACTCTACCTCATGGCGAATCCGAATCATCGGCTGACACCGGGTCTTCCGGCGGATGCGGTGATCCGCTGGAAGGACGACGTCGCCTGGTCGAAGCCCCGATGATGAGCCAGCCTGCTTCCTCAGCGGATGAGGTCGTGCGGGTGTCCGGTTTCGTCAAGCGATACAAGCAGCACTGTGCAGTCAACGGTTTGGACTTCACGGTGCAGCGTGGCGAGATCTATGGCCTCATCGGCCCCGATGGTGCGGGCAAGAGCAGCGTGCTGAAGGCGATCGCGGGGGTGTTGGGGTACGAGGAGGGATCCGTCGACGTGTTCGGGACCCTATTGGATTCCGAACGGGCGGCGGAACAGGTGAAGCGGCGGATCGGATTTCTTCCCCAAGGATTGGGACTCAATCTCTACCCGGAGCTTTCTGTCGAGGAGAACATCGATTTCTTTGCCAAGCTGCGCCTGGTGCCCGAGGCGGACCTTCAGGCGCGCAAGGCCCGGTTGCTCGGCATCACACGCTTGGATCGCTTTCGCACCCGGTTGATGAAACAGCTCTCGGGCGGCATGAAGCAGAAGCTCGGCCTGATTTGCACGCTGATTCATGAGCCGGAGCTCGCCATTCTCGACGAGCCGACGACCGGTGTCGACCCGGTGTCGCGCCGCGATTTCTGGGCCATTCTAGCGGAATGGCAAGCAGTGAAGGGGATGACCGCGCTCGTCTCGACCGCCTACATGGACGAAGCGGTTCGCTTTCATCGACTGTCGTTTCTCTCGCATGGACGCGTGCTGGCCTCCGGCAGGCCTGCAGACGTTCAATCGTTAGTGCCTGGTCTGGTCGTCACCTTCGAATCCACCCCGCAACTCGAAGCGGTCGCCCGTCTGAAACGCCGTTATACCCAAGTGGAATCGTTGGGCCCGTCGCTCCACGTGTTCACCCCGGAGCAGGATGCGGAGGCCGCCGTTGCAGGGATCCGCCAGGCGCTGGACAATTTGCCGGCGACACACCTCCGCACGGATGAACCGGAACTGGAAGATGTCGTCGTGGCGCTCCTGCTGAAAGAACAGGATGGTCAGACCACGGTATCGGAACGATCGGGCCAGTCAGGCCTCTCGGCGAACAGGCCGCAGTTTGACGGACCGGCCGTCGAGGCCAAGGAGCTGATTCGCGACTTTGGTTCATTTCGAGCGGTGGACCGTGTCAGTTTCGAGATGAAACAAGGCGAAATCTTCGGACTCTTGGGGGCGAATGGCGCGGGCAAAACGACCGTCATCAAGATGCTGACTGGAATCGTGCCTCCGACGGGCGGAGCCGGGCGCGTGGCCGGCGCCGACATGCGGACGGCGAGCGGGGCGATCAAGGAACGTATCGGGTACATGTCCCAGGCCTTCTCCCTCTACCTTGACCTGACCGTGATCGAGAATATTCGACTCTTTGCTGATATCTACGGATTGGCTCGTCGACAGGCGCAGCAACGGATGGCATGGATCGTGGAGATGGCAGGCCTCAGCGGGTATGTGAACGATCGAACGGGGCGCCTTCCGATGGGGGTGCGGCAGCGTCTCGCGTTGGGTTGCGCCCTCGTGCACAGCCCCCGGGTCTTATTCCTGGATGAACCGACCTCCGGCGTAGACCCCATCGGCCGCCGGCGGTTTTGGGAGCTGCTGTCGCGGTTGGCCCGTGAGGAAGGTGTCGCGATCCTCATCACCACGCATTATCTGAGCGAAGCGGAACATTGTGATCGGCTGGTCCTCATGTATGCCGGACGTATCGTGGCCGAGGGGACGCCGGGGGAGCTCAAGGCAGAGGTGGAACGGGAAGTCGGGCAACTGCTGGAGCTGACCGTGGACACGCCAGGGGCCGCACTCGCGCAGGTGGCGGCGGCCGGGTTCACGGGCGCGGCGCTCTTTGGAACGAAGATTCATGTGCTCTCACGCGATCCATCCGGTGACGAGGCGCGTCTCCGCGAGATCCTCGCCCAGGTCGGCATGACCGTTACGGGAGTGCGTCCGCGGATGCTCAGCTTGGAGGACGTGTTTGTGTCACGAGTCATGGCGCTCGAACAGGCGTCGCAGAAGGGGGGGGCGCGCTGAATCTCCAACGCATCAGTGCTGTGGCGCTCAAGGAGTGGAAAGAAACCACCAGAGACCGGCTGTTCCTCCTGTTGGCCTTTCTCCTGCCGGCTCTCTGGCTCGTGGTGTTCGGGTACGGGCTCAATCTGGATGTCGAAGACATTCCCTTTGCCGTAATGGATCGTGACCAGAGTGAGTTCAGTCGGGAGTATCTCCAGCGGTTCATTCAGTCGCGGTACTTTTCGTTCCGAGGGTATGCACACGACGAACGCATCCTGGATCGCCTGTTGACCGAAACAAAAATCCGGGCGGCCATCATCGTCCCTGAGCGATTTCAGGAGCAATTGATCGCAGGCGAAGCGGTCGCCGTGCAGACGTTGCTCGACGGGACCTTTCCTCTCCATACGGATATCGCCAAGGGGTATGTTATTGCCATCAACCAGGCGTTCACCGAGGATCGGTTGATCGACTTTTTCCGCCGCTCCCGCGGGCTCACCCAGGAGCAAGCCGGCGTCCTCGTGCGTCCGTTGAGCGTCGAGGTTCGCTATCTGTACAACGAGGAAGTCCGCAGTACCTGGTCCATGGTGCCGGCGCTGGTCATGTTCACCTTGATGCTCGCGTCTCCCCTCCTGACTGCGCTGGGGGTTGTGCGGGAAAAAGAAACAGGTTCGATCTATAATATCTACAGCTCCACCGTGAGCCGAGCCGAGTTTCTCGCCGGAAAGCTGCTCCCCTACATCCTCATTTCCCTCGTGAATGTCTGCGTGTTATGGCTGATGGCCGTGGGCCTGTTTCAGGTGCCGTTTAAGGGACACTTCCTTTTCTTCTTTTTCGCGTCGGTGGTCTTCGTCTGCTGTACCACGGGAATCGGCCTGCTGATTTCGCTGCTGGTGCAAACGCAAATGGCCGCGCTGATCATCACGATGGTGGTGGCGATGATTCCGACCATTTTGTTTTCCGGCCTGCTCGTGCCCGTCGCTTCGTTAACGCGCGGGGCGAAGGTCCAGGCGCACCTCTTTCCGGCCATGTACTTCACCAACATTGTGCGAGGTAGTTTCTTGAAAGGCGTCGGCGCGGACGTGTTGTGGATCGATCTGCTGGCGCTGGCGATCTTTGCCGCCGCGACGGGGGGACTCACGTATCACCTTTTTACCAAGCGTCCGAAGACATGAGGGGTGTGGAATGACGGTCGGGCGGGGGGTAGCCACGTGGGGACAACGCCTCGTCGCGCTGACGTGGAAGGAACTCTTGCACCTGTGGCGCGATGTGCCGCTGTTATTGTTCCTGATCTATTCATTTTCACTCTCGGTACTGGTCAGTGGAGCCGGGATTACGATGCAACTCACCAACGCGGAGTTGCTGGCGCATGATGAGGATCAGAGTCCCTCTTCTCGCGAGCTGATTCATCGGTTCCAGCCTCCCTATTTTGCATTGGTGGGAGCGATCAGCGATCCTCGCGAAGGGCTCAGGCAACTGGACGAAGGCCGGGCGATGGTGGTGTTGGACATTCCTCCGCGATTTCACGAAGCCCTCATGAGCGGAGAACGAACGACGATTCAGCTGCTTGTGGATACCACCAATGCTCCCCAGGGGCTTTCCGCCGCTGCCTATACCGTGCGAATTGCCGCCCTGTTCGGCACCGAGGCGGCTCTCGCCTCTGCCGGTCTGTCCGGAGCGAAGGCGAGCAGGCCGCTCGTGTCTAGTGCGCATCGTGTCTGGTTCAACCCTACCCAAGACGAACGATGGTTTCAGTCCATTTCGCATCTGTTGCGTATGATCACGCTCTTTGCCGTGTTGTTGCCGGCTGCCGCGCTGGTGCGTGAAAAGGAGCGCGGCACGGTCGAGCAATTGCTGGTGTCGCCGGTGTCTCCGTTTCAGATCATGTTTTCGAAAGTGCTCGCCATGTCCGGAGTCATTCTCCTCGCGACGGCATTGGCCCTGTATGGCGTATTACATCCCGTCTTTCACGTGCCGATGAAGGGGTCGGCGGCGCTCTTTTTTCTGCTGACCGCGTTGCATGTCTTCACCACCGCCGGATTCGGGTTGGTGGCGGCCACCCTCGCGAAGAACCAGGCCCAGGTGGCTATGATGGCACTCTTCGTCGTCGGCCCGATGCTGTTATTGTCAGGCATTACCTCGCCCTTCGAATCCATGCCCCAATGGGTGCAGGCGATCATGACGTTGTCCCCTCTCCGCTACTACATCGACATCACCTACGGCGTGATGTTGAAGGGGGCAGGCCTGGATCTGCTGTGGAAGCCCGTCGGGGCCATGCTCCTGTTGGGCGGGACGTTGTTCGGTTCCGGCATGTGGCGGTTTCGACGGCAATTCCAATGAGTCACGACACAAGCGAGCGATCCGCGCTTGCATAGAGCCACGAGACTCTCTAACGTGAGAAGTCAGAGCCCGGGACGCGAGTCCGGCATCCCGATGGACCATGGGGGTGCCAATGACCGCGGGTATACATAACCACTACTCAGGGATTCATAAGGAGGATGACCATGGCAACCCCAGTGATGGCTCACGACGCGGCCAAAGCCAAGGAGTTCTTCGAGGCGAAAATGGCCTTTACCACCGGTCCGGTCGAACTGGAGCGGATGATGAAGAATAAGGAAGTGAATGTGGTTGCTGTGCGCGCGGCCGAAGATTACGCCGAGGGACACATTCCCGGGGCGGTCAATTTACCCAAGGACCAGTGGGCGGGCCTCAAAGGCCTCCGTACGGATAAGGTCAATGTGCTCTACTGTTATTCACAAGTCTGCCATCTCGCCGCCACGGCTGCGGTGCAGTTTGCGGGGCAGGGCTATCCGATCATGGAATTGGAGGGAGGGTGGCGCTGGTGGAAAGACGATGGGTTTGACATCGAGAAGTGAGGAAGCCGTTCATCAAATCTCTCTCTCTCGAACAGGATGTGATCACGAAGCATACATGGCGTGGGCAATCTTCCCGCTCGGGAGAGGTTGCGCCACGCCGGTGCCACAGAAGGGCGATTCAGAAAGGGCATCATGATGGCGCGTATGAAAGCGATACAAGCCACAGCACCGGGAGCTGATTGGGAGCTGGTCGAACGCGAGGTTCCCACACCACACCCGTGTCAGGTGCGGGTGAAGGTTCAGGCCTGCGGTATTTGTCACAGTGACATGTTTGTGAAAGAAGGGCATTGGCCGGGGCTGCAATTTCCACGCATCCCCGGGCATGAAATTGCCGGAGTCATCGATGAGGTGGGATCCGGCGTCACGAGCTGGAAGCCAGGTCAACGGGTCGGTGTCGGTTGGCACGGAGGCCATTGCGGCGAGTGCGATGCCTGTCGACGGGGAGATTTTATTCTGTGCCGCTCGGGCCAGGTCTGCGGGATCAGTTACGACGGTGGATGGGCGGAGTACGTGGTGGTGCCGGAGGAGGCCGTGGCTGCCCTGCCGGATGAATTGTTGTTCGAAGAGGCGGCTCCACTGCTGTGCGCCGGCATTACCACCTTCAACAGTTTGCGTCACAGTGGTGCACGGGCGGGTGACCTGGTCGCGGTGCAAGGCATCGGTGGGCTGGGACATCTCGGCATTCAGTATGCCTCGAAGCTGGGACTGAAGACTGTGGCCATCGGCCGAGGCAAAGAAAAGGAGCCGCTGGCCCGTCAGCTTGGGGCGGCTGTCTACCTCGATGCTGCGGTGGTGAATCCAGCCGAGGAGCTCCAGCGACTGGGCGGAGCGAGGGTGATTCTTGCGACCGCGCCGGACAGCAAGGCGATCGCCTCGATGGTCGACGGACTGGGTGCGAATGGCACATTGCTCATCGTCGCTGCCCCCGGTGAGCCGGTCATGGTGAACGCCATCACGCTGATCGGCAAACGCGCCTCTGTGCAAGGTTGGCCATCCGGCACGGCGAAGGATTCTGAAGACACGTTACGGTTCAGCGCCATGACTGGCGTGCGGCCGATGATCGAACGGTATCCACTGGCACGCGCACAAGAAGCCTATCAGCAGATGATGAGCGGCAAGGCGCGCTTTCGCGCCGTCCTGACGATGAACCCTTAACAACGGAGGTGCTCATGAAACGGAATGCGTCGGCACAATGGCAGGGAGATCTCAAAACCGGCAAGGGGACGGTCTCAACCGACAGTGGTGTGTTGGCCGGGACGCAATATTCATTCAGTACCAGGTTCGAGAACGGTAAAGGGACGAATCCCGAAGAGCTCATCGCAGCCGCCCATGCCGGGTGTTTTACCATGGCGCTTTCAGGTCAATTGGGCGCGGCCAATCTCGTGGCCGACCAGCTGGCAACAGCCGCCACGGTCACGATGGAAAAACTGGATGCGGGGTGGACGGTGACCGGCATTCATCTGGACGTGAGGGGCAAAGTGCCCAAGGCTGATACGGCGGCATGGGAGAAAGCGACCACGGCGGCTAAAGCCGGCTGCCCCATTTCCCGCCTCTTGAATACCACCATCACCATGGACGCCAAGTTGGAGAGCTGACAGTATGGCTATGGTGCACGATCGCGATGCGCTCGCATTTCTCTTCGACCTGGACGGCACGTTGGTCGATAGTGTGTATCAACATGTGCTCGCCTGGCGTGAAGCCACGCAAGCCGCAGGCATCGAATTGCCCGTCTGGAGGATTCATCGCCAAATCGGCATGAGCGGCGGTCTGATGTTGCATGCCCTCTTGCGCGAAACCGGTCGGCCGGTTTCGAAGGAAGAGGCGGAGCGCATCCAGCGCGTCCATGCAGAAGCGTTTGTGAAACAGGCTCCATCGTTGCGGATTCTGCCGGGCGCGCAAGATCTGCTGGATGCACTGACGGCGGGTCGCGTGCCCTACGCCATTGCGACCAGCGGACGGCTGCAGAGTGCGCAACATACCTTGAAGTTGCTGCAGCTGCCTGCCGGCACGCCGGTCGTCACGCGCGATCAGGTCAAACGGGCCAAACCGGATCCTGATTTGTTTCTGGCGGCTGCCGAGCAGCTCAAGGTTCCGATTGCGAAATGCATCGTGGTCGGAGACAGTGTGTGGGACCTGCTGGCTGCACGCCGTGCCTCTGCGCTCGGGGTCGGGCTGTTGTCGGGCGGCTACGGTCGTGAGGAATTGGAACGGGCGGGCGCATACCGGACCTACAACGATCCAGCCGACCTCCTGCGTCATCTGGACGAATGCGGGGTTCGACCCGACCCGCTGATGTAAGAGACGCCGCGTAGAGCGATGACGGAACCACGCGACAAGCTGAAGATGCTGACCGGGGAGTTGTACCGCGCGTCGTCGGCGGAGCTCACCCTGGATCGCCGTCGCGCGCAGATGCTGCTCGCTCGCTACAATGCTATTTCGGATGGTGAGCCTGATCTGCTTCTGTCCCTGCTTCGTGATTTACTCGGTTCCGTCGGAGAAGGAACCGTCATCATGCCTCAGTTCACGTGCGATTACGGCTACAACATCCGCCTCGGCAGAAACGTGTTCATCAACTACCACTGCATTTTTCTCGACTGTGCGCCTATCGACATTGGACATGACGTGCAAATCGGTCCCGCCGTGCAGCTCTACACGGCGCAGCATCCGCTCGAGGCCGATGTGCGCCGGTCCGGCCTGGAATCTGCGCGACCGATCCGCATCGGAAACGATGTGTGGATCGGCGGCGGAGCGGTGGTGCTCCCAGGTGTGACGATTGGTGACCGCAGTGTTGTGGGTGCAGGAAGTGTCGTCGTGCATTCGGTCCCGGCCGATTGTGTCGTGGCCGGCCATCCGGCCCGCGTGGTGCGGGCATTGTCCGCAACCACTCAGACCACAAAATGATTCGTGAAAGGATCGTTCATGGAGAAGCCCGCTGAGACGCAATTCCCCATTCATGATCTGCTGCGGCGTCGCTGGAGCCCGCGGGCCTATTCGGAACGGATGGTCGAGCCGGAGAAGTTGAGCAGTCTGTTTGAAGCGGCCCGCTGGGCACCCTCTTCGAACAACGAGCAGCCGTGGCATTTCATTGTCGGCACGAAGGCCGATGCGTCGGCGTATGACCGGCTGTTTGCCTGCCTCAAGGAAGGCAATAAGAAATGGGTGTTTCGGGCCCCCGTATTGATGCTGTCCGTGGCCCGGCTGAATTTCGAGGACGAAGGCACGCCAAACCGTCACGCGCTGCATGATACGGGGATGGCCGCGCTCAGCCTCTGCTTGCAGGCCACGGCGATGGGATTGGTTGCGCACCAGATGGCGGGGTTCGACATCGAGAAGGCCCGTACAGACCTCGGCATACCTGCCGGGCATGAGCCGGTCGCGATGATTGCCGTCGGGTACCCTGGCGATGCAGCCGAGCTGCCGGATTATCTGCGCGAGAGAGAAGTGAAGCCCCGGGAGCGGAAACCGGTCTCGGCGTTCGTTTCCTCTGGAACGTGGACCGGTCAGCCCGCATAGCGCACACTCTACGCGATGCCTCTCACGGGCGCCGGAGGCGCAGCATCTCGTTGCCGCCCCGTTGGAGCTCATACTCCACGCGTTCAATCGACAGGGTATACCCTTCCCGACGCAATTGCGTGCAAACCGGATTCAGATGCTGCGACCGCTCCGCCCTCAGCGCAATCAACGGAAATATTCTGACCTCGCGCGCGACCTGTAAAAGAGTGCGAATGGCCTCCAGGTGGAAAGCCTCCGTGAAGTGATCGGAGTACAGGAAGAGAAAATGAGACGAGAGCGCGAGGTCGAACTGATCGCGCACGAACGGCAGAGTCGGTAACGAACCACAGACATAACGGCATGTTCCCCGCCCATTCCGGTAGTCCGACAGAAAGTGCTCCATCACCGTGATCCGGTTGCGGCGGAGGTCGTCCGGACTGCGATGGTGACTCCAGACCCAGTGTTGAGGTGTTGTCCGAACTTGCGCAATGACGTGATCCAGGGTTGCAGTAAATTGCCGTTGGATCTCCACGCCGGTGAATTGATACAGTGGGTCGAGCGAACAGACGGTGCCGCCTGCTGCTGTGAGTTCGGCGTTGAAGCTGGCGGGTCCGGCGGCGCAATCCAGAATACGTCCACGGCGATCAACCGCGCTGAGTGAGAACATCAGCTCATATTCGCGCAGCGAGCGGCCGAACGGCACAGTCTGGTCCAGGCGAATACTCATTGGGCGAACAGTAGCAGATCGACCGGACGGAGGCGAGTGCCGGTGGGAGCGCGATGGAGCAGACGTGTCGAAGATGGATTCGTTGACAGGTAAAGTCGCCATTGTTACCGGCTCGTCCAGCGGGATCGGCCGCGCGATCGCCGAACGATTGGCGCGTGACGGCGCGACCGTCATCGTCCACTACCACGTGAATGCCGAGAAAGCCACACAGGTGGCGGAAGGCATTGAAGCCAGCGGAGGACGCGCCCTGGTGCGACAAGCCGACATGAGCCGGGTGGCCGAGGCTCAGCGGTTGGTGCGGGAGACGGTGGACGAATTGAGCCGTCTCGATATTCTCGTGAATAATGCCGGCCGGTTTCTTCCCCGCCCCTTATTGGAGACGACGGAGGAGGAGTTCGACGCGATTCTCGCGCTGAATGCGAAGGGACCCTACTTCGCCATGCAGGCTGCGGCGCGAGTGCTCAGCGACGGCGGACGCATCGTGAATATTTCGTCGGCGCTCACCCACCTGAAGTTTCCGGGTGCCACCGCACACTTGGGGAGCAAAGCGGCGTTGGAACAGTACGGCAAAGGTCTGGCGCAGGAGTTGGCCTCTCGAGGGATCACGGTCAACACGGTGCTGCCTGGCTTTACGGACACCGGAGTCTTGACGGAGCCCTATCGGCAGATGGGTGCGCAGATGTCGCCCACGCAGCGGCTCGGACATCCCTCTGATATCGCCGATGTGGTGGCGTTTCTGGTGAGTGAGCAGGCCCGGTGGCTGACCGGACAGGTGATTCAGGCAGGCGGCGGGTTGGTGATGTAACGTGTAGCAGGATGCGGAAAACGGCTCCCAGCGGCGTTCTCGCTTCATGCAGCACCTCAACGTACCGCAAAGGGTACGCCTCGGCGCTCCATTTGCTACGGCCTTGCTGGAAGGCCTTTTTGCGCATCCTGCGTGCTATCCTGATACTGCCCGCCACGTAGCTGATCGTAGCGTGCTGTGCAAATTGGAGTTTTCCCGCAACCGATCAAAGGAGGAATGATGGCGAGGCAGAACGTGTCGACGGGGGGACCTTGGGAAGGCAAAATCGGCTATTCGCGGGCAGTGCGCGTCGGCCAATCCGTGCAGGTCTCCGGCACCACGGCGATGACAGGAGCAGGGCTCGTGGGAAAGAATGACCCCTATGCGCAGACTATTCAGGCCTTGAAGACGATTGAAGCGGCGCTTGTGCAGGCCGGCGCATCAATTTCTGATGTGGTGCGTACGCGCATTTATATGGCCAATATCGATCAATGGCAGGAAGTCGGTCGCGCACATGGCGAAGTGTTCGGGGCGGTTAGGCCCGCGACCACCATGGTGGAGGTGAAGCGCTTGATCGATCCGGACATGTTGGTTGAGATTGAAGCCGACGCTATCATTGGCTAGCCGGATGCGGAACATGTCGTCCAGCAGTGTTCTCAGGAGCGGTAACACGTGAGTCGTGAAAGGTGAACCGTAAAGCAGCGCGGGATCTTGTGTTCCGCACACCCCTGGTCTGTGTACGACTCTTTGCCGAATGGCATGTTCCATCTGCAGTCTACCTCGGTGAAGTCGCATGAACCAGCCGTCACCGGAAATGACTCACCTGTGCAGGGTCGATCCGGTGATGAAAGGCCTCATCAGCCTGGTCGGCCCCTATGTGTTGCCGCCCCCGCCTAAACGTTCTCCATTCGAGGCACTGGTCCGTGCCATCGCCTATCAGCAACTGCACGCCAAAGCCGCGGAGTGTATCCTCGCGCGGTTCATCGCCTTGTGCCAGGGCCGCCGGTTTCCGCAACCGGCCGATGTGTTGGCGCTGGATCCGGAACAAATGCGTGAGGCGGGATTTTCTCGCGCGAAGATTGCCGCGCTGCAGGATCTGGCGGCGAAGGCGATCGACGGCACCCTGCCGACCGCGGCTGTCATTCGAAGGCTCGACGACGACGCCATTGTTGAGCGGCTGGTGGCGGTGCGAGGCATCGGCCGGTGGACCGTGGAAATGTTGCTGATCTTTCAACTGGGCCGTCCCGACGTCCTGCCGGTCGATGACTTCGGCGTGCGGAATGGATTCCGGATTGCTTACAAGCGGCCGGTGATGCCGACCCCTCAAGAACTGTTACGATTTGGAGAACGGTGGCGGCCGTATCGTACGGCTGCCGCATGGTATCTGTGGCGCGCGGTGGATCAGGCAAAAGCCCTGCAAGCCGTGATGCCGCTGTCGAAACCCTCGACCAGGCGAGTCTCCAATGGCCGATCCGCATAAGCGATTAGACGCGAATATCCCAGGCAACTTCTATGTCGATGCTACGTGCATCAATTGCGATGCCTGCCGCCAACTGGCCCCTGCGAGTTTTGAGGAAGTCGGGGACTACTCAGCCGTGCTGCATCAACCTGCCGGTGAGCGGGAAATCAGGGAGGCCTACCGCGCTCTCCTCGCCTGCCCCACCGGCTCAATCGGAACCGAGCAGAGCGACAACGCCGTGCTGCAGGCAGCGAAGACTGACTTCCCTCTCCTCGTGGAAGACGACGTCTACTATTGCGGCTTCAATTCAGACAAATCCTTCGGCGCGAACAGCTTCTTCGTCCGGCATCCAGAGGGCAACTGGCTGATCGATTCGCCGCGATATCTCAAGCCTCTGGTCGAGGCCTTCGACCGGATGGGAGGGATCGCTCACATCTTTTTGAGTCATGAAGACGATGTGGCCGATGCCGCCAAGTACGCGCAGCGATTCGGGGCGAGACGCATCATTCACCGAGCGGATGCCCAGGCTATGCCGGAAGCGGAAGAAATCGTGGAGGGGATCGACGCGATTGTCTATCGACCGGAGTTTCGAATTATCCCGGTCCCTGGCCATACGGCAGGCAGCCTCTGTCTTCTCTACCGGGACCGGTTCTTGTTCACGGGGGATCATCTCTGGTGGGACCCGGAGACCCAAGAATTAGGGGCTCCTCAGCAGCTAGTCTGGGACGCCGACGCGTTGCGGCAATCGATCGCGACGTTGACATCCTATTCATTCGAATGGGTGCTGGCCGGTCATGGAGGACGGATCTCTTTGCCTCAGGCGGACATGCAGATGGCATTGCAAGCGTTAGTCCGTCGACGCGAGGGAAAGAGGCCGTCATGAACGTCATGCATGCGATGATATGTGCCACGCTGGTCGTTCTAGGCATGGCCGTCACCGCATCCCCTGCTTCCGACAAAGACGGTCTCTTGATCGCGGCGGCGGAACGTAATGATGTCGAATCGGTGAAACGGTTGTTGCGAGACGGCGCCGGTGTTCAGGCGCGTGATGCACAGGGGCGCACGGCACTTATGGCCGCCACTTATCTAAACCATGTCGAGGTGGCGAGGGTGCTGATCGAAGCCGGTTCGGACGTGAATGCGCAGGACGCCATGCAAAACAGTCCACTGCTGCTGGCCGGGGCCAGTGGCTATCTGGATATTTTGCGAATGACATTGGCCGCGCGCCCTGACTTCACCGTCTACAATCGTTTCGGAGGCACCGCATTGATCCCGGCCTGCGAGCGCGGCCATGTTGAGGTGGTGAAGGCATTACTCACGACCAGCATCGATGTGAACCATGTGAATCGCTTGGGATGGACGGCCTTACTGGAGGCCATTCTCTTGAGTGACGGCGGGACGGCGCATCAAGAAATCGTTCGCCTATTGCTGACAGCCGGAGCGAATCCGAATCTTGCTGATCACAATGGTGTCACCCCGCTACGGCATGCCAGACAGAAGGGATATCGGGTGATTACAGATCTACTGGTGGCAGCTGGAGCGCATGAATAGAGCGATACGAGTCGCTCGCTCAACTGCCTCGATAGACGCTATAGCCGAACGGACTGAGTAGCAGCGGAATATGGTAGCTTTGCGTCACCTCTTGGACTGCAAACACGACCGCCACCTCTGGGAAGAACGTCGCCATATTTCTCTTCCGAAAATAGCCGGCCACGTCGAATGTGAGCCGATAAGTACCGGTTTGCATGCGGAGGCCCGCGGGATAGAGGTCTACGCTACGACCGTCCACATCGGTTCTGCCTCGCCCGAGCTCTTTCCAGAGTCCCGTGAGACCCCGAATCTCCAACGTTACCGGAATGCCTTCAGCCGGCCGGCCTTGTGATTGATCCAACACATGGATGCTGATGCGATGTACGTCGGCCATGGGCCACTCCCTTCACCCTGCCGTCATGCCTGCGCGGCAATCGGCTCCAGCCCCGGGATCTTTAACATTCCCACCGCCTCGTGAATCGCCGTGATGACGGCCGGTCTGGCAAATCCCTTACGCCACGCCAGGGCAATGCGCCGCTCGGGCACCGGTTTGGCAAATTCCAAGACGGTGAGCCGTTTGTTCAAGTATCTGTTTGTCACCGCGCTGCAGGGCATGACGGTGATCCCCAGTCCAGAGGCTACCATCTGGCGGATGGTTTCCAACGAATTGCCCTGCAAGCCTTCTGCATCCGAGCGGCTCAGTTCCGGACAAGCCTCCAGCACCTGATGTCTGAAGCAATGACCGGCATGGGGCAGGAGGACGCGCTCACCGGTCATCGCGGAGGGATCGATTTGCCCTTTCTTGGCCAGCCGATGATCCGCCGGCACAACGGCCTTGAATGGTTCGTCATATAGGGCTTGCACCAGAATGCCTGGTTCCTCAAACGGCAGCGCGATCATGATGACGTCGAGCTTCCCGCTCTTCAACATGGCGGTCAGGTTGATCGTCAAATTCTCCTCGATCTCCAGTGGCATCTCAGGCGCTCGTTTGTGCAGGAGCGGTACCAGATTGGGCAACAGATACGGACCCACCGTCGCAATGGCGCCGAGGCGTAAGGCGCCAACCAGCTGATTCTTTCCTTGAGCCGCGAGGAGTTTGAGGTGATCCACTTCTTCCAGCACCCGCTGCGCTTGGTGGACGATCTGCTCTCCCAGCGGCGTGAGGACCGCCTGGTGCTTGCGCCGTTCAAAGATCGTGACGCCCAACTCTTCTTCCAGCTTTTTGATCGCCAGACTCAGCGCCGGTTGCGTCACGAAACTCCGCTCGGCTGCCCGTCCGAAATGCCGTTCCTGTGCAAGTGCGACGATGTAGTGCAGCTCAGTCAAAGTCATAACGCCAACCTCAAGAAATAAGTTTCGCTAATCGTGCGTCCATACACTATCAATTGGACTGATCGTCCGGCAACCGGATATCGTGACGTCATGAGTCGAATGCAGGTAACAAGGGAGGTGGAGCATGCGACAGATCGTAGCGCTCATCGGGATCTGGTTCTTCGTGGTTCTGATGCAAGGGTGTGCGGCGCCGTCTGCGCGCATCAGTCACGACACCGTGGCTTTGTCGGAGGAAGGAGGGATGGCCGCAACAGATGAGGAGTTCGTCAAGAAAGTCGAACGGCACCTGGATCGACAGGACCGGCCCGGCACGACATTGATGTTTCGATGATCGGTGTCGAAGGAGAAAGGAAGGATGGGAGGAGCCATGGACAAGAGAAGGATGCGATGGGCCGCTGGAGTGGCGGCAGGAATCATGGTGGGCGTGATGGGCCTGGTGGCCACAAGAGTCATGGGCGAATCGTCTGCACCACCACCCGCCGCGGGTGCTCTCACCCAGGAGGTGCCGTTGGGCTTGGAGGATCCCGGCGGATATATTCCCGCGGACAACCCGCAGACGGCGCGGAAGATCGAGCTTGGGCGAATCTTATTTTTTGACAAGCGGCTGTCCAAAACCAATACCGTGGCCTGTGCGAATTGCCACATGCCGGGCTTGGCATTCACCGATGGACAGGCCGTGTCGATGGGAGTCAATCGGCTGCAGGGTGGACGAAGCGCCCCGACGGCCATCAATCGTGTGTATAGCAAGGTGCAGTTTTGGGACGGGCGCGCCCAGACGCTGGAAGAGCAATCGACCGGGCCGTTCATCAATCCGGTTGAACACGGATTTCTCGACTACGACGAAATGACGGCAAAGATGAAAAAGTTGAGCGGCTACAGACAGCTCTTCAAAGAGGTCTTCGCGGACGACATTACGGAAAAGAATATCGGCAAGGCGATCGCCAGCTTTCAACGCACCCTGATCTCCGGCAATAGTCCTGCGGACCGGTTCGATATGGGCGGCGATGAGCAGGCACTGTCGGCTTCCGCACAGCGAGGCCTCGAATTGTTCCGCGGCAAAGCCCGCTGCACACGTTGCCACTCCGGGTTCAACTTCTCCGATGAGAAATTTCATAACCTCGGCATCGGCTGGGATACGAATACCGTGGACTTGGGCCGCTACAGGGTGACAAAAAATCCCGAAGACATCGGTGCCTTCAAAACGCCCACGTTGCGCGAAATTGCGCGCACCGCTCCCTACATGCACGACGGACGGTTCGGGACCCTGGAAGAGGTGGTGAATTTCTACAATCAGGGAGGCATCAAGAATCCCCATCCCGACAACACGCTGATCCCGTTGGAGCTCACTGCAGAAGAGCAGCGGGATGTGGTAGCCTTCTTGCGATCCCTGAACGGCGAGGGGTGGCAGCATGTGACCGCCCCCACGGAGTTTCCCAAGTAAGATCAGTCAAGTGTGCCCCTTGATCGGCGAAAGGGCTGGGGCCCGTGTCCCGGCCCTTTTTGCAATGGAGGAACCGCGTCTGTATGCGTGCGCTCTCTGACTGGATCGACCGCAATATTCTGGAACTCGCCCGCGACTTCCAACTGTCCTACTTGCCTCCCCTCATGGTGTACATGGCGGCCGGTATTTCCGGGCTCACCGGCATCGTGGGCACGTTCTTTGTGAAAGACTATCTGGGCCTGTCCGCGGCCTTTCTGGCGGCGTTGGGATTCTGGGCGGGCATTCCCTGGGCGCTGAAAATGCCTTTCGGGCATCTGGTCGATCTCCTGTGGCGGTGGAAGAGCCTCCTCGTCTATTTCGGTGCGGGCGTCATTGCGGCCAGTCTGCTGATCATGGTCGGCTTGATCGGTCATCGCGAGGCGATGGTGGCGATGATGCCGGCTGAAGTCTGGTATGTGCTGAGCGCGCTGCTCGCACCCATCGGCTATGTGATTCAGGACACGGTTGCTGATGCGATGACGGTCGAGGCGGTCCCGAGAGTGGACGAGCGAGGGTTACCCATCGATGAAGGCAAGCTGAAGCTGATGCATACGACGATGCAGACGCTCGGGCGTGTCGCCATCATCAGCGGCGGCATTCTGGTCGCGCTTATCAATCTCTACCTGTTCACGGGTGTCGAGAATCTGCCGAAAGAACAGGTCGCCGAGATTTACTCACAGGTTTATCTTCTGGCGCTGACGATCCCGGCCGTATCGGTGCTGGGGGTCATCACCGCGTCGGTTCTTCGGGTGCGAACCAGGCGGCGACTTCTCAGTCAGGGCATGACGCCCGAACAGGTTGCTTCGCTGACGGAGCGGGCCGCTGAACCGACCAAGCCCAATTGGTGGATTCTGGGGGGCAGCCTGGCATTTGTGCTGTTTACCCTGACGGTCGGTGTGGCGGATTTCCCATACAATGAAGAAATTGTCTTCGCCGGATCGATGGCCATTGTCTCGGTCTTGATGGTTCGCCTGACCCGCGAGCTGGCTCCCGACGCGAGGCATGTGCTGGTAGGAACCGCCCTCGTGGTCTTCGTGTTTCGCGCGGTCCCCGGTCCCGGCGACGGCGCGACCTGGTGGATGATCGACAAGCTGAAATTCGATCAACAGTTCCTGTCGGTGCTGTCGCTTATCGGCAGCGCCCTGACGCTTGCGGGTATGTTTCTCTTCCGCCGGTTCATGGCGGAACGGTCCATTGCGTATGTGGTCGGCTTTCTCACCGTGGCGGCGTTTGTCTTAGGCTTGCCCGTCGTCAGTATGTATTACGGGCTTCATGAGTGGACGGCGGCCTTGACCGGCGGCGTGGTCGATGCGCGGTTCATTGCGCTGGTGAATACCGCGTTGGAATCGCCGCTCGGCCAAATTTCCATGATCCCTATGCTGGCCTGGATCGCGAACTCCGCGCCGGCGAATTTGAAGGCCACCTATTTTGCCGTGATGGCCTCTTTCACGAACCTCGCCCTGTCGCTCAGCCAACTCGGGACGAAATATCTCAATGAGCTGTTCGTGGTCACCCGGGAGGTGCGCGATCCGGTGACCAACGCCATTCAGACCCCTGACGACTATAGTCAGTTGGGGGTCTTGTTGATCGTCCAGACCTTGCTTGGCCTGGCGCTGCCCTTCGCGGCGATTCTGTTTGCTCGCTTTTCGCGATTCCGGAGTGCCTGAACCAGGAGAGGTGCAGTGACGACCTTTCAATTCCTCGCCGACCACGGGGTGGGCGTCCTCTTCTGGGTGATCTTTGCCGAGCAGATCGGCTTTCCCATTCCGGCTATTCCCCTGCTGATCGCCGCCGGCGCCCTCGTCGGGGCAGGAAAAATGTCAGTGGCGGCTGCGCTCCTTGTCCCGGTAGCCGCGTCATTGCCGCCCGATGTCGCCTGGTACTATCTGGGGCGGTACAAGGGCGGAAGGGTGCTGGGCTTCCTCTGCCGGCTGTCGCTGGAGCCGGACTCGTGCGTGCGTGACACGGAGAATCTGTTTCATCGGAACGGTCCCCGCGCCCTCCTGCTCGCCAAATTTATCCCCGGCTTCAGCACGGTTGCACCCCCGCTGGCTGGGATCGTCGGCATGCCCGCACTCACGTTTCTCCTGTATGACGTTGCCGGCACCCTGATCTGGGCCGGGGTGAGTGCCGGAGTCGGGGCCCTCTTCAGTAATCAACTCGAACAACTGGTCGGCGTGTTCGATCAGGGAGGCGGGCTGCTGCTGACCGTGGTAGTCGTCGGCCTCCTGGGGTTCATCGGCTACAAATTCTATCACCGGCAGAAGTTCCTGCGACATCTGCGCATGTCAAAAATCTCCGTGGAGGAGCTCAAGCAGCGGCTGGATGCTGGCGAGGCGATCAGCGTGGTGGATGTGCGCCATCCCTTATCCCTCCAACTCGATCCGGACACGATTCCCGGGGCCATCAATTTCACGTTGGAGGACATCGAGCATCGCCATCACGAAATCCCGCGCGACCGCGATATCGTCCTCTACTGTACCTGCCCCAATGAGGTTTCGAGCGCCAGGACGGCGTTTTTGTTGAAAAAGAAAGGCATTCATCGCGTTCGTCCGCTGGAGGGCGGCCTCGACGCCTGGCGGGAGCACAAGTTTCCCGTGGTGCGGCGTGGAAGGGATGAACGGTAGGGCGAAAGATTTAATTAGGGTCTGGAGGGAGGCTCTGGCGTTAGTCTGAATTGACAATGCCGACAAACTCGCTTATGAAATAAACCATTATATAAAGTGGTTTAATAAGAATAGGAGATAGTCTATGCATGAAGTTGCTCTGCCGGAAGAGTTGTTTATTCGCTTGCAGAAGTTAGCGGTGCCACTTGTTGATAAACCAGCCGATGTCATTGAAAGACTGATTAGCCATTACGAAAAGACGGGATCAAAAATATCAATAATCGATGAGATCGTCGGTGCATCTATTGCCAGTAAACCCGGTTCGTTAGTTAGAGAAGCCAAAATTGCCGGACGGATTCCACGTGAAAGAGGGGTAACGATTGAGATCGATGGTCATGTGATTCGAGCCATTTCAGTTAAAGAGATGTATCAGGAGACACTGAAGTATTTGCTGGACAAGGGACACTCCAAGCGCATTAAAGACCTCTTACCGTTTAGTACAAGTGGCGTTCGTTATCTCATTGCTGATCGTCCGGTTCACCCGAAGGGGAATGATTTCCGTGAACCAATAAAATGTGGAGGGTACTTCATGGAGGCTCACAAGGGTTACAAGACCGCGGTCAAGGATTTGAGCCGCTTCATTGCAAAGCTGGGACTAAAGCTTAAGTATCTGGGTGTCTAGATTGGATCGGGACGATGTCGGACACAACCGCCTGGCATCCCCTTGACCTGTGCGGGCTCGAATAGTTACTGAGAGGGAGTCGTGGAAGGAGTCACGGGGCGGACGTGTTTGATCATGGCGAGGACGGGAGGACTGGCGTGCTCAGGGTGGATCATGATGCCAGGGTGGCGACTGGCGAACACGCGAAACACTTCATCCGCAAATCCCTGTCCCACGGAGCGTACGTCACGAAAGTCGAGGCTGATTTCTCTGAACTTCTCCAGATTGGCCAGTAGACGTTTTGCCTCCGATCGAGAGACGTAATCGTGCCGAAGGAGTTTCACGAACACTCTGGTTTTCTGGAACTGAAAGTCATATTCCGCTGGGGCAAACTCACCGAACACCTCTTCCAGCTTATGACGGGCACTGCGGTGAACGGTGAAGTGGATGGCTGTTCCGGCGAGGTGCCGCTGTTGAGACACGAAGACGTCGTGCTTGGCGCGCTTCCATTCCATCTGTATGCGATGAGAGCGCACGGTGAAGGCGTCACCGATGCGGGAGGTAAAAAAGATCCCTTCCCCTGCATGTGCTTCCGGCATCGTGGTGGTTTTGCCTTTCAGCAGTTCGAGCAAGGCTGTCTCTTCGTCAGGCAAGCTATGCTTGGTCGCGATGGAATGGAACAGGCCGATACCGGCATCACGGATGTCGAAACTGACGAAACCCGACGTCACAGTGAATCGTATGGAACAACGTTCCGCCTGTGAATGATCGATCGCGTTGTTGAGCATTTCCGTGAAGGCATATCGAACGATGGCCAGCACATTAGGCCTCAACACTCGCTCAAGGTTGAGTTGCATGGCCAGCTGGGTCCACACGCGATCCTCATCGCAGCCGCGGGTCGCAAGAAGCCTGGCGATCGTAGCCGGTTTCTCGGCCGCTCCCTCCAGGCTATAGCGAGCGCCTCGGGTTGTTCCCGATCGGACGATCTGGTGTGTTTCGAGCAGGCTGCGCAGATGGAGGCTCATGGCCTGCCGACTGAGAGCGAGGTGTTCACGGAGTTCTCCCCCCGTGGCCGACGGTCTTCTTGAGAGAAACGCTAGAATCTTTTGCTTGGTGTCCACGAGGAGACCCTGTCAGATTGTCAATCTATTGTCAATATGTAGACATTGCAATTGTCAATCTATGCCCAGAATGATGTTGGATAAGAAGAGTTCGGAGTTGTGGAAGAACTCCGGGGCTGGCTTCCCCTTGATCCATGCGATAAGATGAGTATCTAAGAACACAGTTGGTGTCTTCCAGAATGTTCAGAAAGGCCTCTCAGCGAGGCCGCAGCGAGCGAAAGACCGAGGCCTACTCTTCAGTAGGTCGAGGTGTTGAGCGATGCGAGAACAAAGCTGGAGGCCTTTATCAACATTCTGATTAGGGGGCGACCGGTTTCGACGGGGATATTGACGCCATCGTTGCATGTCGAGATCTCGGGAACTCGTAAAATTCCGGGAAAAACGCAACTGCCAACCAAGAACTGGCACTCGCAGCCTAATTTAGGCTGAGACGTCGTTCCATCTGAGGCCCGCGGGGGTGGAATGGCGCGATGCAGCGGGCTGGTCCCACGCCGGTGCTCAGCGGCGAGGGGCGAGACAATACTGGGCTAGCGGTGATTCTAAGCCGGCCGATAGGCGTGGGTCGCTGCGAAGCGTAAAGAATCGGCTACACATGTAGATGCGATGTGCCGACGATCTTCGGACAGGGGTTCAACTCCCCTCGCCTCCACCAAACTCAAGGGCCCGGAGACTGTCCGGGCCCTTTTTTCTTGCCTGAACGTTTCGCCCCGTCGAGCTGCTGCGCGCAGACTTCCCGGACGCAGGCGCGTAACCAGCGGTGTGCGAGATCGGCGTCCAGTCGTGGGTGCCACAGCAACGACACGGTGAACTCCGGTGTCGAGACCGGGAGGTCGAAGCTATACATGCCGGCCCGCAAGATGCCGGTGTGTCGTTCGGGAACGGTGGCGATCAGGTCTGAGGCGCGAGCCAGCGCGAGAGCCATGGCGAAGCCCCCGACCGTCGTGACCAGCTCCCGCTCCAACCCCAGTGGTGTGAGGGCATCATCGACTGGCCCCTTCTCGAATCCCTGCCGAGAGACGCAAATGTGACCACCGGCCGCATAACGGCGAGGCGTGATCCTACCCTTGGCGAGTGCGTGTCCGGCTCGCACGACGCCAATCAATCGGTCATTGAACAATGCCTGCACTCGCAACTCCTGAGCGGTGGTGGTCTCAACGACGCCGGTTTCGAGATCGACCGTTCCGGTGCGGAGGGGCGCACTGTCTTTATCGGGCTTCTGCACGAAGCGCAGCCGAACACCGGGAGTCTCCAAGGCGATTCGGGCTATCAGCGGCGCGCCGAAGTTCTCCACGAACCCTTCGCTGGTCCGTAGGGTAAACGTCTGTATGAGCTGATCGAGCTTGAGCTGCTCCGCAGGGCGTAATACGGCTTGTACGTCCTGCACGAGGTGGCTGACCCGTTCACGCAACTCCAGCGCCCGTGGTGTCGGAACGAGACCGCGATCAGCTCTGACCAGCAGAGGGTCGCCCGTCGTCGCACGCAATCGAGCGAGCGCCCGACTCATCGCCGATGGGCTTAGTCTCAACCGCTGTCCGGCGCGGGCCACGCTGCCTTCCGCCAACAACACATGGAGGGTCACCAACAGATTGAAGTCCGGTCTCGCCATGGGGGCGATGATACCACGCTTCAATCGTGAGATGGCGTCGTGTGCACGAATACCATGCAACCCATGCGTCTTCCGGCAAGTCTCAGCGCGGCGTAAGATGACGCCACATCATGACGGTTCATTTTAGGGAGGGCACAGAGGATGGACGCACAGTTCTGGCACGATCGGTGGGCAAGCAATGAAATCGGTTTTCACAAGAGTGAAGCGAACCCGTTGCTGGTGAAGTATCTCGGCGAGTTGCCCCTCGCGACAGGCAGCCGCATCTTTCTGCCGCTCTGCGGCAAGACACTCGATATCGGGTGGTTGTTGTCGCGCGGCTACCACGTGGCCGGAGCCGAATTGAGCGCCGTGGCGATCGATCAATTGTTCACGGAACTGGGCGTGACACCGACCATCACCAAAGTCGGCGCGCTTGATCACTACCATGCCCCGCAGCTCGACATCTTCGTGGGCGACATCTTCAGCGTGACGCCAGAGCTGCTCGGTGTGGTCGATGCGATCTATGACCGGGCGGCCTTGGTAGCTCTGCCGAAGGACATGCGTGCTCAGTACACGACTCACCTCGCGAGCCTTACGGCGCAGTCGCCGCAACTGCTTATTTCTTTTGAGTATGACCAGCACGCGATGGAAGGCCCCCCGTTCTCCGTCACGACCGCAGAGATCCACCAGCATTACGGTCACCGGTATGACATCACTGTCCTGGCCAGCCTCGATGTCCCCGGCGGCCTCAAAGGACGCTGCCCGGCGACGGAACGGGTGTATCTGCTGACAAAAGGAAGGCGGTAGCTGTGGAGAAGCAGCGGATCGTGTCAGTCCGTTGGATCCTCGCCGCCCTCTCGTTGTCCGTGCTGTTGTCCTCGATTGGGACGAGTATTGCCAATGTGAGTCTGCCGACGTTGGCGCAGGTCTTTGGCGCCTCGTTCCAGCAAGTGCAGTGGGTGGTGCTGGCCTATCTCCTGGCGGTGACGACGATGGTGGTCAGCGCGGGACGGCTCGGTGACATCGTGGGGCGTCGACGGCTGTTGATGATCGGAGTGCTGTTGTTCACGACCGCATCGGCTCTTTGCGGAATCGCACCGACGCTGTGGTTTCTCATCGCCGCCCGGGCTGTGCAGGGGCTTGGAGCCGCCATCATGATGGCCCTCACCATGGCGTTTGTCGGCGAAACGGTTCCCCAAGCCAGGGTCGGCCGTGCGATGGGGCTGCTCGGCACGATGTCGGCGGCCGGCACCGCGCTGGGCCCTTCCGTTGGAGGCCTGTTGATCTCAGCGTTCGGCTGGCAAGCGATCTTTCTCATCAATGTGCCGTTGGGCCTGACCATTCTGTCGCTCATCCATCGGTATCTCCCTGTCGATGCGAAGAGGCGGCCGGTCATTCAACCCGGCTTCGACGTGATGGGTACCATGCTGCTGGCCGCGACGATCGCGGTCTATGCATTAGCGATGACGATTGGACGAGGTCAGTTCGGCGCACACAACATCGGTCTGCTGGTTGCGGCTCTGCTCGGCCTCGGTCTCTTCATCGTCGCCGAGAGACGGGCTGGGTCACCGTTGATCCGGTTGGCGCTGTTCCGCCATCCCTTGTTGAGTACAAGCCTCTTCATGAGCCTGCTCGTCTCGACCGTGATGATGGCGACACTCGTGGTGGGGCCGTTTTATCTCTCCCGAACATTGGGGCTCAGTGCGGGCTGGTTGGGGCTCGCCTTGTCGATCGGTCCTCTCTGTGCTGCCTTGGCCGGGATTCCCGCCGGTCGTGTGGTGGACGACGTGGGCGCCCACCGTATGACCCGCTTGGGACTCATCGGGATCGCGGTCGGGTGTGTGTTGCTGTCGGCACTCCCGGCATCACTGGGGACGCTTGGCTATATCCTCCCCCTCGTTGTTCTCACCGTCGGGTATGCGTTCTTCCAGACGGCCAACAATACGGTGGTCATGATGGATGTTCATCCCGACCAGCGGGGCGTGATTTCCGGCTTGCTCAACCTGTCGCGCAATCTGGGGCTGATCACCGGGGCCTCCGTCATGGGCGCCCTGTTCACCTTTGCATCGGCCACGAGTGACATCACCACGGCTCCTCCGGAGGCCGTCGCCACCGGAATGCAGATCACGTTCGCCGTCGCGGGGGCGCTCATCCTGCTTGCCCTCGTCATGGCTGCAGTGAGTCTGGTTGCCGATGTGCGGCCGGTGCTGGCAGAGGAACCGGGAATCAAGCGGCGGTTGTGCTCAGACTAAATTAAGACTATATTCAGTCTACATTGAATCACGAGGAGCTACGCGATGCGCTATTCTTCCCACGTCAAACCCATCAGCTACCTGAAGGCCAATGCTGCAGAAGTGTTGACGCACATTGCCGAGCAGCGAGAGCCGTTGATCATTACACAAAACGGGGAAGCCAAGGCCGTGCTGCAGGATGTGGTGTCGTTCGAAGAAACCCAGGAGACCCTGGCCTTGCTCAAGATCCTGGCCCTTGGTAACCAGGACTTGGCGGCAGGGCGGGTTAAGCCTGTGACCGGCGTGGCGGCGCGTCTGCGCGCCAAGCGGACCACGGCCTGATGGTCGGCAGGCAGAAACGCTATGAGGTGCTGCTCACCCAGGGTGCTGAGCGGGACCTGGAGTCCATCTACGACTACATTGCTGAAGTCGATGGTAAGGCCAATGCCAACGACATGCTAGACCGGCTGATGGAGGCTGTCGAGGGGCTGGCTCGGTTTCCAGAGCGTGGCAGCGACCCGAAAGAACTTGTGGCACTGGGTATCAAGGAATACCGCCAGACGCAATTCAAGCCCTACCGGTTGATCTACCGAGTTATGGCCAGGCAAGTGGTGATCTACCTCATCGTCGATGGCCGGCGGGATATGCAGTCCTTGCTGGCAAACCGTCTGCTCGGCGCTTGAAAAGCACCGACCTGCCCAAGATGCGCATAACTTTTGCGGGCAGTGGTCTCACGGTCAACCACTCTCCCCCAAACCTCCCGGGCCCTGGCGTGCTCCAGGCCGCTTTTCTTATCAGGCACTCCCCCGCCAGAGTCCAGGTACAGCCGCCCATTCTCCTACTGTCTGCCGCCTCCCGAACGTCGAATCTTCTGACCCTAGTTGCGGGGCTGTCGCTCTGATAGACTGGCGCCGGTTTGAGGTGACGTGACAACGGTACTGGTGAGTGCCGTTCAATGAGGAAGACGTCCTGTGACTCCGGAAACCAAGGCGCGCCAGCACATCGATCATAAGCTCGAACAGGCCGGCTGGGTCGTACAGGATATGAACCAGCTCAATCTATCGGCAGGCCCGGGGGTGGCCGTGCGCGAGTATCCCACCGATACAGGCCCGGCCGATTACGTGTTGTTTGTGAATCGCCAGGCCGTCGGAGTCATCGAAGCCAAGAAGGACAGTGCGGGCGAAAACATCACCGTCACTGAACGCCAAACCGAGCGGTACGCGAACGCCGACCTGAAATGGCGCAAAGACAACAGCCCGCTACGCTTCCTGTTCGAAGCCACCGGGCAGATCATCCGCTTTACGGACGGTGCCGACCCCAACCCTCGTTCGCGGGAAATCTTCCACTTCTTCGAACCTGAAACCTTGGGCGCTCATCGGGCTCAACCGCACAGTCTGCGTCGGCGGTTGGCGGAGCAGATGCCGGGGCTTCCCGAGCACAATTTGCGTGAATGCCAGATCAGCGCCGTCAAAGGGCTGGAAGAATCCTTGAGGCTGAACAAGCCGCGTGCCCTCATTCACATGGCCACCGGCGCGGGTAAAACCTTCACCGCGATCACCTCGGTGTATCGGTTGCTCAAATTCGGTGGGGCCACACGCATCTTATTTCTGGTCGATACCCGCAACCTCGGCAGGCAGGCGCACCAGGAATTCATGGCCTACCAGCCGCCCGATGACGCCCGTAAGTTCACCGAACTGTACAACGTCCAGCGCCTGGCCTCCTCCACCATCGATCCGCATGCGCAGGTGTGTATCAGTACGATCCAGCGCATGTATTCGATTTTATCCGGCGAGCCAATTGATGAGTCGGCGGAAGATCTGTCGCTCAACGAAGTGCAGCAGACCGCCAAACAGGAAAAGCTCGTGCGCTACAATCCGGCGGTGCCGGTCGAGACCTTCGATTTCATCATCATCGACGAATGCCACCGCAGCATCTATAACCTATGGAAGCAGGTGCTCGACTATTTCGATGCCTACCTGATCGGCCTTACCGCCACGCCCGACCAACGCACGTTCGGCTTCTTCAACGAGAACATCGTGGCCGAATACACTTATGAGCAGTCGGTGGCCGACGGCGTCAACGTGGGCTACGACGTGTACGAGATCGAAACCGAGGTCACGCAGAAGGGCGCTAAGGTCAAGGCCAAGGAATGGGTCGACCACCGCGACCGGCAAACTCGCAAGAAGCGTTGGGCGGAAACCGAGGAGGAGACCGTGTACAGCGGCAAGGAGCTGGACCGTTCCGTGGTCAACCCCAGCCAGATTCGCCATGTCGTTCAAGCCATGAAAACCGCCGTTGAAACGCACATCTTCCCGACTCGCAAGGAAACGCCCAAGACCCTGATCTTCGCCAAGACCGACAGCCACGCCGACGACATCATCAACATCGTGCGTGAGATCTACGGGCAAGGGAACGCCTTCTGCCGCAAGGTGACCTATAGTGAAAAGGATGCCGACGGCGTACTGGCCGGTTTTCGCAACGACTACAATCCGCGTATCGCCGTCACCGTGGACATGATCGCCACCGGTACCGATGTGAAACCGCTGGAAGTTTTGCTGTTCATGCGCGATGTGCGCAGCAAGGGCTACTACGAGCAGATGAAAGGGCGCGGCGTGCGCGCGCTCGATGGCGACAGTCTCAAGCGCGTCAGCAACAGCGCCGACGGCGCCAAGACCCGCTTTATCCTGATCGATGCCGTGGGCGTGGAGAAGTCGCTCAAGACCGAAAGCCGTCCGCTGGAGAAGAAGCCCGGTGTGGCGCTCAAGGATCTTTTGCAGGGCGTGGCCCTGGGCCACCGTGACGAAGACACCGTGCTCTCACTCGCCAACCGCCTGGTGCGCCTGGCCAAACAACTGGACGAGAAGGCACCGGCGCGTATCAAGCAGGTCTCCGGCGGCCTATCTGTTGGGGGCCTGGGTAAAGCCCTGATCGATGCGCTCAATCCCGATGCCATCGTGGCAACGGCATTGGCCAAGGCCAAAGCCAAAGGTATCAGTCGCACCGAAGACACGCTCTTGCCGGAAGAACTCGCAGCCGCTCGGGCCGAACGGGTAGCCGTTGCCTGCGCTCCGTTCGATATGCCGGACCTGCGCAACGAAATTGAAGCCGCGCGGCGCGAACGCGAGCAGATTATCGACCACCTCAATCCGGATCAGGTGACGTTCTCCGGGTTCAGCGAACAGGCCGACAGCCAGGCCAAGGCCGTGATCCAGACCTTTGCCGACTACATTGCCCGGCACAAAGACGACATTGTTGCACTGAGCTTTTTCTACCAACAACCTTACCAGCGCCGTCCGCTCACGTTCCAGATGATCGAAGACCTGCACGAGCAGTTAGGTAAGCCACCGCTGATGCTCACCACCGAACGGCTGTGGAACGCCTATGCCCGCGTGCAGGCCAGTCAGGTGAAGGGCGCGACGAGCCGCCGCCAGCTCACCGACCTGGTGTCGCTGGTGCGTTTTGCGCTGGGCATGGACAGTGAACTCAAACCCTTCAGCGAGCAGGTGGATAAACGCTTTCAGGAATGGATCTTTCGCCACAACGCCCAACGCGGCACGGCGTTCAGCCCCGAGCAGACCGAATGGCTCCGCCTGATGAAAGACCACATTGCCAGCAGTTGCAGCATCAGCCGAGAGGATTTTGATTACGCCGAGCTGGCCGACAAAGGCGGCCTGCAGAAGGTGTGGGGCCTGTTCGGCAACGAGCTGGATACGCTGATGAAGGAGATGAATGAGGAGTTGGTGGTGTGAATGAGTTGCCTAACGGGTGGACTCCAGCGACGCTCCAAGATATTGCAACTTGGTCGTCTGGGGGAACGCCGTCGAGATCCCATTCCGCGTATTACTCAGGTGCGATTCCATGGTTCAAGACGGGTGAGCTTGGGCCCCGTGTCCTTTACCATTCAGAAGAGCGTATTTCTGAAGAAGCTGTCGTTAATTCAAGTGCAAAGGTGTTCCCTAAAGGCTCTGTTGCTATTGCGATGTACGGCGCAACAATAGGCAGAACTTCCATTTTGGGAATGGATGCTGCGACGAATCAAGCCTGTGCAGTAGGGTTCCCAGAGGCGACCAGTGCGGAGTTTCTTTATTACTTTCTCGTTTCGCAGGAAAAAGATTTCGTCGATGCAGGAAAAGGTGGTGCCCAGCCCAATATTTCCCAAGGCATCATAAAAGCATGGTCTATATCTTTACCTCCTCGCGCCGAACAAACCCGCATCGTCGAGAAACTCGATGAACTGCTATCCGACCTCGATGCCGGCGTCGCCGAACTCAAGGCTGCGCAAAAGAAGATCGCGCAATACCGCCAATCGCTCTTGAAGGCGGCTGTCGAAGGCAGCCTCACCGCCAAATGGCGCGCCAAGAACCCATCGGCCGAAACCGGCGCCCAACTACTGCAGCGCATCCTCACCGAACGCCGCACACGCTGGGAGACAAAACAGCTCGCCAAATTCAAAGAGCAAGGCAAAACCCCACCCAAGGATTGGCAGAAGAAATATCCCGAGCCTGTGCAGCCGGATACCCTCAATTTACCGAAGCTGCCGGTTGGCTGGGTATGGGCGAGTGTGGATCAACTGTCTCCTAATGATTTGGCGAATGGCCGATCCGTACCGTCGGCGGATGTGGGGGCCAAGGTTCTACGGCTGACGGCGGTTCGCGATGGGCAAATTGATTTGAATGCAACAAAGTGCGGCGCATGGACCGACGATGAGGCGCGTCCTTTCAGAGTCACTGCAGGAGATTTGTTGATTGTTCGTGGCAATGGTTCCCTTTCACTGGTTGGTCGTGCGGGATTGGTGCTAGCTGTGAACGAACCGGTTGCGTATCCGGATACGCTCATCAGGCTGCGGGTGTTGTCAAACATTGTGAGTCCTGCCTGGGTGGCTTTAGTGTGGGATAGCGCCCTGGTTCGACAGCACTTAGAACAACGTGCGCGTACATCAGCGGGCATCTACAAGATTTCCCAGCCGGACATCGTGTCAACAGTGATCCCAGTGCCGCCGTTTGAAGAGCAAGTGGCCGCTTTGGCCACCATCGACGGAGTGAAATCAGAAATCTCGATTGTCGCAGTTGCAGTAGATCAATCGCTCAAGCAATCCGCCGCCCAACGCAAAAACCTTCTCAAGGCCGCCTTCTCCGGCCAACTGGTGCCGCAAGACCCGCACGACGAGCCGGCCCGTGTGCTGCTGGCACGCATCCGCGCCGAGCGGGCCGCTGCAGCGGTGCCACAAAAGTCACGCACGCGACTGCATACAAGGGAGTCTGCATGAATCCATACGTGCCAAGTGCGTTGCCGGTGCGCGATCTTGATTTGGCGCGGTTGTTACCTAAGGTAGGCCCGGCGAATGCAGCGCTTGCGCTCCGAGGCTTGCTCAATTGTGCGGAGGGCAGGCAGGTGCTTTGAGTCCGGGCAGACCCACACAAACCATTTTGAGTCCCGAAATATTAAAATTGTCGGACTCAAGCGATGTTTGTGTACGAAGGATCGGACGCAAATAGCGGAATACAGGATGCTTGATAGGTGGGTTTATTATCTGAGGCGCCGGATAATAAACTGAATAATGTGAAAAATATCAATTAAAACAGTGGCTTAATCGGATGGTTATTATCTAGGCTGGTGTACGCCCTCTGAGTTGGCTTAGCCCGTCCTTCATTGCATCCATGAACACCTCTACCCTAGTCCAAAAAGTCTGGAACTTCTGTCATACCCTGCGCGATGACGGCGTGGGGTATGGCGACTACCTTGAGCAGCTGACCTATCTGCTGTTCCTGAAGCTGGCGCATGAATATGCGCAGGAGCCCTACAAGCGCGATACGCACATTCCCAAGGACCACGACTGGGCCAGCCTCAGAGCGAAAACAGGTGAGCCGCTGGAAGCGCAGTACCTGGCCACGCTCCATAGGCTCGGTCAGGAACCGGGGATGCTGGGTGCGATTTTCTTCAAAGCGCAGAATAAGATCCAAGACCCGGCCAAGCTGTCGCGCCTGGTGCAACTGATCGACGCGGAGAACTGGATCAGCCTCGACGCCGACACCAAGGGCGATTTATACGAAGGGCTGTTGCAGAAGAACGCCGAAGACACGAAAAGCGGCGCCGGCCAGTATTTCACGCCGCGCGCGCTGATCGAAGCGATGGTGGCCTGTGTCCGGCCAGAACCTATGAAGACGATTGCCGATCCGGCCTGTGGCACGGGCGGGTTTTTTCTCGGCGCCTACAACTGGTTGACTCGCCCAGGGGCCACGCTGAACAAGCGCCAGAAGGAGTTTCTGCGCGACAAGACCTTCCACGGCAACGAGATTGTGCCGAACACGCGCCGCATGTGCCTTATGAATCTATTCTTGCACAACATCGGTGAGATGGACGGCGAGCCTTCCGTCGAGCGCTCCGATGCATTGATTGCGGAGCCCAGGCAGAAGGTGGACTACGTGCTGGCCAATCCGCCGTTCGGCAAGAAGAGCAGTATGACGATCACCAATGAGGAAGGTGAAGAAGATAAAGAGGCGCTGACCTACGAGCGGCAGGATTTCTGGGAAACCACCTCGAATAAGCAGCTCAACTTTTTGCAGCATATTGTGAGCATGCTGAAAGTGGATGGCAAAGCGGCTGTGGTGTTGCCGGATAACGTGCTGTTTGAGGGTGGCGCCGGTGAAAAAATCCGCCGTAAGTTGCTGGACACGTGCGATGTGCATACCATTCTGCGTCTGCCGACCGGGATGTTTTACGCGCAAGGGGTGAAGGCGAACGTGGTGTTTTTCGATGCCAAGCCGAAAGATGGCCGGATTCATACCGCGGGGGTGTGGTTCTACGATCTGCGGACCAACAAGCATTTCACACTGAAGACCCGGCCGCTGAAACCTGACGATCTGCAGGAGTTCATCACCTGCTACAATCCTGAAAACAGGCATGAGCGCAGCGAAACAGAGCGTTTCAAATATTTTCACTATCAGGACGTGATCGCCCGCGACAAAGCGAGTCTGGATATCTTCTGGCTCAAGGATGATAGTCTGGACAATCTCGATGACCTTCCCCCGCCTGAGGTGTTGCAGCAGGAAATCATCGAGCACCTGGAGGCAGCCTTAGCCTCCTTCAGGGATGTGGCTGCCGGACTGCGAAAAAAGTAACGTGCGACCCGCACTCCTCCCTTGTTTCAATTTGAGTCTGTCTCCTGCCTTCTGGTAGAAGTGCACCGGCTGCGGCCCGCTCGCTCGCTCGTGCGCGGTATGGGTACAACAAGGAGAATTCGGAAAATGGGTGACGATCTGTTGAAGTATCTCGGTCCGTTGGCGGCGCTGGCCGGTGTGTGGGAAGGCGATAAGGGCGCGGATGTGGCGCCCGATGACAACCGGGGTACCGAACACAATGCCTTTCGCGAGCGGTTCTCGTTCGAGCCGTTGGGCCCGGTCAGCAACCATGAACAGCAGCTGTACGGTCTGCGATATTTCAGGACCGCGTGGCGGCTGGGCGAAGACGCCCCGTTTCATGAAGACACTGGGTATTGGTTGTGGGATGCGGCGGCGAAACAGGTGTTGCGCTGTTTTGTCGTTCCACGAGGCATTACGGTATTGGCCGGAGGAACGGTGGAGCCGGATGCCACGTCGTTTCGGATTTCAGCAGAAGCCGGATCGGATACGTATGGCATCTGCTCCAACAAGTTCCTCGATCGGGAATTCAAAACGGTTCGATATGAACTCACGATCACGGTGCACGGACCCGATAGCTTCAGTTATCACGAGGACACGCAGCTGAAGATGAAAGGCCGGAGCGATCTTTTTCACCATACCGACACGAATCGGGTGGCGCGAGTCGGGTAACGGTTTCTTGCGATGCGCGCTACACTACTGAGTTCATGTTGGCGGCAAGGCCTGTTGTACTGGTATAGTGCGATAGTCTGAAAAAGATGCGAGGGAGATCGGCAGATCATCCGACCGCTCGATCTCGATCCGCTCAATCGTCACAATTTAATGATGGAGGATGTGTATGCGACAGGCGTTGGCTGCGATGGCAGGGTTGCTCTTGGTCACGGGTTGTGCCGGTTTGCCGGAGACGACCAGGACGGCGGTGATTCATGAAGTGAAGATGGGGGATAAGATGGCTCCCGCCGATCTCACGGTGCGGGTCGGTGATGAAATCCGATTTGTGAACCAGCGGATGTTGCCGGTGCGGATTGAAATTCCCGGCTTGAATTCAGAAATGTTGTCTTGTGAGCGCAATTTCTCCAACTTCATCGGACAAATTCGTGAAGTAGCCGTGCTGTCCGCGCATCAGACTGCGAACCTCTGCTTCAGCAAGGGCGCCGTCATCAGTTTCATCGCACGCATGACATCGGCCGGACCCGGAGGCATGGCGATTGAGTCGGGGACCATCCGAGTCGTCGGTCCTGCCCAGTAACGTCGAGGGTCGAATCGCGCCCTGCGCGGTACGTCGGTTTCTCTCCGCCGATCCTGCTCACCCCGGAGCCAGCCGCCTGGCTCCGGGGGACAAGGGCAAACCCGTTTCCCAACCTTCTTTCCCACGCCAAGAGGAAGACTTTCATCACGAGCGGGTGAGCGTGTGGCGCGAGGGTTCACCCACGTGATCCATGACAGGTTCTTCCTCATCCCAGATGGACCGGCTGCCGTCTGTCTGTGGGTGCGGTCGGCGGTTCGGCTACAGCACCGTCGTCCAGGATGGACTGACGGCGAAGGCGGCGTTGATCAGGCCGACGTGGGAGTAGGCTTGAGGAAAGTTTCCGAGCTGGGTGCGAGTTTCCGGCACGAAATGTTCGGAGAAGAGCCCGAGATGGTTCGCGCCGGTGAGCACCTGCGCCATGATCTGTTGCGCTTCGGCCATGCGTCCGAGGCGCGCAAGCCCCTGCACGACCCAGAAGGAGCAGATGACGAAACTGGATTGCGGCCGCCCGAAATCGTCGGTGCGAAGGTACCGGAAATAAAACCCGGTTTCTTTCCCCCTGGTTTGTACGGCCAATGCGCGCGCGATGCTCTGCATGGTGGATTCGCACACGTCCCGGTTCGGAAATCCGAGGATCGCCGCTTGCGCCAGCGAGGCATCGTAGGTGTCGTCTTTGGGGCCGTTGCGGAGGGAGCCGTCTTTGGTCGCGTTCAGCAGCGCCTGCGCCGCGCGTGCGCGGGCCGCATCGATGTCGAACGTGAGCGAAGGTAAAAATCCTGCCTTGTGCATACGATGCGCCCGATCGAGCCCGGCCCAGCACATCAGATTTGAAAACGAATGTTCCTGCCAGCCGTTGCGAATTTCCCAGAGCCCCGCGTCCGGCTGCGCGATGGTCCGTTCACAGAGCCGGGCGAGGTTGGCGACGAGCTGCTCCTGATCTTTGGTGCGCAGGTCGTAGAACCGGTTGTCGAAAAAAATCGGCGCCAATGCGAGAACCAGTTCTCCGTAGACATCGTTTTGGATATGTTCGGCGGCCTGATTGTGATTGCGCACCGGTGCGCTACCGGAGAAACCGGCCCAGTTCCGGTGTTCGGTTTCCGGCAGCGGGAGATCCTGACTGAGCGTATACACCGGCGCCAGCCGTTCGCGGGAATGTTCGTGGGTATAGGCAATGTTGAGCAGGAACTTGAGAAACCCTTCCATTTCCTTGAAGTGGCCGAGGTTCTGGAAGGCCGTGAGGGAAAAATAGGCGTCGCGCAGCCAGCAGTAGCGATAGTCCCAATTGCGGGGACCACCCGGTTCCTCCGGGAGACTGGTGGTCAACGCGGCCAGGATGGCGCCGGTGTCTTCATAACAATGGAGTTTGAGGGCAAGGGCCGAGCGGATGACTTCCTCCTGGTGGAGGACGGGAATGGAGCAATCTTTAACCCACATGCGCCAGTAGCGGGTCGTTTGATCGAGAAATTCCTGACTGACTTTCGCGAGATCGTCTTCGATGCCTAAGCCCCAGGTCAGGGCGAAATAGGTTTTCTCGGTGAGGGCGAAAGGCCGTTCCTCGCATAGATAGGTCAGGGGCATGTTGGTCAACAGCCGAAGGTATTCTCCGCGGATGTCGTACCGCACGTGGCTGTTGCCGCGCATGCCGCGGGCATACTCTTTCCCCCATCCCGTGACCGGTCGACAACTGACCCGGATCGATGGCGTGCCCGCCAGCGGTTCCACGATGCGAAAGAGCGCGGCCGGCCGATAGAGGCGGCCGTATTGTTCGAATCGCGGGCAGAAATCCGTGATCCTGAAGGTGTCGCCGTTGGACGTGGACACCTCCGTCACCAGGATATTTGTATTGGGGAGGTAGCGCTGGGTTGTCTTGACTTGAGCGGAGCTGGTAGGGCTTGATATGGAAAAGTGCCCTCCTTCCGGATCGAGGATTCGTCCAAAGACCGGATCACTGTCCGGTCTGGGCAGGCAGAGCCAGTCAACTGACCCGCTTTCATGGATGTGTGCGGAGACGTGGCAGTTGCCGATGAGTCCGTAGGGGTACATGCTCCGACCATAAGAGATTTTGCTCTCAAAGTAAACTGCGGGAGAACAAATGCGACTGTCCCTCCGGTTTATCCTTCCCCTCTTGCTGGTTCTCGGTGTCGTCGCCTACAGCGTGGTGCCGTTGGTGGATTCACTCACGTTGAAGTGGTTCACGCGCGACCTGGAAAGCCGGTCGAAGTTGCTGGCCAGCACGATGGAGGTGCCGCTGGCGGACCTGGTGGTCTCTCGCTCCCGCACGAAAATTTTTGCCTACTTCCATAAAGTGATTCAGGACGAACGGTTGTACGCATTGGGCTTCTGCGATACGCAGCAGCGCCTGCTCTACCAAACCTTGACCTATCCGGATCAATTGTCCTGCGAAAGCCTGGCGCACTTGGCTCCAGGTTCATCTGAAGTCGTGGACTTTGCCCAAGGGCCGCTGCACGTGGTGGTCGCGACGATTCAGTCGGCCGGCAAGGTGCAGGGCCGGTTGATGCTGGTCCACGACATGAGTTTCGTGCACCAGCGCAGCACCGACACCAAGTGGTACATCTTCTATTTGTTCGTCGGCCTTGCCGGGGTGATTTCAGCGGTCACTGTGCTGGTGGCGCAACTCAGCTGGCGAGGATGGGTCGCCGGGGTGCGGGAGATGCTGACCAGCAAGGGCCTGCCCGCGGAATCCAGCCAGGCCCATTCCGCGGAATTGCACCCGGTGGCGCAGGATCTCCATGCGTTGGTGAGGGAGCTCGAAGCCGACCGCCGGATGCGGGACGAGAGCCAGATCACCTGGAGCCCGGCCAGCCTGAAGACGATTCTCCACGAACACCTGTCAGGCGATGAAATTCTCATCGTGTCGAATCGACAGCCCTACATCCATAACCGGCGCGGGCAAAAAGTCGAAGTCCAGGTGCCGGCCAGCGGGTTGGTCTCGGCCCTCGAGCCGGTGATGCGGGCCTGTTCAGGTGTATGGATCGCGCACGGCAACGGATCCGCCGACAAGGAGGTGGTGGATCATCGGGACCATGTTCGGGTGCCGCCGGATCATCCCTCGTACGATATTCGTCGGATTTGGCTGTCGCCGGATGAGGAGTCCGGGTTTTACTACGGCTTCTCCAACGAGGGACTCTGGCCGCTGTGCCACAATGCGCATGTGCGGCCCACCTTCCGGACTTCCGACTGGGAGCAGTATGTCGCCGTCAATGAGCGGTTTGCGAAAGCCGTGGTCGAAGAGGCCAAGACCGATGACCCCGTGATCCTGGTGCAGGATTATCACTTTGCGCTGCTGCCCAAGATGGTGCGGGAGAAGCTGCCGAACGCGACCATCATCATGTTCTGGCATATCCCCTGGCCCAACTCCGAGAGCTACGGCATTTGCCCGTGGCGGCAGGAAATTCTGGAGGGATTGCTGGGCAGCAGTATTGTGGGCTTCCACACCCGCGAGCATGGCAATCATTTCTTGTCCTGTATCGATCGCATTCTGGAGGCGCGCATCGACCGCGACTCATCCACCGTCTCGTATGGCGGACGTTTGACGGCGGTGAACCCCTACCCGATTTCCATCGAGTGGCCGTCACGCTGGCTGGAGAACCAACGGCCTGTCCCGGACTGTCGGGTACACATTCGCGAACGACATGCCATGGGGCCCGATCGACTCGTAGGAATCGGTGTCGATCGATTGGACTACACGAAGGGCATCATCGAACGGTTTCTCGCGGTCGAGCGGTTGTTCGAATTGCAGCCGGAATGGGTCGGCAAGTTCTCCTTCATTCAGATTGCGGCGCCGAGCCGGACGATCATCGATCAGTATCAACATTTTCACGATCAGGTGTATGCCTTGGCGGAGCGCATCAATAAACGGTTTGGCCGCGAAGGGTATGAGCCGATCGTGCTGAAGGTGAAGCACCACGAGCCGCCGGATGTGTACGAGTACTATCGGGCGTCCGACCTATGCTTCGTCACCAGTTTGCACGACGGCATGAACCTGGTGGCCAAAGAATTCATCGCGGCTCGCGACGACGAGCAGGGCGTGTTGATTTTGAGCCAGTTTACCGGCGCGGCGCAGGAGCTGCCCGAAGCGCTCGTGGTCAATCCGTACGACATCGATCAATGCGCGGCGGCCTTGCACATGGCGCTCTCGATGACGCCGAAGGAGCAGCGCGCCCGTATGCGGAGCATGCGCGGGCTGATTCAGGAATTTAATGTCTATCGATGGGCGGGCCGCATGCTCATGGATGCGGCCAGGATGCGCCGCCGCATTCGCGTCATGAAGCAGGTGGGACAGGCCTCGGGACGGGGGCGGTAGTCACGCCGATGCAAGACCTGTTCAGTGCTCAAGGGAAGCGTGTGCTCGACCGGCTGGCCAGCCAGGGCGGATCTCTCTTTGCCTTCGATTTCGACGGGACGCTGGCGCGCATCGTTCAGGATCGGCATGTCGCTGGCCTGACCGAATCCACTCGCCAGGCCCTGCAAGGACTCGCCGACGTCGCGCCCACCGCGATCATTTCCGGACGTTCCCTGGCCGACCTCAGCCCCCGCCTGAAGGGCATTGCTGCCCATCTCATCGGCAATCATGGCTTGGAGGGTTTGCACGCCTCGGAGCGCGTGATGCAGCAGGCGCAGGACTGTTGCAACGCTTGGCTCAAGGCGGTGACGAAAGATGAGTGCGACCTGACCCGGGCCGGTGTCGTGGTGGAAGATAAAACCTATTCCCTGACCTTCCACTATCGGCAGGCCTGCTCGCCGGCGACTGCGCGCGAAACGATCTTTCACGTCGTGTCCACGCTGCTCCCTGCGCCCCGCCTGGTGCTGGGAAAAGCGGTGGTGAATGCCATTCCTTCCGGCAACCTGCACAAGGGGACGGCCATGCTGGAGTTGATGCATCAGCTCCAGACATCGGCGGCGCTCTATGTGGGAGACGACGATACGGATGAGGATGTGTTTTCGCTGCCGGACGAGCGCATTGTCTCCGTGCGTGTGGGGAAGAAGGCGGCGACCGCCGCGCAATGGTACCTCACGCGGCAGTCGCAGATCGGGCAGTTGCTACAGTATCTGACTGAGGCGCGTGCCAGGGCCGTCTCAGCCTAGCAGGAAGCGAAAAAAGGCCGCCATCGGCGTTCTCGCATCACTCCGAAGCTCACACCGTACCGCGAGAGTACGATTCGCTTCCTCGCTCGCTGCGGCCTTGCTGGACGGCCCTTTTACGCATCCTGCTGGCAATGCTGACGCCAGCATAGTAGGTGAGTTGGTCGCGCTCTCTTTGTGTGAAAAACCGGGTTTTCCCCCAGGCCTGCTAGGCTTCTTGCGCGGCGACCCCTTTCTTGTACAGTCCATACACGTAGACGGGAATGTGCAGCTCTTTCAGGGCCTGTTGGAGCAAAGGATACACCGTTTCCCATTCCAGCCCGCCCACTCCCGTGGCCAGACGAGGAAGCGCCAGGCTTTTCACCTGGTGTTCCTGCAGTTCCTTTTTCAGCGCCTGCAGCGCATGATTGACGTTGGGGAGTGTCGCCTTCCCGGGATGATCCTGTTCGGTGGCCGGCGCCTCCTGCGTAAATAAATTGATAATGACGGGAGAGCTCGGGCCCTTCCACGACCAGGCCCCGCCCGGTTTGGGATTGTAGGTCTGGCAGTAATGGCGAAAATCTTTGTACATGCCCGGCCACTGCTCTCGCAGTGACAGCGCCAGGCCCTGCTTGAAATGGTCATGAGGGGCAATACCATGTGCAATCGCGCCGGCGGTGGATAGCAGGATGTCTCCGCTTACTTCCTTGAGCATGAGCGATGCCTCCTTGATGGGTAAAAGACCTGTTTATCACATAAGGCTGTGCCCTCTTCAATCAATGGATGGTTAGAAAGAAATTTTCCCGCTTATGTATGCGACTGGTTTGATCGGCGAGTGATGTGTGGTGGCCGTGGTCCCGGGTGTTGCAGGAGCACCATTGTAGGAGGTATGACATGGAACGGTATCGCATCAAGCCCGGTTGCCGCCCATCACTCACACGGTTTGACCCCGACGATACCGGAGCCTGCAAAAAGAACGACGCCGGAAAGGCCAAGGCCAAAATCGCAACGGCCGAACACATCGCCAAACTCGATCAGTTGCAGGAACGGCTGTACGCCAACCGTACACGCGCATTACTGATCATTCTTCAGGGCATGGACACGAGCGGCAAGGACGGGACGATCAAGCATGTCATGTCCGGTGTGAACCCGCAGGGCTGCCGTGTCGCCTCCTTCAAGGCGCCGAGCGAGAAGGAGCTGGAGCAGGATTTCTTGTGGCGGATTCATCAAGAGGTGCCACCTAAAGGATACATCGGCATCTTTAACCGGTCGCAGTATGAAGACGTGTTGATCACGCGCGTGCATGGTGTGGTATCGAAGAAGGTCGTCAGGCAGCGATTCAATCAGATCAAAGAATTCGAAGAGCTCTTAGTCGAGAACGGCACGGCGGTCATCAAACTGTTCCTGCACATTTCCAAAGACGAGCAGAAAGAGCGACTCATCGAACGCATCCGTGATCCGGAGAAGCGCTGGAAATTCAGCGAGGGCGATGTGGAGGAGCGGAAACAGTGGGACGACTATATGACCGCGTTTGAGGACGTCATGGCGGCGACCAGTACCGAGTGCGCGCCGTGGTACATCGTGCCGGCGAATCACAAATGGTACCGGAATCTGGTCGTCGCTGAGCTCGTGGTGCAGGCGCTCGCCGCGATGAAACTCTCCATCCCGCCGGCCCCCAAAGGTGTGAACTTCGATCAGCTCACCATTGACTGACGGCCGTGCCGGTCGGAGTCATCTGGCATCCGTTGCAGGGCTCGGCTACACTGGCGGGCCTGAGTCGTGCTTCTACCTGAACGAGGAGCGTCGAGTATGCAAATGAAACTGACTCTCTTGATTGGTCTTGTCCTGAGCCTGACGGCCGTACCGGTGTACGCGGGAGATTTTGAAGGCGTGATCCAGATGAACAGCAGTCATGCGGATACCGGCACATCGGGCACCATGACATGGTATCTCAAAGGCGATCGGGGCCGTATGGAAATGTCCCGGACGGACGGCCAGCCGCAAGTCATGCTGTTTGACGGTAAGACCAGAACAATGCAGATGGGCATGCCGGGACAGAAGTCGTACATGGAGATCAGCCTGGAGGGAGATCGCGGTGACCATCTGAAGGAGTTGCTCGACACGCAGAGCGTCGAGCGCACCGGCAAGACCGACAAGATCGCAGGATATTCCTGCGAGGTGTGGCGGATCACCGACAAGGAGCATCATCGGGCCAAGAGTGAACTATGTGTGGCAAAAGGTTTTGGAAGAGCCGCGACGTTCTGGATCGACCCCAAGGAGGCTCGACGCTCCTCTCAGCCATCGTGGGTCAAGCAATTGGTGGAAGAGGGAGGCTTCGGCCTCCGGAGCATCCAATACGATGAGGCGGGTAAGGAATCGGTCCGCATGGAAGTCGCCAGTATCGAGAAGAAAACTTTGGACGCGAGCCTGTTTGCGTTTCCCGCCGACTGGGCGAAGCACGACATGTCGGGCTTTCAAGAACGGATGAAGGCCATGCGCGAACAGAAGAAGGAGGGCGGGGAAGATGCCTCGAAGATGATCGAGGAGATGAAGAAGCGAAAGGCTGCGCGTGGCAAAGCAGGCGACGCTCCCGGAGGAGATGAGCAGCCGGCAGAGATGAAAGAGTTGATGAAGCAGCTCGGCGAGGCGATGAGGAAGCAGCAGTCGCAACCACGGGGCGGGCAATAATCCGCCGCGTCTGCGCCGAAAGGCGCGGGCCATGCATGGTGCGGTCATGGCGGTGGTGTTCGGCAACATTCTGCTGGCGGGTGGTGCGGCGGCAGACGAGTGTGAAAATCGAGACCTGGGTATTCCCCCTGTTGACAAGATTTTCTGAGGGGCGTAGATAGGGTGGGCGGCCCGAATGTCCCTTGTCCCACGTGGAAGACCGGACAGACCGCGCGGCTGCCATCTAGATCTTCCACACATTCCCGGAACAGAGAGGAGGGTAGACGATGACCGATACCACTCCACCTATCCTGTACGGCCTGTCGAGTTGAAGGCAGCGTTCTCGGCGGCTTTTGCCAACCCGTTTTCCGCCGCACATGCCACAAGGCATTCCACGATGCGCCAGAGGCGCGTCCCGGCGTCATGCCACCGAGTGGAGGGCCGGGTTGACGATCTTGAAGCGGTCACCGAGGCTGATCGTGACCGCGAGTCCTCCGTCGAGTGGCGTCCGTTCTGATCAACTCGGCGGGTCTTGTACGGGCCGCATACATACACAACGCGATCGGCGTCCTAAGCGCCACACACGGGCTCCCGTCAGGCACGAGAGCCCGTGTTGTATGGGGCCCTCACGGTAGACGGCAGTCATGAGGAAAAGTGCCTAGGGCCGATTTTCCTGTTGACAGAGTTTTCTAACGAGCGTAAGAGGGAAATTGTAAGCGTCACGATTTGTGGTAACCGTGACGAGGCGATGGACAGTGCGCGCCTGTTCGGGAGACCTCGCCACTCCTCAACCGGGGAGGTTCACGTATGGAAGAACTTACGCCGCCGGACTATCACGGCCCGCAGAGTTGAGGGCGGGCTGATCGTCGGTCGTGCTGACCGATCCTTCCCTGGCTTGTGTCTCATGACACTATCCGTTTAAGGATACCGAGCCACTGCAGAACGAAGGATTGAAGCGAAGCACGAGGCACACCAGAATCCTGGGAATAACTTCCCCCGACGACCATCCTGATCGTCCATCTGCTCGAACGGGTCCTGTCTGACGGACAATCTATTTGACATTCGGCGTCCCAAGCGCCAACCACGGGCGACCTCCCACCGCAGTGTAGGGTCGCCCGTGGCATTTCTAGCCAAGATCGTAAGTGACCGTATTGCTGTTTTCTCCCCTCGGCCTCACGCCTGATCTCACCATTTCATCTGCGACGGGGCCGCGGAACGTGTGTTAGTCACACCGTGTGATTCGAGGCGTCGCCTGGCGCGGCTGTCGACGGGGCGATTCAGTCGCAAATTCGCACGGCCGTGTCAGCCGTCTGTTGATGGTCGAGACGCGCGGTGCTGGTTTGTGGGAGGCCGTCGACGTACCGATCAGATGCGATCCGGATAGTCTGACACAATGCCGTCCACACCCAATTCCCGCATACGCTGGATGTCTGTCCAATCGTTGACGGTGTAGACCAACACGTGCCGTCCCAAGTCGTGGTAGGTCTGGAGCAACGCGGGCGTGACCGTCGAATAGTGCAAGCCGACGTGAGAGGCGTTGAGGGCGAGCACATCCGCAACAGGGTCCCGCGGGAGATGGCGATGGAGCAACACCATGATCTGCGCGGCGGGATCGGCCTGCCGCACACGATGGAGTTCGTCGATCAGAAACGAAGCATAGATGAGCGAATTGGAAAAACCGACGCGTTTGACGATTGCGCAGGCCTCGTTCCCGATGCCTTCGACCTTCAATTCGAGAATGACCCCGATGGCCTTTCCGGAGATATCCAGCGCTTCTTCGAGTGTCGGGATGCGTTGCCAATTGCCCGCGTCCAATCGTTGAACTTGCTCCAACGACATTTCGGCGAGGTTGCCTGATTTGTTGGTGGTGCGATCGATGGTCTCGTCATGCAGCAGCACGAGATGTCCGTCGCTGGTTTCGCGCAGGTCGATCTCCACGAAATCTGCGTGAAAAGATCGAGCTTTCCAAATCGCGGCGAGAGTATTTTCGGGAGCGTGACCGGCGGCTCCGCGATGACCGATGCGTAGGACGGAATCGATAGCGACCTCGCGTGAGAAGGTCTGAAGGGTTCTCCCCGCTCAGCCGTGACAAGGCCGAGAGGGGGTTTCTTTTCTACCCGCACTTCCCTACCATATTTTGCCTATCTCTGCAAAGGCAGTTGCGGCGGTCGGGATGTGTAGATGTCCGCACGATCCGTACTCATCAGGCGAGGAGTGACACCCGCGCGCCGAAGACGGCGCCTGAGTTTGTCTGTCGGTGATGTATCTGTCGGATACCTTCATGAAAAAGGAGGCTGCCATGCTTGTTCAGGAAGTGATGTCGACCGGTGTGGTGACGGCCAAGCGCAATGAATCTGTCCGTTCCGTGGTGACGAAGATGCTCAGCCGCCATTGCGGCGCCATTCCCGTCGTGGAGGACGGCGACGTGTTGATCGGCATGGTGACGTTGCGCGATGTGCTGATCCCCCTCTATCCCAACTATGGCGAGTACATTCATGACAACGTGCACAGCCGTGACTTTGTGGAGATGGAGGAAGGGTATGCCGATGTGCTCACGCAGCGCGTCGAAGAGGTGATGAGCTTGAATCCGCTGACGGTGTCCCCGCGCACCCCGGTGCTGGAGGCCGCCTCCTATATGGGCGTCAAGAATTTCCGACGGATCCCGGTTGTCGACAAAGGCGCGTTGGTGGGCATGGTCAGCGTGGGGGATATCAATCGCGGCCTCTTTTTTGAGCGCGGCCATGCGGAGACAAGCCCGTATCGTGTCGCACAACCCTCCGGGCGGTGAGGCGGTTGCGGGACACAAGGAGCGGCCCGTAGAATAGCCGTTCGTGCAGAAACTGAAGTCGAGTGTCGCTGAGAAGGAGCTGCTATGAGTTTAGCTGACAATAAATGTATTCCCTGCCGGGGCGGCGTCCCTCCCCTCCCCGCCGATCGCATACACACCCTGTTGACGGAGCTTGGACGTGGGTGGGCCTTGAGTCAGGAAGGACATCTCGAACGGCTCTTCACGTTCAAGGATTTTGCGCAATCCCTCGCCTTCGCCAACAAGGTGGGCGCGGTGGCGGAAGCCGAAGGGCATCATCCGGATCTCTACGTGGCCTGGGGCAAGTGCAAAGTGGAAATCTGGACGCACAAGATCAACGGGCTCACCGAGAGTGATTTTTATTTGGCTGCCAAGGTCGATCGTGAGTTCGAACCCTTTCGGGCCGTTGCCGGTTGATCATGGCGAGGCACGACGCGAAGATCGTCGAGGTGGCTCATGAGTGACAGGGCTCAGGTGGCGCTCGTCAACATGCCCTTCAGTTTTTCGAAGTACCCGTCCATTCAATTGGGGACGCTGTCGGCGTTACTGAAAGCCAAGGGCGTCGCCGTCGATTGTCATCATCTCAATGTGCGGTTTGCCCACAAGATCGGCGTGCCTCTCTACGAATCAATTTGTGAAAAGCGGGCCTTGTTCGGCGAATGGCTCTTCTCCTACCTGCTCTTTCGTGACAATCCCAAGCGGGCTGCGTATCCGCGCGTGTTTAAGCCAGTGTTCGAGCAGATTGCCCGGGACAGCGGCCAACCCGTATCGTTTTTTGAAGACATGGCGTCGCGTACGGCCCCCCAGTTCCTGACCGCCGCCATGGCGGGGATCGATTGGGGGCAGTACAAGCTTGTCGGATTCACGTCCACCTTCGATCAAAATGTCGCCAGTCTGACGATGGCCAAGCTGATCAAGGACCTGTACCCGGACGTGAAAATAGTATTCGGTGGCGCGAACTTTGATGGCGAGATGGGGCTGGAATATTTTCGGGCTTTTCCATTCATCGACCATGTGGTGGTTGGCGAAGGAGAAGTCACGTTTCCTGCATTAGTCGACTATGTTTTGCGTGGGTCGACCGGGCCCTGCCCGAAGGGCGTTATCTACCGAGAAAACGGTGAGGTCAAGCTCGAGCCGAATACGGCCTTGTTCACCGAGTTTGCCCAAACCGGACCACCGGACTACGACGACTACTATCACTTGCTGGCGGAACTCGGCACTGAAGCCTCACGTGGTCTGGACCGTATTCTCCTATACGAAGGGTCCCGAGGCTGTTGGTGGGGCGAGAAACACCATTGCACCTTCTGCGGGTTGAATGCGCAGAGCATGAAGTTTCGAGCGAAATCACCGGAGCAGGTCGCGCAAGAGATGGCCTATCTGTCGAGCCGCTACGATACGACCCGCTTTCGCCTCGTGGATAACATCATCGACATGAAATATGTCGACAACCTGTTCGGTCGGTTCGCTGCCGAGCATTGCGACCTGGATGTGTTTATCGAGACCAAGAGCAATTTGCAGAAGAGTCAGATCCGCACCCTGGCCGTGGGGGGCGTGAAGTGCATGCAACCAGGCCTGGAAAGCCTCAGTCTCTTGCAACTCAAGGCGATGGACAAGGGTGTCACGCCGATGCAGAACATCATTTGCCTCAAGTGGAGTTGTTATTACCGCGTGGCGATCTCCTGGAACATTCTGCTGGGGTTTCCCGGTGAAACGAATGAAGACTATCGTCGGCAGATTGATCTCCTGCCGTCGCTATTTCATTTGCAAGCGCCGGAGGCGACCGGGAAATTCTGGTTGCAGCGGTTCAGCCCCTACTTTACGCGACCGCATGAGTACGGCGTGCGCATCACTGGTCCGGGGACAGCCTATGAATATGTGTATGATGCGGCGCGCGTCGATCTGCGGAAGATCGCCTACGATTTCGAGTATGAACTCGACGACTGGCCGGTGGATCCGCAGATCTATCAGGAATTGATCGGCTTGGTGGAAGAATGGCAGCGGCGGGCGCGCAGCAACGACAGGCCGTTCTTATATTACTCGAAGGCCATGGATTATGTGACGATCTATGATGGTCGTGATCCGGAGATGCCGACGAGACGGCGGTACGACTGGCCTGC
>VOPT01000016.1 GCA_009594865.1 Nitrospira sp. | reverse complement strand
GGCAGCGGTGTGAAGCTAGTCGCACTCTTAGGGGACAGCGATGAAACGGTTCGCCTGACCGCGATGAAAGTCCTGACCGGCGGCCAATATACGGCCGCCTTTTCTGCGTGGTCGCCATTCGTCACGGCCGATGATTTCTACGACCGGTCACCGGCGGAAAAACGCGCGATCTATCAAGCCCTGAAACACACGGCCGCGGACGAAGCCGTGCCCTACTGGCAAGGCCTGTTGACGGAGTGGTCCTGGACCAATCGAAAGAAGAAAGAAGAGCTCGCGTTATTGGCAGCGGAGATCCTCGGCAAACTGGCCACTCCTGCGGCCATGGCGGCCCTTGAGCTCGGGCAGAAAAAAGGCGGCGCCGCTGTCCGGCAAGCGTGCAGCGCGGCCATCTCAGTGGCGAATCGCCAACACCGGCACACCATTCCCAACGTAGCAAATTCCTAATTGCGAGGCACCCCGTGACCGACTCCCCGTCCCCTACCAATCCGGTCTCCAACGCGGATGCCCTCCACCCGATTCTTACTCACGAACGGTCGCTCGCCAACAAGATCGCCAAAGGTTCCGAGGCCGGCGATATCCTGGATCAACAGCTGGCGATGCTGGGCATTCAGCTGGTCACCCAGTTGAACGTCTTGATCAAAACCTCGCGCATTCACGGGCGCACCAATGCGGCGCTGGACAAGCCCGTGGACTCCATGTTGACGCTCGTGAAAACGCTGGCGGCAGACCACCCCGTAGCACTTCGCCTGCAAAATGATTTTCTTTTTCTCGGAGACAGCCACCTGAAAATGAGCTCGCAGCAGATGGCTGTCTTTGCGAGCATCATCGAGGCGTTGAACAAGTGGCATATCGGCGGGGTGTCATTCGCCTCAACGGCCGAATCCAAAGATTATCGCGAGTTCGCGTATCTCTTTGTCAGCCTCGATCCGGAGAAGCATACGCTGGCCGATTTGCAGGAGGCGCTTCAGACCGCAGGCGTCAACGGGATCGAACTGGAGGAACCTCGAGCACTTCAGCTGCAGCCCTCGAACGACGCCGAGGCCGGAGCCGGCGAGGCTGGGACGCGGAGTGGATCCTCGCCAGGCGGCCAGGAACAGTCGAAAGATAAGCGAAAAGCCATCGCGAAAGGTCGTTATGCCAAGGCGGCCTCTGCGCTCGGCGACCTCACGAAGAATACGCGCGCCGGCGGGACGGTCAGCTTCAAGCAGGCGAAACGCGCGATCCAGAACATCGTCGAACTGATGATGCAGGATGAATCCACGATTCTCGGGCTGACCAACCTCCGCTGTCACGATCAATATACGCATAACCACTCCGTAAACGTGTCGTTGCTGGCGATGGCCCTGGGCAACCGGGCCGGATATCCGAAGGTAGACCTGGCCGATCTGGGTTTGTCGGCGTTGTTTCACGACGTCGGCAAATGCGCTATTTCACTGGATGTCTTGAACAAACCCGGCGAGTTCACGCAGGACGAATGGGCCATCATGCGCTCGCACCCGATTGAAGGCGTGTTTACCCTGGTGAAGGCGCGAGGCATCAACAATGTGCCCGCGCGGATGGCCTCGGCCTCATTCGAACATCATATGAACTATGATTTCTCCGGCTACCCCAAACTCAAGGTGCCCTGGAGTCAAACCGTCGCCAGCCGCATCATCACCATCGCCGACTGCTACGATGCGATGACCTCGTCGCGCGTGTACCGCCGGGAGCCGATGTCCCCCGCGAACGTGCTCAAATTCATGTTCGGCAAAAGCGGGCAATCGTTCGATCCCGTGCTGCTCAAACTGTTTGTGAACTGCGTGGGCATTATTCCCATCGGCAGCCTCGTGCGTCTCGACTCCGGGCCCCTGGCGGTCGTGATCAAGCCCGCCCAGGACAAAGCCAACGCGGAACGTCCGATGGTGCGAGTGATTACGGATGCAGACGGAACGCCGATCGAGGACGGTCCCGAGCTGGACCTGGCCTCGCAGGACGACACCGGAACCTATACGCACAACATTCTTCAGCTCGTCGACAACGCCGAGTACCACTTCGACACCGGCCGCTACTTCGTCTAACCCCCAGGCACCTCAGCGCCGCACTCACCGCTACCGCTTGCTCTCAGGCGGAGGCCAATCCATTTCGGTGTGTCGGCCGCAATAAAAACAGGCCACTCGGTACTTCGCCTTCCGGCGAGGATTCGGCATGGAGATGAACACGACCGGCGTGTCATCGTAGGGACACACGGGCTGTTGGTGCATCAGGTGTTCGTCTGCCATCAGCTCCAGTGAGGCGTTGTCCCAGAGCGGCATCAACTGTTCGCGCCCTGTCACACTGGTATGCCACCCGCACCGCTCGCATGTCAGCTCAAAGGTTTTGATCCGATCGCGTGTCTGCGACTGGTCGAGGGCCTCCACCGGCCCCGGACATCCCGCGCGCCCGCAGCTGATCGCGTCATGTTGTAGCGCCCGGATAAATACGCGATGGGCTTGCTCTTGTTCGGAAGACGTCATAGATTCCTTTCTCATCCGGCCCCCGAACGGGTTGGATGTGCAGATCATGAAGGCCTCTCGTGGCTTATAGCTACCGGTCCAACGCCTGTCAAATCACATACTCACCCCGCGCCTCCCTCCTTGACACGATACCGGCAGGCAGCTATTCTCCCGAGGTTTGTAGCACGACATTATTCCCGCGAAAGGAGTCCCGAGATGGGTGTGAAGTGGCACGGAGCAGGCCGGCGCGCGGTCGTGGTCGGGGCGCTTGTCGCAGCGACCCTCGGCTTGTTCTCAACAAGTCCAGCGGCGGAATTCAAGATGGGGGTCATCGATCCTCAAGTGGTCCTGGAAAAAAGCAAGGCCGGCAAGCGAGCGCTGGACGGGCTGCGAGAGTATGTGGCGACACGCCAGAAACTGTTGTCTCGGGACGAGGAAGAGTTGCGCAATACGGAAAAGCAGCTCAAGGAGCAGGCCTCCAAATTGACCGACGCCGAAAAGAAAGAGAAGGAAACCGCGTTTCGCAGCAAGATCCAGGACTACCAGAAGCGCGCGCAGGAGTTTAACCAAGAACTCCAGGGCAAGCAGAAGGAACTCGTCGACGACTACATGAAGAAAATTGCCGCAGCCACCCAGTCCGTCGCCGACAAGGGCGGGTATCAATTGGTATTGGATAAGGGCAGCGAGCAAACGGTGAAAATCGTAATCTTTAATAAAGACACGATCGATTTGACCGAACAAGTCATCAAAGAATTCGACCGCACGAACAAGTAAGCCTCACGCATCCAATAATTCCTGCCGAATATGCTCCACCAGCCGAAGAAACGCTGGTGGAGCCGGATCCACCGCCTCGGTGATGAGTTCAATCCCGCGCCCCGAGCCAACACCTAATCCTAACGCCGCCGCACGTCGGATCTGCCGTTGATCGCCAATCCGTCTCCCCTGCAGTTTCGACGACTTGCCGAACGACCGGAGCAGCGCCATAGCCGTCAGATCCACCGCGACCCGGTCTCCGCTGCAGATCAGCACATCCGTCTTCGCAGGAGTCCCTGATGTCGGGCCGCCTTCGATCATCGTGGTGGTTCCGTCGGCCACAGTCAGCGCGGGATGCACCGCGAGATTGATTTCAGCAATGCGCTCGTGCCAATCCCCGCTCCAGAATGTGACGGATGGGCGGTACCGCGGGTGGACCGCGCCCACGAAATTTTTCAAACTACAGGAAAACTCCGCAAAACGATGGGTCTTGATGACCGGCATGTTGATCACGACATCCGCGTCATACACCGGCTGAGAGAAATAGAAATGTCCGATGGCCTTGGCATCGGACGGCTCAAGCCGCACCCAGAGTTCGTCCTCAAGCGCCAGTACCTTCGCCCCAGCCGACTCCGCCGCCGCCCGCATACCGGTGTTGGTGAGATTCGCGGATGTGGGAAGCCGAATGATTCCCGAACCGTCGGCCACCACCACTTCCGCCGCTCCATGTGCCCTGGCCATATCAGCCATGGCTTTCACCACCAGCGGATTGGTCGTCGAAGGCGGCGGCTGATCGTTCAGCACATTGGGTTTCAGCAGGACACGGGCGCCGCGAAGGCCCAATCGATCGATTCCCCCAAGGAGCTCAAGCGCACGCCGAAGCATTCGGCCGGGGTCTGTGCCATAGACGATGCAGACGAGGGAGCGGCCGTCCCGCATAAATGGATTGACAGGGATGGGCTTGGGCGAAACCAGAGGCCCCTCGGGATCGAAGAGCAGATGGCGCAGGATGGTCCGTGGCGAACGGAGCAGCGCCGGGAGGAGAAGTAGACCAAATCCGGCATTGTTGAAGAGTTCGCGTCGTGAAAACGGCATGCGTTAGGGCTGCCGCCCTTTCTCGATGGGGTAGCCGGCGGCGCGCCAGGCCTTGATGCCCCCGTCCATGGAGATCACATTCGTATATCCCATCTGGCGAAGGCTGTCGGCGGCCAATACCGACCGGTATCCGCCCCCGCAATACAACACGATCGGTTCCTGCCTATTCGGAATCGCCGTTTCAATATCCCGCTCGATCACCCCTTTGCCGAGATGAACGGCCCCTGCAGCATGATCCTGAGCAAACTCATCATCTTCACGGACATCCACAAAGTGGAAACGCTCACCGCGGTCCAGTCTGGCCCTCACGTCACCGACGGTACATTCGCGCACGCGAGCCCGCGCGTCATCCACGACTTTTAAGAATCCAGGGTTGTGCTTCACAGCGAATCCTCCTCGCAAAACAACGACTGCTGCGCCGTCGGGCGCCGAAACGTCTGAGGAACGGGCAACTCATCCGGTTCAAAGCCAGCACGCCTGCGTCCCAACTCAAAGAGTTGCTCGACGCAGCGCCAATAGGTCCCCGCGCCACGATGTCGGCTGAAAAACCCGGCGTCACTCACGGCTCCTCCACGAATCTCCCGAATGCGATGCAGGATTTTCGACATCCGATCGGGAAAGGCTTCGCGCAGACGCTCAACGAACACCTGCTCGACGTGTCCTGGCAACCGAAGCAAACTCCCGGTCGCAGAGGTCGCTCCCGCCTGCTTGGCACGAGCCAATATTTCAGGAATGGCCTCTTCATTCAACCCCGGAATGATAGGCGCCACAAAAATTCCGGTCGGAATGCCTGCTTGGGAGAGCACACGCATCGCTTCAAAACGCGCGGTGATGCCGGGAGCCTGCGGTTCCACCAGGCGCGCGGTTTCATCGTCGGCAAAGGCGATACTGAAGTAGACGCGAATCCACGCCTGCTCGTGCAATTCGGTCAACAGATCCAGATCACGTGCCGGAATGACGCCTTTCGTGATGATGCCCACCGGATTCCGGTATTCGGCGCAGACTTCCAGACAGGCTCTCGTCAAGCCGAGGGAGGCCTCGACTGGTTGATAACAATCGGTGTTGCCGGAAAAGACCACTAACTCGCCTTTCCAGGACGGCTTCTCGAACGACTCTCGCAGCAAGGTTGCGGCGCGGCGTTTCAGCACGATCTTCGACTCGAAATCCGTTCCGGCTCCGAATCCCCAATACTCATGGGACGGACGCGCGTAACAATAGGCACAGGCATGAAAACAGCCCCGGTAGGGATTTACGCTCCATTTAAACGGGAGGTCCGGGCTGTCATTCCGGCTAAGAATCTGCTGTGTATTGTCCTCGAACAGCTGGATACGGGCACGCAGCGATGGTTCAAGCGCTTCGCGCTGAAGTGGTTCGAATCGATTGGGAGGATTGGAGATAGGCTTCACACCAACCATGGTGCCGCCCCAACTGCGCGTTGTCAATCACGCCCAGCAGGCCTTCTGTCGCCTTGAAGAGGGCGCTGTTTCATTGACTACGCGGGCATCGGGTGTTAAATTTCTGGCCGCTTCAAAGGAGAGGGCATGTACGATCTGCGGGTATTGCGGGACAATCTGGACGGACTTCGTGACCAGTTAGGGCCACGAGGGAAGGACGTCGCCTGGGAAGATTTGAGAACACTCACCGAAGATCGTCGTACCCAGACGATTCAGGTTGAAGACCTTCGGCATCAGCTTAAAAAGGGCTCCGAGGAAGTCGCGCGCTTGAAACGAGAGAAGCAGCCTGCCGAAGACGCCATGGCGGCGATGAAGGCCGTCGGAGAGACCATCAAAAGCCATGAAGACCGGCTTCGGCTGATCGAAGAACAGCTCGCACACATCGCGCTGCGCATTCCCAATCTGCCCCATGCCTCGGTGCCCGACGGCCATGACGGCGCAGACAATGTGGAAATCCGTCGATGGGGAGTGCCACCGCAACTTTCGGCGCCGGCCCAGTCGCATTGGGACCTCGGGGAGTCGCTAGGTATTCTCGATTTCGACCGCGCGGTGCGCATGGCCAAAGCTCGCTTTGCCGTCCTGACCGGGCTCGGCGCTCGTCTCGAGCGTGCACTCATCAACTATATGCTAGACATGCATACCACGCAGCATGGCTACCGCGAAGTAATGCCGCCGCTGATGGTCAACCGCGCGGCGATGACCGGAACTGGTCAACTACCTAAATTCGAAGAAGATTTGTTCCAGATGCGCGACGAGGAACTGTTCCTGATCCCTACGGCAGAAGTTCCCGTCACCAATCTGCACCGAGAAGAGATATTAGCGGAAGAGACCTTGCCGATTCGATACACGGCCTACACGCCTTGTTTCAGGCGCGAAGCGGGCTCTTACGGCAAAGACACGCGCGGCCTCATTCGGCTTCACCAATTCAACAAAGTAGAACTCGTCGCCTTCGCGAAGGCCGAACACTCCTACGACGAATTAGAGCGCCTGACGTCTCATGCCGAAGCGGTACTTCAAGGGCTGGGCCTGCACTATCGAGTGATCACACTCTGCAAAGGTGACATAGGATTTTCTTCAGCGAAGACCTATGACATCGAGGTATGGTTGCCGTCGCAGCAGACGTTTCGTGAAATCTCGTCGTGCAGCAATTTCGAAGCGTTTCAAGCCAGGCGGGCCAACATTCGTTGCCGTCCGAAGGCAGGGAAAAAAGAATCCAAGCCGGAATTCGTGCATACGTTAAACGGATCGGGGCTGGCGGTCGGCAGAACACTGGTTGCCATTCTCGAAAATTATCAACAGCCGGACGGGTCCGTGGCTATTCCGGCAGTGCTACAGCCCTATATGGGCGGGATTCAGACCATAGGGCGATCATCATAACGAACGTGTCCCGGCCTGATGTGGAGGGGTGACGGAGTGGCCGAACGTGCCGGTCTTGAAAACCGGAGATGGGGTAACCTATCCGCGAGTTCAAATCTCGCCCCCTCCGCCAACATTTTCAGGCAACTCAGGAGTGTTTTGCCAATTCTTGCGGCGGTACTGTGGCGAAGGCCGAGCTGAGCACCTTTGATTTTTCTGCCTCGCCTTCCCGACTTTGAGTAGACTTCGATAAGGTGGGGGACGTTCTGTATCACCACCATTCTGCTTCTCCCCCGATGAAGAATCTTGTCCGCTTACCCTCAAACCCCTGTACCACTCGAGCAGCTTGATCAAATCCTCTGCATCAAACCCAACCGCTATCCATCGATATGTCCTTGGAATCCTCGAGGGCCCATTTGCTTGCCATATTTTCTCCATTTCGGCTTCACAGACGTTTCTCCGAACAACTACGCACTTGCGTCAATAGGCTGCCGCGTGGTTGACTGAAAAAGGGTGAAGGTCTCTGCCTTGGTAGTGCCCACCCAGGGCGGGAAGAGGTCTCGGCATCCTCCTGGCGAGATCTGCCTTCACCCCCAAAATCTCAACCATCAGATCATCTCTCTCAATCCGTGCGGTACCTCCCCCGCCTCAGGACATTGCAAAACAAGTTAAACTTTCAGATAAGATTTAAATCGTACTAGCTTGACACATCACAGATTTTAAAATTCATACAACACGAATTCCTTCTAAGAGATTCCGTTCATCCCATCTCCCCCTCTTTTGTTCCATTCCCCTCCCCTCCTCCACGGTATTCTCACCCTCCTACTTGCTCGGTATTGTTGAGCATGTGCACGTCACCACTCACGAGGACTCCCGTCGGGCGACACAGCATCGCAATTCCGTCCCATTTCACCGGAGGTCTTATGCACAAACAAGTTGGAAGGATCGGATCGGTGCGCCGAGAAGTTCACGGGAAGGCGTGTCCCTTTTGCGGAGGACAGAAGTATCAACTGGTACTTCGAGCCCACACGCTCCCTTCTTCAGACGGCCTCTTCGCTCGCTGCAGCCAATGTCAGAGAACCAAAGAAGTTGACGAAGACCTCGGCCGCATCCTGTGGATGTAGCAAGCAGAAGATTCAATCGTCCGATGACCATCCTGCCTGAAGCACGAGGATCCATGGCCAGCGCCCGCAAATCGATCAAAACCCGAACCCACCAGAAGTCACATGCCTTACGAATGCTATTGACCAGCGGAGTCATTCGCGGGGCGGATGTGGATCCTCCAGGAATGTCCGACTCGCGATTCCAGACCAGCCCCACCCGCACTATCTACCCCAACAAATCAGTGCATACCAAACTGGTGCATACAACAGGACACAAACGCCACGTGGGATTACTCGCTCAGTGGCACACCACCTTCATCGATATCCTGAAAGAATTCGGGAAACGCTAGCGCCAGCGTCCCTCCTGCAATCTGCACCGCTCCGAAAGAACCTTAAAATCCTTCGGGAATTACTTGAGTGCGATCGATGCTCTGGGGTATGATCCCCCTTCTTCGAGTGGAACAGGTCCTAGCCGAGGGCGTCTAGGCGCAAGAGATCCACACACAGTCAGTGGCTTGCGGAGAGGTGGCCGAGTGGCCGAAGGCACCGGTTTGCTAAACCGGCACAGGTCAAAAGCCTGTCGCGGGTTCAAATCCCGCCCTCTCCGCCACGCCAGCGATGGAGAGTTGATTTTTTGGCGGTGATCCTGTAGACAGGAACCCCTCCCGAATTCTTCCGGAATGCCGAGGTAGCTCAGTTGGTAGAGCACAGCCCTGAAAAGGCTGGTGTCGACAGTTCGATTCTGTCCCTCGGCACCATAAAACATTCAAAATATTAGCAAAATTCTCCCCACCAGTCGGCACGCCCCTCACTTCACTTTTGTGAATTTTTCGGCCTTTTTCAGTCTGTTTTGCCCGATTGGTTGTCCAAATGGTTGTCCAAAACCAACCGCGCTGAACCTATAGTAGAGCCTCCGTGACGGACTTTTTCCTGCTCTGTAATGCCCGGTTTCACACACATTCGGGCACTCCACACAACCTCTCCCGGATCGGTTCTCCATTCGCACCAAATTCCACTCCCATCCCTTCGAATGGCTTTTGAAACTATTCTACAAATGTGACGACGCCCCCTCTAGATGGTGTCGTCACGAGATCTTAAGCCAGAGGGCGAGACAGCGGATGTGGACGGCGGCGAGGAAAGATTTGGAGTGTTTTGCATAGCGCGTGGCGATGCCGCGCCATCTTTTGAGCATCAGGTATGCATTTTCGATCAGGTGGCGCAGTTTGTAGAGGTCTTCGTCATAGGGCCTCCGGTCTTTCCTGTTTTTCTTAGGCGGGATGACGGCGCTCATACCCTGAACTGCGGCCTGCTCAAGGATGGCGTCGGTATCATATCCGTTATCCGCGATCAGATGATCGGCGTCGATCCCCTCGATCAGGCGGCGTGCCTGCGTGCAATCCGCGCGGGTACCTTCTGTAATAATGACTCGGATCGGCATACCAAACGCATCCACGGCCAGATGTATTTTGGTGTTGAGCCCCCTTTTGTTCGGCTCAGGTCCTGATTGCCGCCTTTGGCGCCGGCCGCGTGCGGATGCACCTTGCAGTGGCTGGCGTCTATCATCAGCCATTCGTAATCAGGCGCATCGATTAAAACATCCAGAAGCGTTTCCCACATGCCCTTGTCCCGCCAACGGATGAAACGGCGGTGCGTATTGCTCCAGCCACCGTATGCCGGCGGCAGATCGCGCCACGGCGCACCCGTCCTTAAAATCCAGAACACCGCATTGATAAACAGGCGATTGTCTTCGGCAACGCCACCCCAGACGCCTTTGCGTCCCGGTAAATGCGGCTCCAGCAAAGCCCAGGTTTCGTCAGAAATATCGTGGCGACGATAGGCAGGGGTTGCGTCTTTCATGGAACCTCCTTCTTTGGCTCCATGATTCTCTCATATCTAGAGGGGGCTCCGGACATTCGGACAGTGTGCTAAGTGGGAGCCTGGCTTCACCGAAGCCACCGAGAGGTGGCGACACCAAGGAGCGAGGCAATGAAACGCACGAGACGCAATCACGGAGCGACCTTTAAGGCCCAGGTGGCGTTGGCCGCGGTCAAAGGGGACAAGGCGGTGGCGGAATTGGCCGAACACTTCCATGTCCATCCCACCCAAATCACCGAGTGGAAGCAACAGCTGTTGACCCGCGCCGTGGACGTGTTTGGCGGGCCGAAACCGCCGTCGGAGGCCCCGGATCTCCAGACCTTGCATGCGAAGATTGGGCAATTGACGCTGGAGAATGATTTTTTAGACGGGGCGCTCACCACGGCGGGCTTGCGGAGCGCAAAGCGATGATCGACCCTACGCACGCGTTACCGGTCGTGCGACAATGCCAACTGCTGAAGTTGGCCCGGTCCACCGCGTACTACCAGCCACGGCCGATCTCCGACACGACGCTGGCGTTCATGCGGCGGAGTGACGAACTCCATCTGCAGTATCCGTTTGCCGGGGCCCGCATGCTGCGAGATCTCCTCCGGCAAGAGGGCCATGTCATTGGCAGGCGGCAGGTGGCGACGCTGATGCGGCGGATGGGGATCACAGCCATCTATCGCATGCCGCGGACCAGCCAGCGCCATCCCGCTCATCGGATCTACCCATATCTACTGCGTCAGCTGACGATCACACGACCGAATCACGTGTGGGCCGCCGATATCACCTACAGTGCGCCTCGCCCTGGATTGTCGGGGAAGCGTATGTCTGGAATGCAAAGAGAAAGGAGGATGTAAGGAGTTGCCTTGTCCCCTGCTGTGAGGGGGCATGAGCCCAAGCGGCGGTGACCTGCCGTCAACTGGCAGGGTGACGTAGCCCGCAGGTGAAGGGGACTGAGGCGAAGCCGTTACGCCGAGATGGCTCCCGAGGCTGAAGTATTGGAAGGTTGAGGAACACGAACCGGTTCACTCGCATCTGAGGGCTGGAATGTCGCCTCTGCCTACACGGCTTAACAGGCGGAATGCTGATGATGTCGCCGGAGACGTATGACGGCACATCCAAACGCGAGCATAGATGGAGGACGCTCGCGAAGGGCCATGGGGAGAATGCAGCCAGACCAGGGCATCGGCATCGACTTGCGGAAAGCAAGGGAAAAGACTGCGACCGGCAACCTCACCAATACGCATGACGTCCAGCATATGAACGAGGGAAGGCATGATGGAATGCCCACGATGTTCTGCGTCGCAAGGGAGTTGACCCTGATGTCCATCATGCTGGCGGAGCTCCCGTAGTAGTCCGCGGCAGGGAACGCCTGCCACATGGCGAAGGGGAACAGTTCAAACTGCTTGAAGTGCAAACTATCTGACCAAGCGAGGTGAAGACCTTTGATAATCAGCGAAATGCAGCACAAGCTCGCAACATGGGCCGAGAGCGATCCGAACCGAAGGTTCGACCGGCTTCTTCGGCTTATTGCCAATAGGGAATGGCTTGCCGAGGCTGCGCGGAGGGTTCTGGCGTCAAGCGGCGCACGAACACCGGGCATTGACGGAATGGATAAGCACCGACTGCAGGTCAAACTGGATCAGCATCTGGATGACCTGCGGATAAGCCTGCTGGAAGGCAGTTATAGTCCCCAGCCGGTCAAGCGCATCTATATCCCGAAACCGAACGGCAAGCTACGACCACTGGGTATCCCGACCCTGGCCGACCGTATTGTCCAGCGCGCCATGCTGATGGCGATGGAGCCAATATGGGAAAGCGATTTCCACCGCCTTTCCTATGGCTTCCGGCCAGAGCGGAGCGTACATCATGCCGTCCGCACCGTGAAGATACAGCTTCAGGATGGAGCCGATACGACGAGGGGCCGCTGGATCATCGAAGGTGATCTGGCAAGCTACTTCGATACGGTCCATCACCGGCTGCTTCTTAAATGTGTGCGGCGACGGGTGCAGGACGGACGGTTTGTCGATCTTCTCTGGCGGCTCTTGAAGGCGGGTCACATTGATCGTGGCCTGTTCATGGCCTCAAGCGAAGGTGTTCCGCAAGGTGGTGTTCTGTCACCGCTTCTGTCCAACATCATGCTCCATGAGTTTGATGCGTGGCTGGAGGCGAAATACCTGAGCGACAAGGCCCGCAAGGACCGATGGGCATGGAACTTCGGCATCAAGCAGGGCCGCCCCATTACGGTTCGAGAGAACCGGCAATGGAAACCGGCCGTCGCCTATTGCCGATACGCTGACGACTTCGTCGTGATCGTAAAAGGAACCAAGGCTCAGGCAGAGGAAATCCGCGAAGAATGCGGCACCTTTCTGGAAGGCGAACTGAAGCTGACGCTGAATATGGCCAAGACCCATATCACCCACGTCAACGACGGCTTTGTCTTTCTGGGGCACCGGATCATTCGCAAGCGAGGGGCGCATGGACGCATGTCCATCGTCACGACCATACCCAAGGAAAAGGCCAAGGGGTTTGTTCGCAAACTTACCGAAACCCTTTCCAGCAATCATAGTGTCAGTACGGTCGATATGATCGCCAGCCTGAACCGCCAACTGGCGGGCTGGGCGGCGTTCTATAAGTTCACCGACTTCACGGCGTACGTCTTCCGGCGCATCGACCATGTCGTATTCTGGAAAATGGCGCACTGGCTGGGGCACAAATATCGGACCCGCATCAAGCCTTTGATGCTGAAATGGTACAGGGCTCCAGCACCGGGCAAGGCGAAAACCTGGCTCGTCTACGGTCGGAATGAACGCGGTGGTGCTATTGGTAAAGCGCTGCAACGGCTTGTCTCAAGCCCCAAGGCGCAGTTCCGGTGGCGCAATCCGGAGGAAAACCCATACATCTTCCGGATCGAAACCCGCAGCACCGTCACGTCGAACTATCATGATGTTGCTATGGCCATGGGCCAAGCTTGAATAGAGAGCCGTATGCGCTGAAAGGTGCAAGTCCGGTTCGGGGAGGAGAAGCGCATCTGCGCTTCTTACTCCACTTCCGATGCAGCGTGGGTTCGTGTATCTCTGTGCGATCCTGGACTGGGCCAGTCGGCGAGTGTTGGCGTGGCGGCTGTCCAACACGTTAACCACAGACTTCTGCCTGGAGGCGGTGCAGGAGGCGATCACCCGGTATGGCCTTCCGGAGATCTTCAACACGGATCAAGGTTGCCAGTTCACCAGCCAGGAGTTTACGGGACTTCTGCAGGCTCACGGCATTCAAATCAGTAGGGATGGGACAGGGCGCTGGCCGGGACAATGTCTTCGTCGAACGGTTGTGGCGGAGCCTCAAATAGGAAGAGGTATCTGCACGCCTACGAGACCGTGGGGGCTGCGCGGGAAGGCGTGGCTCGCTATATGAACTTCTACAATCAGCTCAGGCCACATCGCGCGCTTGACGGCCGCACGCCCGATCGCGTGTACTGGGAGAACTTGCCTGCACGGCCCCCCGCCGCGTAGGTCTAACCGGCCAGGCACCACTTATGAACTGGCAAAGATTGTCCAAACAACCGGAGCCCCCTCAGGTTGCATCTCGTGACTACACTATCTAGAAAGGATCGAGCCTAGCAATCGGTTGCAGGTACACTGCCGGGCAATTAGATGTTTTGAATAGTGAGGTCTCCGCATGCAGTGGATCGCTCCTTCGGAAAAGGACATCGCGACGGACGCAGTGGAGAAGCGGCTCTGGGATGCCGCCGATCAATTACGAGCGAACAGCGGCCTCACCTCCGCGCAATATTCCACGCCGGTGCTCGGCCTCATCTTCCTCCGCTTCGCCGATGTGCGCTTTGCGAAAATCCGGGCGGGCCTGGAAAAGATGGCATCGCCATCACGGCGCGGCTCTCGCGTGGATTTCTGTGTAGGGCTTTCCTTGAATAGCACTCTCAGTTTTCCTAAACTACTGTGATGCATGTTCCTGAACAGGAGGGCATCTATGAAGCTGGATTTATCGCTCGAAGAAGCCCGGGTGCTTGATATCGCCGTTGAGTACATTAAGAGACATAAGGATATAGCCGCCAAGATCTATGCGGGCTATGAAGATGATATGAAGACGATCAATGCGGTCGGAGGAACAATCCGCGCCGCTTACCTGAATGGGAAACGCGAGTTGACGGAAAAATGCACGCCTCGCCCCTGAATGCGTGCCGATTCTCGCAGGAGACGTGCTTGCCGAAGCGGCAATGTTTTCGTGGAATGCGAATATCGTATCTGAGTCCACTGTGCGCTATTTTCTCTGCGCGAAACCGGTTGCTCAGGAGACTTACCCCATAAATCTGTGTCAGGTCGTGGTCAACGAAATCGCGGCGCCGGTTTTGGGTAGTCCCTGCCCTCTGCCATCGGCGCAATGAACAACTCATCGCATTCTGAGTTCCTCCGGATGGGAAACCACAGGCTTGTGGTGAGCTCAGTGGGTTCATAGTAAAGGGGGGACGGTTGTTGCGGATTGGGAAAGCAACAAGGCAACTCAGTGACGCGAGTCATATGGCAGCGACCTTGTCATAGTATTGATGGTCTTCCCGATATCCTCCGTGGCCTTTCCCTATTCCGCCAAAAGAGTCCACCACCTCAATGGCGCGAAGGTACTTCACCATCTTGTAACCGGTTTTGATTTCGATCCGCAGACGACAGGGCGCTCCATGGGGTATCGGTAGCGGCTTCCAGTTCATCTCATAGGCGAGCATGGTTTGCGGGTCGAGAATATCCTCCAGCGTCAAGACTTCATAATAGGTGTTCGGCGCATATTCCGCCTGTGGAAATGCATGGAAGACGACATACCTCGCCTGCGGCAGCAAGCGACATCTGTCCAGAATCGTGCTCATGCGTACGCCCCCCCATTCCGCCACAGCCGACCACCCCTGGATGCAATTATGTTTGGTGATTTGTTCCTGTTTGGGGAAGACCCGAAGATCTTCCAACGAGAGTGCTAGGGGCTGTTCCACGAGCCCACCAATCGTCAATGTCCAATCGGCAAAGTTCTCAGTGGCCAAACGTTGATAGCTCTCGTGTTCCGGTGGATAGCCATTGACCCGGAAGTACGGGGAAATATCGGCTTTGGCATACTGCTGCCGCGACCGCAGGCTTCCGAACAAGAAACGCATCAGTGGTTCCACGATGGCGGTGGCATGAGTTTGAAACTGCCGTTGATACCGAAGGGTATAGATGGTGGCCCAGATATGAAACAGTACGACTCCGATCAACACCATCGAGGCGATCCAGAGGGCGAGTGTCACATTGGGATTCGTTGATCCCAACACCATGTCGCTGACGTCTTCGGGAAAGTGCACGACGACCACGAGCGTGACATGCACCAGCGTGTAGAGGACCAACGTCATCAAGCCGATAAAATGCAGGCTGCGCGCGGCTTGCCGCCCGCCGAAGAGTTTTGGATACCACGGGAACCGGGCGATAAGCGCCGGCGACATGCAAAGCCCGGTCAGAATCATGAGCGGAGCCACGAGGAACACCACCGTTGCATAGGTGAGTTGCTGCAATGGATCGTAGGGCGTAAAGGCACTGTCCGGAGGTATCTGCAAAGAGGCAAACGTCAGCGCGCTCTCCCAAGCTCGAGGAATGATCGTCCAGCTCGTCGGGATAAGCCTGCGCCATTCGCCGGTCACGCCGAGGAAAATGGCGTAACTGAGGCCGTTCACAATCCACACGGGGACAATGAGAAAGTGCCAATTTCTGGCAGCCCCTAAATTGTGATGCCCTCCCGGGAGAGCCACAATGGAATTGATATGTTCCGCCTCGTCCATGGATATCCACAGTCGATCCTTCGGCATCACCTTGGTCCCGAAATGAGCCCATTCGCTCCCCGGCGTGGTGCCATCGTTCCAGTAGAGTTTCGGGTGGTCCGCAAGAATTTGTACGCCGCTCCGCATGAGCAGGAACATGCAGAACAGATTGATGACGTGGTTGATCCGAAGCCAGAGTGGAAAGCTTAACGTCTCCTCCATCCCTCTCTCCCTATCGAACTCCCGCGAAGCGTCATTCGCCGTCAGGGAATCCGTCCGACATAGATTAGGTCTCCGTGTCCCTAATAGATGATCGGTGGCCGATTTTCATGGACGACCAACATCAACCGCCGTCGTGCAAGAGGTCGGTCGGGATCCCGTGTGTAGTGCGAGAGATCCTCCGACAACTCTACCTGACTGAGAGGAATTGAAGTATGTTGATTCATATAGGGCACGCGAGTCTCGATCGACAGGGTCACTAAAGCATCGTTGCAGTCCGTCACTTGGGCGCTCACGCCCTGCTCATCGAGGAAACGTACGGTGACTCGTTCTTGTGGATCAATCCACGGACGAATGACTTTTTCTTTGTCTTCCGTCGTCATGATTTGCCCCTCCACGCTTGAGTGTGGGTCAGAATGAAATGGGTCATCCGCCGGCTGGCCTGAGGAAGGAAATCAGATGGCTTCCCACCGACGGCACGGCGGCGACGGCTCATAGCTTGGACGCCTCATCGGAGCGCTCGTCGTGATTCAACGTTTGATATACAACAGCCCTCCGATATGCGCCTTGTCGAGTTGGTTATAGTAGGGAAACACACTTTGATCGGTTCCGATCCCGTCCAGGTCTGTCACCGTAAGCTTGACGGTCTTGGTTTCGCCAGGCTTCACGACCTCCTTCACGTGCAATTTGTCGATCGCGAATCCCTGTTCTTTCTTCGTATGGTTAGTGACAGTCAATGTGACGCCGCTGGCTCTACCCCGTTCATCCACGATAAGCGCAGAGGGAAGCACAAAGCTGACATGGTTTTCGGCAAGAATCCCGAGGGTGAACTGGGTGGGACTCTTCGCCTCTTGAGCCTGCGAGAATGTGCCCGTGCCCAGCCACAGTGAGACCGCTCCGAACAATGCTGCAATCACGTGAGATTTCATTGTGGCGTCCTCCTCATCATCAGGTGTGGACGAGACGCTGTGTTGTGTGCGCCTCTTCAGAGGCCTCTTTGTTTCAGAACGAGAGCGCCGCTCGTTCGTCTTGATCCCTGATCGATGCCGCAAATCGTTTCATGCGGCTCACCAAGGCCTTCTCTTCGAGATCGAGTTTGTCTTCACTCTTGAGAGGCAAGAGCACGGTATAAGGCACCACTTTAACTACGGTGGCGAAAATGTGATGGGCAGCCTGATCGCTGATTCCGCCCTCCTTCGTTTCCAGCATTTCTAAAAACCGATTCATCCCCTTGCGCTTGCCTTCATACGTCCCCTTGACTGCCGATTCAGAGACTACTTCCAGCTGCGCGAAATACGGATCGAAATTTCCGGTTTTAGCGAGGTTCTTTTGTTCCATGACGTCCAAGGTAATTTTGTCGATCCAGGGAGGGGCAACCCAGGCCTCTGCATCGACAACCAGTAGACCAAACAGGGGCACAAGGAGAACGATCGCGAGAATCACACTGCGCAAGATACGTGAGGTCATGATTGTCTCCTTCCGACGTGGCGGAATAGAACCTGCTGCGCACCTATGGTTTTTCAGCACTGGGCGTCGGTGCGGCTGCGCCTCATACATTTCATGGCCTGCTACCCAGCGGAACAGTGAGGCGCAACGATCGACTGAAAGCAACAGCTTCCCCTCATCAGTTTCCACACGTCTAGCGAGAGAGCATGATCCTTGCCAGGCTGCTGCATGGGTAACATCAGAACAGATGCGCCGTGCGAGGCGGAGTTATCGGCCAGAGGGCTGTTTCGCACTGTGCGATAAGTGCGGAACTCCTCAATTTACTCACCGACTCGATGCCTGAAAGCGATCCTGATGGTCATACGACCCGAGTCGTCGGCGGTCCAACCTGTCTCGCTGGAACTAGCCGAGCGGTGATGTCAACGGCGAGTACGCCCTATGCAAGTGAATGGTATCGGCAGGTTCGAACGATCGAGGAAGCACCATCACACCTCATGTCGAATCACCTGCGGTCGAACACGAGTCGCTGTACGGGAAACCGTACTTAGAAACATCGATTGCCAGCGGTTCTGAATGCCCGTGAATCGTGACGCGTATCTCGTAAGGGATCTGAGCGGATGGGAGACAGTTTATGGCAGAGAGCACATGTCGCGAAGCGCAACCTCTTACACAACAATCGAGTTTTTGCGCAGCCTGCTAAAGATTCGGGAAGGGGGCAGACATGGATAACACGTCATGGATCGAAACCAATGTCGAGATGGTTGTCTCCTATTTAACGAAAGAATTCGAGACTTTTGTTCTCTCGTATCGAGCCGACAGGCCGCTCACACATACCTTTACCGTAGATAATGGAAAGAAGCAGTTTCAGTTGATTATCGAATGGCGAACCCTAGCCGATAGGAACTTTCCCCCGACAAATATCGATCTTTTAGTAAAGAGCAATGTTGCGGGAGAAATGCGACTCCATGGAGAAAAGGGCTATTATTGGACGCCTTCGACGTAGCGTGCCATTCGATCCCATCGTTTCAACGACCATGTAGCGATGGATTTCGAGAGGAGCCAGCGGTGTATCGGGCCGCGTCACCGCCATGCATAAGAAAGGCAAACACGCGCAAGTGTCTCTTATGAACCAGAGACGGGCACTGATCCGGTTAACCCTGAACTGAAATTGCGATTGACCAAGTGGAAACACGATCACCAGGCTCGGCCTCGCGATCCTTGAACAACCACACACTCGCCAATCCGTCACAGAAAAGAGTGATGGCACGTGGTATGGTCATGAAGCTGAAATCAACCATGCTCCTCTCGGGACGCCTCCCCGCCGTGTCTCACGACCACACAGACTGGGCACGCAGGCGAGAGGTCTTCGTGCAAGATCCAACCGGAAGGAATGAAGGAATGACTACGCGTCTGGCGCGACGAGACCGAACGGCGTCGCGATCATGTTTCGTCACACAATGAACTGGAGAGGCCCCCCGCATGGATGTAATCTTCAACTGGATTATTCAGTATGGCTACCTTGCCCTTTTTGCGTTGCTCCTGCTCGGCATTGTGGGACTACCGGTGCCGGATGAAACGTTACTCGCCTTTGCGGGCTATCTCATTTTCACAAATGAACTGGCGCCCCTACCGACGGCGATCACGGCATTCCTGGGAAGTATCTGCGGGATCACCCTGAGCTACGGCCTTGGTCGACGCTTTGGGCCTGCTCTCATTCAGCGAGTCGGGCCTGTAGTCGGGCTGCATGCTGACGATCTCAACAAGATGCGGGCTTGGTATGGTCGGTGGGGAAAATATACGCTTATGGTCAGCTATTTTGTCCCGGGAGTTCGGCATCTGGCTGCCTTGGCGGCAGGATCATCGCGATTGCCGCTGGCAGTGTTTGCACTCTTTGCCTATACCGGTGGACTGCTGTGGTCCTGGACGTTTATCGCATTGGGGTATGGACTCGGAGAAGAATGGGCTCATACGTCGAACAGTATTCACCGATTTTTCGCAGGCACTGCTGGAGCCGCCTTTATCGGTCTTGCTGTCACGATCATCGTCCGCCACCACAGAACACGTTCCGCTTGAAGGCCGAGAACATGACATTGCAGAATGATGACGATACCCACCTTATCGTTCCGTATCCTGAGGTGTGCTTGACCGGTCATCGCAGAGCATGGCCCCGAGAGCAGCGGCCCTACCCCCTCCTTTACGACAGTAGCTTCTGTTCCTGCCTGAGGTATTCTTGAACCGCCGCGACGAATGTTCCGTGACTCCAGGTGAGGGGTGAGACCGACAGTGGAACACCGGAATACGGATGGGTCTGTTCCGGAAATACTCCGGAGGGCAACGCATGGTGGACGCACCAGTCGAATAGAGGCAGGGCCTTGTTCAGATCCTCTCGATTCTTCGCAATCGCAATGAACCACTGGGCCAACCAGAGAGTACAGATGAACCAGGGGTTCCCGGGAACGTTGGCAATATCCTGACTCTGCTGGTGATAGAAGTCGTTCTCGTAGCGCGCCATTCCTCCGACAGCGGTTTTGACCCAGAGACGGTCCTGCACCACCTGCATGGTTTGAGCGATGCGTGGATCCTCCGGTGAGAACATGCCGAAATACCACAGTCCGAACAGCGATGAATCCACCGTCTCGTCGATGTTCCATGTCCCATCCGACCTGTGCCGAACCATCCTCACGAAGCGGTTTAGTTCCGGTCTGTACAACAGGCCTTCCACGCCGGTTCTGATGCAGGCCGCGGCGGTGTCATACTGTTCAGCCAACGCCTGCTCGCCGAAGGCCCCAGCGAACCGTGAGGCAGCCTTCAAGCCGGCCCAGACCGCCCCGCAGGTAAAAGCGGCGATACCGCGCCGCTCTTCCCACAAGTCGTAAGAGGGAAGCGGCAATCCCGTGGTCGCATCGCGATACTTCGCCATGAACTCCGCAGCGGGAATGATCAGCGATCGGTATAACGGCTTGATGTATTCGACGTTTTTCCATATCTCGAACCGCTTCCAGAGCGCCCACAGAACGAGGGCCGTCTCGTCTTCCTGAATCGGCAGTTCCTTTCCGCCGTCCCGCATCCATGGATGCCAACTGGATGCCAAGGTGCCATCCGGATTGTACTTGTGCAACAAGTACCCTTCCTTGGTGAGCGCTCGTTCACAGAACGGATAAAAGGGCCGCGCGATCTCCAAGAAACCCGCCAAGTCGAAGGCATAGGCGACCATCGCGCCGTCCCGTGGCCACATGTAGGAATAGGTATCGCGCACCTCCGACGCGATGTCGGAGTCATTGGCGGCGACGATGGCGCCCCGGTTGTCGATCTGTGTGCGCATGATGAGGAGGCTCGAGGCATAGAGGGCCGACACATTAGACGGCAAGTTGGCGAACGTCGGTCGATGCACATCCACCCAGAGGTGCCAGTAGGAAGCCGTACGATCGATGAACGTCCATGGACCCCGGCGGCGGACGGCGCGATTGAGGCTGGTAACCTCTTCAAAGTTTGCACCGACCGCCAACCAATAGTAGGCCAATTGTGAGGAGCCCGCAGGGACTGTCAGATGGATCGCCGCAGTGGAATCCACCGATCCCTGTGCGATCGGGTTGCCGGACAATACGCCGTCTTCCGCATCTTTCCACGTTCCCTGTAGATTCGCGATTTCCTTTTGACCGCAGGCCCACTGATGGAGCCCGATATGCCAACCATCAACGGAATCTTGCGCATCGTCGGGTCGTTTCCCCGGCACCGCCGCATTGATCAGAAACCAATGGGGGCCTTTGTAATGGTACAGTGCCCGGCGTTCCGGCTCATAATAGGCCGTGTCTCCGAGTTCGTACCCGGCGATATGAAAGTCATGGTGGAAAAATAACCGAACGTCACGGTCCTGCACTGCAGCATTGGTGACCTCGACACGGCGGAGAAACAGAGGCTCGTGAAAATCGACGGTATCGCTCCAATTCAGCGTGAGGTTGAGATCCGGATGCGACAGCTCAACCCGTGTCATCAGGGTGTCAGAGGCGTAATGGAGTTCGCGCCGCCAACGCGGATCGTCCAGCCACGTGAACAACCCATCCACCCACACCCCCACGTGAAACACATGCCCATCTGTGTGGTTCTCCAACCCGACATAAGGCCAGTAGAGATCGCGGAGCTGATAGGTGCCATCGAAGGTGACCAGCAAGGCCCCGTTGCCGAGAGGAAGGTCGCGAGGCATAAGCGGGTCCTTTCTTCTCGTTTGATCACCGGTGTGGATTCGCCGACACAATTGTGAGCCGAACGACGAACCTCGCCGGGCCTTCCAACCGGCCGACCACGTTCACGCCTGCACGACCCGTTGGTGAACGGGCACAGATGAGAGATCCTTCACGACAAGAACCGGGCATGGTGATCGACGCAACACGGCTTCGGCCACGCTGCCGCGCATGAGATGTGAAATTCCGCGCCTGCCGTGCGTTCCCATCACAATCAGGTCGCAGTCTAAGGCTCGACCGCATTCACGAATCGTATCGGCGGGGATGCCGCCACGAATTATCTCTCGAACAGAGACACCCACAGACTGAATGGCGCTCGCATAGGACCTGAGTCGCACGTCAATTTCGTCCTTGAGACGATCCTGCTGCGCCAGCATGCGATCATCGTCATACGCGACCGGCTCCAAGACATGCAGAAGCGTCAAGGCTGCTCCGAACTCCTTCGCGAGCTGGGTTCCATACTCCAGGGCATCCAGTGAACAGTCGGAGAAATCGACCGGGACGATCACCTGCTCCAATACGACGGGAGCGTTATTGTATCGCGCATCAGGACCTTTCGGCGCTCTGACCGTCAACACCGGGCATGGAGCCATGGTGAGGACTCGCTCCGCGGTACTCCCTAAGAAGATATGGTCGAGCCCCGTCCTACCATGAGTGCCCATCATAATCAGATTAGTCTGATGCTCGAATGCGAACTCACAAATCTGCACGCTCGGAATACCTGTCTGCTGATGACCGGTCACCGAGCGACCCGGCACCCGAAGGCGTGCGACAACTTCGGCCAATCGCCCATCCGTTTCCGAATGATCCTGCACCGCAACATAGACCCCCGGATACAGTTCCAACACATGGACCACCTCGACGGCGGCTTCGTAGGCGTGACTGACAAGCACCACATACTCCTCCGCATGACGGGCGCAGAGAGAAAAATCCGTTGCAAACAGGATCCGGTTGATCAGCCCACGCTCTTTGCGCATACCTATTACCTATCCTTGATGGCTTCTTCGCCTATTGAGCCACTGCATCCCATCCTTCACCAACATCAGCGGTGGCCTTCAGAGTGAGTGTCTCCGCGCATACGCGGCGCCGGCATTCTTACGCTCGGGGCAGGCATTGCATGAAGACGTCCATGCGCCACAACAAGCGCAATAAGAATGCCTGGTGTTGGAGGCGCGAAAATCGAAAACCTGCACAGGATACAACAGGGGACGGTGCCAGAGATGTGCGAGTCCGCCCAGATCGCACTGTGCGAACCTTTCAAACCGAGTCACTGCGGTGCAGCCGGATATGCTGCCCTCTCTCAATGCACCTACCTGATTGAGAGACGAATCATCCATGAGAACTACTGGCGATGTGATGATGCCCATGGACACCAGGGTCGTTCAGATGGCGATCACAGCAGTCATTGCTCAACCGGGTGTCTACTTCTGACGCAGGATCCACGCCGGGAGCTATTAGGATCCGTTCTTGCACAGAATCGACAGCGAACATCCGGCTCGCGATGCGACGGCCGTCACGATTTTCATCAATCGGTCCCCAATGGCATAACACGGACCGAGAAAGGTAGGAGACATGATACTCAAGCTAGGATGGCGATTCGCCCGGTTCCTGGTATGGACACTCTGCGCAACATCCGCGACCTATGCGATGGCTGAATCTGGAACTCCCGGAGCTCAACTGCTGTCAGAACATCGCGTGCTGCTCGGCATCGTCGAAGAGGTGAGGAGCGATCAGGCGCGAATCGGTACGGGAGAGTTGCAGCCCCGATTCATTCCCATGGGCGTGAGGAAAGCGAAAGGATTGCCGGAACTCAAAAAAGGAGACCTGGTCGAGATTACGGTGAATGATCAAAATTTGCTGGTCGATGTGCATATGGCCGGCGAGTCCAGCCACCATCGTGTCGTAGCAGGGCAACTCGCCAGCGCGCTGGAAACCGGCCTCGACAAGGCCGTCATTCGTACTCCAGACGGCAAAGAACAGTCTCATGCCGTGCGACCGGTCGCGAGAAGCAAAGCGGGCTCCATGCCGGTGGGGGCAGATCTCCTCTTCCTGATTGATGAGGTGGGGGTGATTGTGGATGTGACGTTCGGCAGCAAGGAAGCGGCTCAGCATTCAAAAACCCTTTCGCAAACGATGAGCCCCATAAAGGGAAATCTTGCGCAGATTTCAGGAGTGATTCAACAGCCTTTGAAGAACAATAAGATTGTCATTCGAACCGAGAATGGCCAGGAGGAATCCTACGAGGTGCGCCCCCTCATACAGAAGAGGCTGGGGACGTTGGTAAAAGGTGATGCAGCGGTGCTCCTCCTGGACGCGGAAAAGAAAGTGACGGATGTCTCATTCATCCCTCACCAACATAAATAAACAGAACAACCTGCGGGAACCGGCCTGTGAGGGGACGAACGGCGCCCGACAGGCTACTCCCGAGCGGATTCCGCAAGAAGCAGAGCAACAGATGCGTGAGGGTACCACATGCGGCATGGCAACTCAGGGCAGTGAATCGATCCGACGGCTTCAAAGGTGCCCACCGATGTCTGTCCACCCGCCTTAGCAATGTCCGCTTCCTGCCACAATAGTTGTACTGCGCGAGCCAGGCCGGTAGACACCGGGTGGCCACGGCCCACGCGCGATGCCCGCGAATCGCGTCTCGTTCACTAAGCGATCTTGCCGCGTCTAAAAGAGCCGTTCAATCAGGTCATTCGCCCAGGCGAGTGCGTGGCAATCAGCTCGACGCCGAGGTCCCGCAACGCCCGCCCAAATTGATTAGTAGGCACCAGCCCTGCTGAGTAGGTTTCCTTGTTTACTCCTTTGGACTTTGCCATCCACCGAATGGCTCGATCAACGTGTGGGAATGGCGAGGCCCCCATGTCCCCGGTTCATACTCAGACATCGGGGTCTGCAGGGTCAGCACCGGATCCATCACTCGCCAGGTCGCCTCGACGCCGTCCTGCCGCGCGAACAGTGACGCGTCGCCGATCATCGCGTCGCCGATCAAACGCTCGTAGGCCTCCATTTCGTCACCTCGCTGATGGCAGACAAAGAGTTCCATTTCGTGGCCGATCATCTTTTCGCCCGGCATCTTGGCACGTGCGCCGATGGCCACCGCCATTCGGTCGGGACCTAGTCGGAAGCGCACGTAGTTCGGCTGGTGCCCGTACTCCTCGCCAAACACATTCTGAGGTGGACGTTTCAAGGTCACCACCACTTCCGTGGCCGTGACCGGCAGGCATTTCCCCGCTCGGATGAAAAACGGTACTCCAGCCCAGCGCCATGAATCGAGGTCGATCCGGAGTGAGGCGAATGTTTCTACCTGCGAATCGGGGGCAACCCCGGCTTCCGCCCGGTAGCCACGAAACTGTCCCCTGACCAGAGTCTGCGCCGTAAGCGGCTTCATGCGTTTAAACACTTTGATGCGTTCGTCGCGCAAGGCTTCTCCCGCGCCGTTGATGGGGGGCTCCATGGCCACGTTCGCCACGACTTGCAGAAGATGGTTTTGGACGACGTCCCGAAGGGCCCCGGTTTCTTCATAAAATTTCCCGCGACCCGACACACCGAACTCCTCCGCCATCGTAATTTGTACGCTCTCCACATGGCCGCGGTTCCAGATCGGTTCAAGAAAAGAGTTGGCAAAGCGAAAATATAAGAGGTTTTGGATCGACTCCTTGCCCAGATAATGATCGATGCGAAAAATCGCCGACTCATCGAACACTCGATGCAGGGTCCGGTTCAGCGCTTGGGCCGAAGCGAGGTCGCGCCCGAACGGTTTTTCAACCACTACCCTCGCGCCCTGCGCACAGCCGGACTGCTCGAGCCCCACAACCACGGTACGAAACATACTCGGCGGAATCGCCAGGTAATAGAGCGGATGCCGCGCGCCGCCGAGTTTCTGTCGCAGGCGCCTGAAGGTCTCGTCTTCCCGATAGTCGCCGTCGACATAGTGCAGCTGCTCCACGAGCTTCGTGAAGGCGGCTTCATCGACTCCTCCGCCGAACCGGGTGAGACTGTCGCGAACCCGATCCCGGAGTTGCGCGATGTTTCGATTCGACCTGGCCACTCCGATCACCGGCACCGTGAGATGGCCCCGTTTAATCATGGCCTGCAACGCCGGAAAGACCTTCTTGAACGCTAAATCTCCCGCTGCCCCGAACAACACGAGCGCATCCGAACATGGACCAATCATCATGACCTCCAGAGCGAGTGATCCTCACTCATGCTTCCCTTGGTAGTTCGACTCGGCTTGCTGCCGAGGTCAACGCCCACCGATAGATCCGGGAGCGTCAATCCCCACGGTCGCATGCCGATGAAGCCCTGTATCATGGGACCACGCGCACACTGCGGTGGGCGCGGCACGCATCGACGCCAGCTGATCCGACCTCGACGCCGGCCGCTCGTCGCGATCTGGCAGCCGCGCACGAGGCCTTGCTGGCGCCTACTTTGTGTCTGACAGAAAAGCAACATCCCCACTTGGCTTTTCCACACAGCAAGAGCACGGCAGCATCGCCGATTGAACGCATCTTCACCCTCGCTTGAACGAGCGGGCGGGCCTCGTACTGTTGGTCGTAGCCGTCTTCGGATCGGATCACAATCGTCTCGGCATCTATGGATTTCTGAATCACGCTTACGACTCGTCTCATTTGCCTTTGAGAGGAATCTTCTTTTTCCAGGGCTCTCCCGCGCGATGAACGGCTTCGAGGTTGCCGTAGGTCACATCCGCGATCCTGTCTCGCTCATCAATGAGAAATACGGCATCAACACCCACGGGAACGGAAGCCACCTTGCTTCTGGCCACCGGCCGTATGCCGTGAGATTCCTGTGCCCCGTCCGTGGTCCGAATCACCGCTTTGTCATGCCTGGTTTCCACATGAGCTACGAGTTGGCCTTGTACAACCTCGTGATGGCTCGACTCACCGGCCTTGTGAACGTCGACCGGTACATTCTGTTCGTTGACGGTGATCTCGACCCGGTCACCTTGTGTGAAAGCCGGCAGCCCTTTTTCCTTTCGCACCCCCATCGGAATGAAACGTGGTTGCAATTCTCCAGTATCGACACGTGCCTGATCACTTCTGACCTCTTCGACGGTGCCGATGAGCACCCGGTCGGCTGGGAGCAACTGCCCATGGGATGGTTCGAGATTGGTTGCTGTGCTCGGGAGGGGGGCCCAGGCACACCAACACAGTGCGAGGATCACGAGTCCATTCAACCCCAGACCTGTCACCCTGTCTGCTTTCCTGTATGGCATGTTGAGGTCCATATTCACATCCTCCTCCTGGTCCGAACACATTCAGAGTGGAGACGATCGTTATCACAGATTCTTCCTCAACCTGACGACCTTGCCCCACACCTCCTCCTGTTTCGTCAATGGAAGGTCTTCATACTTCCGGTTCAGCGGATGGAGCATACACTGCGTGCCGATCGATTTGATCTGTCGGAGCAGCGCGCCATCGGAGGGTCCATCCTGACCAGGGGCAATGACATAGTCACCAGGCCCCCACTTGCTCTCAGGATTCACAAAAATAATCTCGCCTTTGCTGAATAACGGCTCCATGGAATCGTCCTGTACTTTTAAGGCGATGCTGCGCTCACCCGACACATCCGTCGCCTCAACCATCGCTTCGGGACCGATGACGTCCGCGCTCTGGGTGCCGGCGACCAACCGGCTGAGCTGATACCAATTCAGCAATGGAATCTTCCTTATGTGTCCCGCGGCGGAGTAATGACTGCTTCCTTGCAGGCCATGAACCGTTCCGAGGTGCGCTGGGTCACCGGTGCGGAGCACCTCCACATCCATTCGAAAATACCGCGCGAATTTTTCCCAGATGGCCGGATCTTGAGGATCCTTATCGGCCAGAATTTTAGACAGCGTTCGCACGGGAACTTGAATCAACGAGGCCAATTCCTTCTCCGTCATCCCTTCGCTTAATTCTCTATACGCAAGGCTTTTCAGGTTCATACTTGTGCCTCCATAAGATTCCGGTATGGAACGGATACCGATGAAGCAGAGCGTCCTCGACGCGTCATTGTCCTGGCGGTGATGCTCCTCACTCCCCATAACGCCATTTGCCTCCAAATCCCAGCAAGCCCGATGCCAATGAAGCCGCAACCTGCGTTCGAGAAGCAAAATAGCCCTCTTCCCAAATGGTTGAGTAGGCCGCCGCAAGGCTGCTGTGACGAATCTCTCATCGTGAATGACAACGGATAGCGTGAAGGTTCACGATAAACCGCTAGAACCCATGGCTGATCGTGGCCGACCGAACGAATTGGAGATGATAGGGCTAAGCGGATAACCTCGCGAAGGAGTACACCCGAACTTCTTCTGTAGTTCCTTGAGGACGCCGACGCGTGACATGCGGAAGGGGCACCTGCTTTCGATTGGCTTGGTTCTGGCGTGCGAACAATTCCCCGCAACGCTTGCTCCCACGCAGGCCGGGACGCCTTCCGCGATGAGTCGCTCATAGACGTCGAGGCAGAGCGGCACTTCGCCTCCCGTCGGCGACAACAACATTGAGGCTTGTCTCGCTCGATCCAGCGTGGGACACGCCAGTCGGCTGAGCACCAGTGCGGCTGGTTCATGCTACAGCGACATGATGACCCGCCAGGCCTCCACCACACATGGTGCGACTGCATTGCTGGTCAATCGGTAGTGTCTTCATCCTGTTGACAACTTCTTCATCGTTCACATCCTGTCTTCCCGATGCGTCCCATGCCGTGGGGTGCTGGGGCGTGATCAGGCCTTCGCTCCGACCTCGTTCCCGATGGAAATCGGCGCGAACGGACTGGCAAGGACATCCAGAGGAAACGCCGGCGGCCGACCGATCCGGCGCAGCGCTTCGGCAATGCGTTCCGGCCTTCCCCAATCGCTCCATAACGCATTGGTGAGTTCAGTCACCACGACCCGATCCGGGGCTTGCTGGAGCAGATCGGAAGAAAAGTTTCGTGCCGGCATGGCCCGGTAGATCGCTTTTAAGACTCGAGCCTCCTCTGATGTGCCGATCGCCTGCCCCAGGCGTTCGAACCGCTCGACCATCTCCGGGAAGCACTGTTGGCCCAGCTCCCAGAGCGTCTTCACCGGCGCGACGACCACCATAGTGTTCCAGAGCGCGTGGTTCGCCAGAGCGTCATCCGCCTGTTGCGCCGTGGGCTTCTCAATGAATGTCCGGACCGCGAGGATCGGATTCGGTCCGGCAACAGGCAGGCGTGCTCCCGGGACAATCCAGCCGTAATCCCGTTCGAGACGATCCGGCGCCACGCCAAGCAAGACAATTCGATCCTGCAACCGCCCGGCAACCTGAACCGCCTCACGTACGGTGGCGAGAAACCTCTCTTCCGGATAGACAAAATGGTCGGACGGATAGATGACGACGGTCGCCAGGGGATCCCGGGCCCGCACATAGGTCAACGGGAGAAACACGCCGGCCCCCGTATCCCGGTTGGCAGGCTGAAACAAGACGGTTCCGACTTTCCGCCCATCCAGCTGGGTCATGGCTTCCTGACGATGGGTCTGAGCGATCACCAAGACAGACTGCTCCGCAGACGTGAGGCGTGCCGCGCGATCCACGGTATGTTGGAGCAGGGACCGCGTGCCAACAAAAGTACAAAATTGTTTCGGCCTCGATCGCCCCAACCATCGATGCACGAAGGAGCCCAAGCGGGTGCCTTCGCCGCCGGCCAACACGATCGACCACAGCTTCTTCTTCGCATATCCATTCTTCATACGCCCCTCCCTTCAGTCCGATAGCCTATTCGCGAATCAGCCTCGCTCGCTTCTGTCGATAGGCATTGCGCCCGCCTCATGCACCCATCGCTTGCTCCACTCTGGAAATGTATCCGGATTGAAGGACGCCCGTGCACAGATCAACGAGCGCACGATCAATCTCATCTGTTGTTTTCCGTCCCGCTGCCGTCCTTCTCTCCATACAATCTGAGTCGTGACGGACTGGGCCTCCTTCCGATCCCATCGTTCCTCTCCAATGCAAGCCATCTCTTTCAAGCGCCTCAGCTGATGACCGGCCTGAATCGCGTCACGGCTCGCAGCCCATCCCTCATGTGCCGCGTGCTCAGTCAGCCATTCCACACTGAGTTCATGTTGATCCGCGGCCTGCGCCATATGGCTCCCATCCAGCGAGCCGGCCGCTGACATCGTTTTGAGGTCAACGGCCAATATGCATGGGACGGCGGCGATCAGCGCTCGTATTGGATCGGGGAACAGAAAAACGGAAGCGTGGTCCCCTGGGACCAGGGACTTTGCGAGACGATTCAAATGTTGCAGGTCGGCCCGGATGTCCTCCAACTCCACACTCGATCGACAGTGGAGGTAGACCTTCCATGCAGTCAGACATCGAACGCTGTCCAGCAACGCCGCCGGTCGGTCGAGCAGCCATGACGTGTGGCACCCGCTCAGGCCGATGATGCTGAGCCGTGCCAGACCTAGCGTTCCTACGCGCGGTGCAACCTCTGTTACCTTTGTCAGGAAACCGTCATGTTCGCGGCTGCTCCGCATCTGAGCCCCGCGGCGACCTGAGGTGGCCGTCTCGAAGAACGGACCGACGGGTGGCATCGGCGTGATGTTCACTCCCATTAGCATGTCCCTTTACATCTTTCTTCTGTAGTGACGCGAATGGAGTACGTACTTCTGCCTCCTGATGTCTGCAAGGCAGATACCAGGCAAACATCTCTCTCGTTTCGAAAGAAAGAACGGGATAGCCGGGGCTAGAGCAGATGTCGATCGCATGCACCTCAAACATCAGTGCGGCAATGAATGGACGGTCGCGACCTCTCGCGGTTTATGATAGGGATTCGCGATTTGTCGTGATCTCGACACGCCTGTGCCGATGTTCAGAGAAGTGGGCATTCACGCTGTGCGCCGTGTGCAGGAACGCTCGCTTGGGGGGCATGTCCCGCAGGGAATAGGCTCGTCCTGCGTCCGATCGCGCGAGTCTTCGGCAGACAGCGGATCAATCGGTTTCGGGTGTTCCAACTTAAGATCTCAGGGACACTGGAGCAGCGGCAACAAGACTTATAGGCCGTTCCAGGAGCCGCTCACATCATCGCCTCTCTTCTCTTCCCCATCGGTGATCCCCCTACATCACCGTGCACAAACCCCTTTGACACTCCTTTGCATTGGGGACAATCTAAACGATGTTAGCTCGCCTCCTTACAGCATTGTCTCTCACAACCTTCGTCTTACTATTGAGACACCTCGTAACACGTAAACCTCAATCTTCCCCGTACCGCAAAGCCAAATCTCAGTGGCCTAGCCGAAGCTACCGTAAGCCTTCCTAGATACCGCGAGGGTCGAAAGCCGGCGCCCTTGGGGTAGCTACAAGCCCTCCCCCTCACCAAGCCGTCATCCAATCCGGGAAGTCCACCTGAGACAATCAAGCAGCATGTCGACGTTTTTTCCAGCCTAATCCCCAGGGCCTTTCCCAGTGGTCGCCTCTCCCGGATTCCTGTATAAGGAGAAAGGCCTCAGGTCGGTCGGACTACCGTACAGATGAAAGCACGACGGCGGCATGCAACAGCACCTACGGTATTTCTCATAGATGTCGATCGCACCTCAGGCTACGTCGATTACCCTGAGGCGCTGCAACAGTATCGTCCATCCTACTCCCATGATCCCCATGTCTTGACGCTGTCGTCCTTCCTCATCCATGCCCCATTTTCGCAACGGCTGCTTCCCAAGGCGCTTCAGGTCATCCAACATTGCCGGCGTATGGGTGAGGTCGTGATTCTGTCCGACGGCGACGTGGTGTGTCAGCCGCATAAAATCGAGCAATCAGGTCTCGCAAAAGCAGTGGAAAATCATGTCCTCATCTACGTACCAAAAGAACGGGAGCTGCGTCACATCCATCGGTGCTATCCAGTGGATCATTATGTGCTCATTGATGATAATGACCGCGTGTTGAAGGCCGTCAAAAAGGCCTGGGGCGACGTGTGACGACGGTATTTCCCTGCCGTACCGAAGGAGGCGCTGCGAAAACGGGCGTCCGCGTGGGTTTTCATACGGACATCGCGCTCCGCCGCGTTGGCGATCTTCTTCAGATGAACGCTGAGGACATGCGAACAGGGTCCGTCGCATCCACTCGTAAGATTTGACAGAAAAAGGATGAAGATCGTACCGACAACACTACACCAACCACATTGACCGCAACGCAACAGGTGCCGGCTCAAACGAATGCGGCGACGGGACATCCGAGGGAGAGTCGAACAAAACTCCCCTATTCCCAGGGGGAGGAATCAACCAGCCCGCGCCCGCGCTGGGTCACTGTGGCCTTGGCCCCACTGCTGTGTCGGCCAGGAAACCAGTCAAATGCAGGAGGAGATACATGGCCGCGAAGAAAGACTCACACCAACATGCTTGGGTTGTGCTTGCGGCGATGCTGGTCTTGGTGTCTGGCTCGTCCTGTGCGTTAGTGAATCCAGGCTACGTCTTGCCGAATATTTGCAAGGAACTGGAAGATGCCCCCCTAACTGCATTGGCAGCTCCCGATCCAAACGATCCGACGTATCCTAAGCTGACGTTTGAAGACCAAGGTACGATCAAGGCCATGTATGGTTTCGGATCGGCGAAGCTTCCCTCCGGGAAAAAGATGATCAAGGTGCAGCAAAGTGTTCCCATTCCCGCCTATGCCAATCGAGCCACCGTCTTGCTGAATGGCTGGAAGCTCAACTACCTCGGAGGCGATCAACACGTACTGGGACTGGGTACAGTCCTGGCAAAAATCACTCCCGATTTCAGGAACAGAACTCTGAGTTGGAACGCAGTGGGCCTCTTGAGGGACGATGACTTCGAAGAAGGTTATGAGTTTACCTATTACTATACCGTCCTCGCTTGGAACGATGGTGCGCTCAACGTGGGCGTGGATGTCGGGAGCGCCGAAAAGTTTTGCAGCACCGACACCGATCTTCCGGATAAGTCATTCCTCGCGTTTGGAAACGGCACCACCGCGTTATCGTCATTCGGTGTCTTCTCCACAACCCCGCCAACTCCCTCGAACCAGCCTGTCGCGGTCCTTCCGAGAGGATTCGGATACACGTGGTATGACAGTGATCACCACCTGCTTCAGCTGGGATACAACCTTGACCATAGCGACCTGTTCGTGGAGAAGGACAAGATCTACAGCAATAATAAAGATCACGTCCGGACCGTCGGCGATATCTTCAGCGGAATACCCGCGCCGCTGCCCAGCATGGGACACCTCGTCGATTCCGGCTTCATGAGTTGGAACACCTATGCGATCCTCAAGGACGACAGTGACAGAAGGGACTATGTGTTTACGGAGGCGGTGTCCACCATTTTCGGACTCGATGTGCATCCGATTCAGCCGCCCTTTTCCATTCTTCCCATAGAATCCGCCTCAGGCGGGTTGGGCGGATCGGGCGTCAAACGCAAGCAGGTGGTGATCGACAACGTTCCTTACAAATATGCGGTGCCCATGCTGACCGGGTGGGATGTGGGGTACACGGTCAGCGATCAACATGTGAAGGAAATCGGCATCTGGATCGATGAGATGCACTATCGGGAGCCGAACGATCCACCAGGGAGATTGCGGTATACAGTATCCTCTGTCCTCCGTGACGATGACACGTTCCCCGACAACTATTTTCGACATAAGATCACGATTCTGGGGTTAGGGCCTACGGGAGGGGCTGTGCAACACGACGCCGTGGATTTAGTGCCGTTCAGTCCCTCAGGCACGTCTCCGGCAGCATTTTGTCGACTCGAAGAGAACGGGAAGCTCCTACGTGTAACCGTAACAAATCAAGGCACGATCGGGGCAGGTCCATCAAAAACCACGGTGACATTTGGTGATGCTCTATACACTCTCGACACACCGTCCATTCCCGCAGGCTCATCTACGGATCTTTTATTCAAAGTCCCGACGAACTGCTTCAGCCCCGATTGCACGTTCCGCATTCAGGTCGATTCGAGCGACCAGGTGAGCGAGACCAACGAGGGCAACAACACTGTGGACGCTGGTTGTATCGGCTAATCTCTCCCTGTATCGAAAATGGCGGTCCTCCAGACGCCACGCTGCCGGTTCCCCTGCACTTCCCCGGCAGCATCGTCTGCGGACGACATTAGGAGAGGCTGGACCGTCGTGCCCGTATGCGTCATACTGTGCACCGTTCGATCACAGCTATCGCATACAATCTGTGGCGGATCGACTGCAGTGGGACGGACGATCGAGGAGACCAAATATGGCAAAGAAGATCGTGTTTTGTGCCGACGGCACCTGGAACAATCCATACGAAGATGAAACAGCGGAGCATCCCGCAGATCCCACCAATGTCTATAAGTTATTTCTGTGTCTTGCCGGCTCGCTCTCCCTCGACTCGCTGTTGAATTCCGACGAACAGGAAAAGAAACTCACCGACAATGGCCAGACCTCACTTATCGCGAAATACATTCATGGCGTCGGAGATTCGCGCAACCTGCTGAATAAACTTCTCGGCGGTGCATTCGGCGCCGGGATCATTTCCCGGATCGTTCGCGGCTATACGTTTCTCTCCAGAAATTACACGCCTGGCGACGATATCGTGATCGTCGGGTTCAGTCGCGGGGCATACACGGCGCGCGCATTGGCCGGCCTCGTCGCGTCGCAAGGCCTCCTCGCCCCACAGATTGTCGAAGATCAAGAACGCGCCTATCGATGCGGTGCACAAGCATGGTACAGATACCGAAGAACCACGCTCGTCAATCCGTTCAGCCTTGCACACCTTGCGGAGGTCACGAGCAATCTCCCGGCGTTTGTCTCCAGTGGGTCCCTGAAGGATGGAGATTTCACCGCGGTCGACCGACTCGCAGCTGTCGCGGTCTGGGATACGGTCGGAGCAATGGGATTTCCGGACTATGCGGGCAAGGGCAATCGTGTGGATGCGTTTAAATTCGTCGACACAAAACTGAGCCAGAAGGTGGGCATGGGCTTCCATGCCGTAGCGTTGGACGAACGTCGCAATGACTTCACGCCCACACTTTGGGATCCGGCCGCCAACGTCACACAGCAACTGTTTCCCGGGGCCCACGCGGATGTGGGAGGCGGATATCCTGCCGCCCGAGATGAGAGCGGACTCTCGGACGGGGCCCTGATATGGATGATGGGACACCTCGCGCAGATCGGCGTCCCCTTTCTCGCGTCGCTCCCCTGCGCGATCACCCCCGATGCTCAAGGTACGGCCCATAAACCATGGGAGCATGCGCCATGGAATTTGCCGGGTATCTCGCTAGGTCCGAGACGTTTCCCTGCTGGGCTGCCGCAAGACCTGTCCATCGCAGCCCGCATGGCGGCAGCTTCGGTCGTCGCCGAACCAGGGGAACTCGCGATGCGCTACCAACCGACCAATCTTCCTGCCTGAGTTGAGAAAAGCGGAGCCCCTGCCACTCGGAAGGGTAGCGGGATTCGCCCGGCGCGATCATGTGAGCTGCAGGGCAGCCACGACCAATCAGGCGTCCCCTCAGACCGTTTCCGTCATGGCGGCATTAAACGCCTCAAACAACCACATCCACAGGCCCAACTCTACGGCAGACAGAGTCCAGGGAAGGAGGAGAAACCAGATCAACGCCTTTCTCCGCGCAAGGGCGAAGGTCTTCGTTGCACCACAGTAGCTGACGACCACCGACCAGAACGACAGCGCGACGAAGATGAGCGTCCAACTCCCCTCAGCGTCTCTCGCCAGACGGTAATTAGGAAACAGGAGCGTTTCGCCTATCATGACCAACACGACCGGCAGGGCATACACCAGAGAGGAATAGACGAACAGGAGCCGTGGCCGGAGTGAATCCAACGCCGTGGCTGCGGACCACTTGAGACGAAGGCGATACCACCAACCACCCAGGTACCAGAACAGCGGCACATTCAGCACGCCCAACAGAAGCAATACGATCCAGAGTGTGGTCCATGAATGGAGGAGCCACGGACTGAGCTCCGACCATCCGGAGACTCCCTGCCCCATTTCCGCACGGAGAATATGCTGTTCAATTCGATCCACCATAGAAGCGACCCCTAAGCACAGGGTCGCCACGAGCAAGGGAAGCGGCTGCGCGAGATCCTCGAACGTCGTAAAGAAATGGGACGGTTTGATGAAGAGAGCCACGGCTCGAGCAGGCAACGACCGTTCGGACTTCTGAGTTGGCGATGAAGGATGAGGCCGCTGATTATTTGAATCGTGGACGCATACTGCGGACTGATCTTGCATAGTTAAGGATACCTTTTCTTCGGTGGCGATGGTGTCGTCTCGAGATCGGTGCGCACTCATCCGGCAATCATACGCACCGGCTCATGTGTGCTGGAGGCAGCGTAGGGCGGAGTGCCGTGGTCCCACAAGTGTGCAGGTTGGGGAAGGGGCTGCTCGAACGGGGGGGAGGAACGTAGCTCAGTGATCCACACACTGGCCTATGGGCACGACCGGCAGGCTGGGGGTCGACAATATTCCGAAAGCTTCTTGGAGACGGGAGACCAACGAGCACAGAGTGGATGGAGCGGTTGGCAGTGCTCGGGGTCTGATCGACTGATTTTTCCTGCCGCAACCATTCCCGAGATGGGGATAATTGCGGAAGCAGCGGTGATGTGTTACTGGTGGGATTTGCACACGGGTGTGGGAGATATCCTTACCCGATAGGCATCAGAATGGTAAAACTCAGGCAAGGTGAACGAGACGTCGTTGTCCATGAACGTCAACGTACGATCCATCGTCACCACGGTCGAGGCGAGCGGGCCTGAACCCGTATCTGGAATCTGCTCAGCACAGAGAAAGAGACTCCTTCCCTGACCGCCAGAGAATGCCCGGGCGGCATTTTTGAGAATCACGGTCGTATCCGCAGGCGAATATTCGTCGTATTTGCCCAACAACAACTGCAGGGTGCCGGATGCTTTGTCGAGCGACGCGAGGGCATGCAGTTTTGGACTGTCGGTCATCGTGTAGAGTCGCATCCCTTCCATCTCGGCATAGGCCTTGTAAATGTGCCATCCCGGCCGCTTCGACCGTCTATCGACATAGAGTAGACCATCCAGGGTCGGATTATCACAGGTATTCTCAACTCTATCGCGACTCATGTCTTGCGGATCAGGCCAACAGGATCGCATCGCGCTCATGAGATTCGCTCGCTCGTAGGCCGCAATGACGCCGACTGTGTATCCAGCCAGAGTCCAGCTCTCCTGCCCCAGAATCTCATTCACAGAAATGGGCCTGGCCAGACCTCGATCGTTGAGGTAACCTCGCAAGTCTTCCACGAGCACGGGAGCATGTGACGGGTCGTCATACTCGTGATACGCGACGACGTCGGGAAACACGTTCTGCTTCTGACTCCATTCCAGAAAAGGTTTCAGCAATCGGTACCGGCTGATACTGGGCCCAACGATTTGCGCGCCGGGAATGCGCTGTTTGATGCGTTGATAGGCCAACCGCCAGCCTTCTTTCAGACGTTCGTTCTCATTGATGGGGAGTGTGGCTAAATCCGGTTCATTGTAGATATCCCACAACACTGCCAACTGACGAGCCACCACCTGGTCGATGATTCGATCCACGTGCGCAAGCCAGGGCGCGTAGTCTCCTTCCAGCCCGATGTGATTGATATCAAAAATTTGGAGTGGAAGATCCTCGAACACCAGTCCAAGGGTCAATTGAAACTCCGTCACCCCGGCCTGCTTGAGCCGATCGTAATTCTTGAAGACGTACCCGGCATTCCCTCGAAAACTGGTCGGCTTCAGTGGAAGGATGAGTTCCATGCTCGGCTCGTCAGGCTCGATGCTCACGAGATACCCGTTCGCCCGGTGGTTCATCGGTCCTTGTTCGACACCAAGATCAACCATGATGGTGCCGGCATGGCTCAGGGTGGCGCAGAACAACATCAGCGCCTGGGTTAATGCCACAGTGAGACGAAACGCTTTGGCTATCAGAGGGTGCATCATACTTCCTTGTGCAGAACTATGAACCGAGCGTGTGGTTGTACTGCGAATACGAGCGAGGGTCAAGCCGAAGGAAGAAGGATTACGCGGCAGCGCAGAGCTCGCGCCAGTGAGGAATGGAGGCGAGAAGGTTTTCACGCGACAGGTAGGTCTGATCCAAACTGAGCACATCCCTCGTGCCGCCATCAGCGCTCGCTTGCGCCTCGACGAACGCGTTGGCCACGTGCACGGCGGTCACGGCCTGAAAGCCGGACGCCTTATAGTCGCCGGGGTGCTGATGAAATGCTACTGCTTCGACAATCCCATCGCCGAGCCCCCAGATGCCCAACAAATAGGCGCCCACATGGGCATGGTCTGCCCCGAATATGTCTCGCTCGGCCGCCCAGTCAGGCATCTGCCCCCCACGCATCAGTTCAAGTACCCGCGCATACTCGTTAGGCTTGTTCGCCGCCAACACCAGCACACCAACGTCATGGAGCAATGCCGCGGTAAACGCTTCGTCACTCACCGGTTGGCTGGCGCCGGACTCCGTGGCTATCCGTCGGGCACAGGCTGCCGTCAGCATGGCGTGCCGCCACAACGCTTCGAGCGAAAATCCCGGCAAGCGGGCCTGGTCAAATTGCGCAAAGACCTGACTGGAGAGCACCAGCGACTTGATCGTCTCAAATCCCAGCAGCGCCACCGCTTGCTCGGGGTCGGACACATGCGTACGGAGACCAAAAAATGCCGAGTTAACCAACTGAAGAATTTTCGTGACCATACCGAGATCCTTCGCCACGATGCGGGACGCTTTTTTCAGCGACGCCTGCGGGCTCTGCATCTCCTGCATCAAATCCTGATAAATCGAAGGCAGACTGGGGAGAGATTTGATTTCACTGACCAGCGTCCGTAGCGCAGGATTGGCCAATACCACGCGCAAGGCCTCAGCTTGAGCAATGCTTGCCTTCACGACCTCCACGTCCACCGGCTTTTTCAGAAACCGATGCGCGACAGAAGCCGATCGCAGATAGTTCACGGGACTTTGATCGCCGGAGAGAATGATGCGGATCGTGTGTGGAGAGAGCTTGCGCACCTCCGTGAGAAATTGCGCGCCGTCCATCCCCGGCATCGTCATGTCTGAAACCACGACGTCACAGGACGCCTCGCTCATCGCGGCGAGCGCGCTCTTGCCGGAGGAGAAAAACTCCATCGTCCACTCGGACTGCATGGGAGCCAACGTCCGTTGCAGATGCTTGAGAATTTCCGGCGCATCGTCGACAAAAAAGACGCGTCGCATGGGCCCTTCTCCCGGCAGAGTTCGTCTCTTCTCCTCATCGGTCGAGAAGGGCAGGATCTTAAGTCAGATTGAACCACTACAACGAGAAGTTGAGAGCAATCCTTATGGATGTGGGGGGACCTCAGCGAGCCTGAAGCTACAAACTAATTGCGGTCCAGATCCCAACTGACGATATCGGCATTCTTACCGTCGCCTCCGGCAGCGCCATCCGCGCCGAACGAGACAATCTCAAATTCGGCCCCCTGCGAAGACGGTACCGTGTATTTGTACGGACTGCCCCAGGGATCGACCGGCACCTTCGGGAGATAGCCGCCCGCCTTCCAATTGGGAGCGGCAGGACCGGATGCGGGGCGTTCAACCAACGCTTTCAGGCCTTGCTCAGTTGACGGCAGGTTGCCGTTATCCAGTTTGTACAGTTGGAGCGCGCTTTCGATGTTTGAGATTTGTGCCTTCGCGGCTGCCCGTTTGGCATCTTCCGTACGCCCCATCACCCGGGGAATCAGCAGCGTCGCAAGGATCGCGAGGATCACCACCACGATCATCACCTCGATGAACGAAAATCCGTCAGTCGCCTTGAGCCTCCCGGCGGGGCCTGAGCAACGATGCTCGGAGGCTGCACCTTCGCTTGCCCCAAAAGCCTGCCTGTATTCTCCAAACCCCATGCTTGCTGCTCCTTCTCTCAACCGGTCCGAGCTCTTCGTGGACACCATGCGTAGACCAATTTTGAATTGTACCAGGAACCTCGATGAGTCTGTCATTCAATTCCGAGGTGGCATCCTCATGTCGTTGCGATCTTGCCTGTCTCGAACCCTGCATCTGAATGAGCACAGATTACGAGCGAACGATCTGGTACAGCATAATGCCAGGCTTGAGGTGCGCGCGGGGCAACACACTTTGATGCATACGGAACGTAGGCAGAGAGGCCACCGGCGTGATCGACTGCAGGTGCATTCTAGCCGTTCGGCAACTGTCTGCCACAGTCGGTGGACCGGTGATGAATGCCACCGCCCCCGGCGACAGCTGATTAGCCAATTGCTGCACTCGGTGGCTGATCGATTCCGGCTTGTCATAGAGACTGAACGGGATCCATTCATAGGCAAGGTCGTACAGCTCCTGGCATTCCCCTCCTGCTCCATGGGGCCGCATTTGCACACGCGCAAGCCACTCCAGTCGCTGTGCGCGAGCCAGGAGGTTCCACCACATCTGCGCCTGGCGCTGCGCAAACGCCGCATGGTCATACAGGACCGTGTAGGATCGGGAGCGATCGCTCCCGATACACGTGATGATAGACGCATCGAGCCCGGAAATCAGCACACGCTCCGCACGGGACACCTTCGCCGCCAATGGCCGATCTTGCTCGATAAGATCTTGAAGGTAGTCGACAACAAACGGTTGCGTCGCCAATTCCCCAATTTCCCGCTCGTCGTTGGGATAGAGCAATACGGCACCAAACGCCGCTTCCGGATCGACATGCGGCGGGCTCCCACCAAATACCGTTCTCCACTCACCGGCGGGCCCTGCAGCACCTGAAGCGGTAGGTTCATCGACCCGTCCCCAACCTTCAGGCAATGGAATCGCCTGCGTCCTGTCTCCATCGGTCAACAGGAGTTGCCTCTGCCGGATCATCAACCCCCGCTGGCAGGGTGCGAGGCCTCTCTGATCGAAGGGCTGATGGGAAAGTCCTGCTGGATCGTCCCAACGGGTTGCTTTCAGCATGCGATGGCCTTGAATCGTGACGCACACCTTCTGCGGCAGGTCGACGTGTCTTCTCGGCGGGCCCGGGACTGGGGTCCATGTCACGTGGTGGGACCGCGGCGCATCCATGAATATCGGAAAAGGATCACTGCCATCCGTCAGGTGAGGAGAAAAGAAATTACTGAAGAGACGATACGCTGCTTCTGACGGATAGGTCGGAATCCCACGATATCGCAACGGCCTCGGAACCGCTTGCCCACGGTTCTGATCATCATAGAGACCACGGATCAATTCAAAGAGGGCGGAGCCAGTGCCGGGAAGCAGGGATAAAAAGAGCTCGACGACCGGCAGAAAATCGATGGTTTCCCAATGCATGGCCCCCATGCACGCCATAAATTGTTCGGTGTCGAAGGTCCCATCAGGCAGATGATAGATGGCATCTTTGCGGTGCCGGATTGTAGCGCTGCCCTTGGCATCGATCGTCATGTCCTGATCGCTGTAAAAAAATCGGACTTCATCCAGCGGAACCCGCATGGCCTGGGCCGCCATGCTTCGAAGATCGTCGGCCCTGAGCCGCTGCCATCCGGGCTTTCTGGATAGATCCAGGGTCATCGTATTGACGAGCCCGCCGGGAATGAGTCCCACCCATGCTCCCCAATCCAGGTGTACCCGACTGCGAACGAGACGCAGCCGGCCATTGAGCGATTCCCATTCGCACTCATGTAATGGATACCCGTCAGGATCCGTCGAGAGGATTCGACGACCATGGCTGCCATAGACGACAAGATGCCCTGTGGGTAGGCGGAGGAACGACGCTGATGATGCCGGCAAGCGCGGCGCATCAGCACGATTGGCAGGAAAGGCGAGCGTACCGGGGCGGCTCAGTATCTCCTGTAACGAGGCATCCACGGCCATTTATTCGCGGATCTGCCCGCTCCCAAGCACCACGAATTTGGCACAGGTCAATTCTTCCAGCCCCATCGGCCCTCGCGCATGAAGCCGCGAGGTGCTGATGCCGATTTCTGCGCCGAGGCCGAACTGATACCCGTCGTTAAGCCTGGTCGACGCATTCACCAACACCGCACCGGCATCGACTTCACGCAAGAACCGCATGGCGCGGGAATAATCCTTGGTCACAATCGCTTCCGTGTGACGGGAGCCGAATGTGGCGATGTGCTCCAGTGCTTCATCCATATGCTTGACGATCTTGACCGCGAGAATCAGATCGAGAAATTCATGCCCAAAATCATCCTCCCCCGCCGGCTTGACCTCAGGACAGAGCTGGCAGGTCTTGGCGCAACCGCGCACGTCCACCTTCGCCGCTGTGAGCTGTTTGATCAGGTGCGGCAGCCAGGTCCGCGCGATGCTGTGATGGACCAGAAGCGTCTCCATGGCATTGCAGGTTGAGGGGCGCTGCACCTTGGCATTCATGCAGATTTGTTCGGCTACTTTGGGATCGGCATCCGCATCGACATAGGTATGACAGACGCCCTTGTCATGCTTCAGCACCGGGATCGTGGCATGCTCGGCGATGGTCTTCATCAAGGAATCCCCGCCGCGGGGGATGATGAGGTCGATATACTGATCCTGCTTCAACAGCAGCTGAACGATTTCCCGCTCCGGGCGATCCACAAAGGTGATTGCGCCGGCCGGCACACCGGCCTTCTCCGCTGACTCGCTCAAAACTTTGGCAATCGCTGTGTTGGAATGCAACGCTTCCGATCCGCCTCGCAAGAGACAGACGTTCCCAGACTTGAGACAGAGAGCGGCCGAGTCCGCCGTGACGTTTGGACGAGCCTCATAAATGATTCCGATGACCCCGATGGGGACCCGCATCCGGCCGACCTGCATGCCATTCGGCCGCGTCCACATCTTGGGCATCTCCCCCAGCGGGTCCGGCAGGCGGGCGACATCACGAAGTCCTGCGGCCATGTCACGAATACGCTCCGCCGTCAGTCGCAACCGGTCTCCCAGCGCCTTGCGCTCAGGCGTCGCCTCGAATTGTTCAAGATCCTTTTCGTTCTCGGCCAGCAGCTCCGCTTCATGCGCCTCAAGCCCTTCAGCCATAGCCTCCAAGGCTTGATTCTTCACCGCAGTCGAGAGGGTCGAGAGCCGGCTCGCCGCTTTCTTGGCGCTCTTCACCAAGCCCATCACATAGTCTTCAGGAGACAGTACTTCAACGGGAGCTTCCAGCTCCGGAGCCGGGGATTCGGTCAGGTCTTGTTCCATGTCGTGAATTCCTGCTGCTTGGCGATCCATAAGGCCCGAGGCCCAAGGTATCCGCCGATCAAGATGGTGAACGTAGGCGCGAAAACGATAGCGTGACAGGATACTGTGGGGTTTAGAGTCGGGTCAAGGGTTACGGGGAGCCCCGGGCATCAGAGGAGCGCCTTGTGGAGTCCCGGCGCCGGGAACGGCCCCTTGTGCACCGGGGTGCGTCGGCATGGTCCCGGGAGCCAGGCCCATCATAGGCGGCATCAGCATGGATTGCGACGAGGGATTGGGATGCTGGAACATCCAGTCGTGATAGGTCTTGCGTCCTTCGAAATGGCGAACGGCCAGCGGAAAATCACGTTCCTTAATCGGTTTGACTTTGCTTTTGCTGCGCACCCCCATGATGCCTCCGGTGGGCGCGCGCATATACTCCCAGTCTCCTCCGCTGATGGGGTCCTGATAGACTCGTCGCAAAAACGGTTTGGGCGTGCGGGTCAATTCGGCGAGAGACTGAGGATAGATTTCGGTGGTCATGATGCGCCCGATTTTCATCGAGGCAGAATAGAGCGCCAGCGCGTTCTGAATTTCGATGCCCTTTGCCATGAGGTCGGCTTCTTTTTCGCGCTGAACCATCACCGTCCACTGGCGGGCCGCTGCCGAGACGGAAATTCCGATCAGGACGATCGAAAACATCAAGGCGAGATAGGTGATACCGCGGGAATCCTGGAGAGGACCACGCACCCCCATCCCCCTCCTAGTTGGGTTGCCCCCCTGCGCCGGGATCATCCGTAACCGGAATGACCTGGGTGATTTTTGATCCCACATCCTGAAGCGTAATTTCCTTCAACGACACATCTTTGACCAGGACTTCCCCGCCAATCACCTCTCCTACCTGCACGACATGCATCTCGTCGTTCTTAACCACCACCGCCATGTTCTTCTTTTTTTGCGATCCTCCGCCGACCGCCATGAACCCAACATAGCGGAACTGATTGAGCTCGGTGGCAATACGGAGCCGTTCAATTTCTTCCGCAGTCGGCCCCTTCGGCCCCTCCACCACCGGTTCCGGCTCTTCTTCAGGAGCGGTCGGCTCCTGCGGCTCCTGGAGCGGTTCAAGAACGGGAGGAGGGACAGCTTTGGTGGGTCCCCGTGAGCGGCCTCGACGAGCTGCCGGGGGCGGAACCGCAACCGGCTCAACCTGAGGCAGCAAACTGGCGAAAATGTTTCGCGGGGTGGAAAAGGTGGCTTCTCGCTGGCCCTTGATGGCCGCGAGGCGCTCAAGATGAACCTGCAGATCACCACCGACAGCGGCCTGTGGCGTCTTGCTCGGTGCCCGCTGCCCGCTTACATGGGTCAACGGCACCCGCGTCGGTTCACTTGAATGGTCAAATTGCCAGATGAGCAGCCCGATCCAGAAGACCACGAGGGTCAGCAAGAGCAGTCCCTGATTTTTACTGACTCGGTTCATGGGCGTCAGGGCGTCGGAGATTGCAGATGCTCTCCCCGCAAGTAGGTCGAAATCCTAATATTGAAGGTTAGTTGCTGATCCTGAATGTTTCCTGAACGGACCAGGTTGAGATCTTCGATAAACAATAATTCCTGGGCCGACTCCAAGTTGTAGAGGAAGCGGCGCAAATCCTCATACCGCCCGGTCACCGTTCCCTGCAACACTGCCTTGGTGGCATCCGGAACCGATGTCTTTTCGGTCTTGTAGGAGAGGGCCGGCAGTGTGACCTGATCTCGCTTCGCCTCTTCTGTCACGCCGAGGGCGAGCGGCGCAAAATCCCGGAACAACGGGAGGACGGCCCACACGCGCTGAAGATCCGCTTTCGCCTTCTTGGCGTCCCTGTGCCGGTTCAATTGCTGCCGCGCCTTAACCGACTCGGCTTCGAGCCTCACTTGCTCCTCTTCCGCCGCTCCCAACACCAGGGCGTGAATGCCGTAACTCACAATGGCCAACCCCACCACGAAGGCCACCCAGGGCAGGATGGGCGCGTAGGGTTGTCGCCATGTCAGTTGTAGTCGATCCAGTCCTGGAAACATCATCAGGTCCGATTTCGATAGCGTAAGCTCAGGTCGAACTCGACCAACCCGTTTCCCATCACCCGGTGTTGGCCCAACACGGGATCCTTGAATTGGGGGTGATCTTGGAACATCACCGTCAAGGTGGTCACATCTTCGAGCGCTCTCGCCGAGCCGGTCAGCATGATCGTGGCATTCGCGGGATCCAGACGAATACTATTCACGGCAATCCGCTGAGGAATCGCACGCTCCAGTTCCGTCAGAAACCTGGTCCAGGAGAAACTCCGCTTCTCGATCAGATGGTTGGCGAACTCGATCTCTTTCGGCAGTAATTGCAACGCGGCTTCGGAAAGGTCCAAGCCTTCCTGCTGCGCTTCCTTCAGCAACTCTTTGTCCCGCTCCTGCACCTGCAGCAAGGCCGATTCTCGTGCCTGGACGTCCTGCCACACCAGCCATGATTGCGAAATGTCCCAGAGTATGGCCACACCGATCACGCCCGCCAAGACCATGATCAGCAACCGTGCCGGCGCCAGATACCATCGATAGCGGCTGCTGAGATTGATCGTGAACACACCGCTGCGCGCAGACGGCTGCCCGATACGCAAGGCTACATCCCGAAGCACCGATGCCAGATTATCCAACATCATGACTTAGACCACCCCTGCAATCGCCGGCATGGCCGCGCTCGTCCGTGGCCCGGTAATCGGACCACCGCCGACTTGTTGCACCCGTTCCCAATCCAATTCCTGGACGGGCACGCCTAATCCCTTTTCCAATTGCTGCCGCAAGCCTGGTCCCAGGGCCTCATCCGCAATCAGGATGGTCTGGCTAATCGCTAACTCCGGCGTCTGTTGCTGACACGCATAAATCGAGTCGGCGCACTCCTGCACGATCCGGTTGATCCCCAGTTGCTCCGAGCCGGCAGGCCAGATCCCGCTAGAACCAACTCCCCCCTGCAGTTTGGAGCGAAGAAAGACCAAGACGCCCTTATGAAAGATAAACGCCGTGACCCCGCCCTCAGTGGCATTCACCCACAAGAAATCGGCTGGCGAGCCGGCCGTACGCCAGGCTCCATGAGACCAGAGGTTGAACAAGCGCAGACTGGCGACATCGACTTCCTGCGGGATGAGACCGGCGGCTTCGCACACGGCTTCATACTGCGCCAGCACGGCCTCCTGCACGACCACCGCGAGAACGGTGCAGGGACCATCACCGGACACCCCCGGTTCGGACAACACTTGGGAAAATACTTTGGCTCCGCTTAATGACAGCAGTTGCTCTTGCCCCAATCGCCAGCGCACCAAGGCATCCCGCTCATCCGAACTCCACGGAAGGTCTTGCAAGCGGACGACCGCCAGACGCACGGCCAGGTCGGGCAAAATCACCGTCGCGGCGCGCGGGACTCCCGGGGTAGAAGAACGGCCTGGAGCCTGAGTGGTCGCCGAACCGGCGATCGCCCGGATGTGCGATTCCAGCTCATGAGGCGACACGACGTTCTGTTCCAGCGGCGACAGCCGGAGGATCCCCTCGGGCAAAGCGGAGACGACGCATTGATACCGTGGCCGCCCGCGCCAATTGCGATGCACCTCCGCCCAGGCGAGATCATGCGCCCCGATCTTCAAACAATACTGCGGTCTGCTAGTGATCCAGTCCCACATCGCCTATCGCTCTTCACTGAACGTCACGCGGTTGATTTCACGAAGCGTCGTCTCTCCGGCCAGCACTTTCTTCACCGCGGACTGCCGCAAGGTAATCATGCCGTCGGTCACCGCGCGATACCGGATCTCCGACAACGCGCGGTCAGCCAGGATCATTTCCTTGATCTCGTCCGTCAGGTCCAGAAATTCGGTAATGCACTTGCGGCCTCGATACCCGGTGTCATGGCACTCGGAGCAGCCTTTACCTTCATAAAACGGTGAGGTCTTGAATTCATCATAATCGAGCCCCGACTCCTCGGCCAGCGCTTGATCGAGCGTGACCTGATGGCGACAGTCCGGGCAAATCACCCGGATCAACCGTTGCGCTAACACGCAGGTCAACGCGGCAAGGAAGTTATAGGAATCAATGCCCATCGACGCAAACCGACCAATCACATCGAACACGTTGTTGGCGTGCACCGTGGTTAGCACTAAGTGGCCGGTGAGGGCCGATTGAATGGCGATCTGGGCGGTTTCCGCATCCCGGATTTCTCCCACCATGATCTTGTCGGGGTCGTGGCGCAGAATGGACCGTAACCCGCGAGCAAAGGTCAGTCCCTTTTTCTCGTTCACGGGGATCTGCACGACGCCCGGCAACTGATACTCCACCGGATCTTCAATCGTGATCAGTTTGTCTTCCTGAATGTTCATTTCACTGATGGCAGCATAGAGCGTCGTCGTCTTTCCGCTTCCGGTCGGACCGGTCACGAGCACCATCCCGTAGGGTCTGGTGATCGCGCGCCGGAACCGTTTGAGATCTTCGGGGTTGAACCCCAGCCGATCCAGCCGCAAGGTGGAGACGCCGGTGGTGATCGCCTCGCGGTCCAAAATTCTGATCACGACGGATTCGCCAAACACGCTGGGGAGAATCGACACACGAAAATCGACCGTTTTCCGGTCAAGGCGCATCCGGAAGCTACCGTCCTGCGGGACCCGGCGCTCCGCAATGTCCAGGTCGGACATAACCTTGAGGCGAGAGACCAGCGGCGGATGCAGCTTCACATCCAGCGGATCCATGGCTGAGACCAAAATGCCGTCCACGCGGAATTTCACCGTGGTCGCGCGATCCGTGGCTTCGATGTGAATATCGCTCGCTCGCCGCTGCATGGCGCTGAGCATGATCGTGTCGAGCAGTTTGACGACGGGGCTCTGGTCTTCCCCAAAATGGTCCACCGTCAGGACTTCTTCGCCGCGTTCGTCTTCCTTGACGAGCACCGACCTGTACTCCGCCTCTAATTCGCGTAAGGCCTGACTCGATCCTTCGCTGCGCTCCAGTGCAGCCTGAATCGCGTTCTTTGAACTCACCACATAGTGCAAAGGGCGATTGAGCAGGATTTCCAATTCATCCAGACCCAGCAGGTTCTGCGGATCGGAAATCGCAATGGTCAGGACCCCCGCCTCGTCCTTCAGCGGCACGAAGGGATGGCGGCGCATCAGCTTGACGGAAATGGTGTGATAAAACTCGGAATCCACGCGGAAGCCGGTCAGCGCGTCATAGGGAAGGCCATACTGCGCGGCTAATGCCTGTGCCAGCTGCATCTCTGAAATGGTGCCGTCTTCAACGAGCATAGGCCCCAGCGCCGTGGTGCTGCCTCCAAGACGGGCCACGACTTGGTCTACCGTACGGCGAGGAAGGATCCCTTCACGCACCAGCACATCAGCCAGCGACGGGCGGGTGAGATGACGTTGCATGGCCATACTACAAATCTCCAACCCTGAAGGAAGCCAGGGCTCTGGAATGCTTTCGTCGACGTCGCTGCATTATTGAATCGTTCCGGCCATCTGAAAAATCGGCAAATACATGATGATCACAATGCCGCCGACGAGCAATCCCATGACCAGCAGCAAGACCGGCTCAATCCAGGTCGTTAACTGGCTGAGCCGCACATCGAGATCGCCCTCATAAAATTCCGCCACATCTCTGAGCATGGGCTCAAGCGAACCCGTTTCCTCACCGACCGACAGCATTTCGATGGCCAACTTAGGCAAAATTTTGGGCCGCTCAATGGCGGCCGCCAGCGTACTGCCTTCGCGAATCTCGTTGACCGCGGAGACCAGTCCGCGTGAGACAAAGCGATTCGAGACCGCCCCGCGCGCAATCTCCAGGGCTTCCACGATCGGCGTGCCACCGGCCAGCACCGTGGCGAGCGTCCGCGTCAATTGGATCGTATGATGCTCCACGAGAATGGTTCCGAGGAGTGGTAGCCGCAGCAGATTTCGGTCCACCGACAAGCGTCCGGCCGATGTTTGATACCAAGCCCGCCCCATGACCATCGCCGCAATGACGATGATGGCGACAGGGATCAATTGCGCCTCTCCCATGTGAATCACGGAGATGAGCACTCGCGTCGGCGTCGGCAGATTCGCGGACGATTCCCCGTATACGGAGATAAACGTCGGCATGACATAACTCAGCAAAAATCCGACGACGGCAATGCCGACGACGACGAGAAAACCAGGGTACGCCAAGGCCTTCGTCACCTTTTGGCGAAGGCTGATCATCAGTTTTAAGTACGCAATGTACCGTTGCAGCACCTCCGCCAAATTGCCCGACTGTTCGCCGGCGCGAATGGTGGCCAAATAGAGATCCGAAAAATAGGTGGAATGCTTCGCCAGGGCTTCGGATGCCGACGACCCGCCGCGAATGTCCTGCCGGACGGCTTTGAGTGCTTCTCGAAACGGAGCGCGCTGGGTGCGATCGATGAGGAGATCCCACACCCGCAGAACCGGAAGCCCCGCCTTGATTAAGGCCAGCAGCTCTTGGTTGAACACAAGAAAATCTTGGAGCGGAAGCTTTCCCCAGCGTCCAGCCGAAAGCCCCGGCACGCCAAACCCTGCCCCGCTTCGAGACAGGCGAAACACCAGAACGCCGTCTGCCTCGAGCTTCGCGCGGACAACATGCTCGTCATCGCCTTCGATGTGGCCTTCGAAGGTGGTTCCATCCGCGCGAGCCGCTCTATAGGAGAAGACAGCCATGAGTTCATTCGGCTCGACACATCTCGCGATGATCTTCAGCCTTTACTGCACCAGCATGTCGAGTGTGGCGGGCTGCACAGCTGCATGCTGCGCCTCCGCGTCAGGCAAACGGAGCGTTCGCCCGGCCACGATGCGGTCACCTGACAACCCATTGAGTGAGCGGAGCACCGCGACTTCAACCTTGTGCCGGCGCGCAAGCCGCCACAACGTATCCCCACCTTGCACCACAATCGTCCGTCCCACTGGATTTCCCTTCGACAGCGGAGAGACACGAGCGGCTGACGCCCGGGGCATCGATGAATCCTTCATGGTCTCGCGAGGAAGCGGGACGGGTTGCGGAATCGTCTGATCTTGCTCGACCGGGGAGTTCTCCCCCGTGAGCTCTCGCGCATCGACGGAAGTGGGAACCGTGCTGTCCTGATCAGGTGGCAGATTCTTGCGACGCGATGGCGCCGGCGCAGATGATGGCCGCACATGCCCGTTGAATGGCTGAACCGCCTGAGCGAGTCGCTCCCGTTCGTCGCGAGCGGAGGCTAACTCTTCACGCTGCAATTCGATGATTTGACGGGCCTCCGTCAATCGCCGCTCTGTTTCCCGTAACATGCCCTGAAGTTGCGCCCGCGCCACTTGCGCGTCGGCCAGTTCTCTTCTCTGCTCCTCCAGTTCCGTCCGCAATTCAGCTGCCGTGCGCTGCGCTTCGCGGACTGCGACCTTCAGGGAGTCCGCCGCCACTTGCAGATCGGAAGGAGCCGGTTCGTGATTGGGCGTGACCTTCGCACACCCTCCCCAGGACCCACAGAGCAGCAATGCGGCCAAGCAGCATCCGAGACGTAACCCAACGCCCTTCCGTCGCGCAGGAACATGTGGCTGTATCATGATGTTCATCGCCTTACCATTGGTTGTAGGGTACTCCATTGGTTCCGACCAGTTCGGAGCCTGAAAACACATCGACCATCCCGCCTTCAGCCTCATCGACCATCTCCTGCCACGATGTGGTCGCCCCGGTCAATGGATCGCTCGGGACCCTCCGGAGATACCCGGCCGATACGAGGGCTTGAATGCTCTCCGGATACTTTCCCTTGTCGGCGCGATGTTGGTCGATCACATCGCGTAACGAGAACAAATCCTGACGCAAGGCCCCTTCTTTCGCCTTAATGATCGCTGCGTGATACGAGGGCACCGCCAATGTGGCCAGGATCCCCACAATCGTCACCACAATCATCAACTCGATAATCGTAAATCCGTGCGCCGACGATGAGACCCATGCGCGTCTACCACTCTCGGTATTTCGTACCATCCAAGGCCAGTTCTTGACTCTGAGTCGTAACATCGTAAATGTCTTCTCCGCACCAGTCTTTCACGCTGGCGGGGTCCCGGTAGCAACGCAGGCGCCAATCGGCCGCGCCGGTCATCGGATCCAAGGGAATTGAACGCAGGTAGCGCCGGATCGTCGTCCCCCGCACCGTCGCTTGCTCACCGGTGAGTTTGACGCCCAGCAAGGCATCGAGCGACTTGGGGTACCCATACGGGCCGGTGACGTCTTTGCAACTCAACCGGTTCTTGACGCAGGCCGGACCGATAAGGGTGTCGCCGTCACGCGCCCATTCCAAACGAAAGGCATCAATCGCCGCTCGAATCACCCGGAGATTCTGCCGAAGCTCGATCTCCTTCGTCCGTTTGGTCGAGACCTTGGTGAACGGCAGCGCGACCGAGGCAAGAATAGTGAGAATCGTCAGGGTCACGAGCAACTCAAGCAACGTCACGCCGGACTGTTTCACCGCACTCTCACCACTCCCGAGGCTTCACCGGTTCCCTCCGGGACGTTTTGGCCCGGATGTTTGGCCATCTGCAACCGCACGGGCGAGACGCCCGGGGATTTGGCGAGAAAGGTCAATCGCAGCAGGCGGCCGTCATCTTTGGTGGCAGTCGCAGAACGATGGAGCCGCAGCTCGACAATGCCTTCCGTGGAAGATGATGTCGCGGCCACCGGAGCTTTCCCGGCTTCGGTTCCCAGGACTTCACCGAGGGTGGCATCTCGAAACTCCAGAATCTTCGGATCAAACTCCAGCGTGAACGTCTCCGTATCAAACCCGTGAGCCTGCGTCGCCATCACATCTACACGAATCTCTTTGGCCACCTGAACCGTGGCGTCCGCTGGCTGAATAGACAATTGAAGGCGGGGCGAAACCACATCTGAACCCGCCGCATTCATTTGTGATTTACTGGAGGCGCCTTTCTCAATGGCTATCCCGGACACCGCCGGGACCGCCACTCGAGTCGAGATCGGCTTCGGCTGCATGGCAAATAATGGTGCGGTGGAGTAGACGGATTCAGTTCCCGACCAGAACGCCTGTCCCTGAGGTCCGGGGAGACGCAGTGCATTCACGATATGCGGAGTAATGGTTAAAATCACTTCCGTCGTGACTCGTTGAGTCTTAAACGAGCTCAGCAGATTTCCCAGATACGGGATGTCGCCGATCCATGGGATGGTCACCTTGGTCCGACGATCTTCTTCTTGCAACAGACCGCCCAGGATGATGGTTTCTCCATCACGCACGTTCAGCATGGTCTCTGCCGAGCGGTTGCCGAACTTGAACTGCGTGATCGGTGGAGATTGTTGCAGCAAGACGACATCTCCCAGGCGAATCACCTCAATTTTCATTTTCAAGGACAGCTCGTTCGCGAGGTGAATGTTCGGTTCCACCGTGAGCTTCACACCGGTGTCCCGGAATTCTATCGACGTCACCGTCGAAGTTGTCGGCACCGCGCCGGTGGCGGCTTGCCCCGGTAACACGTTGGTGGTCGACAACAGAATCGGTTGCTTGTCGCCGATGTTGACTTCCGCCTTCTTATTATTCAGCACTCGCACTTTCGGCGCTGCGAGGGTCTTGGCATCGGTGATCTGCTTAAAGAAATCCAGCTGTACGTTCGTGGGGAGTTTGAACAAGTAGTTGTCCTGCCCCAAACTGGCCAGGTTGCGATAGGTAAACTGCTGCGCGATGTCCCCTGCGATCGTCCCCGTGAATCCGGGCGGCACGAGAGCAGCAGCAATTTGCTTGGGATAGGATAGCCCGTATTGCTGGTCGACCGTCCGATTCACCTCGAGCACTTCCACGTCGAACAGCACTTCAGAATCTTCACGGTCGTTGGCCTGGATGATTTTTTCGGCCAGCTCCACCTTTTCCGGTTGATCACGAACGACGATGGTATTCAGCGCCTCATTGCCATGGATATGCTTCACATCCAGCATGGACTTCAGCAACGCCACCATATCTTTCGCCTTGGCCGACGACAGATAGAAGGTCCGGATCATCAAATCCTGATACTGTTCTTGTTTCTGCTTGGTGTTGGGACTAATGATGAAGAGCGTCGGTCCGGCCTTCTGCGCAAACAGGCTGTTGCTGTTCAACACCAGCGACAACGCCTCGTCGAAGGGTTTCTCTTCGAGCGAGACGGTGATGGGGTCGTTTCGCACATCCTTATCGAACACAAAATTGACGTGGGCGGCCTTCCCCAGCGCCTCGACGACTTCTTTCAGGCCCGCATTGCGGAACTGCAGCGTCACCGGCTGTTTCTGCCGGTCGTCACGATCGGCCGCATGCTGTTCAGCAGACAGACGGGCGACGCCTTCGAGGGCGTCCTTATAGGTGGGGTCCAGTTCGACGGCGCGCATGTAACCGGTCATGGCTTCGGTGACCCGACCCAACTGCGCCAAACGTTCCGCTTCTCGATACCGGTCACGCGATTCTTTCAATCGCAGCGCCTCGGTCAAGCCGGCTTCGAATTCCTTGCTCGTCGGTTCAATCGTGAGCGCCCGCTTGAACTCTTCGGCAGCCTGGTCGAATTGGCGATCCTTCAATAATTGTCGGCCACGTTCATCATGCGCGGCGGCGGCGCGTTCTCTCGAAATGCGATACTTGTTCTGCAGCGATGGTTCGAATGGATCATCCTTGAGAGCCTGCCGGTATGCGACGCTGGCTTCCTCCCAATTTCCTGCGGCGAGATGCTGATCCCCGCGTTTAACGTCGGGAGACGCAAACGTGCCGCAGGCGCTCAACACCAGACAGCATGCCCACCCGCTGACAGCTATGGCCAGCCGGCGAAGCCGATTACCTTCGATGTTGACGCGTGTGGAAGGGAAGGGTGACTGCATATACTTGATGAACAAGGTTACAACCTCATTGGTATACCAAACTGACACACACGCGACAATCAGTTTCTCGCTTTGGACGATGCCGCCCTAGGTTCTCGCCTCATACCTGTTTCGGCAGGTATGAGGCGAGTCATTAGCTGTTGGGGTTATTCGGGAGGAAGAAAACCTTGGAGACCGACCACTGCTTCGGCTTCCTTGAGAGGTATTCCTCAGGGACAAACCAGGCTCTATTCAAGCAGGAGGAGAGAACTTTCCTGCGACCGATTGAGGTGACCTATAGCCGCCAATATTTCACAGAACCCGGCAAGGTCTCCGGACTCAAGACACTCTTGACGTCAACTACAACGTTGTTGCGTTGCTTTCGCAACGGTTTAAGCAGCTCCGGAACGCTCATGCGCAAATATTCACGGTGCGCCACCGCGAGGATAATGCAATCGAGCTGTTTAAGCTGGTCCCAGGACGACAGGCGAAGTCCATACTCCCCCACCGCCTCCTCATGCTCAGCAAGCGGATCGTGGACGACAACCTGAATCCCGTACTCTTTCAATTCATTGATGATATCCGGCACTTTGCTGTTCCGCAGATCCGGAACATTTTCCTTGAAGGTCAGCCCCAGGACGCCGACACGCAAATCGCTGACGGGGCGTTCGACCTGGCTCAACAGCTTCATGGTCTGTTCAGCCACATATTTCCCCATACTGTTATTGATACGCCGACCAGCCAGGATGACTTCGGGGTGATACCCGACCGACTCCGCTTTCGCGGTCAGATAATAGGGGTCTACGCCTATACAATGTCCACCGACCAGACCCGGATTGAATTTCAAAAAGTTCCACTTTGTGCCGGCCGCCTCCAGCACTGCCCTTGTATCAATTCCTAAGCGATGAAAAATCAACGCCAGTTCGTTCATGAGGGCGATATTTAAGTCGCGCTGCGTGTTT
>VOPT01000024.1 GCA_009594865.1 Nitrospira sp. | reverse complement strand
AGTGCCAAGCTCAACCCGCGATGGTGTCTGGCTCAGGACACGATCGACCGGCAGGATATCGACCATTTGATCGAGTGGCTGCGGACCTACCCGCGACTCACCAAGGGCGCGGTGACGCTCGATTTCGAACAACGCTGGTCGCAGTGGCTGGGACGCCCCTATTCGGTGCATTGCAATTCAGGATCATCGGCCAATCTCCTCATGTATTACGCCTTGCTGCGATCGGGGAAGTTGCGCAATACGAATGTCATCGTCCCCAGCGTCGGCTGGGTCACATCAATCGCCCCGGCCATTCAGTTCGGCTTTACCCCGTATATGTGCGAAGCCGATCCGGACACCTTCGGCCTCGATCTCAATCATCTTGAGGACCTGCTGAAGCGACATCACGCGCAGACGGTGTTGCTGGTTCAGGTGCTCGGTGTGCCGCATCGAATGCGCGAGCTGCAGACATTGAAAGATCGGTACGGGTTTTATCTCCTCGAAGACGCCTGCGCCGCCATCGGCGCCGAGTACGAGGGCCGGAAAGTGGGAACGTTCGGCGATATGGCGAGCTTCTCGTTTTATTTCGGGCATCAGATGTCCACGATCGAAGGCGGCATGGTGTCGTCGAGCGACAGGGAGCTCAGGAATCTCCTCCTGATGTTACGCAGCCACGGATGGAGCAAAGATGTGGATCAGGCGCGGCATCAGGAACTGGTCGACCAGTATCAGGTGGACGACTTCCATTCGCCCTTCGTGTTTTACGAGCCGGGATTCAATCTGCGTTCAACCGACCTGAATGCCTTCATCGGGCTCGAGCAATTGCGCAAGCTGGATTGGATGACCGGTCGGCGGCAAGCGAATCACGAACGCTATCTCGAGCAACTGGGGAAGCGGTTTTACACGCAGCGGCCGCCGCAAGGTAGCAAGGTCGCCAGCATTTCCTTTGGCCTGCTGGCCGATAGCCCCGAACAACGGAAGCGCATCGTTCGGGCCTTGGTGGCCGAGGGAGTGGAAACACGCATCTTCTCAGCCGGCAACCTGGGCCTGCATCCGTTCTGGATGAATCGCTACGGGAAAGCCAGTTTTCCCGTGGCCGACCGGGTCCATCATTGCGGATTTTTTCTGCCGAATCACGCTTCGATGACCGACCAGGACGTCCTGCAGATTTCCCGCATCGTCCTGGAGGCCGCATGAACAGGGGAGTGAGGCAGCACGAGTGGCACAGCCAGAGGGAGCTCGATTGACTATGACGACAGGCTCGACACATGTCCTCATCACCGGCGGCGCTGGATACCTGGGCTCAGTGCTGACCAGACGATTGCTGGATCGCGGGTATGCGGTGACGGTCCTCGATAATTTTATGTACCGGCAAAACAGTCTGATGGATTGCTGTGCCGAAGAGAAGTTTCAGGTCGTGCGGGGAGACTGCCGGGATGAACGGCTGCTGACCGATTTGCTGCGCAAGGCCGATATCATCATCCCGCTGGCGGCGTTGGTCGGAGCGCCCCTCTGTGACAGAGACCGAGTCGGCGCGTATACGGTGAACTTTGAAGCCGTCCAACTACTCTGCAAACTGTCCTCTCCTCGCCAGCAGATCATTTTCCCTGTGACCAACAGCGGGTATGGCATCGGCCAACCCGGTGTGCCGTGCACCGAAGATTCGCCGCTTCGCCCCATCAGCCTGTATGGCGAAACCAAGGTCAAGGCCGAGCGAGTCGTTCTGGATCGTGGCAATGCGATTACGCTTCGCCTGGCGACGGTGTTCGGCGTGTCGCCGCGGATGCGCATGGACCTCCTGGTCAACGATTTCGTGTGGCGGGCGGTACAGGATCGAGCGGTCGTCGTGTTTGAAGGCCACTGCAAACGCAATTACATCCATATCCGGGATGTCGTACGCACGTTCCTCCATGCGATCGATCACTTCGACGACATGAAAAACCAGCCGTATAACGTCGGATTGGACGATGCCAATCTCTCCAAGCTCGAACTCTGCCGCGAAATCCAGCGCGTGCTCCCGCAGTTCGTCTCCTTCGAAGCGCCGATCGGCGAGGATCCGGATAAACGCGATTACATCGTCTCGAATCAACGCCTGCTGGAAACCGGGTTCAAGCCTGAATGGTCGCTGGAACGCGGAATCCGCGAGTTGATCAAGTGCTACACGGTCGTCAAAGCCGGCCAATATGCCAATGTCTGAGTTCAGCGCAAGCCGGCAGCGAGGGCGAGGATGATCATCAGCCGAACGCCGTTCCGTATCTCGTTTTTCGGTGGCGGTACCGACTACCCCGTCTGGTTCCGGGAACATGGCGGAGCGGTGCTCGCGACGACCATCGATAAATACTGCTACATCAGCTGCCGGCAGCTGCCCCCGTTCTTCGAACATCGCACCAGGATTGCCTATTCCCGCATCGAACTCGTGAACAATAATCAGGAGATTGAGCATCCCGCCGTCCGCGGCGTGCTGAAGTACCTCAACATCGACGACGGGCTGGAGATCCATCACGACGGCGACCTGCCCGCGCGAACGGGGTTGGGATCCAGTTCCTCCTTTACCGTGGGCTTACTCCATACACTGTACGCCTTGCAGCACATCATGCCCAGCAAAGCGCAGTTGGCTCAAGCTGCGATCCATGTCGAACAGGATGTGCTCGGCGAGGCCGTGGGATGTCAGGACCAAGTGCTTGCGGCGCATGGCGGCCTGTGCAAAGCGACGTTTTTTCAGAATGGCGACATCGGTCATGCGCCGATCATCATGCAACCGGAACGGCTCGCGGCGTTTCAAAACCACCTCCAACTCTACTTCACCGGGTTTTCTCGGATCGCCTCGGAAGTCGCCCGCGAGCAGATCGATCGCACGAAACAACGTCAGGGTGAATTATCCACGATGTTGCAGATGGTCGATGAGGGCGTGTCGATCCTGACGGGCGAACGGGATTTGGCTGACTTCGGCAGCATGCTGCATGAGGCCTGGATGCTCAAACGGCGCCTGACCTCTCGTATCACCACACCAGCCATCGACGACATCTATACGGCGGCCCGGCAAGCGGGTGCGTTGGGAGGCAAGTTGCTTGGAGCCGGCGGCGGGGGGTTCATGCTGCTGTTCGCCAGGCCGGAGGATCATGAGCGCATTCGTCTGGCACTTCCGGGCTTGCTCCAGGTCCCCTTTAAGTTTGAAGGACTGGGCACCCAAATCGTGTTTTATCAGGAAGATCAGCTGATGCTGGATGACGTGTGGGCGCAAAGCTCCGTGCAGACCGCGGCCCGGCTGAAGGCTACTCTCCTTGGAAAGGCGGCCTGATGGCCCGGTTTCCCGACTGTGACGTGATCATTCTCTGCGGGGGATTCGGCACCAGGCTGCAATCCGTCGTATCCGACCGTCCGAAACCGATGGCGGAGATTCACGGTCGACCGTTCGTGTCGTTGCTGGTCGAACATTTCCTGCGCCATGGCGCGCGCCGCTTTATTTTCAGCACGGGGCATTTCGGAGAGATGATCGAGGACTGGTTCCTGCGCCACCGCGGGCCCTATGAGACGGTGTTTGTGCGCGATCCGGTCCCCCTCGGCACCGGTGGGGCGCTGGCGCATGCCATGCCGCTGGTGCGGAGCAATCCGTTTTTGGTGCTGAATGGCGATTCATTCTGCGAGATCGATCCTGAGCGTTTGTTGCGATTTCATACTAGAAAACGGGCGGGCGCAACGATTGCCGTCACTCACGACGACACACGAGAAGACACCGGTGCGGTGGCGTTAGGGGAGGGCGATCGCCTGTTGTCGATGGTTGAGAAACCACGAAAGCGGACCTCGACCTATCACAATGCCGGGGTCTATCTGTTCGATCGCGCCGTCACCACACTTTTTCCGGACATGCCGGTCTGGTCGCTGGAGCGGGACCTGCTGCCGCGACTCGCCACGGAGCAGTGTTATGGCTTCGTCACCGCCAGCCCGCTGCACGACATCGGTACGCCGGAACGGCTGGCCCGTTTCCGTGAAATCTGGACGGACACATCGGCCTATTTCCCGACCTCGCTCCTCCATCAAAAACAAGGATCGATGTCACGATGAGCCAGCAGGGGGTGCCGATGCCGAAGGCTCTGGCCAGACCGGCCTTTTCCTCACGAGGCGAACGGCTGATCGGGCAGGAAATGTTTCGCGTATTGGATCGTGCGCAAGCCCTGGAACGCCAGGGGCATCGGATTTATCACCTTGAACTCGGCAATCCGCGCATCCCTCCTCCCGTCAAGATTCTTGAGGCCGCGATTAACGAACTGCAAGCCAAGCACGTCGGGTATGCACCGATGGCCGGCCTACAAGAATTGCGCACGGCAGTGGCCGAACGTTACGCCTCGTTGATCGGGAAACCGATTGCCCCCTCGCAGGTCGTCATCAGCCCTGCGAATATGCTCATTCACCAGTTTCTGGATATCACCTGCAACCCTGGGGACCGTGTGGTGCTGTTCACGCCGGCGTTTCCTTCCTATTGGGCAGCAGCGGCACATCTCGAGCTTGAAGTCATGCCCGTTACGCTCCCGTCTCGCGATGGCTTTCGGCTGTCACGGCTGTCCATCGATGTTGCTCTGGCGGCAAAACCGAAGGCGATTATTGTCAACAGTGCCAATAATCCGACCGGCGCCGTCTATGAGCCGGCGGTCCTTCAGGAGCTGGCGGCACGGTGCGGGCAGGCAGGAATCTGGCTCCTGAGCGATGAAACCTATGCCGATCTGACCTTCGATGGTTCGCATGTCAGCCTGGCGGCCCCGCAGGTTGGACATGTCGTCGCCATGTCGTCGTTCTCCAAAGTGTTGTCCATTCCGGGATTTCGTACCGGGTATGCCCTGGCGCATGAGGCGGTCGTTGCTAAACTCGCCCTCTCCAATTCCACGCTCTACTCGTGCCTTCCCGGCTTTACCCAGAGCGGGTGTATCGCGGGGTTGTCCGTGCTCGACGCCTATGCTGCAGAGGTGCGCGCCAGGAATCAGCGTCTCATTGCAACCTGCCATGATCGTCTCACTCAAAGCGGACTGTTGCACGGCCACCATCCGGAAGCAGGCTTTTATCTCTTTGTCGATATCACCGGGACCGGTCTCGACGATATGACGTTCTGCCGGCGTCTCCTGGAAGAACAACATACGGCAGTGACGCCCGGACGCTGCTTCGGGGAGGCCTATGCGTCACATATCCGCCTGGCTGTGTGCGGGCTGGAAGAAGACGTGCTGGAGGGCGTGTCACGCACCATCGCCTTTGCGCAGAAACTGGGAGGATGCCGTGTCCAAGCCGCTTGACGTCTTGCTGGTGACGCCGCCCAGTCGGGTCCAGGTCTATCAGGAACTGAGCCGCGACTTCGCCGCCATCGAACCCCCCGTGTGGTCGGGCCTGATCGCCACCTACCTTCGGCAACAGAGTTGCTCCGTAGCCATTCTGGACGCAGAGGCCCAGGGGCTCACGCATCAGCAGACCGCCGAGCAGATCGCTGCCATCGCCCCCAGGTTGGCGGTCTTTGTCATATACGGGCAACAACCATCCGCCTCCACCCAATGCATGCCCGCCGGCCGGAAGGTCTGCGCGATCCTCAATGCCCTCGCCGATATTCCCACACTGGTGATGGGCACGCATCCATCGGCGCTGCCAAAACGCACGCTGCTGGAGGAGCCCTATACGTATGTCTGTCAGGGGGAGGGACCGGCGACTATTCTCGGTCTGATTGTCGCCTTGCGAGCGCCGCAGCATTCGCTCCGTGACGTGCCGGGATTGTGGCATCTGGAGGAGGGGAATGCGGTCGGCAATGCGCCCGCGCCGTTGTTCCCGAATCTCGACCATGACTTACCGGGACAAGCCTGGGATTTGCTCGATATGAGCCGCTATCGCGCCCACAATTGGCACTGCTTCGGGAACCCTGAATCCAGAACCCCTTACGCTTCGCTGCAGACCAGCCTGGGATGCCCGTTTACCTGCTCGTTCTGCTGCATCAACGCGCCGTTCAGCACGCCGATGTTGCGTGTCTGGAGTCCCGACAATGTCATCGGCCAGATCGACCGCCTGGTGCGTGAGTACGGCGTCTCAAATATCAAAATTCCGGATGAGATGTTCGTCTTGAACCGTCGCCACGTCATCGGCATTTGCGACCGGATCATCGAGCGGGGCTATCGCCTCAACATCTGGGCCTATGCGCGAGTCGATACGGTGCAAGATGAAGTGCTGGAAAAGCTGGCGCGCGCCGGGTTTACGTGGCTTGGGCTCGGCATTGAATCCGGCAGCCAGCATGTCCGGGACGGGGTCGAGAAGGGCCGCTTCGGCGAACGGGAGATTATCGCCACTGTGGACCGCATCCGCTCCCACGGCATCCATGTCGCAGCCAATTACATTTTCGGCCTCCCGGACGACACCCTCGAGAGTATGCGCGCCACCTTGGATTTAGCGCTGACGCTCAATACCGAATGGGCGAATTTTTACTGTGCCATGGCCTATCCGGGCTCGGCGCTCTATGGTCTCGCCAAGCAACACCAGTGGAGGTTGCCGGATGATCAGGGCGGACCAGGATGGATCGGGTATTCCCAACATGCATACGAATGTCTGCCATTACCCACCGACAGCCTGACCGCCACTCAGGTCCTAGATTTCCGCGACCGCGCGTTCCTGGAGTACTTCGGCCATCCAAGCTATCTGGCTATGTTGCAACGAACATTCGGCACGCGCATCGTCGCTCATGTCGCGGAGATGTGCCGGCATCAGGTGCGTCGTCGACATCATGATCACGCGTCCAATCAGGCGGCATAGATGAGTGCAGGGAAAGGAGCATCCATGATCAAGGTGGCAGACTACATCATCAATACGTTGGCCGAACGGGGTATCGATAAAATGTTCGTCGTGTACGGCGCGGCCAACGGCGATTTGATCGATGCGTTTACCCGCACCGCCGCGACCCAGTATGTCGCCGTCATGCATGAACAGGCGGGCGGATTCGCTGCCGAAGCCTATGCCAAGGTCAAGGGCATTCCCGGGGTCGCCATCGCCACCAGCGGTCCGGGCGGCATGAACCTGCTCACCTCGATGGGCAATTGCTTCTACGATTCAATTCCCTGTGTCTTCCTCACTGGCCAGATCAACTCTCGATTCCTCCGTCCCGACCCATCGATCCGGCAAATCGGATTTCAAGAAACGGACATTGTGGCCATGGCCGCGCCGGTGACCAAATACGCGAAGATGATGGTGAATCCTGAAGACGTCCGATTCGAGTTGGAAAAGGCTCTGTGGATGTGCCAAGAGGGCCGACCTGGACCGGTGTTGCTCGATATTCCCCTCAATGTGCAAAAAGCCATGGTCGATGCAAAACAGCTGACGGGCTTCGAGCCGCCCGCGGCGATGAGTTTCGACCTCACGGTTGTTGACCAGCAGATCGCTCGTTTCATCAGTGACCTCCAACAGGCGGAACGGCCGGTGATCCTGGTGGGAGGAGGCGTGCGCCTGGCCGATGCCCAGGACGATGTTCGGGCTTTGGGCCGCCGGTTGAACGTGCCCTGTTTTCCGACCTGGAACGCGCTGGATGTGATCAGTTCGGATTATGAGAACTACGGCGGTCGGGTGGGGACTTATGGTGGCGCTGGCCGCAACTTCGGCATTCAGAACAGTGATCTGCTGCTCTCCATCGGGAGTCGCATCTCCGGACGCATCACCGGCGGCAACGTTCAGAGCTTCGCCCGGCAGGCCAAGAAGTATCTGGTCGAAATCGATCCGGCCATGGTGCAGCGAAAGTTTCAACAGGTCCCGTTCGACGTCAACATCCTCTGCGACGCAAAAGCATTTACACAGCGTTTGCTGATCGCCCTCGATCGACGCAGCAAACCCTTGCCGGATTTCTCAGCCTGGACGGGCCGCGTCATGGAATGGAAACGGCGGTACGATCCGGTGCGGCCAGAATTCTTCGCGCAACGCGAGCGCGTGCATCCGTACGCGTTCATGCGGCGTTTGTCCGAGAAAATGGGCGCGACCGATATCCTGGTCGGCGACTGCGGCGGCAACATCGTCGTCAGCAACCATGCGTTCGAGACCAAGTACGGGCAGCGAAACCTGACGAACAATGGCAATTCCCCCATGGGGTTCTCCTTCGCGGGAGCGATGGGTGCCTGGTTTGCCGATCCCACAAGACAGGTCGTCTGCACCATCGGCGACGGCGGCTTCAATATGAACCCGCAGGAATTACAGACCTTCGTGAACTATGGCGTCAACGTCAAAACGTTCATTCTGAACAACCATATCTACGGCATTACGAAGGCCTACCAGGAAACCAATTTTCAGGGACGCGCTGAAGCCTGCGGTCCGAAGGGATACAACCCGCCGGATTTCCTCAAGATCGTCCAGGCCTACGGCATCAAGACGGTTGCCATCGGAAACCATGCCGAGATGGACGCCAAGATCGACGAGGTGCTGCGGTTCGACGGGCCGGTCGTCTGCGACGTGGACATGCACGAGTTCCACACCTACGAACCGAGGATCTTCGGTTGGAAGACGCCCATCGAGGATATGTATCCCTATCTGCCTCGCGAAGAATTCCGCGCCAACATGGTCATCGAACCGGCGGAGGGATGGATGAATCCAGAGTATCCCGACGTGGTTCGGCGAACGGATCAGTCCCAGCCGTAGTTTCACATGAGGTGATGTATGAACGTCTTGTTGCTGTATCCCACATGGACCGGTGCGTACGGACTGTTCGGCCATTTCGCCCGCCGGAACTCAACCTGGCCTCCGCTGAACCTCGCGCTCCTGGCCGCGATTGCTGAACGCCATGGCCACAATGTCACGATCCTCGACGGCGAATCCGAGCAGGTGCCCTTGGAGGAGATGGTGCAGCGAGCGGTGGCGATGAAGCCCGATCTCATCGGCTTTACCGCGACGAGCCCATTTTTCCATCTGAGCAAAACCGTCGCGGAAGGAATCAAACGTCTCGCTCCGGACATTCCGATCGCCGTGGGTGGCCCTCATATCACCATCATGAAGGAGCAGGCGCTGCTCGGCTGCTTTGACTATGCCTTCATCGGCGAGGCGGAGGAGTCGTGGCCACAATTTGTGAACGCCTACGAACAACGCAAGGACCTGTCGACAGTGCGCGGGATTATTTATCGGCGGAACGGGGAACTCGTCTCGACCGGACAGCCGGCCGACATCACGGATCTCGACGCCTTACCGATTCCTGCGCGGCATCGACTGCCGATGTCCCGGTACAAGCTGGGGACGCTCCGCGGGCGTCTGCCGTTCACCTCGATTCAAACCATGCGCGGCTGCCCGTGGAAATGTATTTTCTGCGCCTCGGAGGCGCTGAAGACTACAGAGATGCGGGTGCGTTCTCCGCGATCGGTCGTCAATGAGATGAAGCAAGTCGTGGAGATCTTCGGCACCCGGCATTTTTATATCGTCGACGATGTGATGACCCTCTGGAAAGACCACATTCTGGAGATTTGCAACCTCATCGATCAGGAAGGGTTGGAGATTACCTTCGAAGGCAGCACCAGAGCCAATCTCGTGGAAGAAGACGTCATCGCACGGCTGGTCAAGAGCGGCCTCATTCGTTTGTCGTTCGGCCTCGAAACCGTGGATCCCGAAATACGGCGCACCATGAAGAAACAGGTCCCGCTGGAGCATTACGTGAAAGCAAACGGGATCTGCAACCAGTACGGAGTCGAAGCCTTGAACTCCGTGATGATCGGATTGCCGGGGGAAACACGAGAGACGGTGCGGGCGACGCTGAAATTTCTGCGGCAGGCCAGAGAAGTCAAACAAGCGAACTTTGCCATCGCCGTGCCCTATCCAGGGACCGAGTTTCACAAGCTGGCGGTGAACGGGGAGAAGGGCGTGAAGCTGATGACGCAGGATTTCTCCGAATATCGCCGCTATGGTTCGGCCGTCACCACGGTGGGGGAGCTAACGCCTCACGACCTGATCGACCTTCAGAATGAGGGATTTGTCAGTATCTATTCCGCGCCCTGGCGCTGGATTCCCATGCTGCAGAAACACGGAATGATCGGCGGCTCACTCATGCTGGTCCGCGTGGCACGCCTCTTGTCACAAAAGCTGTTTGCCGGCCACGGACAGGCCTCACAGGAGCAACTCATCAGCCTCGGAGATGGCGCGTTCGGTCGCATACAGGAATCAGCCATGAGCCCACAGACCGTGGGAGTCGCTCCGACAGGATCGAGCAGCACGGCTCCGTTGTTGACCATCACGTCCGCCTCACGAGCGGGCGCCGCGCCGGCCGGTCATTTTGGTCATCCCACGAACCCCAATGGCTAGCCAGTGGAGCCGAAAGGTCTCATGACACCACGTCCACCCACGAAAGTGCTTCTCCTGCAGCTGGAGTTTCCAACCTGGAAGCAAGCTCGCGCGTGGACGTATCCGGCCTGTTTTGGAGTCGCTGAAGGATTACGAGCGAGCGGCGTGGAATGTGTCACGCTGCCCCTCATTGCCGATCCGCCCTATTCCAGCGCCGCCTGGCTCGCACATATGAAGCGGATCATCAACGGCCAACGTTTTGACCAGGTGTGGGTGTGGCTGGTTCACGCCCCGCTGGATGATGCGATTCTGAATTGGTTGAGCGAGCTGGCCCCGGTCAGGGTCGGCATCATCATGGAATCGTTGCAGTACAGCGAAGACGATTACGTCTGGGCTCCTCATCTTCGAGCGCGCCAGGGATTTGTTGAACAACAGGTCCGTGCGTTGACCCACGTGCTGGTTCCGGATGAATGCGATGTCGAGCGAACTGCAGCACGCACCGGCGTTCCTGCTCTCTGGTGGCCGCCGATGGTGCCTGAACGTTTCATCAGCACCCCGTCGAACCCTGCCGCTCACCGGGTCGGCGTCTTCCACGGTGTTCCCTACGGTCCACGTGAACAGTGGATCCATCATCCCGCGCTGAAATCATGCCTCTCCTTCGCCCGGCCATCGGCACCCACAGTGTTTCAACAACTGTTCGATCGGCTGCAGCAATCAGCCATCCAGCGGTTAGGCACACCCGCGGGAATGCCCGCCGGTGAGCTCGCTCACTATACGACGATGTGGCAAGAGGTGCGCGAAGGCGAATTCCGTGAATGGATGGCTCAACTGCCGCAATGGGCAGCGATCGTCAATTTGCCCAGCCTGGCGAAATTTTTTGGGGGGCGCGTCTTTGAAGGCATCGCTGCCGGCCGTCCGGTCGTGTCGTATGCTGTGCCGGGACATCCCATGAACAACAGCTTGTTTGTGGAAGGGGAGGAGATTCTCTACTTTTCACCGAGCCGGCCTGAATCACTGGCGGAGGTCCTGGACCGCCTGTTGGCCGATGACACATTGGGGACGCGACTGGCCGGTCACGCACAGCACAAACTGCAGACCTATCACACCAGCGAGCGGCGACTCGCGGAAACACTCGCCTGGATTCAGTCGGGAACGAAGCCTGTCTATGGTGAACGAGAGATCGGTGCCGCCTATGCACTGTCTTCTGCCGAGACCGGCGATGCCATTCCAGTTACCGAACCGCGCCGCAGGGAAGCTGCTGGCAGCGTCGACACGACGATTTTTATCCTCACAGTTGACGATCCTGCGTATCCCGCGTGCAAAGCCGCTGTCGATGCGCAGCAGGGGGGGCCGTTTCACGTCGAGATCATCCGCAATGTCGCCCCCTTCAGCGCGGCGGCACAACGCATGATTGCAGAGTGTCGAACCGAGTTCTTTATCCAAGTCGACGAGGACATGATCCTCACCCCCGATGCGGCGACCAGGATGGCGGACCTGATGCGCCGTGCGCCGGCCGACGTCGGCATGATCTGTTTTCATCTCTACGATGAAGATCGCGCCTGCCGGATCCAAGGCATCAAGATCTATCGCACGGCGGCCATGAAACCCTTCGCCTTCCAGGATCTCAAGGCGAGTGAGATGGATCTGCTCGAGCAGATGGGCCAACGGGGTGTCCGGTGGGTGCTGCATCCGGATGTCATGGGTCGGCACGGGACTCTGTATACACCGGAAACCATCTATCGCCGCTATAAGACGATGTATGAAAAAGACATCCGGCAGTGGAATACCCTGACCTCGGATATCCGCCGGAAAGCCGACCAGTTTCGAGCGACAGGGGACTTGCTTGCGCTCTTTGCACTGCTCGGGGCCGCGCATGGCATCATCGAAGGTCCTCGATCGGCCGACCGCGAAAAAGATGCGCGAGCGTACGGATTACACGAACTGGGCGTCTTCGCCCGACTCTTCCGGCAAACGCCGCCCGCAAGCCAACCCTACGATCCCAAGCGAAGCGGAACGCCCGTAGCCAATAGCCCTTTGGCACCCGAGGAGGTGCATTGGGTGGGGGAGACGGCGGTTGGGAAGGCACCCGAGAAGCAGGCACAGCAGGGTGCCACCCCGGCATCGCAGGCTCAACGTCAGCATGCTGCGCGGATCCTCATTGTCACCCCGTATTTCTGGCCCTCCGTCGGCGGTGTGGAAAAGGTGGCGGAAAGTTTGGCGATCGGCCTGCAGTCTCGAGGACATGCCGTCGAAGTGGCGACCTATGCGCTCACCGAACGTTCGGCCAAATCGCATCGTGGTATTCCCATCATCGACCTCACATTCCCGGCCGACTTCGAAACGACCAGTCCCTATTCCATGCTGGAAGTGAAACGGTTGATCGAGTCGGGACAATACGGCTGCTGTATTCTCCTGGGCGCCCCGTTGCATCTGATGTTTTACGCCGCGCTCGCAATCCCAAAAGATCGTCCGGTTCGGTTCATTCTTCAGCCGACCATCAACAAAGAGATTGCTGAATTGTTGGAGGGGAGCGAGCAGGGGCGCGCCATGTTGTCTCAACTGGGGCAACGCGTGAACGCCGTCGTCACGTTCGGCGGCAATGGATACGATGAACAGTTCTTTCGAGCATGCCGGATTCCGACCTGTGTCATTCCCAACGGCACACCGGCACTCGCGCCCAAGAATGATTTCAGGCAGCGCTACGGGATTGCCCGCGAAACCTTCCTCGTGATCCATCCCGCCAATCTCTACAAGGTCAAAAATCATCCGGGATTGCTCGATGCGCTGGATAAACTGCCGGCCGGCATCCAACTCGTGTTGATCGGCAATGACACACTTGAAACCGAGTATGTCGAGGCCGTGAAAGCCCGCCTTAAGACTCGGCCAGATGTCCAGCTGCTTGCAGGACTTGACGCTGGCGATGTCGCTTCCGCCCTGGCGGCGGCCGATCTCGTGGTGTTAGCCTCGCATGCCGAAGTCTCGCCGTTGTGTTTACTGGAAGCGATGAGTCTCGGACGGCCCTGGCTCGCGACACCGGAGTGCGGGACCGCGGTGGAACATGCTGGAGGACTAGTGTTGCCTCTGTCGCAATTCGCTGCCGCAGTACGCCTGCTCAAGAGCCACCCAGAATTCTGTACGGAACTCGGACGACTAGGCCGTGAACATTGGGCGCAGTCGCATGACTGGGCGATCGTCTTGACGGCCTGGGAGGACTTGATCGACGGGCGGCCGGTCTCACATTCATTTGCCACACCGGTCTCCATTGCCGAACGACGAGAGGCTCTCCGCGAACAATTCCGTCGTCTTCTGGCACAACAAGGCACTGTCGACGCGTCTCCTGCGTCACAGCTGCCGGTCGAAACGAAAGGGGTCGTGATGGACGGGTTGAACCAAGGAATACGGGGCTCGGCAGATCGACTCGCCGGGTCGAATTCCGCCCCGACGCCGCAGGAACAGAAACAACAGGATCAGTTTTACATCGACATGTTCGTGAAGAGCCGGGGCTGGTCATCTCCCGGACCCAATCATGACGAAGCGGCCCGGTGGAGCAAAATCGCGGCCTTTCTGGAATATCTGCTCCGTCGCGTGCGTCAGGCGGACCCTCAGCGGCAACTCCGCATGCTGGACGTGGGATGCGGGCGCGGCTGGCTAACCAATTTGGCGACGGCGTATGGCACATGCGAAGGCATCGAACCGGTAGCCGGTGTGATCGAGCATGCGCGACGGTTATTTCCGCACCTGCGATTCGAAGCGGGTACGGCTCAGAGCGTGCTCAGTCGACCGGATTTTGCCCCTTACGATGTCATCCTCTGTTCTGAAGTCATCGAACATATTCCACACGGCCGGAAAGAAGGGTTTGTCGCAGAATTGGCCATGCTTCTGAAGCCGGATGGCTATGTCATTCTGACGACGCCTCGCGGAGAGATGTGGGAACAGTGGAAAACCATCGCACCGCCTTGTCAGCCGGTCGAAGATTGGGTCACGGAAGCGCAACTACGCGACATCTTCACGAGCCAAGGGTTCTGCGAACTCGGCCTGGAACGGGTGCACTGCGAAATTCCTTCGCTGCGCTATATCCCCGCACCCACACCGGCGGATTTCTCCAAACTCAAGCTGGTGCCCATCTATCAAATCTGGGCCTGTCAGCGTCGGGGTGCTTCCCCCGTGTCCTCGTTTACACGTCCGCCCATGGTCTCGGTCATTGTGCCCACCTACAATCGGCCTGATCGCCTGCAGGTGGCCCTCTCCAGCATCCTGGCACAGACCTATCAAGATTTTGAGATCATCGTCGTCAACGACGGCACAATCGATGTGAGCGGCGTGATCGCCCCCCTCAATCGGGACGGTCGTATCACCATGGTCCGGCACGATCACAATCGTGGATTGGCCGCGGCTCGCAATACCGGCATCCGGGCAGCCAAGGGCACCTACATCGCGTATCTCGACGACGATGACACCTACCTCCCGGACCATCTGCACACCCTGGTCACGGCTCTACAGTCCGGCGAGCATAAGGTGGCCTATACGGACGCCTGGCGTATCCATGAAGTACGGCAGGGCGATCAATACGTGGCGAGCGGACGGGACATTCCCTATTCGCGCGACTTCAACTGCGTCGATCTCCTGTTGTGCAACTATTTCCCGGTGCTCTGTGTCATGCATGAGAAAGCCTGCCTCGATCAGGTCGGCGTCTTCGACGAATCGCTGTTCGCGCATGAAGATTGGGATCTCTGGATCCGGATGGCGACGATCTATCCGTTTCTCCATATCAAGCACACCACGGCGGCATTCACCTGGCGCCGCGATGGCTCATCGATGACCAGCAGCACCAGTGACACCTACCGACGCACGACCGAAATCATCTATAGAAAATACCGGCCGTATGCGGAACGCATCGCCGGGGTGCTGGAGGCACAGCAAAAGAAACTGGAAGGTATGCGATCCGACGCGCAGACCAAGACGTTCGATTGCTCCATTATCATTCCGGTGTGGAACAACCTGGCGCTCACGACGCAATGTTTGACCGCTCTGGCGGAGGTTACGCAGGGGGTGTCGTACGAAGTCATCGTGGTGGACAATCACTCGACGGACGAGACTCCTGCGTTTTTAGCCGGCCTCGGCGGCGATGTCACGGTTATCACCAATGAGGACAATCTCGGGTTTGCCAAGGCCTGCAATCAGGGCGCTCAGGTGGCCAAGGGCGAATACCTCGTGTTCCTGAACAACGACACCATTCCACAACCCGGGTGGCTCAGCGCCCTTGTTGACGAGGTGAAGGCCCATTCCGACGTGGCGGTGGTGGGAAGCAAACTGTTGTATGGAGACGGCACGATCCAGCATGCGGGTGTCGCATTCTCGCGTGAATGTCTCATGCCCTACCATATGTATCCGGGAGTGCCGGCCAATGCGCCGATGGTCTCACGTCGCCGCGAGCTGCAATGCGTCACTGCCGCCTGCATGCTCATCCGCCGGCAGGTGTTCGCCCAGGTGGGAGGATTCGACGAAGGCTACCAGAACGGGTTTGAGGATGTGGATCTCTGCCTCAAAATCGGTGAAACACATTGGAAGATTGTGTACCAGCCGCAAAGCACCGTCATTCATCTCGAAAGCCGCACGCCAGGCCGGAAAGCACATGAGGACGAAAACACCTTCCGCTTCCGTGAGCGTTGGGGCCATTGCTGGTGGATTACGGACGAAGACCGGCTGCACTTTGACGATGGTTATTCCGTACATACTCACCTCAAAGACGGCATTCTCGGGTACACGCTGTACCTGATGACCGATCCAGCCGTTCAAGCCGAACGGGCATTGATCGCCGACCTCCAGCGAGCGACGGCCCTCAAGGATCAGGACAAGATGGTCGCCTTGCTGAAACGCGTCGATCAATGGCCAGCCGATGCATGGATTCTTCGTTGGAGTGCCTCACTGAGCGAGAGCATCGGCCACCCAGAACTGGCCCTTCAATTCTGGAAACGGGTGCTGCCACTGAAAAACGATCCTCAAGCCCGCTTGGCTCTGGCGAAGCATGCGTTGGAGACAGGGGCCATGAAAGAGGCGGATAACCATGTGACCGCGCTGCTGCAGGCCGAACCGTCACACGGGGAGGGATGGCTCCTGCGCGGCATTCTCGCCATGCAGCTCAACGCCTATCGCGATGCGGAACAGGCGTTCGAACAAGCGAAACAGGCCGGCGCGAATCCCCGGAAGGCCATGCTCGGGCTGGTCATGGCGACCATGGGGGACAATCGAGCTGAGGCCGCCTGGTCTCACGTCGCAGGCCTTTGCGCCGATCATCCCGATGACGAAGAGTGCATGCACTGGATGTTGAAATGCGGCACGTTTCTCCAGCGCTGGGAGGCCCTCGCGTCGCGACTCTCCTCGTTTGTCGCCCGCAATCCGGCCAATATTGCTATGCGATTCGCCCTGGCGGGAGTACTGTTGAGAGCAGACCGTCGAGCGGATGCGCAGCGGGAATATGAGTGGTTACGCGCCATGGTGCCGACGTTCGAAGGCATGGACGAGTTGGGGAAACAATTGGCCGGATCAGAACGTCCCTTGGTACCGAATCATGCCGCATGAGCCCGCGCCGGAGCATCGCGATCTGGTGATACAGCTGGCTCGACTGGGTGATCTGGTGCAAACGCTGCCCGCCATCGAATCGTTGCAGGAAGCCTATCCGGAACGGAGCCTGGATGTTCTCTGTGCGGCACCGTTGACCGGAGTCCTTGCCGCAGTTCGTGGCATCGATCGTGTGATTCCATGGGACGGGGCACAATGGCGGACCTGGGCCACTCGCTGGCAGGAGAATCCGGCGGCCACGCTGCAAGTCATGCAACACTACCTCGCGTCTCTCGGTGACACGATGTATGAGCAGGTCTATCCGTTGAATCAGCACGAACGAAGTCATCTGATGACGCAGCTGTTCTTAAGCCATTCCTCCCGCGAGCAGGAACAAGCTCGCATTGCGGCGCGCATGCACCCATGGGCACAACATCTTCGGCACGTCGCGAGAGAACGGGGGGCCAATCGCGTGCATCTCGCTGACGTTTGGTGCGGCATGTGCGGAGTGCTGCCGCGCGGACAAGCCCCGTCCCGTGTGCCACCGGCCGTCGAACTCCCGGAAGACCTCGCCGGGATCGGCAAACGTCATGGACTCTGGGTCGCAGTGGCCACCGGAGCAGGGGAGGCGGATCGTTGTGTGGCACCGGTTGTCTGGAGCCAATGGATCCGTGAGTTCCTGGCACAGACCCAGGACGGGCAGGTTGTGCTCATCGGCAGCGGCACAGAGCGTGAAACCGCGCGGGCGATGCTCGACTCAGTTCCCACGTTACTCCACGGTCGCGTATGGGATGCGACTGGTCGCACGAACCTATCCCAGTTGATGCTGGTGCTTCATAAATGCGACTGGGTGATCGGAGCTGATACGGGTCCGCTTCATCTCGGCACGCTAGTGGGTACTCGTGCCCTCGGCTGGTACTTTTCACGTGCCCGTCTGCACGAAACCGGACCCTATGGCGAAGGGCATTGGGTCTATCAGCATGCCACGCAAACGCAGCCTCAACAGTGGCCGATCAAGGAGAGCATCGATTTGATGTGCGGCGACCGCGTGCGTAGCGCCACGGATTGGTCCCTATGGAGGAGTCGAATGGATCGATGGGGAGCGTATTTTGATGACGGCTCCGGTACACAAGCCGTCGAGCACTCGCGTGCCGACATCTGGCGAGCTTGCGCACCGGCCCTCTGCGAATCGATTGCGGCATGAACATCTTTCAGGACAACCTGGACCGTCTAGCCTCACGCCATCAAGACCTAGCCACAGCGGCCAAGCCCGCAGCCGGCGGCGTGCTCACGGTTGAGCCGGCTCGAACCGGTGTCCCTTCTGCACGTCGATCCGGCCGCTGGATTCATAGTGCGTACGATCCCCTTCGTGAAGCGCAGACCTGGGCGGATACCCATGCACCCGCCTGCCGATCTGGCGAAATGGTCGTCGTGGCGGGGGTCGGGCTCCTCTATCATGTCGAGGCGCTTCGAAGAAAGCTGGCGCCTGACGTGTCCCTCGCCGTCCTGATTCCTAACCTGGACGAATTTCACGATGCATTGGCGGCTCGCCCGCTCGAAGCCTGGAGTGAGGCCATCCTCTGGTTGCCAGGAGCGCCGGCTGAGATTGCCGCGACATTGACGAAAATCGGCCGCCCGCTACGCTGTCTGTCGTATGCGCCGGCGGTCGCTTGGGATACAGATTTTCATCGCGCCCTTGAAGAAGCCCTACGACGCGACATGTCCCGTCAGGCGGGCGGCCAACTGACGATTGCCCTCGTGGGACCGATTTACGGAGGCTCTCTCCCGATCGCGCGTTATGTCAAACGCGCGTTGGAAACGCTCGGACACACGGTGCAGTGGATCGATCACAGCGTGCATGCGGCGAGTTATGACGCGATGGGAACCCTGAAGGACCAGCGCAACCGGCAAATGATGCAAGGCCGGATGGCCGAGGTCCTGAGCCAATGGACCCTGGCCACCCTCGCCGAATCGCCACCGGACCTTGTGCTCTCGATGGCCCAGGCGCCCATGACACTGCCGGTCCTCGAACATCTCCGGAAGAAGAAATTTCTGACGGCGATGTGGTTCGTCGAAAACTACCGGCATCTGACGTACTGGCAACAGCTGGCGTCAGGATACGAGTTCTGGTTCGTCTTTCAACAGGGGGCCTGCCTCGACGCATTTCGCCAGGCCGGAGCGCGCCAGGTGAGTTATCTTCCAATGGCGGCCGATCCTGATTTGCATTGTCCCATGTCCATAACAGATGAAGACCGGCACCGGTTTGGGTCCGATGTCTCGTTCGTGGGTGCAGGGTATGCCAACCGCAGGCGGCTCTTTCCTTCGCTACTCCGCCAGCCCTGGTCGTTCAAACTGTGGGGTAATGAATGGGACGGGGCCGACGAGCTCCGTAGCGTTCTGCAACTGAACGGTGCCCGGATCGACACGGCCACCTGCATGAAGGTGTTTAATGCCACAACGATCAATGTGAATCTCCATTCCACCACCGGCGTAGGCCTGGATCCTCAAGCCGATTTCGTCAATCCACGCACCTTTGAATTGGCTGCCTGCGGAGCGTTTCAGCTGGTGGACCACCGCTCAGAGCTGCACCGGTTTTTTACTGAGCAGGAGATGGTGTCGTTCAAGGACTTTGGTGACGTTCCCGGATTGGTTCACCGCTGGCTGAATGATTCCGCCGCCCGTCAGGCCATGGCTGATGCCGCTCGCGCCCGTGTGCTGAGTGAACACACCTACGTGCACAGGATGCGGGAGTTGCTGGGGCACATCGGCTTGTCGCAGCCGGATCGCGTCGGGTCCGTCCTCCGTGGGGAGCGCCAGCAAGAATCACTGTTGAATCGCTGCACCGATGATCGCCCGCTGGAGGCGCTGCTGCGAGACTGTCCCAGCGGGCAACGCATCGAATTGAAAGACGTGGCGGCCCGCATTCGTAGCAAAGGTTCGACCGCCACGCTCAAACGCGAAGAACTGATGGTGCTGATGCTGGATGAATACCGGAGCGAGACCCGCGACCTGCTATGAACAAGCGCGTCCTTCTCATCAACATCACCAGGATGGGCGATCTCGTGCAGATGGGCACGCTGCTTCAGCGCCTCCAGCACGAATGGCCGGGCGCGGAAGTGGATCTGGTGGTGGATCAACGGTTTGCTCCGGTGGCCAAACTTCTGCCGCACCTTCGGCACATTGTCGAGTACGACTTTCATCGCCTGGTGGATGAGAGCCGAGCCCAAACCAAAGATGTGGTGACCCTGTACCAGGACATGACCAGGTGGGCGGCCCCGCTCGTGGAAGCCCGGTATGACCGGGTCGTGAACCTGACCTTCAACCGGCGAAGCGGACTCCTGACGTCCTACGTCGGTGCGAAGGAAATTCGCGGCATCGCCGCCCCGAAAGACGGAGATGTGACCATTCACAATCCCTGGATGGCCTATCTCACGGACGTGCACCATGAACGTCGGTTCAACCACTTTAACCTCGTCGACATCTACGCCCTGGGCGGTAGCGGCACCGGCCCATTTGCGCCGCTCTCGTTGACCATTGCCCAGGACACCGCAGACTGGGCGCGCAACTTCCTGGCGCCGCATGGCGGACAGCAGACATCCTGGGTGGGGGTGCAGGTCGGGGCGAGCGACCCAATGAAAGCCTGGCGGCCTGAATTGTTCGGACAGACCTTAGCGGCTCTCAGTCGGCAAGCACGAGTGGGCTACGTGTTTATCGGCACCGAAGAAGAACGGAAAGCCATTCACCTGGCTCAAACGACATACCGGAAGAGCGGAGGAACCGCGCCGCTCTGTGATGCGGTGGGTAAGACGACCTTGCCACAACTCGCCGCCGTGCTGTCACAGTGCCGGCTCCTGCTGACCAATGACACCGGGCCCATGCATCTGGCGGTAGGAGTCGGCACGCCGGTGATCGACCTGTCAGTCGGGCACGTCGATTTTCGCGAGACCGGACCCTATGGACCGGGCCATTGGATGGTGCAACCGGATCTGGGATGCGCGCCCTGTGGATTCGATCAAGTCTGTTTGCATCATGCCTGCAAAGACCGGCTCGTGCCGGATCAGATCGCGGCCTTGTGCTTGCATGTGCTTACTGGCGTGGCCTTTCCGGGTTTCATCACCGGAGCGCGAGTGTATCGGTCGCGCGCGGATGAGGATGGTCTGGGAAGCACGGAACTTCTCGCTGGGCGGGAAGATCCGCTGATCGAGTGGTACGGTCGTTTTTGGCGCCGATTCTGGTTCGAAGAATTCAGCGGCCGTGCCAGCCAGGTTCCTGCTCATCTCGCACCTTCTCCCGATTGGGCTGACGCGCTATGTGTGATGGAGCACTTGACGCCTCTGGCGAAGAAGCTCGTGTCGAACGCGGAAGAACTGGTCCGTCTCACGACCAGGCGGCCGTTGCCTGTGAGTGCGTTGCAACAGATGCAACGGCATGAGACCGCGGAACGGCAGCAGATTGTGGCGCTGAGCATGCACTCCCCGGCGACGGCATCACTGGCCGTGGCGATGGTGCGGGATACGCACACTGATGATGGCAGCGAACTGACGGACCTCGCGCAATCCCGGCTCGCCACCTATCGACGGTGGCACAAGCGGCTGCATGCGGTGGCCACCGCATTTCGTGTATTGAATACCGCTCAGGGACTGGTGCGTCGAGGGCAGCCCCGGCGGCTACCCATGGCGCGTTCCGCGTAGCAAGAGATGAAGACGGTGCGAATTCTTTCACAGGAGCCTGATCATGTACATCACCCTTGATGGCGAACAATTGCAGATACCGGATGACACCTCGATGATGAATGCGCTGGCGGCGCTGAGCGATAAGGCACATGCCAAACATCGCATCGTGACGTCGTTGACCATCGGGGGACAGACGATCAGCGACCGCGATCTCACCCCGTCGTTTCTCAATCAACCAGTTCGGAATGTGGGGACTATGCAGGCCATCTCCCAATCGCTGCAGACCATCATTATCGAGGCCAAGCAGGCCATCGCGCGATTTGCCGCAGAGCTGCGAACCGACGGGCAGGTGTTGCTGGCACCCTTGCGTTCAGGAACCGCCCAGGTGGGGACGATCGATGCCTGGCTCGGACGGCTGGCGGACTACACCGAAATGCTGGAAGCCGGGCATGCCCAGGGTGTCAAAGGGTTGTCGTCAGCGTCGTTACTCCCGTGGATCCAGGAACTCTTAGGCGCACGCACCACGGCCGATGCGATTCGTGTCGCAGATCTCCTCGAATATGAATTATTGCCCCGGCTCGCCGATGCCCGTTTGGCTGCTTAGTGTCCATTGGTATTCGATAGGGCACACCGGCCGCTCCTGCTCATCATTGCAGGCATGTTCTGCACAGCCTGAACCGCTTAAGTCTTCCTGACAGCCTACCGATAAGGGGCACAGCAACACGGTAAAAGGGCGCAACGGAGATGTGGCCACATCTCCAGCAGGCCTGATTACCACCTCGTCGGCACGGACGCTGGCGAATCCGAGAGTAGTGCGGAATCTTCAGGAGGAAGTACGTCATGGCATTAGTAGTCAACACCAACGTTGCGTCACTGGCAGCTCAGCGGAACCTGGCAATCAACCAAGCTCAATTGGGTAAATCCGTTGAGCGGTTGTCATCTGGTTTGCGGATCACCCGTGCGGCGGATGACGCGGCCGGTTTAGGCGTGTCAGAAACGTTGCGGGCGCAAATTCGCAGTATCAATCAGGCCAATCGAAATGCCGGTGACGGTATCAGCTTGACGCAGGTCGCCGACGGCGCGGCGGCCACGGTCGGCAGCTTGTTGTCTCGTATGCGTGAGCTGGCGACTCAGTCTGCCAGTGGAACATTGGGTACGACCGAGCGCTCCTACCTGGACCAGGAATTTGTTTCGTTGCGTTCGGAAATCGACCGGATTGCGACGACGACGGAATATAACGGTCAGCCGCTTCTGAGCGGAAGCAGCAACACCTTTGAGGTCTTCATCGGCTTCAAGAGTGGATCGGGCAATTCGTTGAGTGTGGCCTTGGCTGACCTCGACGTGGCGGCGATCGGTTTGACCGGCGCTAGCGTGTCGACGGCCGCAGCTGCACAGTCCATGCTTTCAAATATCGACAGCGCGATCAGCGCGGTCGCAACCGCCCGCGCGAACTACGGTTCTATCCAGAGCCGCTTTGAAGTCGCGATCCAGAATCTGACGGTCACGGCCGAGAACTTCACCGCGGCCGAATCGCGGATTCGCGATGCGGACATTGCTCAGGAAACATCTGTGTTCACGAAGAACCAGATCCTCACCCAATCCGGTATCGCGATTTTGGCGCAAGCCAATTCGCTGCCACAGCAAGCGTTGGCGCTGCTGCGAGGATAAGGCGTCAGCCGGCGGGTAGCTCTCCAGCGTGAGAGCTACCCACGGCCTGATCCTAGGAGGGTAACATGGTCCACGATGTTTCCAGTATGAAAGACCTCCCCGCAGCTGCCATCCAAGCGACGCAGAACGGGCCAGCGCATTCGACCGAAAAGAAGGTCGAGGCCAAAGCGCCCGAATCTGAGCCGTCTACGAGTGAGACGAAGGGAAAAGATCTGGAACAGGCGCTCACGCGCGTGCGTGAGGTATTCAAAAAGGCAGACTCCAGGCTGGAGTTTAGCGTGGATCCGGATCTCGATCGGGTGGTGGTCAAGGTGATGGACGGGGATTCCGGTACCGTTATCCGCCAGATACCACAGCAGGAAGTCATCGACCTTGCGAAGAGGCTGGAAACGCCCACGGGGCTGCTCCTGCACCACAAGGTGTAACCTGCGCAACGGCATGAAAGGGATGTCATGGCGATCAGTTTCGGCGGGTTAGGCAACGGTGTGGACTTTGGCCAAGTCGTAACGGAATTGGCCAAAGTCCAACGCCTGCCGATCGACGCGTTAAATACGAAGAAGACCAACCTGCAGAGCAAACTGACCGACTACGGGACCCTGGGCGACAAGCTACTCGCCCTGCAGAGTGCCGCCAATGCCATCCGCCTTCCGACCAGCTTCGACCGCACGACCACGACTGTCAGCGATGACACCAAATTAACCGCGCAAGCCGGCGCCGGCGCGGCCACCGGCAGTTATACGGTGCAGGTCACGCAGTTAGCCAAAGCCCATCAAATTACCAACAGCACGGCCAAGGCGGTCGCAGCCACGACCACTCCGATCGTCTCCGGCTCGGGCACCTTCACCTTCAAAGTCGGAACCGGCGCGAATCAAACCGTGACGCTCAACGATGGCGCCACACTCGACGATCTTCGTTCCGCCATCAACGATCTGGGCGCCGGTGTGACGGCCTCCGTCATCAACACAGGGACGACCGCAAGCCCGGCCTATCGCTTGACCCTCACTGCTACGAATACGGGCGCCGCCAATGCCGTGACGGTCGTCACGGACACCACGAACTTAGATTTTACCAACACGAGCGGGACCGGAGGCAGCAGTACGCTTCAAGCGGGTCAGAACGCTATTGTCGTGATCGGAGATCCAGGGCAGACGACGATCTCCATCGAACGTGAAAGCAATGTGATCAGCGACGCGATTCCGGATGTGACTCTCACGCTCAAATCCAAGACGGTCACCACCCCCACACCGGAGCCGGTCACCGTCAATATCTCCACGGATCCCGACAGCGTCAAAACCAATATCAAAGCGCTGGCGACCGCCTACAACGACATTGTGAAATTCGTCAATGAACGCACGACGTATGATATTTCCACGAAGACCGGCGGGATCTTTTTCAATGAGAGTACGGCGAAGAACGTCCTGAGCCAGTTGCGCACCGCGCTGTCCGGAGAGGTCAGCGGATTGCCCACCTATAAAAGCTTGGGCTCCATCGGGTTCAAGACGGAGCGCGATGGGACCGTCACGGTGGACGAGGCCAAGTTGGACGCAGCACTGGCCAGTAACTACAGCGCCACGAAGGCCCTGTTTATCTCGCAATCGACATCCAGCGGCATTGCGGATCGCGTGGTCAAGGCAGTCGATTTCCTCGATGCCGTCGATACCGGCGCCTTTACGGTCAGAAAGGCCTCTATCACCAGCCAGATCGGCAAACTTACCGATGAAATCGGGCGCAAGGAAGATATCGCCTCGCAATATGAAGAACGGTTGCGACTGCAATTTGCATCGCTCGATGCCTTACTCCAGAAACTCAAAAGCCAAACCAGCGCTCTCCAGGCGTTACAATAACCAGATAAGGTCACCATGATTGCTACCGCAGCGAACGCCTATCAACAGACGCAAGTCATGACCGCCAATCGAGTCCAACTGATCGTGATGCTCTACGATTCCGCTATTCAATCGATGGAACTCGCCCGGGAAGCCATCCTCACCAATAACTACAAGGATAAGGCCAGATTTCTCGACCGCAGCATGGCCATCGTCGGAGAACTATCCAGCGTCCTGGATTTCGAACGAGGCGGGGAGATCGCCGTCTCCTTGCACCGGTTGTATGACTATATGGTTCAGCAGTGTATCCAAGCCAATCTCCGGCATAACGGCAAACACCTGGACGGACCGATTCGCTGCCTGACGACCCTGCGAGAAGGGTGGCAGGTCGTCGCCAGGCAAGAAGCGGTGACGCATGTCGGCACTTAGTTCGTCCCACCCCGGTTCGCTTCACGAGTGTGGCTCCATTGAACTGCTCACGATCCAAGCGCTGGACGCCGCCCGGTCCGGTGACTGGGATCGCGTCGACGCCTGCTATAGCGCGCGAGCTATCGCCTTGTCCGCTTGCGCGCCGGACCGAACCGTTGCGCAACAACTTCTCAGCATGGATGAAGACATTCGCCAGGCCATCCTGGTTGCGCAGTCGGGCATCTCCTCCCTATTGGCTGACGCCGCCCAAGTGACGCGGCATCTGCGCCAATTACGTGAAAGTAGCGGACAAGCCACCTCGGACCGTGTAACGATACATCGTGAAGCCTGAGGTTCGTCGGCCAGACAACCCGGGTGCTTGCTACCTTCTACGAGAGAGGTTTGGTATGAGGCCTTCCCCTGAGCCGCTGCTGCAGCACCCGCATCACGACAACAAGAACGAGGAACGGCGCGAGTGGCTCCGCATCGACGATCGGCTGCTGCTCGAATATCGCCGAGCCGACGAGCCGCTGGAAGCGATGAACCAGTACCTACCGCCGGCGACAGAAGATACCATTGCCACGGCCGTCTCGAAGCCCACCATTGATTTGCTGATACGGGCAGGGGAGACATTTGCCGGTTCTCCGCTCCTCCCGTGGGTGTCGAAAATCGACTGGATGCTGGAGACAATCCTCAAATCGATGGTCAAGAGTCACCCCGGCAGTGTGGCCATCGCGCGACTGATCGATGTGGATATCAGCGCAGGCGGGTTAGGATTCAACACCCCCCGCGAGTTTCAGGCGGACGATCTGTTGATGGTGAAGGTGATCCTGCCGCCGTTCAGCATGATTGAAACGATGGCGAGGATCATCCGGGTGACGCCGCTCGAACAGGGCAAGGCAGGATTTCATCTCGCCACCCAGTTTGTCGACCTGGGCGGGGATGAGCAGGAACTGATTATCCGGCATATTCTCCAGGTTCAAGCCGAACGGCTACGAACGCGGAAAGCCGCGCATACTTCTCTGTGAAGTGGAGACGATCAGAATGAGTGCGGCGAGCTTCTACGCCGCCCGCTCCGGCGATGGAGCGGATTCCGTCGCTACCGGGGTGGGCTTGGTGAGTTCAGCCAGAAGCGCGTCGGCCGCCCTGTTGAGGGCGACGGAGGCAGGCGCGGTGGGTTCGAATTCCACCACTGGCAAGTAACTGCGAACCGCGCGGGTCATAGCCGGATCGTCCGGAATCTCTCCCAGCATCGTCAAGTCTCCCCCGACATACTCCTTCAGCAGCTTTTTTAGCTGCAGCACATTCACGCGGGATTTGCCTGACACGCGGTTCACGATGAGATACGGCTGAAACCCTTGCAAGGTCCGGCTCGCCGTATCTCTGGCATTCGGATCCGTCTCACCCACCGCCTGGATAACCTCATCGATACTGGAGAAATCGCGATCCGAGAGCGCCTCGCTCACGGCGTCACGGGACAAGAAGGCCGATAAGACGCGGCGAATCGCGGCCAACTTAATAAACCGGTAGAGATCAAGGACCGAGGTCGGATCCGGCGTCGCCACCGTCAAATACCAGTCGGCCATGAGGAAGAAATCGAGGGCATGATAACTGGTGCCGGCGCCGATATCGACGATGATGACGTCGGCTTGTAACTGGGAGAAGTGACGGATCAGGCGCTTTTTCTTGGCGTAGGGGAGGTTGGCGGTCGCCAGCGTATCGCCGGTGCCGGGGAGTAATTGCAGGAACGGATGCGCAGAAATCGGCTGTAGCACCTCTTCCAGACGCTCGACCCGTCGTTCCACGAAATCGGTCAAGGTGCGGGGAGGATTCAGCAGACCGAATAGAATGTGCGCGTCGGCGCCTCCCACATCGAGATCCGCCAGCACCACGCGTTTGCCTCGTTTGGCCAATAACATGGCCAAATTCGCGGCGATGACGCTCTTTCCTACACCGCCCTTACCTGATCCTATCGATACGATGGTGGCCATCCGAACTCTCTCAGCCTGGTGTGTGATTGCCGATGTCTGTTGTCGGTCCTTCGGACTCGGAACCTGAACGGAATGGACTCAGAGGGAGCACATTTCGACCCCACTCGCAGGTTGTGCCTTATTAAACCCCATCGTTCAAGAACCGGCAACTAAAGTTTGAGATGGCGCCCACCGATACCATATCCATTATGAACAACGCTCTTGCACCTACAACCAACGTCAGCCTCGACAGTGTATCGCCTTCGGAAGGCGAGATTCTCACCGTGTCGGAGGTCGCGCGATTTCTGCGCGTCCCCAAATCCACGGTGTATAAGCTCGCGCGTCTGGGAGAATTGCCGGCCTCCAAAATCGGAAAACACTGGCGGTTCCTCCGACGCGATATTCACGATTGGATGCACAGCCGGACTCAGCACCACTGATCTCTCGTTGGAGAGAGGGATGTGCAGGGCCGACAACACGTAAGCGGCGCGGACTTCATGAGAGGTCCGGCGATCGAGCTCACCTTCAGCGGTCCGAACGAGGTATGCGATGGCCGAGACAAATACGGCGAGAAAAACGGAGCCGCCTGCCCTGAAGCTAAGCCCCGACACATTCAAGCAGCTCCGGGATCTCATCTATGAGATGACCGGCATTCATTTTCAGGACAACAAGACGTACCTGCTCGAAAACCGGCTGCTCCCTCGGTTGAAGGCCTGCCGTTGTCAGACATTTGAACAGTATCTCGCTTTTTTGCGTTTCGATGCGTACCGAGATCGCGAGATTACCGAGCTGTATACCGTCATCACCACGAATGAAACCTACTTCTTCCGCGATGAGGCCCAGCTCGACAGTTTCATGAAAGTGATGATTCCGGAAGTCATGAAAACGAACGCCCAGACCAAGCAACTGCGAATCTGGAGTGCCGCCTGCTCGACCGGGGACGAGCCCTATACCCTGGCGCTGCTGCTGCGCGACTATCCACCGCTGTCCGGCTGGACCATCGATATCCTGGCGACCGATATCAGTGAAAATGTCCTGAACATCGCACGAACAGCCACCTATTCGTCACACTCGTTACGGAAGGTGCCGCCGGCAATGCTCGGACGCTACTTCACCGGAAACAAGGACGAACAGACATTGGTGCAGCCCGTGAAGGACATGGTGCGGTTCATGAATGTCAATCTCTACGACCGTCCGAGACTGAAACTGATCCGCGGCATCGATATTATTTTTTGTCGCAACTGCCTCATCTATTTCGACGACAAAGCCAAGGCTCAAATCGTCTCGGATCTGCGTGACGCCCTTCGTCCGAAGGGCTACTTGATGATCGGCTTTTCCGAGACCCTGCACGACACGGCAGGGCTGTTCAAAACCATTCATGCAGGCCGTTCAGTGATTCATGAGAAATAGTAAGGAGGACCCATGCCGGCTGATCCAAACATGAAAATTCTCGTCGTCGATGACATGTCCACCATGCGGAGGATCGTCAAAAATATCCTCAAACAGCTTGGCTTCAACAACCTGGAAGAGGCCGAAAACGGTCAGGAGGCGTTGACCAAGCTGAAAGCGGATACGTACGGCTTCGTGGTGTCCGATTGGAACATGCCCGTCATGATGGGTATCGATATGCTGCGCGCCATCCGGGCGGATGAATCGCTCAAGAAAATTCCGGTCCTGATGGTCACCGCAGAAGCCCAGAAAGAAAATCTGATGGAGGCCGTCCAGGCCGGCGTCAGCAACTACGTCGTCAAGCCGTTCACCGCAGAGACGATGCAAGACAAAATCAACAAGATTTTCAAGTAATCGGCTCTAAACCGGTGGGAGGGACGATGGCACAACTACGCGCGGCGGCCCAGTCGCAACCAGCGACGGATGAAGCAGAGCAGGACGACAAAGCGCCCGACACCAAGCTCTATGAGGAGCTCGGCGAATTAGCCCGCTTCATCGATACCACGATGAAGACGCTGTCCGAATTCAGTGCGCCGGTCAGTACCTCGACCGAACAGCTGCCGCAGGCGCTCAGCCACCTCACCAATCTGAAAACCATGACCGAGCAGGGGACCCATAAGGTCATGCTCGAGGTTGAGGCGATTCAGGACAATCACATCAAACTCAGCGGCATGCTCAAGGAGTTGACCCTCGCGTTGCAAGCCACGCAGGCGGCGCCGGCAATCCTCCAGCAGATGCACGCCGTCAGCAATGCCATCAACGCCGACGACAAGCGACTCCTCGACATCATGACGGCCTTGTCCTTCCAGGATCTGGTGGCGCAAAGCGTGAACAAGCTCGTGACCATCCTGCGGGAAGTCGAACATAAATTGCTCCAGCTCGTGGTGGTCTTCGGCCCCTACCAAAAGCAGGCGGCCAAACAAGAGCAGGACAAAGCCAGCCAGATGCTGAAGCAATTGGAAGCGACCAAGAATACATCCATGGATCAAGATCTGGCCGACGAGATCCTGAAGCAATTCGGTTTTAACTGAGGTGGGTTATGAGCGATGAGATGCAGGAAATCCTGAATGACTTTCTGACTGAATCCAACGAGATGTTGGAAGTGCTGGATCAGCGGTTTGTGACGTTGGAGTCCGATCCCAACAACACCGATCTGTTGAACGAGATCTTCCGCGCGATGCATAGCATGAAGGGGTCCGCCGGTTTCCTCGGTTTCAATAATTTGGTGGACGTCGCCCATCGTGGCGAAAACATTCTGAACAAGCTGCGCCAGGGTGAAATGGCCGTGAACCCGGCCATCATCAGCCTCATTCTCGAAACCATCGATGTCATTAAGGCCATCATGGCCGACATCCGGGAATCCGGCGCAGACAGTCATGTCGCCACGGCAGCGATTGCCGCCAAACTCGACGATATTCTCAACGGAAAGACGATCGCCGCGGCGCCCGCGCCAATGGAAGCGGTTGCCCCGAAGGTTGAAGCGGCGGCGACGCCAGTGGTCGCGCCACAGACGCTGGGTGAAATTCTGGTGAACGACGGACTGGCCTCCAAGGAGCAGGTCCTCGATGCGCTCACCGCGCAACAGCATCAAGCAGAACCCAAGACGCCGCTGGGCGAAATCCTGTTGCAAGCGAAAGCCATCACGGAGCGCGCCCTCGATCAAGCGCTGCACAAACAAGAGAAACAACCGAAACCGGCGGAGGAAGACGCCACCATTCGCGTGGAAACCAAACGTCTCGACAGCGTGATGAACCTGGTCGGAGAGTTGGTCCTCGGGCGCAACCGTCTCATCAAGATCGGTACGCAATTGGAGCAGCAGCACGAGTCTGACCCGCAGGTTCGCGTGCTCAGCGAAACCCTCGCGCAGCTCAACTTGGTGACGACCGATTTGCAGCTGGCCGTGATGAAGACCCGCATGCTTCCGATCAAAAAAGTGTTCGCCAAGTTGCCTCGCATGGTGCGGGACCTCTCGCAAAAGTTGAACAAACAGGTGCATTTGGAAATGCGCGGCGAGGAGACGGAGCTCGACAAGTCCGTTGCCGACGAGATCGGCGATCCCCTCGTGCACCTGGTGCGCAACGCCATCGATCATGGAATCGAAACGCCGGCGGAGCGCCAGGCCAAGGGCAAAGCAGGGGAAGGCCAACTCACGATTGCCGCGAGTCAGGAAGGCAACAGCATCGTTATTCGTATCAACGATGACGGGCGCGGAATTCAGGTCGAAAAGATCAAGGAGAAAGCCTTATCGAAAGGCCTGATCAGCGAGGCCGAGCTGGCCACAATGGAACATCGTGAAGTCTTGAACCTCATTTTCCTGCCTGGATTCAGCACGGCCGAAAAGGTCACCGATGTATCCGGCCGGGGGGTCGGCATGGATGTGGTCCGGACGAACATCCGCAAAATCAACGGCAGCGTGGATTTGGAGTCCGAGCCCGGTAAGGGGAGTCAGATTATCATCAAGCTGCCGCTGACGATCGCCATCATTCAGGCGTTGATGGTGGAAGTCGAGCGATCGATTTTTGCCATCCCTTTGAGCACTGTCATCGAAGCCGTACGTATCTCCCGATCGGAGATCAAGACGATCAACGGGCGTGAAGTGCTGCACTTACGTGACCGGGTGCTGCCGCTCATTCGCTTGGCCCAGGAATTCGATATTCCGACCGACTCCGATCGTGAGCGGTTCTACGTGGTGGTCGCGGCATTGGGCGATCGTCGAGTCGGGGTGGTCGTCGATGAATTGCGATCTCAAGAAGAAGTGGTGATCAAGTCGATTTGGGATTATCTGGAAACCGTCAAAGGCGTATCGGGCGCCACGATCACCGGCGAAGGCAAGGTCGTGCTCATTCTGGATACCTCAGAATTGGTTCAAAACGCTCAGGCTTGGCATAACCCGGGTGTTGCCGCCTGAGCCAAGGGCCTCTGCCCTGGACTGGATGCGCGATACGGGTGTTCATGAATTCGACGAACAGAGACGCGTGAGATCGGAGGAAGTATGTCCACACTGATCAATGAAATCGATGCCAGGACGAGGCTGGCCGGCGCCAACCAGATGGAGTTGCTGCTGTTCAAGCTCGGAACGAATGAGATTTTCGGTATCAACGTCTTCAAGGTGCGTGAGGTGATGAAGCTGCCGGAGCTGACCCAGATCCCCGAAGCCGACAGCCGCATCGTCGGCATGGCGAATATCCGGGGCATCATGGTCCCCGTCGTCGGGCTCAAGCGCAGCCTGGGTCTGGGGATGGAGACAGACGAGCAGGGGTGTGGATCCCCCGGAGGCAACCCATATTTGATCGTCTCTGAATATAACGGCAGCTTGCAGGGATTCCTTGTGGCGGGCGTGGACCGCATCATTCGGTTTTCTTGGTCTGCCATCAAGACGCCTCCAGCCATTGTCCGGGAAAACAACAAAGGGGCGGTGACCGCCGTCACGATGTTGGAAGATGGCCGGATGGTGCTCATCCTCGACGTGGAAAAGGTCCTGAACGATATTTGCCCCCGCACGGACGACGATGTGTTCGCCGGCATGACGATCGCCCCGGAGCTGAGATCGAAGTGCGTCCTCTTCGCGGATGATTCGTCCGTGGCCCGCATGCAGATCCGTAAAGCCCTGGACCGCCTCTCCATGTCGTACGTCATCGCGACCACCGGCGGGGAAGCCTGGGAAAAGCTGCAGGCTCTGGCTGATCAGGCCACGGCTGAGGGAAAGGAACGTGTGGATCAGATCCAGTGCATTCTCAGTGACATCGAGATGCCTGAGATGGATGGATTCACGCTCACCAAACACATTCGGGCCGATCCGAGGCTGGCGCATCTGCCGGTCATGCTGCACTCCTCCCTGACCGGTGCCTGCAACATGGAGAAAGGACGGACGGTCGGCGCGTCGGATTACATCACAAAGTTTGACGCAAAAATGCTCGGCGAGAAACTGGCGCTCTATATCCAGAATCCGACCCTGAACACGAAAAAGGCGGCCTGAGCATCGGTCCCAAGCAGCGTCGTCACGGTGAGAACTGATTCAAGCTTTGATCACAGTCGGCCGATGAAACGCTAAAGACCCTATGGCACTTCCACTCACACAGCCGCAGAGCGTCGCGAAACCGGTTCGCGTCCTGGTCGTCGACGATTCCGCGTTCATGCGAAAAAGCCTGACCACGATGTTGGAAGAGGGGAAGCAGATTCAAGTCGTGGGCGTGGCGCGCAACGGCGAGGAAGCCGTCCAGCAGGTACAGCAGCTGAAGCCCGATGTCGTCACGATGGATGTGGAAATGCCGGGGATGACGGGCCTTCAGGCGCTCCAGCAGATCATGACCAAGAATCCGGTCCCGGTCATTATGGTGAGTTCAGTCACGGTCGAAGGGGCGCAAGAGACACTGCAGGCCTTGGAGTGGGGGGCAGTGGATTTTATCCCCAAGCAGTTAGACGGCGTGTCATCGAAAATCGCCGAAATTCAAAAAATACTGGTCCCCAAAGTCCTGGCTGCCAGATACGCGGGCAGCAAACTGAAACGACTGACCGTCGCAGGAGCACCGAAGACCGCCGCATCCACGACCAAGGCGTTGAGCAGCCGGTCGGTCTCCGTGACGCGAGGCACCAAGCTGATTGCGATCGGATGCTCCACAGGCGGACCGCAGGCCTTGTTTGAAATTGTCCCGACCATCCCCGCCGATTGCCCAGCCGGCATCGTCATCGTGCAACACATGCCCAGCTCTTTTACGAAACCGTTCGCTGAACGCCTGAATAACCTCTGTGCGTTGGAAGTGCGAGAGGCGGCGGATGGCGATGAAGTGAAACCGGGTCGGGTGCTGGTGGCTCCCGGCGGGATGCAGTTCCGGATCGTGAAGAAAACCATTACGACCTCGGTGGTCAAATTGTCGCCCAACTACGAGAAACATCCCCATGCGCCGTCCGTCGATATCATGCTGCAGTCGGTGGCAGGGTTGTTCGGTGAGCGGAGCATCGGGGTGATCTTGACTGGAATGGGGCATGACGGATTGGAGGGCATGAAAGCCATCAAGGCAGCAGGCGGTCGAACCGTGGCGCAAGACGAAGCATCGAGTGTCGTATACGGCATGCCGAAAGCCGTCGTCGAAGCCGGGTGCGCAGAGAAAGTGGTCTCGCTCTCGAAAGTTGTGGGCGAGATCATGAATATGGTGTGACAGAGTTGGTCAAGTCAATCGTTCACACATGGAGAGGCAGGAGGAGGGGGTTATGGGGATGATGAAGCACATGTCGATCGGGCCGAAGTTCATTTTGTCTATTTCCTTGGTAGCGTTGGTTATCATCGGGATCGGACTCGCCGTGTTGTATCAGCAGGAAGAATCGAAGATGGACACGATGCTGATGGGCCGAGGCAACATGATCAGCACCCAGGTCATGATCAGCCGCGCCTATATCACGCAAAACTATGTGGCCAAAATCAAGAAATCGAAAGCCGGTTCAGAAATCCAGATCTTGAAGGATCATACGAGCCTGCCGGATGCCATTCCCTTTCCGGCAACGGCCGTGCGAGAAATGGGCGAAGAGGCCAATCGCACGGGCCTCTATAACGTGCGTCTGATCAGTCAAAATCCCATGAACCCGTCGAATGCACCGAAGGATAATTTTGAGAATGAAGCCATTCGAGCCATCATGTCCGGCGCGGAAACCTATGCCCGACGGGACGATGTCAACGGCGTGCCCACATTCAGGCGCGCGGTCGTGGACAAGGCCAGCTCAACTGCCTGTCTGAGCTGCCATACCAACAACCAGGTCGGTGACGTGCTTGGAATGTTGAGCCTGTCCATGCCGATGAGCGAGGCCATCGCACTGTCGAATCGCTCCATGTGGCAAACCGGGAGCCTGATGGCCGCCATCGTCGTCATCATCCTGGGCGTGATGTATCTGCTGCTCCGCAACATCGTGCTGCAGCCGATGGCCAAGATGAGCGAGATCTCCCGCGACATCGCCAAGGGCGAAGGCGATCTTACCAAGCGCGTGCCGGCCGAAGGGCACGACGAAATCGCGCAGATGGGCCAGTACTTCAACGAATTCATCGAGAAGTTGCAGCACATGATCAAGAAAGTGGCCCACGTGACGGATAAAGTTGCATCCGCCTCTGTCGAGCTGTCGGCGACCGCCGAGGAGATCTCGAAGGGCACCGACACGTTGACATCCCGTGCGTCACAGACCGCCGCCGCGGTGGAAGAAATGAACGCCACAGTCGGACAGGTCGCTCAAAACTCCGGGAAGGCCGCGAGCCTGGCGCAGGATACGGTCAAGACCGCCCAAGAGGGTGGAACGGTGGTGTCGAGCACTATTTCTGGGATGCAGCAGTTGTCCGAGGCGGTGTCGAACTCGGCGACCATCATCTCCGATCTCGGGAAGTCGTCCGATCAAATCGGCGAAATCGTCCGGACAATCGAAGATATCGCCGACCAGACCAACTTGCTGGCCTTGAACGCTGCGATCGAAGCGGCACGCGCCGGCGAACAGGGTCGTGGATTCGCCGTCGTGGCCGATGAAGTGAGAAAGCTGGCGGAACGGACGACCAAAGCCACGAAGGAAATCGGCGATATGATCCGCCAGATCCAGCAGGATACGCGCGGAGCCGTCGATTCCATGCAGCAGGGCACGCAGAAGGTCACGGCGGGTGTGGACCTGGTCAACAAGACCGGCGAAGCCCTTTCCCAGATCGTGAGAATGGTCTCGGAGAGCGCCGATATGATCCGGCAAATTGCCGTGGCGTCCGAAGAGCAATCGGTTGCGACGCAACAGATTGCCAGCGACATCGAAAACGTGGCGAAGGTCACGAAAGAGTCCTCGTCCGGCGCCCATGAGTCGGCGAAGGCCAGTCAGGACCTCAGCCAGTTGGCGGTCGAATTGCAGGGGATCGTGGGTGGATTCAAGCTGTAAGCAGCCAACCACGAGAAGGAGCCCAGCATGAGTGCGACTGAACAACACGTGCAATCTCACATCCAGGGGGTCGCAGACAACCCTGCGGACCGTCTGGTCGAGAAGTCCGCTGACGATCTGCTGCAGTTCGTGATCTGCCTGATCGGCAGCGAAGAATTCGCGGTGGATGTCTTGAGCGTGCAGGAGATCAACCGGATCGTGGAAGTGACGCGAGTGCCCAAAACCCCGCCCTACGTGGAAGGGGTCATTAATCTGAGGGGTCGCATCATTCCTGTTCTGGATCTCCGCAAGCTGTTTGGCCTCACCGGGGCACAACAGACCACCCAGACCCGCATCGTGGTCGTGTCGGTACAGGCACGCTTGGTCGGGCTGATCGTGGATTCAGTGGAAGAAGTGTTGCGTGTACCGAAAAGCGCGATTGAACCACCACCCTCGGTCGGCACCATGGCCGGGGCGGAGTTCACGCAGGGAGTAGGTCGGATCGATGACCGGCTGCTGATCCTGGTGGATCTCAGCCGGCTCCTGTTGGCCCGGGAAGCAGCCTAAGCAAGAGGGGCAGGACGGAGAACGTCTGCCTTCTGCGAGGGGATTACGCAGGTATCAAGACTGGGAAGAATCGGGCGAATCGGACAGGGAGGGTCCTCGGCGGTTCCGTGCGTCGAGGACCCGTTCCAACAACTGAATCGACTCTGCCAGAACATCCGACGCGCAGTTCAGGGTGACATGAAACTGTTGCATGGCTTCGGTCCAGCGGCCCTCCTTCTGCAAGACCTGAAACTTGCGGTGCTGTTCATCGAGGATGGCTTGTTTGGCATCGAGGATCAAGCTATCGGCAGGGCCCACAAGAACACCTCCAAGGACAACGTGTGTGAGTCGATTGCACGCTATCAAAGCGATTCCCGTGGGCGCAAGCCCACCATTCTGGGTAGATGGCGAAAGCCACAGGGCGACGCGGCGGTGAGGTGACTGAACGGTGGATATCGCCACAATCATAGGTATTGTCGTAGCCCTCGGCTCCATCATCGGCGGCCAAGCGCTCGAAGGGGGCCATCTTGGATCCATCCTCCAATTGACGGCCTTCATCATCGTCGCCGGCGGAACCTTCGGGGCCTGTTGTGTGCAGAATCCTCTGTCCGTCGTCATCAAGGCGGCGACCGGCGCCACCCTTGTCATTACCAACCCTCCGCACGATGTGAAGGGCACGATTACGCAAATTCTCGATCTCGCCAACGTCGCGCGCAAACAGGGCTTGCTCGCACTGGAAGGCAAACTGAAAGATCTTCACGACCCATTTTTCAAGAAGGGGATTCAGCTAATCGTCGACGGCACGGATCCCAAGTTGCTCCAGGAAATTCTGGAAATCGAAGTCGAGCACCACGAAGAAGAAGGCGTGCACGCGGCGAAGGTCTGGGAAGCCGCAGGTGGATATGCGCCGACCGTCGGTATTCTCGGCGCCGTGCTTGGATTGATTCACGTCATGGAAAATCTCGCCGATCCGTCGAAACTGGGCGGTGGTATCGCGGTGGCGTTCGTGGCCACCGTCTATGGCGTCGGACTCGCCAACCTGTTTTTTCTTCCCATCGCCAACAAAATGAAGTTCAAATTGAAAGAGGAAGCCGGCCTCCGCACGATGGTCATCATGGGACTTGTCGGTCTGGCTCAAGGCGAAAACCCGCGACTGCTCCAAGAGAAGCTCGAAAGTTTCCTGCCTCCGCACGAACGCACCAAGGAAGACAAAAAGTGATACGTCATTCGGCAGCAGCCGCCTTGGAGGCGTTTAACCCGAGCGCCTGCATGAATGCGGCGTAACGCGCAAGGGTTCACCCCATGGCGAAGAAAAAACACGAGGAACATGAAAATCACGAACGCTGGCTGGTGTCCTACGCGGACTTCATCACGCTGCTCTTCGCGTTCTTCGTGGTGATGTATTCAGTGTCGTCCGTGAACGAGGGCAAATATCGAACGGTCAGTGATTCCATCAAAGCGGCGTTGAACCCGGTGAACAGCACGCCCTCCAGCCGGCTGCCCTTCGCCGTCGGTGACTCCAAGCCGAAGATGATCAATACCGACATGGCGAGCCCCAACGACCCTGTCATCCGGCGCATGAAGGAAGTCATCAAAAAAATTCATCCCTCGCTTGCCCTGGAAATGCCCGACATCAGAATCATCGAAACCGGAAACGGGACGATCATGATTTCCCTGCCGGAATCCATTCTCTTCGGCAGCGGGGAGGCGCGCGTGCGCCCCGAAGCGCTTCCGTTCCTGAAGGCGCTGGCCCAGATCCTGATTGAGATGGATCGCCATGTCCGGGTGCTGGGCCATACGGACAACGTGCCGATCCGGACGGCTCAGTTTCCTTCCAATTGGGAACTGTCGGCGGTGCGGGCGGTCATGGTGGTCCGGATCTTCTCTGAACTCAATGAAATTCCCATCACGCATCTTTCCGCCACCGGTTTTGCCGACTCCAAACCCATCGCCACCAACGACACTCCGGAAGGCCGGACGAAAAATCGACGGGTCGAAATCCTTGTTCTCGAGAAACGCGTGACTGAGGAGTCGCTCGATTCGCTGCTGCCCAATCAGGGTCCTCCGGCTCTGTAGTCATGCGCCAAAGGCCCAGTCAACTCTGGTTCTAAATACAAGCCCTTACGTGTAAAGATTTTGAGAGGACACACCGATACAGCATTACGTGAGGTAACGACCGCCTCTCGAAAGGAACAGGTGTATGACGCTCAAGCCGGTTGGCGATCTGACGATTTTTGAGGTGGGGGCACTGTGCGAAGAAATGAAGCAAGCCGCGTCTGCTCATCCGCAGGTCGAGCTGGATCTGTCTGAAATCGACAAATTGGATGCCGCCGCCATCCAATTACTCATCGTCCTTTGTCGGTCGGAGCATTGTACGTTGACGGGAGTCACTGATCCCATACGAACGCGAATGACTGAGCTGGGGGCATAGACGTGTTTCGCTTCGCGAGAACGTAGGGAAAGAGCCGCCACATGACGTCACACTGGTTACTCGTATTGGGCGCCTTCGTGTTCGGCGCCTCTGCCTCCTGGATCTGGTGTCAACGCCGGACCGCCTCAGTCAAGCGCGGGCTCGAGACTGCTCACGATTCCACGGTGAAGACGCATGCGGATCGGACTGCGACCTGGGAGCAACTGGGGCATTCCATCATTCCGTTAGTCGCCGTGCTCAACGCTCAGATGAAGAGTGTCATCCATCAGACCGAGCAGGCCGCGACCGACCTCGGCCGGCGGTTCAGTACGATCGCGTCGCGCGCGACGCTACAGGCCAATGAATCGATGAGTCTCTTCGGGGACGGTGAAATGAACCTGGATGCCGTGCTGAAAACCACGGACACCATGCTCGAAGGGTTCGTCGGTGATGTGATGAAGTCGTCGGAAATGGCGCTGAATATCGCGACGATCATGGACGAGGTGGAACGGAGTACCAAGGCCATCACCGGCATGATCGGCGAAATTGAATTTATTGCGGACCAAACCCGATTGCTCGCCCTCAATGCCGCTATTGAGGCAGCCAGGGCCGGGGAACATGGCCGCGGCTTTGCCGTCGTGGCCGACGAAGTGACTAAATTAGCCAACCGTTCCGGTCAAGCTGCCAGCAGCATCAATACGATGGTCAAGGATGTGCAGCGAAGCACGAGTCACGCCATGCAGACCGTTGAAAGCCTGGCCTCTGTCGATTTGAGTAAGACCCTCTCCATCAAGCATCGGCTCGACCAGATGACCAGGGGATTAGCCGATCGCAACAAAACCTTGCATTCGGCCGTCATGAATTCGAAGTCTCACTCCGATGAGCTCGCCAAGGATGTCGGCCAGATCATTATGTCGCTCCAGTTTCAGGACATCACCCGACAGAAACTGGAACATGTGATCGAGCCCTTGACCGACGTGCGCGAAGCGATGGACGCCCTGCTCCAAAGACAGCCGGCCGACCAGATCGCCGCCAAAATGAACATTCTGACGAACCTGGACCGCAGCTACACCATGGAAGAAGAGCGGGCCATATTCAATCAGTCGACGAATGGTCATGTGTCGAGAGGAGCTCAGGCTTCTGCCCCGTCTGCGGATGCGAATGTCACGTTGTTTTAAGTAACACCGGTTCTCGAAAGGACCAAGGAGCGCGCCATGGCGAAAACAGTGTTGGTTGTCGACGATTCTCTCACCATGCGTCAGATGGTGGCGTTTACCCTAACCAGCGCAGGATATCAGGTGGTGGAAGCCGGCAACGGAAAAGAGGCGGTCGGTAAGGTCACCGGGGGGGCCAAGCCGGACCTGGTCGTCACCGATCTGAACATGCCGGAAATGGACGGCATCACGTTGATCAAGGAAATCCGGAAAATGCCGGCGCTCAAGTTTACGCCGATTTTGATGCTGACGACGGAAGCCTCCGACGACAAGAAAAAAGCAGGACAGGCCGCCGGCGCAACCGGCTGGATCGTGAAGCCCTTTAACCCTGAACAGATGATGGCCGTGATCAAGAAAGTGCTGCCCGGCTGACCGATCTCGATTCTCACGAGTCATTCGTGTCCCGCGTCTCCGGATCGAGACACGAATGCCCCCTCTGACGTGCAACGAATGACGCGGAGCGACCATGAGCACTGACCTTTCGCAATTCAAAAATGCCTTCTTCGAAGAATCGCAGGAACACCTGACGACCATCGAAGAAGGCTTACTCCAGCTCGAACAACGTCCCGGGGACATCGATCTGTTAAATCGTATCTTTCGCGGAGCCCATTCCATTAAGGGGAACAGCGGCATGTTCGGCTTCACCGCCGTCTCGCAGTTCACCCATAAAATGGAATCGGTGCTCGACCAGCTGCGCAGCAGCCAGATGGTCGTGACCGTAGACATCACGGACCTGCTGCTCCAGTGCCTCGATTGCTTGAAAACGTTGATCGACTGCGCAAAAACCGGCGAGTCTCCCGACGAAGACCAGGTCGCCAGACTGGGCGCTCAACTCGAAGCCTGTCAGGAGGGGGGAATTGCGGCAAAACCCGGTGCTGGTGCAGACACACCTCGTCCCTCCGTGGTTCCTGGAAGTCATCACTTCACGATCACCTGGGTTCCCCCTCGGTACTTGTTTCAGCGTGGCCTGGATCCGGTTCAATTCATCAAAGAATTGGGCGATCTTGGCTCTGTGACCAGCGTCATTCTGGATACCAGTAGATTGCCCGCCTTGGCTGATTTGGATGCGGAACAGTGTTATCTGGGCTGGACCATCGAGATGGACACGGTCAAAGACGTGAAGGTCATCGAGACGGTGTTCGACTTCGTTCGCGAAGACAGCACCCTGACGATCGTTGATATGCCGCCTTCTGCGGACGAGCCCCATAGCTCATCAGCGGGAACCAAACCATTGGGCGAGATCCTGGTTGAAACCGGCGTCGTGTCGCAATCCCAACTTAACCAAGCGTTGTCCCAACAAAAGCGCGTCGGAGAAATTTTAGTCGAGCAAAAGATCGCCACCCCCGAACAAATTTCTGAGGCGCTGAGAAAACAAACTGAAAGCAGCGCACCGGCGAAAAAGGCGGAGACCCCTTCGATTCGCGTCGACACGGTCAAAATCGATCGCCTCATCAACCTGGTCGGCGAACTGGTGATTACGCAGTCCATGCTGAGCGATCTCGGCTCACGCTTTGAGATGAGTCAGCTGCCGGTGTTGCTGGAACGCGTCGCCCAACTCGAGCGCAACACGCGCGAGATCCAGGAGCGCGTGATGGGTATTCGCATGGTCCCGATCGGGAATGCGTTCAGCCGGTTTCCTCGATTGGTGCGCGATTTATCCGGGAAAGCCGGGAAAAAGATCCAATTGATCCTGTCCGGGGAGGAGACCGAACTCGACAAGACGGTGATCGAATCCATCGGCGACCCCTTGACGCACCTGGTGCGCAACTCGGCTGATCATGGACTGGAACCGCCCGATGAGCGCCTCGCCGCAGGTAAATCGGAACAAGGCACCATTCGGCTCAATGCCTTTCATGAAGGCGGCAACATCTGCATCACAGTCGAAGACGATGGGCGCGGACTGAATCGAGACAAGATTCTTGCGAAAGGCATCAAGCAAGGCCTCATCGCAGAAACGGACAAACTGTCCGACGAGCAGATCTGGATGCTCATCTTCAAACCGGGATTTTCCACCGCCGAAAAAGTCACGGACGTCTCCGGACGCGGCGTCGGCATGGATGTCGTAAAGCGTAATATCGAAGGTCTCGGCGGCACCGTCAGCATCAAGACCAACGCGGGCAAAGGCACCACGTTTACGCTCAAACTTCCACTCACCCTGGCCATCATTGAAGGCATGACTGTCCGGGTCGGGAAGGACACCTATATCGTTCCGCTCCTGTCGATCCTGGAATCGATTCAGCCTCGCCGGGAGATGATCAAGACGCTTGTGGGCAAAGCAGAACTGGTGAACGTACGCGGGACGTACCTTCCCCTCATGCGGCTCTACGAAGTGTTCCGATTGGAGCCGGAGCTCTCAGATCCGACCAAAGCCATTTTGCTCATTCTTGAAACGGAAGGGGAACGCGTCGCCGTCATGGTTGATGAGATCCTCGGCCAGCAACAAGTCGTGATCAAAAGCATGGAGCAAAATTTCAGAAAGGTCGAGGGCGTGGCAGGCGCAACGATTCTCGGCGATGGCACGGTCGGGTTTATCTTGGACGTGCGAGGATTACTGGAAATCGCCAGGCGCGACGTGTCGATCGCGGCCTGACACCGGTGCCGGAGTGAAACCGGCGCATCCGCCCAGGCCGCCGGTGCGGCAGATCGCTCGAACCTTGGACACGAAGCCATTTGAAGGACACCCGAACTCGCGCATGAGAAAGGTCAATACGGTGAGGACTCCTTTTGATAGTGTCGACTCGGCGATTCGTGACATCAAGCGAGGAAAGTTCATCATCCTGGTCGATGACGAGGACCGTGAAAACGAAGGAGACCTCGTCATCGCCGCCCGGCATGTGACGCCGCAAGCCGTGAATTTCATGGCGCAGCATGCCCGCGGATTGATCTGCCTTGCGCTGACGCCAGAGCGGGTGGAGGAGTTGAATCTTCCGCAGCAAGCGGTTGACAACACCGCCACATTCGGCACGGCCTTCACCGTCTCCATCGATGCCAAACATGGCATCACGACAGGCATCTCCGCGGCCGATCGGGCCGCAACCATTCAAGTCGCCATCGATCCAAAGGCCAAGCCGGCCGATTTGGCCAGACCCGGACACATTTTCCCGCTCAAGGCGCAACAAGGGGGCGTGTTGAAGCGTGCCGGTCAAACCGAAGGCTCTGTAGATCTGGCCCGGCTCGCTGGTTTGGAGCCAGCCGGCGTGATCTGTGAAATTATGAACGACAACGGGACGATGGCACGGGTGCCCGATCTGGTCAAATTCGCCAAAGCCCACAAACTCAAAATGATCACCATTAAGGCGCTCATTGAGCATCGGCTGAAACACGAGACTTTCGTGCGCCGGATGGCCAGTACACGACTGCCGACCAAATTCGGCAAGTTCGAGGCCATCGCTTTCGAAAACGAGATCGACGGGCTGACGCATCTGGCGCTGGTGAAAGGGAACCTCGAGGCAGACGCCTCGACGCTGGTCCGCGTGCATTCGGGTTGTCTGACCGCCGATGTCTTGGGCTCAATGCGGTGCGATTGCCGCGACCAGCTTCATGAGGCCCTGGAGATCATTCAGATGGAAGGGCGCGGCGTGTTGTTGTACCTCAACCAGGAAGGGCGCGGCATCGGCCTTCTCAATAAGATCAGAGCGTACGGGCTGCAAGACAAGGGCAGCGACACGGTTGAGGCGAATCTCAAGCTGGGGTTCAAGGCTGATCTTCGAAACTATGGCGTGGGCGCGCAGATGCTGGTTCAGTTAGGGCTTCGCCGAATCAGGCTCTTGACCAATAATCCCCGAAAGATCGTCGGCATCGAAGGGTACGGGTTGGAGGTTGTGGAACGGGTACCCATCGAAATTCCACCACGGGCGGCAAATGTCCGCTATCTGCGCACGAAGAAAGAGAAGCTGGGACATCTCTTGGTAGCGGTGTAATGAAGGGCCATGTGATCGGCCTGACACTGGGAACGGGATACCTTGGCACGGCACAGCCCGTTAGAAAGGCGTCTGGCGAAGGCGATGGTTTCGCGCCCGCATTGAGTTCTTGCCGGAAGGAATCCACATCATGGCCCTTATGATTAACAATAACTGTATCGCGTGCGATGCCTGCCTGCCGGCTTGTCCCAATCAGGCCATTTTCGACAAACGCAGTGAGGCAGAGGACCGGGGCTATCACATCGGTGCTGGCCAAGGAATCGACAACAGCATTTACGTGATCACCTACGAGCGCTGCACCGAGTGCGTCGGTCACTTCGAAGAACCGCAGTGCGCGTCGGTGTGCCCCATCGGTGATTGTTGCGTGCCCGACCAGGACCGTCCAGAGTCACGCCACACGCTGCTTGATCGTGCCAGACGCCTCCACCCGAATAAGGATCTCCACCCAGACAAGGCATGGCAGGGAGTTCGAGGATAGCGATACGGCGGTCGGACTACAGTGTATCCGAGAGTGTCCGACAATGGTGTGTTCAGCTTCGCAAAGAAGACACAGACGAAGCGCATGAGGCGGCTCGTCCGGACGCGAATCGAAGTACCAATGATGCATCGCAAAGGAGGACCCCATGCCGACAGGTACGCTTGAGACCACCTCGAAAGACCTCAATCCGCAAATCGGGATGACCACGAATGACAATCAATTCCTGACCTTCAACCTCGGCGACGAACTCTACGGGGTAGACATCCTCCGGGTCCAGGAGATTAAAGGCTATACCGCCGTCACCAAGATTCCGAACACACCGGCGCATATCAAGGGAGTGCTCAATCTTCGCGGCACGATTGTCCCGATTATCGAACTTCGCACGAAATTCGGGATGCCGACCATTAACTACACCGCCTTCACCGTGATCATCGTCGTGGTCGTGCGGGACAAAGTCATGGGGCTCGTGGTCGATTCCGTCTCTGATGTCTTGAACATCGATCAGAAGGATATCCAACCGCCACCGCAGTTCGGAGCCCAGATGGATGTCAGTTTCATGAACGGGATCGGAAAGTCCGGCGACAAGCTCATCGCCTTATTGAACATGGATCGTCTCCTGACCGACGGTGACGTGCCGCAGGAAAGCGGCGCGCCGAGCGCGACATAAGGAAGGATATGCTCGCGCGGCGAATACTCCAGTGCGACAGAATCGTGCCGGGACATCCGGCAAGCGACGACTGGTGGCCCCTCGCGAACCTCTTGACACCTCATTCATTTCACCATCACGAAGCTGAAGGCTGTCCTCGACGCGGCTCTGCGTCGGGCGCCCGATTTACAATGGAGGCATAGTCATGGCAAAGAGCAAGCAGACAGGCAAAGTCACCCCTGTGAAAGTCGATTCGAAGGACTGCGCGGCTCGGGTCGAAGCAGTCAATAAGGCATTGGCCATGCTCGAGTGCACGCTCGACGGGACGGTGGTGACAGCCAACGAGAACTTTCTCAAGGTGGTCGGCTACACCCTCGATGAGGTGAAAGGTCAACACCACCGGATCTTCTGCGAATCGGCTTATGCGACCGGTCCGGAATACCAGAACTTTTGGGCCAAACTGGCCCGCGGGGAGTCTGAATCCGGTCTCTATAAACGGCTTGCCAAAGGGGGAAAGGAAATCTGGCTGCAGGCGGCCTACATGCCGATGCTTGGTCACGACGGGAAGCCGACCAAGGTGATCGCGCTGGCATCGGACCAGACGGCTCAGCAAGCAGAGCTGGAGAACACCCGGGATGAACTCAAAGTTCGCCATGACATTATGAACTTGACCAGCATCGTGTCGGAAGCCGATCTCAAAGGCGACATCGTCACGGTCAATGAAAAATTCCTCCAAGTGTCCAAGTACCCGAAGAACGAATTGATCGGCCATGGGCACAACACCACACGCCACCCGGACATGCCCAAAGACGTGTTCAAGCAGATGTGGGCGACGATCGGTCGCGGGCAGATCTTCCGCGGCGTGGTGAAAAACCGCGCCAAGGATGGGACGCCCTACTATGTGGATGCCTGTATCGCGCCGTTCGTCGATAAGAAAACCGGGAAGCCCCGCAAGTATCTGGGCGTGCGATACGACATCACCGAGCAGGAACTCCAGCGCCAGAATATGCAGGGGATGATGGATGCGATCGATCGGGTCTATGCCACCATCGAGTTTAATTTGGATGGCACGATCCTCAAGGCTAATGACAATTTTCTGAAGACTCTCGGGTACACGCTTGAGGAGGTTAAGGGGCAGCATCACCGCATCTTCTGCGACCCGGCCTATGTCAGCTCGGCTGAGTACGCCGCCTTCTGGCAGAAGTTGAACCGCGGCGAATTCGATGCGGGCGTCTATCGGCGTATCGGCAAGGGCGGCAAGGAGGTGTGGATTCAGGCCTCCTACAATCCGGTCAAGGATGAAATGGGCCGGCCATTCAAAGTTGTTAAATTCGCGACCGACATCACCGCGCAGAAGCAGTCGCAGGCAGATATGGAAAAGCTGGTGGCTGAAGCGCAGTCGGTCTTGGGTCGGCTTGCGGTCAACGATTTGACCCACGAAATGACCGAGACGTATCGGGGTGATCTGGATAAGGTCAAAACCAGCATCAATGCGGTGGTGCAAAACCTGACTCAGACGATCACGACGGTGCGCGAGGCAGTCCAGGCGGTGTCGTCCGGCGCCGAGCAAATTACGAGAGGCAATGAAGACCTCTCGCAACGAACCTCGGAACAGGCAAGTGCCCTGGAAGAAACCTCGGCATCCATGGAAGAGATGACCTCGACCGTGAAGCAGAACGCCGACAATGCCAAGCAGGCCAATCAGCTGGCCATTGCCGCGCGCGATATCGCGGACAAGGGCGGATCCGTGACCGTCCGCGCGGTGGAAGCCATGGGCGAGATTAACAAGAGCAGCAAAAAGATCGCCGACATTATCACGGTGATCGATGAGATTGCTTTCCAGACCAACCTCCTGGCGTTGAATGCCGCCGTGGAAGCGGCCAGAGCAGGGGAACATGGACGCGGATTTGCCGTCGTCGCCGCGGAAGTGCGCAATCTGGCGCAACGATCCGCGACCGCCGCGAAAGAGATCAAGGGCTTGATCAACGAGTCGATCCAGCGCGTCAGCGACGGCAGCGAGTTGGTCAACCAATCCGGCAAGACGCTGGAAGAAATCGTCAGCTCGGTCAAACGCGTGACCGACATCATCGCCGAAATCACGGCGGCGTCTCAGGAACAGGCCCAGGGCATCGATCAGGTCAATAAGGCCATCATGCAGATGGACGAAACGACCCAGCAGAATGCGGCCTTGGTGGAAGAGACGACATCGGCCAGCCAGTCGATGAAGGATCAGGCGAAAGAACTGATGAGCCAGATGGAAATGTTCATTGTCGGTTCTGCCGGAGCACCGTCGCCGGCGCGAGTACCGGCAGGGGTTAAATCGGCAGGCAAACCCGTTGCCGCAGCTCCCAAGCTGGGCCTCAAGAAGCCCGGCGTGCCGGGAAAAACGGGAGAGGCCAAGCAACCAGCAGGCGTGGCTTCCTCGAACGGTCACGATCGACTCAAAAAGGATGATGACTTCGAAGAGTTCTAGACACTGGACCGCAGGAGTAGGCAGGCTCTGCCTACTCCTGCGGTCGCGCGCGTTGCCCGACCGAGATCCCGCCCTTCATTTCCATCAAGTCGATTCTCCTCAAGAAACCGGATTTAACAACCGATAAGAACACGTGCGGGTGTACTCACACCGGAACAATACGCAGATTCCGGGCGATTCCACCTTTAGCTCGGGGGCGAATCATGGACGTCAAAACCTTGCTGTGGTACCTCGTCCTGTCCACGCTGACCGTGGCCTATCTTGTCGTATTAGCCGGTGTCAAAGCCGCCAAGTCTCACGATGTCACGCATCATTCGTATCGCATGATTGTCGGCTGCACGATCGTCGGTATCTGGCTGGTCGCGTACGTCCTCAAACAAGTCTTGTTCGGGCGGGAGTCGTTTCAGGGGCCGGAGAGTGCCTATTGGTCGATCTATGTCCCGATTTTCGTCACACACATGCTGCTGGCCGTCACCACCATCGGCCTGGCGGCCTACAACCTCTACATGGGACTCCATCGGCTGAGGTTCGGTAGTGTCGGCGCCATGGTTGCCGGCATGACCACGCATCGTCGGATGGGCCACGCCCTCATCTGGACGTTTAGCGGCACGATGGTGACGGCCTATCTCGTGTATCTCATGCTGTTTGTCTGGTATCGGAGCTGACACGATGGACTATCCCATTTCGAAAAAAGAATACGATCAAATCCGCACCCTGCTCTATGACGAGTGCGGCATTTCCCTTGGAGAGAGCAAGCAGTCGCTGGTGGTGTCGCGCCTGACGAAGCGGCTGCGCGACCTCCAGTTGGACGACTTCTCCTCGTACTATGAGTACGTGACGCAGGACGACAGCGGCGAAGAATTTACGCGCATGCTCGATCTGCTCTCGACCAACAAGACCGATTTCTTTCGCGAACCGAAACATTTCGACTTTTTGCGCGAACGCATTCTCCCCACACTCGAGAAGGAGAAGCGTATCCGCATCTGGTCCTCGGCCTGCTCGACCGGCGAGGAACCGTACACCATCGCGATGACCCTGTATGAAAGTGTCCAACAGCCGACGCAGTGGAACTTTCAAATTCTCGCGTCCGACATCTCGACCCGGGTCCTGGCTCACGCCGCTAAGGGGCTCTATGCGGAGGAACGGGTGCGCGAGGTGCCTTCCGGCATCGTCAAACATCATTTCCTTCAGGGACGGGGAGATAGTGCCGGACTCGTGAAGGTGAAGCCGCACCTTTCCGCCATGATCAAGTTCCGTCGTTTGAACCTGATGGACGATCACTTTCCGATCAAAGCTCCGCTGGACCTCATCTTCTGCCGGAATGTCATGATTTACTTCGACCGCCCGACTCAGGAGCGGCTGGTCAATAAGTTCTATCACCATCTCAAACCGGGTGGGCATCTCTTCATCGGCCACTCGGAAAGTCTGCAGTGGGTGTCGCATCCGTTCAAAACCATCGCCCCGACGATCTACTGGAAGGAATCCTGAGCGACATGGCCGTCATCGACACCGAGGCGTTCTCGCATATCCGGCGCATGCGCGACGGTCGTTTCCCGCATGAGGTGGCCTGCATTCTGCCGGGAGAGTTTTTTGTCAGCCGCGAACCGATGGTGGTGTACACGGTTCTCGGATCCTGTATCTCCGCCTGTATCCGGGATCCGATCGTAGGCGTCGGCGGGATGAACCATTTCATGCTTCCCGCTCCGAAGGACCATCAGTCCGGCGATTCCTGGGGCGGGGAGTCTACGCGCTATGGGTCCTTCGCCATGGAACAGTTAATCAACGAAATCTTAAAACGCGGCGGACTCCGGCACCGGTTGGAAGTGAAATTATTCGGGGCAGGCAAGATCTATGAGGGTAACATCGACGTCGGGGCTCGCAACACCGAATGGGTGCTCCAGTATTTGAAGACCGAAGGGTACGCCCTTGCCAAGAGTGACCTCGGCGACGTCTTTCCGAGAAAGGTGTACTACTTCACCGATTCGGGCCGCGTCTTGATGAAAAAGATCGAGCGCGTGAAAAACCGTACGATTTACGAGCGGGAAACGGAGTACCAGCATCGCATCGAAGTGGAACCAACGGCGCAGCAAGACAATATCACGCTGTTTTGACATGTGACGACGGGTGCGGCACAGAACAGGCGCACACCAAAGGCCCAGGGAGACGTGACAATGGCTAAGATTCGAGTCCTAACGATCGATGATTCCGCGCTGATGAGACAGGTGCTGGCTGAGCTGCTTTCCAAAGACCCTGCCATCGAAGTGATCGGCAGCGCCCCGGATCCCTATGTCGCCCGGGAAAAAATCAAAGCCTTGAATCCCGATGTGCTGACCCTCGACGTGGAAATGCCGAAAATGGACGGGCTTACATTTCTCGAAAAGTTGATGCGGGGACGCCCGACTCCGGTGATTATGGTCAGTTCGCTCACCGAAAGCGGGTGCCAAACCACGCTCCGTGCGCTGGAACTGGGGGCAATCGATTTCATCACCAAACCGAAACTTGATTTACGCGAAGGCATGAACCATATCGCGCAGGATCTCATCGCCAAAATCAAAGCCGCCGCCACGGCCTCGGTGCGTCCCGCCACAGCGGCGGCCTCCGGCACCGCTCGTCCGGCAGCTCTCAATTCGGCCATGATCAAGACCACGGATATGATTATTGCGATCGGGTCCTCCACGGGTGGGACTGAGGCCGTCAAGGACGTGCTCCAGGTGCTCCCTCCCAATACGCCTCCTGTCCTCATCACGCAGCACATGCCTGAAAAATTCACGAAGACCTGGGCGGACCGTATGAACCAGCTCTGCCGTATCTCCGTCAAGGAAGCGGAGGATGGCGATAGCGTCCTGCCGGGGCATGCGCTCGTGGCACCGGGCAACTACCACATGACGCTGGTTCGCAACGGTGCACGATACTCCGTGCGCATCAATCAGAATGAACCGGTCAATCGCCATCGCCCTTCGGTCGATGTGATGTTCGACTCCGTCGCTCAGTATGCGGGCGGCAACGCCGTCGGCGTGATCCTCACCGGCATGGGCGGAGACGGAGCCAGGGGCCTGCTACGTATGAAAGAAGCCGGTGCCTACACCATCGCCCAAGACGAAGCCTCCTGCGTGGTGTTCGGCATGCCGAGAGAAGCCATTAAGCTTGGGGCCGCCGACATCGTTCGTCCGCTGGACGACATCGCGTCAGCCATTTTGACTCATGTCACCCGTGCCTGATCGTTCACCTTTTTGCATCAAGAGGAGCTGCAATGAAAATCAGCAGTGAAGTTCACAATCATAAGGTGACCTTAAAGCTGGAAGGCAACTTTACCTATACCCAGCGGAAGCCATTTCAGGAAATGTTGAAATCCGTCAGCGTCGATCCGATGGAGCACATCGTCATCGACCTGTCGCAGGTAGCCTTTCTGGACAGCGCCGCGTTGGGACTCCTGATGATTTCCCATCGTCAGCTGCAGGCCGAAAAACGCACCTTGTCGTTGGCCTATCCTCAGGCGACGGTGCGGCAGATCATCGAGCTCGCCAACCTGCACAAAACGATTCCATTGATCGAATCGCCGGTGCCTTTCGTGGCGAAGAAAAGCGCATGACCGTCCTTTGCCCGAGATGAAAGGAATCAGGCATGCAGATTACTGAGCGGCGAATCGGGGAATCCGTCATTCTCGACCTGGTGGGCGAACTGACGTATGTCAATCGAGCCACGTTCAAAGCATCGGTGGAGCGGAGCAAAGCCTACGGCGTCCGTCATCTGATTTTGAACATGCACGGCGTCCGGTTTCTCGACAGCTCGGCACTGGGGACCCTGGCATTACTGACGCAAAGTCTCAGTGCGAACCGGAGCACGATCGGTCTCCTGAATCCCCAGAGTTACGTCAAAGAAATCCTGACCCTGGCCAACCTGCATCAACTGCTGCCGGTCTACCATTCGGAGCAGGAGGCGCTGGCTGCAAGCCGTTTACCGAAAGCCGGGTAGGAAACGCATCGGGAGCATCACACGTGGCTGAACCTGCACGACGTATCGAGCCGCCCTCCGTCACTGACCATTCCGCGAAACCGACGCCAGTCATTCTGCTCGTCGACGACGATGAGATCACGCGGACCGGGATGGCCGGACGATTGAAGCGCTTGGGGTGTCGTGTCATCGAAGCCGGCGACGGGACCGCTGGCTTGTCCGCCATTCGTGCCCAGCGTCCGGATCTGGTCATCCTGGATTGGATGATGCCGGGGATGGATGGTCCCAGCGTCTGCGAAGCGATCCGGGCGGATCCTGAGCTGAAATCCAGCCAGGTCGTGCTCATGACGGCACACGACCGGCCCGAACAGATTGCCGAAGGGCTCTCCCGCGGGGCCGATGATTTCCTGAGCAAAGCGGCCAGCAAGCAGGAAGTGTTGGCGCGGGTGCACGCCAACCTTCGATCGAGCGCACTGGTGCGTGAAATCGAACGTACCCGTGACGATCTCGATCGTTCGCACACACTGCTCTCCACCAAACAAGCCGAACTGGAGAGCGAGCTGCAGTCGGCCGCGGATTTCGTCCGGGCGCAATTGCCCCTGCCCGGCATACCGGCCACGGGAATCAGCATGCAGTGGGCGTATCAGCCCTCCCTCGCGTTGGGTGGAGACCTCTTTCAAGTCAGCTCCTGGGGAGCCGATGCCCTCGGGCTCTACATTCTCGACGCCTCGGGTCACGGGGTGGCCGCAGCCTTGCGCGCCGTCGCCCTGATGACGTTCCTGCGCGAAGACAATCTCGCGAAAGCGGTCGGGAGTCTCGATCCGGGGGCGATCATTACGGAAGCGAACCGCCTGTTTCCGCTGACGCAGGACGGAGAATATTTCACATTATGGGTCGGGCGCCTCGACATCTCCTCACGAATGCTCTCCTACGCCACCGCCGGCCATAGCGGCGCGCTCCTGCAGGCTGTCGGCAATGGGTCCCGATGGCTGTCCATGGCCAGCCTGCCGTTGGGATTCGACCCGCACAGTGTGTTTGAAAGCATGCATACGCCGCTGCTCTCGCTGGACCGTCTGTATCTACTCAGCGATGGCATCTATGAAGCCCCGTCGCCGACAGGGGAACTCTGGGGGCGGGACCGCCTGCAAGCGACGTTGGAAGCGCACCGGAGTCATAGTCTTGGACAAAGCATCGCCGATACCATGGCCACGGCCCGCCAGTGGCTGGCCGGTGACATTTTCCCGGACGACGTCGCCTTGTTGGGTCTGGAGATGCTGGAAAACCCCGCGTCTCAAAAAGAGAGGGTGTGATGGAGGCTCAAGCGGTCATGGATCTTTCCGCAGCGTTGGATCGTTTGGACGGGGATCAGGATCTCTTTCTCACCCTGGCCGAACTCTTCGTCGAACGCTCGGCACAGGCACTTGACGCACTCCAGACGGCACTGGCCGCGCAGGACATTCCCGTGCTGGTCAAGGAAGCGCACAAATTAAAAGGCTCGGCCATGGAGTTTTGTGCCCGCCCGGCGGTCGCTGCCGCCGCCCATCTTGAAGAATCTGCCAGAAAAGCTGCCGTACAGGATATCCCGGCAGCGGCCGAGCAGGCTCGAGCAGAAGTCCAGCGATTGACCGCCGCGCTGGTGGAGATCATGGAGAAAGGATTTCCTTCATGACCGGTCACGCCGCATCGTCCACGATGCTGGTCGTCGACCCCTCTGCCGAGACCTGGGCTCTCGTGATGGAACAGGCCAAGCTCCGTGGGATTTCGGTCATTACGGCACCCGATCCTCAGGTGGCCGTGGCGATGATCGAGATGGCGACGCCCGATATTCTCATGACGGATTTGTTCCTAGCGAATCAGGGCGGCCTCCGATTAATCCGTGACATCCGCACACGGTCTGCCAAAACCGTGATCATTGCAAGCGGGGAGTCCGAGCATGGTGCCACAATTCTCGAGATCATACGTGCGGGCGCAGGCGACTATGTACAGAAGCCGGTGCTCGCGGAAGAATTAGGCTTGGCCCTCGATCGGGCACTCCGACAGATTTCCTCGACGGTGGAAAACGTCCCTGGCATCGAACAGGTGGACTACCGTCTGGTATTAGGCACCAACCCCGATCATGTCGAAGCTTGTGTGACCTGGTTGATCCAGCAGACCGCCTTGACGCTTCCCGAGACACAGCGCCTGCATCTTCGCACGACGTTAATCGAGCTTATTGTCAATGCAGTGGAACATGGCAGTCTCGAAATCCTGTATCAGGAAAAACATGAGGCATTGACCACTGATCGGTTTGATACCTTGATTGCCGAGCGCCGTCGTCACCCGCGTTTCGCCAAGCGCCGTGTCGTGGTCCAGGCCTCATATGATAAACCTCGCCGACGCGTTCGCTATGCGATCATGGATGAAGGGAAAGGCTTTGCCTGGAACCGCTTTCTGACGAAAGCTGAGCAGCCCTGCGACAGTCGTGATGCGAATGGCCGCGGCGTCTTTCTTGCCAAGGCATTCTTTCCTGACCTGACCTATAACGAGCGCGGTACGGAAGTGATGTTTTCGGTGCCACTGCCGTGAGTTGCTCTCTCATCATTACGGCGCTTGACGCGCCTCCTGCTAGCGGTTTATCTTCCCCTCGCTGATTCCACGGATTCCTGATTGCCCACACACGAGGCTCCCCATGACTCGTCTCACGCGACCAATTGTGCTTCTCACGCTCTGCGCGTTGTCGGCTGGTTGTAGCAGCGCCGAGTGGGTGCATCCCAACCGGCCGAAGGATCAGTTCACCCTCGACTATAACAAGTGTCAGGCGGACACCATGCGCGACCCGAAACTGCAGCAGGGCATTCAGCTCCTGATCATCCAGGCGACCGAACGCTGTGTGCAAAAACAGGGGTGGCGCCTGGTGGAAAAAGAGTAGCCCACTCGCGAGTGCCCATCCGCAGAGTGTCACACGTGTCGGATGAGTCGATGCCCACCATCCGGCGGTGACACACGTTCCCGATTTTCACGCCAGTCGCCTTCGCGTCCTTTTTGTTGACGGATGGACCAAGGTTCGTTATGTAATGAACTGGTCGACCATCCATGATCCGCCGCATACAGGAAACCATGCCATGACACGCATCGATCTCATTGCCGGAGCACGCCCGAATTTCATGAAAATTGCGCCGATCATCGACGCGTTGAACGCCGCGCGGTCGCGGGGGAGCCACCTTCGTTTTCGCCTCATCCATACAGGACAGCACTACGACCGGGCCATGTCAGGCAGCTTCTTCGAAGAATTGGGCATCCCTGATCCGGACATCAATCTGGAGGTCGGGTCCGGCACGCAAGCGGAACAAACGGCCGCCATCATGGTGAACTACGAGAAAGTGCTGGCGAAAGATACCAGTCAGCTTTGCCTGGTCGTCGGGGATGTGACTTCGACCATGGCCTGTTCGATCGTGGCCCGTAAGATGGGGATTCCCGTGGCCCATGTGGAAGGTGGCATCCGCTCGAACGATTGGACGATGCCGGAGGAGATCAATCGCGTCGTCACTGATTCCATCACGAACTGGTTCTTCACGACGAGTAACACGGCCAACGACAATTTACGCCGAGCGGGTGTTGAAGACGACCGTATTTTTTTCGTCGGCAATACGATGATCGATACGCTGCTCAAACACGCGGAACGGTTGCGGGCCCCGGTCTGCTGGAATGCGCTGGGTTTGAAACCGAACCACTACTTTGTCGTGACCTTGCATCGTCCGGCAAACGTGGACGGCGAGCAGCACTTACTGGGGCTGCTACGGGCCATTGCGGAGGGGACACAAGGCTTACCGGTGGTGTTTCCGGTTCATCCGCGAACCGCCAAAAACCTGCGTGACGCCGGACAGGTGCTGCCATCGCTGCACTATGTCGATCCGTTAGGCTATCTGGAGTTCAACTACCTGGTAAAACATGCCCGCGGGGTGATTACCGATTCAGGCGGCATCACTGAGGAAACGACCGTACTCGGCGTGCCGTGCCTGACCTTGCGGGATAACACCGAACGACCCGAAACGGTGACGATCGGCACCAACGAACTGATCGGCACCGATCCTGCGAAACTGGCGCCCGCGTTGCAACGCTTGATGGCTGGGCAGTGGAAGAAAGGCACGATCCCTCCGCTCTGGGACGGGAAGACGGCCGAGCGAATTGTGGAACAGCTGGAAAAGCTGCTAGCCTCATCATGAGTGCATTCGAAGCCTAAGAACAGGCGAGGACCTTGCGACCCTCCACTCATTACGGTAAAGTAATGCTACCCATGTCATGTAAGGAGGAACGATGTCCACCTCGACGTTGACCAGCAAAGGCCAGACCACCATACCGAAAGACGTCCGTGAACGGCTCAATCTCCAGCCGGGGGATCGTCTAGAATTTGTCATTGACGAGGACGGGCGGGTGGTTGTGCTTCCGGCGAGTGTCGATGCCTCGGAACTTGCCGGCATGCTCGAGCGGCCCGCTAAGCCGGTCAGTGTCACTGCGATGAATCAAGCGATTCGCAAGCGCGGAGCACGGCGATGATCGGAATCGATACCAATGTCCTCGTCAGATATTTGGTGCAGGACGATCCCGGCCAATCGCGCGCTGCAACCCACATCATTACGAAGCAATGCACACGTGACGATCCGGGGTTCATCAATCGCATCGTGCTGTGTGAAATGGTCTGGGTTCTGGAGAGCGCGTATGGGTATTCAAAGGAAACCGTTGTGAGCGTGCTGGACAAACTCTTGCGAACGAGTCAGTTCAAGATAGAGGATCCTCAGTCAACGTGGACGGCTTTTCGTATGTATCAAAATGGAAAAGCGGACTTTGCGGATTGTCTGTTGGGAGCCACCAATCGGTTAGCCGGCTGCGATTCAACAGTCACCTTCGATCAAGCCGCAAGCAAGTTGGAAGGATTCCAGGCGCTGTAGAACCTCTGCCCGATCTTGCGCGCTTGATGGCCGGTGAATGGAAGAACGGCGCGATTTCGCCGAAATGGGACGGGAAAGCGGCGGAGCGAATCGTGGGACATCTGGAGCGCCTCTTGGCGCCGCAATAAAGAAGCCTCCAAGTCCGACACCTGAGCATGCCCGCAGGCTGCTCACCCTCTCGCCGTTCGACGCCCCTGCCTCGTAACAAATCTCACAACGTCTTCGCCCGGATCCCCGACACCACGCAACACGTAGGCCAACAAAAACCACGTTGTAGAAACCAGCGGCGTGAGGGGGAAAAGAGCAGGGAAAGCTTTCTACACGAAGCGCAAACGCGTCATGAATTCATGAGGGATCGGACCGGCATATTCGACTCGTAGCGTTGTGATCGCATGTTTCGAACCATACCGCGTCGAGGCCCATCCACCGACCGGTTGCACGCTACCCTCGCAAAGGGTACTTGTCCCTCCCTCAACGGTGAGTAGGAGCGGGTGATCGAACCCCTCCAAGCGATAGCCCCCCTCAACGGGGATCGGCCGGCAGCCTAAGTGCCAGTTCAGTTCAACATGATGGGTGCCGGTGCCCGTCAGCCAGTCCCAGATCATCCAGGAACCGGGAGGCTCATACGAGACTCCCCGCAAATGCGTCACACCTAACCGTTCCTTGTATCCATAATGTCTGGCGATGACGGTCATTTTTCCTTCCGGTGTCTCGTCTTTGTACACGAGATGCGTATCGAAGGGCAGAGACCACGCCCTCGGCCCGTCTTGTACTGCCTGGTCCAGGCCATCGACCGTCACCGTATTGTGAGCGCGGGTCCCACGAAAATATCTCCGCCACTCCTCGTGGCCGGTGAGGGTATAGGTGCCGGGATCGATCAACACATCCCGCGAGCCGACTTGGAGGAACACAGACAGCGCATCCGCATGCCCGTGCGTATAGCGAGGAGCCATGCCCAACGGGCCGTGATCAAAAATCGCTTTTTCATGTTTACGGCCACGGATAATCGAATAGCCGGAAAGATGAAAGGTCGTCAGACCGGGGGCATGTATTTTGGTGTTTCCGGCAAAATGCATGTAAGAAGACAGCGCACACTCATATTCGCCTTCGCCGATCGGCGGAAGGCCGCCATCAGCGGAATTGCGAAACTCACTGAGAAACTCGCGGCTACGGGCGAACACCTGGCGGATCTTCTCCGGCACAGGCGACTGCTGATGATCGAGCAGCGTGAGCACCATCCCATAGAGATCCGTGGAGAACTGCAGGTACCCGAGTCCTTGTTCCTGTCCCCCGCCGTCGTGACTGATGTGCCGCGGAGTTTCTTCTTCCAACAAAAAGTGACCAAATGCGAGCCATCGCTCGGCCATGTCCATTTCAGGGAACAGGCTACCGGCATAGATCAAGGCCACCGCCGCGGCGAGCGTGTCGTGCGGCGTGGTCAAGCGGAGCGACAGCCGTTTCCGGATCAA